>JBBITE010000115.1:0-6356 GCA_037440905.1 Anaerolineae bacterium | reverse complement strand
TCTGCCCGGTCAAGGCAACATATCACCGCGAAGACGGCCTGGTGGTGATGGATTATGACCGCTGTATTGGCTGCCGATATTGTCAGATTGCCTGCCCGTACGATGCGCGCCGTTTTAACTGGAAGGATCGCAGCGATGAGGAAAATCCGTTCGTGCCGGCCTGGGGAACGCCGGAAGTGGAGCGTCGTCCGCGCGGCGTGGTTGAAAAATGCACGTTTTGCATTCACCGCATAGATGCCGGGCTGGAGAAAGGTCTCAGACCCGGCGTAGATCGTGAAGCGACCCCGGCCTGTGTCAATATTTGCCCGGTGGGAGCGCGCGTCTTTGGAAATCTGAAAGACCCCGAAAGCCGCGTTTCTCAACTCATCGCCTCCAACCCGACCTTTCGCCTGCGCGATGAACTGGGAACGGAAGCCAGCGTCTATTACATTCCGCCCAGGGAAGGAATTTAGCGATGACCACTTCGACTTTACCCCGCAAGTCTTTTCAACTCCCGTCTTTCAGCAGGGCCTTTTTGCTGTGGATGGGGTTCCTGGCTGTTTTGCTGGCAATCGGTCTTTACTCGGCAATACAGGTTCTGTGGAAAGGGCTCATCATTACGAATCTGAGCGACTCGGTGCCTTGGGGACTGTGGATCACCATTGACCTTTCTGCCATTGCATTGGGGGCAGGCGCCTTCACGCTCTCGGCCATTGTGTATATCTTTGGCATCAAACGCCTGCAGCCGATCATCCGCCTGGCTGTCTTGATCGGCTTTGCCGGTTATACCTCCGCCATGGTGACCTTGTTGATGGATATTGGTCGTCCCGATCGCTTCTGGCATCCGTGGGTGTTTTGGAATGTGCATTCGGTGCTTTGGGAAGTGACCATGTGCATCACCATCTATCTGCTGATTCTGATAACGGAGTTTGCACCGGTGATTGTGGATGCTCCATTCTTCGACGGTTGGACTCGGCTGCGCGCCTTTGGGCATTCGCTTCACAAACTGACGCCGGTTCTTGCCGCCCTGGGGCTGGTGATTTCGCTTCTGCATCAATCTTCGCTGGGAGCCACCTACGGCGTCATCAAATCCCGTCCCATTTGGTTCAAGCCCAGCATGCCTATCATGTTTGTGTTATCTGCCATTGCGGCGGGACCCGCTGTGACGGTGGGCGTTGCCTATGTTTTGGAGTGGATTCTGGGGAAACGCACTGTGCCGCACAATGTTCTGCAAATCATCACCCGCTTTAGCGGGGTGGGTTTGCTGGCTTATGGGTATATCAAATTTTGGGATATGGCCGCGGTGACCTATTATGGCAGCACGCCCGGCGTCAGCAAGGCATTCACGCTCCTGCAGCAGCAAACTCCCTACACCTTCAGTTTCTGGGTGGGGGAAGTGATTCTGGGCATTCTCGTTCCTGCCATCCTTTTCCTCATGCCACGCTTCAATAAAAATCCCGCCGCCGTTGTAGTTGGGGCGCTCTCGGCAATGACCGGTATCATTGTCCACCGCTGGAACGTCACCGTCGGTGGTTTGTTTGTTCCGCTTTCGTATTCGCCAGGGACCGCGTTTGAACTTCCCATTGGGAATTATTCCCCTGCTCCCATCGAATGGGGAGTGGCGATTCTGGTGATAGGGTATGCCCTGACCGTTATCACGCTGGCAGTGCGCTTTCTGCCGCTCTTCCAGCGGGAGGAGCATTGATTGCTCTTGTGTGAAGAGTACGCGCATTTATTGCGCCATGCTTTTCACGGTCTTTGACCGGCTATTCAATAAGCGGCTGAATTTCGTGCGATATGACAAGCGGCGGAGCTTTTACTCCGCCGCTCAGGTTAAATTGATTACATTTATCCATATCTCGGTGCGCTGCCTTAAGTTATACTTATTGCGTCTAATGTCGCTCTCATTTTTGGAGATTCAATGACCAGTCCATTGGTTGCAGGCGGCTGGAAAAATCCGCCGTGGAGGGAAAAACGATGAACGAACCATCTGCCAGTCCGTTGCTCGTGGCTTTGCTGTTCATCCTGCGTTGTCTGGTGCCGCTGGCAATTTTGTTTGGCATTTCCTACCTGCTCCGCAAATGGGGACTGGTTGCCGAAACCCCCGAGCCGCCCAGCGGCTATGACGAAAACGGCGAGAACCAGCCCACGCCAGCAAAAAGCGCAAAGAAGAAGACGAAAAAGAAGAAAAAGAAGGAGCTCTGACACATGGCGACGCGTAACATGTATCGTCAGACATTGTGGTTGATTGCGGCGGGCAGTTTCATTCTGTTGTTGAGTCTGATGTCGGCTTCGCCCGCCAGTGCTGTGCCTTCGGCTCAGGAGACGGAGAAATACTGCCTCTCCTGTCATGGCGATCCCACCCTCAGCCTTACGCTTCCCAGCGGTGAGAGGCTTTCTTTGTATGTCTCTCAAGACGACCTGGATCATTCGGTGCATAGCACGGTGGGTATCGAATGCGAAGCCTGCCATACCGATATCAAAGAGTACCCGCACCCGGAATTGAAATATCAGAGCGCACGGGAACTTTCGCGTGCCTATTACCAGACCTGCGAAAAATGCCATTCTGTGAACTATGAAAAGGCGCAGGATAGTATGCACGCCAAAGCCGCCCAAGCAGGCAACCTGGAGGCACCCATCTGCACCGATTGTCACGGAGCGCACGATATCCGCCCGCCGGATCAGCCGCGCTCGCTCATTTCCGAAACCTGCCGTCAGTGTCATACCGAAATCGTGGATACCTACCGTCAGAGTGTTCACGGCGCGGCGCTGATGTCGGAAGAGAATCCGGATGTTCCGGTTTGCACCGATTGCCACGGTGTGCATAATATTCAAGACCCGCGTACCGCCCAGTTCCGTGTGGCGGAGCCGGAATTGTGCGCCGGCTGTCATGCCGATGAAAAACTGATGAGTAAATACGGTCTCTCCGCCGATGTGTACAGCATCTATAAACGTTCCTGGCATGGCGTGGATGTATCCGTCTATAAAGCGAAGTGGCCCACCATCTGGCACGACAGCGCCGTCTGCTCCGATTGTCATGGCATCCACGACATTCGTTCGACCGACGACCCGCAATCGAAGGTCAATCCGCAAAACCTGCTTGCCACCTGTCAGCAGTGCCACCCGGATGCGGGTCCCAACTGGACCGATGCCTGGACCGGCCACAACGAAATCAGTTTGGAGCGCACCCCCTTCCTCTTCTATGTGGACCGCTTCTATAAATTGTTCGTGCCGTTTGTCCTGTGGGGGTGCATTCTCTATGTTGCCCTGCAAATCATCCGCGCGACCGTTGACCGTGTGAGGAGGAACCTGCCATGAGCGGAAACACTACCATCCCTTCCATCCGCCACGAACGGACTTTTCCGCGTTTTACGGCTGCTCAACGCTGGGAACATGCGGTCTTGATGATAAGTGGTTTGATCCTGTTGCTGACGGGGCTGCCGCAAAAATATCGTGAACTTTCCATCAGTCAGGATTTGCTCTCCACGCCGGAACGTGTGGAACTGATCCGCCAGATTCATCACATTGCGGCGATTGTTCTGGCACTGGAAGCGCTGTATCACCTGGGACGCATTTTCTACCTGATGTCCAAACGCCGCCTGCCCGGTGACCTGCTGCCCACCTGGCAGGATGTGCGCGATGCCGCTCACATGTTTCAATATCTGTTGTTTCTGCGCAATGACAAGCCGAAGTTTGGGCGTTACAATTTCGAGCAAAAGGTGACCTACTGGTTTGTCTTCTTCGGCGTGTTGATTATGGGAATCAGCGGTTTCATTATTTGGTTCCCGGTTTTCTTCACAAAATTTCTGCCGGGCGGGGTGGTCCCGGCCGCCAAACTGGCGCACAGCACCGAGGCGGTGGTCATTGCCATCTTTATCCTGGTGTGGCATGTCTATCACGTCCACATCGAGCGGACGAACTTAAGTATGTTTACCGGACGCTTAAGCGAAGAGGAAATGCGCACCTTCCATGAAAAGGAATATCAGCGCCTGACCGCTGGCGCAGGTTCCAAGAACAAGCCGGGAGAAAAGAAGTGATGCGAGTACGTGTTTACCTTATTGTTATGGGCATTGCGGTCTTACTCACAGCGGCGGGTGTTGCTGTGTCCGAAGCCGCAGCAGGTTCGAGGTCCGAAAAAGATGCGGCGGCTATGCCGGCGCTGTCTCTTCAAGCCGAAAACGATGCCTGTCTGGCGTGTCATTCTCAGCCGGGCTTTAGCGTTCAATTGAAAAGCGGAGAACCTCTGCCGCTGACGATTGACTCTGCGGCATTTACCAAAAGCACACACGGTTCCAATGACGTGACCTGTGTCACCTGTCACGCTGATATCAAGGGCTTCCCTCACCCCGAACGCACGGCAGAGTCCTTGCGCGAGTTCAAACTGAATTACTACACCGTTTGCCAAAACTGCCACGAAGAGCAATTTACCCAAACGCTCGATAGTGTGCATCAGAAAGCGCTTGCCGCAGGAAACACCGAAGCCGCCGTTTGCACCGACTGCCACAACCCTCATACCCAGCAGCGGCTGACGAACCCCCAAAGCGGCGAACTGCTGGATTATGCCCGCCTGCACATTCCCCAAACGTGCGCTCAATGCCACAGCGCCATTTACGATACTTACAAGGAAAGCGTTCACGGCAAGGCGTTGACCGAAGAGGGAAACCTGGATGTGCCGACCTGCACAGATTGTCATGGCGTTCACAACATTTCCAATCCCACAACAGCTTCCTTCCGCAACAGCATACCGTTCCTGTGCGCGCAATGCCATACCAATAACGCTCTGATGCACAAGTATGGTCTTTCCACCGAGGTGCTGAATACCTACGTGGCGGATTTTCACGGGACGACGGTTGTCTTGTTCGACAAAACCTATCCCGATCAGCCCACCAACAAACCGGTCTGCACTGATTGTCATGGCGTGCATGATATTGCCCGGGCAGACGACCCGAACAAGGGGCTGGCGGTGCGCGAGAATTTGCTGGCGCGCTGCCAGGTGTGTCATCCCGGCGCGACGGCGAACTTCCCCGATGCGTGGATGTCGCATTACATCCCCTCGCCGGAGAAGTACCCGCTGGTCTATTACGTGAATCTCTTTTACAAGTTCTTCATTCCTGCCGTGTTGGGACCGATGCTCCTGCTGGTGGTGATGGATTTCAGCCGCGCACTCATCAACCGCTTGCGCGAGAAAAAACCTGCAGCCAGCGTGGAACAAGAACTCGCCCAGCCGGCCGAAACGGCGGAAGAAGCGGCGGAAGCGCCCGTCGCTCCACCAGTGGAACAAATACTCCAATCTCTCCCGCCAGACGAGCCGCAGCAGGCTGAAGAACAGCAACAACCGCCAGCGGAGGACATGCCTTTGGCGGCTGAGCAGCCCGCGGCAGAGGCGGAGGCGGCAGACGAACCCAACAAATCGGATGGTGATGAAGAGGAGACCTCCCATGACCGCTAAGCCGCAACCATCCGAAAAATACGTCCGCTTCGATGCCCTGCAGCGCTTCCAGCACATCGTCTTCCTGATTTCCTTCACGCTTCTCGCGTTCACCGGGCTGACTCAAAAATACGCCCTGGCGCCGTTCAGCATCTGGTTCTTCAACCTGATCGGCGGTATCGAAGTAGCGCGCCGCATTCATCATGCCTCTGCCATCGGGATGATGCTCATCAGCGTCGTGCATGTGTTGGATGTGACCTACCGCATCCTGGTTTTGCGCAACCCCATCAGCATGATCCCCTGGATTGACGACCTTCAGCATCTCATCCACGACATTCAGTATTACCTGGGGCGCAAAAAACACAAGGCGTATTACGGGCGCTACTCCTACGCCGAAAAGATAGAATACCTGGCGCTCATTTGGGGAACCATTGTGATGGGCTTGACCGGTTTCATCATGTGGAACCCGATTTCTGCGCTGCGCTTCTTGCCGGGCGAGGCGGTCCCCGCCGCCAAAGCCGCACACGGCGGCGAGGCGCTGCTGGCGGTGCTGGCGATCCTCATTTGGCATTTCTACCACGTCCACATCAAAACCTTCAACAAGAGCATGTTCACCGGCACGCTCACCCGCGAAGAGATGGAACATGAACATCCCGCGGAACTGGCGCTGATTGAATCCGGCAAATATCACGAGCCGATCCCGCCGGAGGTCATCAAAAAACGCCAGCGGGTCTATACCCCCATTGCCGCCGCCATCCTGATTTTCTTCGGCTTCGGTTTTTACTACTTTGTCGGCTACGAAACCACCGCCGTTTTGCCGGTGGTCAGTGAAACGCTGCCGGTCTTTTTGAGACAGACTGCCACTCCCTCGCCCACCCCCACCCAGACACGGGCGCCCCCCCCCCCCCCCCCCCCCCCCCCCCCGCGCCGAGGGGGGAGGCCCCCCGCC
>JBBITE010000114.1:0-2482 GCA_037440905.1 Anaerolineae bacterium | reverse complement strand
ATGAACGCCTCCCCTCTTTCGGATATCCTCCCTGCCGAAGGCATTCCCTACCCTAATGCAGACGAAGCCCACCGCCTCTTAACCGACGCCTTTACCTGCTTGCTGCGTCTCCTCGAATCTCTCCACCCCGACGATTGGTCCAAACCCACCCCCTGCGCCGAATGGGATGTACACGACATGGTAGCGCACCAGGCGGGCGGATATGTGAGCGGAGTCGGTTATCGGGAGATGTTGCGCCAATACCTGCGCATTCCAAAACGCGGACAATTGCCCGAAGATGCCATCAATGCGTTGCAGGTGGGCGAGCGCAAACAGAGGACTCCCGCCGAACTCATTGCCGAGTTGAAGGCGGCAGGTCCCAAAGCCATGCGCAACTGGGCCTACGGGTTCAATGCCATCAAGTGGATTCATGCGCCTCATCCCGTTGGGGGATTCATGTCGCTGCGTTACTTGATGTGGGTCACTCACAGCCGCGATACCTGGATGCACCGCCTCGACATCTGCCGCGCCACGAACCGTCCCTTTGAACAGACCCGCGAACACGACGGGCGGATGGTGGAACTGGTGGTGTGTGACACGGCGAAAAAGTTGAAGCCAAGACTCAACGGTCGCGCCATGACGCTTGTTTTGACGGGCATGGCTGGCGGGGCGTGGAAGGTTGGGCAGGGCGAACCCGCCGCAAGGTTGGAAATGGATGCCCTCGATTTCAATATCTTCGTCTCGGGGCGGTATTCATATGAAGAAGGCATGAAGCGGGCGCAGGTTTCGGGCGATACGGCGCTGGTCAACCGTGCTTTCAAAAATTTATTGATTCTTTATTGAGGAGATGATGAAATGGACGCTTTATTGCTTCAACTTGGAATTGCCCTCTTCCTGCTCGGTTTGCTGACGGGGTTCGTTGTCCCTAAGTTCAAGAATCCCCGCATGGGGCTTTCCAGTCACATGGAAGGAGTCTTGAACGGCATGTTTCTCATGGCGCTGGGGCTGTTGTGGCAGAGACTGAACTTGTCTGCTATCTGGCTGACAGCCGCCTTCTGGCTCGCTCTCTATGGCACGTTTGCCAACTGGCTTGCCACTTTCCTTGCCGCAGCGTGGGGGGCGGGCTCGCTCATGCCGATTGCGGCTGGAGAGCACAAGGCTTCGGCGGGGAAAGAGGGTGTCATTCGCTTTCTGCTTTCCACTGTGGGGCTGACGATGGTGGCGGTTTCGGTCATTGTGCTGGCGGGTCTGCGCGCCGCATGACGGAGACGGATGTATAAGCAAGAATGAACAGGTCTTCCATTACAACCCTGCTGCTCGTGTTGACTCTGCTGACAAGCGGCTGCAACCGCGCTTTGAGGCAGAAGCCAAACCCCGCATCACAGAACGCTGACGCGACCCCAGTTCAAACCGAGGCGCCTGCCTCCAACCCAAGCGGGGCGGTCAACGCTCCTGGTCGGCATGACCACACCCTCACCATTGGCGGAGAGACGCGCGAGTTCATCGTCTATGTGCCGCAGATGAAGGATACATACACGCAAGTCCCCGTTGTGATTATGCTTCATGGCACGAGCGGCGATGGGCTCAGGTTTTACAACATTTCAGGCTGGAAAGAGAAGGCAAACCAGGAGAAATTCATCGCGGTATTTCCCTCGGCTCTGGCGTATTGTTTCTACGAAGACGAGAATCGAGACGGCGATTTTAACGACCGCTACGAGCGCAAGGTCACGACCAAGTGGGACGCTGGTCCGTTGGGCGGGGAGACACTGCCCCTGTGCAGCGCCGAGGACATCGCCTCGCTCAACCCTGAAGAACAAGCGCTGGTGGATCATCCGCTGGCGGACGATATGGCATTCTTTCAAGCCCTGTTCGATTTTCTCGAGTCGAACTACTCCGTCAACGCAAAGCGGATATACGTTGCAGGTTTTTCGAACGGCGCACAGATGGCTGGGCGGCTGGCTGTCGAAATGTCGGAACGGGTGGCTGCGGCTGTGACGAGCGCGGCTCCGCTGGCTGTTTCTGGTTCCTCTGCCCGTCCTATCTCGGTGGTCCTCACCTATGGGAATGAGGATGACAACTTTGTCCGGTACAACAACGGGCAGCCATTTACACTGGATGAAACGCTCATCCAACATCCGCAGGTTAAAACCTTGCTGGTAAAACGCTGGCTCGACGCGCTTCAACTTGCGGATGTTTATGAATACTCCGAAGGGACTCTATCAGGCGAGCGCTACGTTCGGTTTACCTACTCCACCAGCGCCATAGGCGCGGATAACAGTTTTCAACTGGTTTTCATTGACAATCTGTCGCATGAGTATCCGAACGGCAAAAATCATCCTGTTGTCGCCGCCGATTTTCTATGGGAGTTTTTGAAGCAATACCAGTTGCCGTAGCGCCCTCACGAGCCTGTCAGCCAGTTGATGAACTTTGACAGATGGGAAGTCTGGCTTACGGCGCATACCACTCAAACGCGCTCAAGCGCTCATGCAGCATCTGACTGACC
>JBBITE010000113.1:0-2499 GCA_037440905.1 Anaerolineae bacterium | reverse complement strand
TACTCAGAAGGCTTCCTCTTTTCAACTACCTTTATCAAAAGGCCAAAGTCGAGGAAGTTTGTTTATAATGCGGCTGTTCGTAATTGCCTACCTGTCACTGCGAGCGAGCGCAGCGAGCGTGGCAGTCTCCCCGCAAATGCTGGAGATTGCGCCTCGGGCTGGGTCTCGATACAGGCGAGAAGAACGCTCGCCCTACTCGACCATCAGCCCTCGCTATGACACACAGCGGCAGGTTTCTTACCCCTTTTGACTGTCGGTAGGTAGTTACAGCTGTTTACCGCAAACACCTTGCCCAATGGAGATATCATGAATCTTTCCACTTCCCACATCACCGATTCAAAATTCAGGAAAATCGCCAAAAAGATCGTTTCGGAAATGAAGCGCCTCGATGTGCCGGGGGTTGCCATAGGCATTTTCCACAAAGGCAAAGAGTTCACGGCTGGCTTTGGAATTACCAGTGTGGAGCACCCTCTGCCGGTCACCCCCGATACGCTCTTCCAAACCGGTTCGATCAGCAAGACCTTTACCGGCACCCTGCTGATCATGCTCGTCGAGCGCGGCAAAGTGGACCTCGACGCCCCCGTCCGCAAATACATCAAAGACTTCCAACTACAGGATGAAGAGGTGGCGAAAAAGGTCACCGTGCGGCACCTGCTCACGCACATGGGCGGATGGGTGGGCGATTACTTCAACGACTTCGGCAACGGCGACGATGCCCTCGAGAAAATGGTGAAAGACATCGCCAAACTGCCGCAGATTCAGCCGCTGGGGAAAATCTGGTCATATAACAACACGGGGTTCAACATCGCCGCCCGCATTATCGAAATTGTGACGAAAAAAACCTATGAGCAAGCCGCTCAGGAAATGCTGTTCGACCCGCTCGGCTTGGACATGACCTTCTTCTACCCCAGCGACATTCTGTTCACACACCGCTTCGTCGTCGGTCACACGAAGGTGAAGGGAAAGGTTCAGGTGGCGCGACCGTGGGCAATTGGCAGAGCCGGCAACGGCGTGGGAGGCGTCGTCAGCACCGTCAAAGATTTGCTCAAGTACGGGCGCTTCCACATGAGCGGAGGGAAGAAAAACGTCATCAGCGGCAAAAGCCTGCGGGCCATGCGCGTCCCTCAGGCAGATGCCGGTCCGCGCGGGATGATGGGCATCACGTGGTTCATCCGTGATGCGGGAAAATTCAACGTATATGCACACGGCGGCGCGACCAACGGTCAGCAGGCGTATTTCTTCTTCATCCCTGAAAAAGAGTTTGTCTGCGCCATCCTCACCAACAGCGATGACGGCGGCATCCTCACCGCCGCTTTGTTCGGGCTGGTGCTGGAAACCTACTTCAACGTCGAACTCCGCTCCCCCGAACCGAAGGAAGTACCTTTGGTGGAACTGAAAGAACTCACAGGCCGTTATAGAATAGGCACAGAATGTTTCGACCTCAAAGTCAAAGGCAAATACCTGATGTTCCATCACATTCCGCTCGGCGGCTTCCCCACCCCCGATACGCCGCCCGGCCCCGCCTTGCCGCCCGTGCGCTTCCAGTTCTACGAGAAAGATAAACTCATCGGGCTGGATGAGCCGTTCAAAGGCGCGCTCGCCGATGTCATCCGTGATGAACAAGGCCGCGTAGAATATTTCCGCGTGGGCGGACGGGCGCACAAAAAGATAAAGTGAACCCTATCCCATGAAAAAACCTCGAGCGCTTCTTTCCGCCCTGACGCTGGCTCTCTCGATCCTTGCCTGCAACTTCCCCGGCAGCGGGGAACAAATTCCTCCTCCGGTCGATGTGCAGACCTCCGCCGCGCGGACGGTGGAGGCGCTTCTCCTTTCCACACCCTCTTCTCCCGCTTCAACCGAACAAGCCGTTCTCCCCCCTCCTTCCGAAACTGCCACCCTCCCACCCACCGCCGGACCAACAGCCACCATCACCCCAACCTATTCCGTGCCAACGCTGCGCCTGCTGGAAAACACCAATTGCCGCAGCGGACCAGGCACCGATTATCAAATCGTGCATACGTATCTAGTGTGGAAAGAGCTGGAAATCATTGGCGCCTACCCGCAACAAAATTACTGGCTGGTCAAATCGCCCGAAAGCCCCACAGGGGAGTGTTGGTTGTGGGGCGGCTCTGTGGAAATCAAGGGAAGTTACTGGAGCGTACCCAGCGTCACCCCACCGCCGACCGTTACCCCCGCGCCGCCCGCCGCGCCCGCCCTCCAGGAATGGACCTTCAACTGCAACATCGGTCAGGTCACCGTTTCCATCCGCTGGACGGATCGCGCCGTGGACGAAAGCGGCTACCGCATCCTCCGCAACGACCAGACGGTGGCCGAACTGCCCGCCGATTCCAAATCTTACACTGAAACCATCCCCTACGCCTCAGGCGACAAGTTCGTGTATTTCGTGGAAGTCTTCAACCCCAGCGGTTTCGCACGCAGCACTCCCATTCAATTCACCTGCCCCTGAGAAAACAAGCAGTTCCCGATTGCAAAAAAACA
>JBBITE010000112.1:0-2812 GCA_037440905.1 Anaerolineae bacterium | reverse complement strand
CTACTCAGAAGGCTTCCTCTTTTCAACTACCTTTATCAAAAGGCCAAAGTCGAGTGTTGTGGCGTAAAGAAATTTACTTCCCTGCCTGCGCCAGAACCTGCGGCAGGAGATGTGCCGCCTCTTCCACCTGGGCTGTCGAACAGGAAAAGGCAAATCGGATGTGGTCCCGGCCGGCAGGTCCGAAAGCCGAACCGGGGGAAGAACCGATTCCAGCCGCGTCAATCAGGTAATTCGTCATAGACCAGTCATCCCGCCGGCCATCGTAGCCGGGCCATTCAGGCAGGATTCTCGCCCACAGGTAAAAAGCGCCGCCTGGCTTGAACGCTTTCAGGTAAGGCGCTTGCTCAAGCGCAGCAAAGAGAATATCGCGCCGTTTTTGATATTCCTGTGCCATGGACTTGGTTGCATCCTGCGGACCGCTCAGCGCCGCCGCCGCGCCATATTGCGTCACCGAGTTGACGCCGTTGATGGTGCAGCGCACCAGTTTTTTAATGCGTTCCAGCAGCAGCGCATCGTTGACCACCAAGTAACCCAAACGCAAACCGCTCATGGCGTAAGTCTTGGACATAGAATAGACGCTGATGGTGCGGTGTTGAGCGGCAGACAGCGAGCCCAGGCTGATATGCTCCGCGCCATCATAGAGGACATGCTCATACGCTTCATCACTGACGAGCAGCAGGTTGCGGCGCTCGGCAATTTGGGCAATGGCTTCGAGCGTCTCGCGCGCAGCCACCACGCCGATGGGGTTTTGAGGGGTATTGACAAAGATGGCTTTGGTGCGCGGGGTGATTGCCGCCTCGATTTCGGCGGGGTCATATTGATAGCCGTTTTCTTCGCGCAGTTGAACAGCCACCGGCCGTCCGCCGCCGAGGCGGATGTTTTCTGCAATTTCCGTCCACATCGGGTCGGGCAAAATGACTTCATCGCCTTCTTCCAACATGGCGCGGAAGAGAATGTACAAGCCGTGCATGGCGCCGTTGGTCACCACCACATGGTCCTCGTTGGGAACGGTCAGACGGTTTTCGGTGGTCACTTTTTGATAGATGGCTTTGCGCAACAGGGGAATGCCGGTTGAGGCGGTGTAATGCGTTTGCCCTTCGCGCAATGCCTTTTCCATTGCCTCGCGGACATGGACGGGAATATCGAAGGATGGGTCTCCCGATTCGAGCCGCAGCACTTTGCGCCCACGCGCCTGTTGTTCGAGCAGACGGTCGCGCACCTGTACGATTGCTCCAAATGAAACCTGATCAACAATATGAGTCATAGCGGCTGCTCCTGTGAATAAATTGGCGGGATTATGACACAAATCTACCCGCCTCACAAGAGGCAAAAAAATCCCGGTCTCGCGGACCGGGAAGCGTTTGTCTTTGTTACCCCAAATGCGCCAGAATGCGCTGGTGGACGGTTTCCACATCCATCCCCACGACCGAAACCAGCTTGTCGCGTCCTGTGCTGCCTGCCACAATTTCGAGTTTGGATTTTGGCACGCCAAGAATATCCGAAAGAAATTCAATCAAGGCGGTATTTGCTTCGTTATCCACCGGCGGGGCAGAAAGGCGCACGCGCAGCGTGCCATCGGCCAGCACTTCAACGATTTCGTTGCGGCTGGCGCGCGGCGTTACCCGCACTGCCAGCGCCGAGCCTCTTTGACCATCATGAAGTTTGAATTTTCTATCGCTCATGATTCACCTCAGGAAATTGCATACAGGAAGCGGACAAGCAAATTGGAAAACACTTCAACCAAAACAATCAAAACCAGCGGGCTGAAATCGAACATCCCCACCGGCGGCACCACACGGCGAATCGGGTCGAGCAAAGGTCGGACGAGATTATCCACCCCCTGCCGGACAGGATGATACGGGTCCACAAAATAGGACATCAGGATGGATGCAATCACAATCCAGGTGTAAAGATTGGCAACAATGTTGATGATTTGAGCAAGGAACATCACAGCGCTTCTTTCTCCGATTTATATCTGCGTGCGCCCACGATAGCCGTTCCCACTCTGACGAAGGTAGCGCCTTCCTCCACAGCCACCGTGTAATCGGCGCTGGTGCCCATTGAGAGTTCGCGCCAGTCTGCCTGGGAGTAGCGGGAGGCGAAATGGTCACGCAGTCGCCTCAGGCGTTGGAAGAAGCGGCGGGCGTCGTTGGGATTGGTTTCGAGCGGAGGCATGGTCATCAGCCCGCAAACGCGCAGGTGGGGTAAATCCAAAATGGCTTCGATGTCGGGCAGGAAGTCGCCCCAGCGGGTTTCGTCCGAGGCATCCCAGCCGGCTTTGCTTTCTTCGCCGCCAACGTTGAATTCGAGCAGCACGGGGAGGATACGGTTTTGTTCAGTGGCAAAACGCTCCAGCCGGCGGGCAAGTTTGAGGCTATCGAGGGAGTGTAAAAGTGCAAAATGTTCAGCCACGAGCCGAGCCTTGCGGCTTTGTACGTGACCGATCATGTGCCATTCTACCCCAGTTTGGGGAGGGATAGATTGAATTTTCGTAACACCTTCTTCGGGATAGTTTTCTCCCAGAATGCGCACACCCGCTTCGATGGCGGCTTGAACAACCTCCAACGGCTGGGATTTGGTGACCACCACCAGGCGGACTTCTTCAGGAGAGCGGCTGCTGCGGCGGGCGGCGGCGGCGATTTGCTCAAGGGTGAACTGGTATCGTTCGCGGATTGCGGCAGCGAGTTCGGATGTCATAAAAATATTATACTGCTCTGATACCTTTGGAGTCAGCCAGTTTACTGGCGTGCGGGAGCGAGCTCCCTGACTCCAAAGTATGGAATCAGCCAGTTTACTGGCGTATGTCGGAAGC
>JBBITE010000111.1:0-3246 GCA_037440905.1 Anaerolineae bacterium | reverse complement strand
CCGCAGGCCGCAAGGACCATGCTGGCGACGATCAGCAAGGCGATAACGAAATTGAGACGTTTAGACATTCTTCCTCCTCCAAAAACTCATGATTTTGAAAGTTTCCGCTTGATGCGGTTCCAATGCTGCGGCTGACAATACTCTCATCTTTGTCGGCATCACCTCCTTCGACGAAAAAGATAAAATCCCATTTACAAAAAGAGCCCGAGAAAATCCCCTTCCTCAGGTCGAAATTCTCGGCTCTCTTAATGGCAGGAAGTACCACTCATAAGTACAGGCGTCTATCTTACGTGAAATTTTTCAGGGGGTCAAGGAGCAAATTTATACAAATTTTACTTTTGCTCACGTGACTTGTTGTAAAGTAACTGTTCCCGAATCCTCAAATCGGTGTTACGTATTTTCATCGCCAGGTCGGCTGCCAGGTTGTACATCAGGCGATAGCCCAGTTGAGGATACGTATCGCACAACATGATTAGCTTGTCGCGCGGGATGATCAGCAGGTGTGTGTCTTTTTGAGAAGCGCAAGCAGAAGCAGAGCGCAGCCCCTCATCCACCAGCGCCACCTCCCCAAAAGATTGTCCGCGCCGCATGGTGGCAATTACTCTGTTTTCCGCCCCATTATCCAAAGTGCCAACCAGCGACGGGTCCACCACAATATCCACCTCCCCCTGCACAATGACGTACAGTTCCTTGCTGTCACTGTTTTCCCGAAAGATCAGGTCATCCTTTTGATAAACCGCCTCTTGGCAGATATTAGCGACCAGTTCCAATTGAGTGGGCGTAAACTGATAGAAAATATCACACTGCTTCAGAAAATTGACAATAGATGCGGTGGACACGGCAACCTCCGGTTTGAATTGCGGTAGTGTAGCATAAACACAACCGACACGCAACGCTTCGACTACTACGGGTAAGCCTGATTCAACCAATCGAGCGGATTCACCTGGACGCCGTTTACCCACACCTCCCAGTGCAGGTGCGCCCCTGTCACACGCCCCGTTCCGCCCACCAGGCCAATCACCTGCCCCTGCTCTACAAAATCCCCGGCCTTGACGTAAATGGCAGACTGATGCCAAAAACCGCTGTACACCCCCCAGCCATGGTCAATAAGGGTAGCGTTCCCGCGCACCGCCAGCGGACCGGCAAACACCACCTGCCCCCGCGCCGGCGCAAAGATTTGCAAGCCCTCGCCTCCGGCAAAATCCAGCCCGGTATGAAACCCTTCAATGGTTAAGTTGGAATTTGAACCGATGTAGGTTCTGCGTGTGCCATACAGAGATGTGTACTGGTCGGGATACACAGCGGGCGAGGCAAAAATACCGTTCCAATACTTGGTGCTGGTTACAATGCTGGTGATCGCATAGACCTGTTGGTTTTCCGGCTCGGTCACGGCGGGGTCAATCGTAGCAGGGTCAACGTAAAGTGTCTCGCTGAAGTAATTGCCGGAAGCCACCAGCACCATCTGTTCGAAAGATTGCCGCACTCCTTCCGGCGAGACGGCTTCCAGGCGCAGCGGATGTACGCCCGTCTCTAAAAGCGCATGGACGCCTTGCAAAGCGATCTGCTCACCATTGACCGAAAAGAAGCGCAGCGGGCGGTCAACCAGTGTGCCGGAAACAGAATAGCCATCTCTCACCCGCACGCGAATGACCTCCGTACCTCCCTGCACCAGCGGCAGCGGGGTGACGCTTGCCTCCAGAAAGGCAGGCGGCAAACCGGCTGCATTTTCACTGCGGGTCCCGCCGGGTGCATACAACACGTCGTTGGGCAGGGCGTCCCATGTGCCGTAAAGTTTGTTGATGGCTGCCAGAGTCCAGGGGTCGCTTCCCTGCCGCACTGCCATCTCCAGCAGCGTCTCACCGTTTTGCGCACTGATGGGAGTATCGTAGCGGGGTTGCCCCTCCTGCAGCGGCAGGATCACGCTCACACCTACATATAACTCGCTGGGGCTCACCAGGCGGTTGAGTTTGATCAACAGTTCATCCGCAACTTGTGTGCGGCGGCTGAGGCTGCGCAGTGAATCACCCAGCGCAACGACCTCTGTTTCCAACACGCCGTTGAAATCCAGGCCGGGGATGACGAGGCGCTGTCCTGGGCTGAGGAGATTGGGGTTGACTTCGGGGTTGGCGGAAATCAGCGCTTCCAAAGTGACGTTGAAGCGGGATGCAATATAGGTCAGTGTATCTCCCGTTTGCACGATGTACACGGCGCCGCCGCTTTGGGCAGAGACGGGACGGACGGCTGGAAAGAGCAGAGCAAGCGCTAGCACGAAAAAGAAGAAACGTTTACCCATTTTGAAACTGAACCGTATCTCCGACCTGGTAATCTTCCCAGCGGGCGGGGTGAATTTCGAGGACATAACGGGCAGGCTGTTTGGGGAAGTAAGCCGGGCGCCAGGGTTTTGCCAGCACTTTATCCACCACCTGCATTTGCGAGTTGATCCACACCACCGTTAGCGCAAAGCGCACGAAAAGCATGTGAATGGAAGAGGCGAGGCGTGAATCCCGCCTGCCAACCAAGAGCAGGCCCTCGTCAGGCGAGAGGCGGGGGTGGAAGGTGAATCCGCGCAGTTGGCTGAGGAAGGTGTCGCAATAGCGGATGCGCGCCGGCGAGTCTATTTTTCGAATTGTGTTTTGGACGAGGATCTGTTTGGGCATGAGAGGATTGAAAACGAGGCGTCCGCTTGGAACGCCTCGTTGGGGTTACGCCGCCTTTTTTTGCAGCACTCGCTCCACGCTGGCGAGGAGTTCCTGGGGCTGGAAGGGCTTGGAGATGTAGTCGTCCACTTTGGCAATGTGCAAGCCGAGCACCCGGTCTATGCTTTGGGCTTTGGCGGTGACGACGATGACGGGAATATTGCGGGTTTTTTCATCGGCTTTGATTTGCTGATACACTTCCCAGCCGTCCATGTCGGGCATCATCAAATCGAGCAGGATCAGGTCGGGTTTTTCCTCGCGGATCATTTTCAACCCTTCTATACCGCCGTTGGCGCCCTTGACCTCGAAGCCGCGGCGCCCCAAAATGAGCCGGATCAGGTCTATCATTTCCGGTTCATCTTCGACGCACAAAATGCACTTCATTTTCGCATCCATGGAAACACCTGTTCAAAGTTTACCATAAAGTGCCCTTCATGAAGAAAGTGATATGGCGGGGGGATTCAACGCTCCCAGGCTTCCCCTCCCGAAAGCGGCGGGCGGAGCGCAGGCACAACCTGGCTCTGCGTAAGAGAGCGGGGAATTTTCGCAT
>JBBITE010000110.1:1318-3266 GCA_037440905.1 Anaerolineae bacterium | reverse complement strand
TCAGCCATTAGTTGCCTCCGCAGGTTGATGAGGTCGAGGGAAGAGGCGAACAGTCAAACGCGGGCGGTTCCAGTTCAAACTGCGCGGGAGGAAATTCCGCTTTGCCGGTGGCGAGGGCGGAAGTGTAGTCAATCAACGCCTGAAGTTGCGCATCGGTGAACATGCCTTCAAAGGAAGGCATGCCGCTTTGCAGGCGTCCGCGCAAAATGTTGGAGCGGATTTTTTCTGGCTTGACGCCGGTGTTGGCGATTTTGCGCCCAAACAGCCCTTCGCCGTGAAGCCCATGACAGGTGGAACAGGCGATTTCGTACAGTTCCGCGCCATCGGTCACGCCGGGAGCAAGCAAAACGCCGGGCAAAGCCGGGACTTCATCCGGACGTCCCTGCGCCGCCCAGAGCGCGCCGCGCAGGGTGCGCGGTCCGCCGCCTCCCGGGTTGACGTGGCAGGTCGCGCAGGATTCTCCCGTGCGGTGGGAATACTCAGGCAACGCCCTTGCTGAATTGCTGGAGGATGCGATTGCCAGAAAAATAAACACGGCAATGCCAGCGATTGTCAATAATTGCAGATAATGAATAAGCCAGGTTTTTCGTTTCATCGGCGCGCTCCTGAAAAGAACCTCCAGAGGACTTGCGCCCTCTGGAGGTTTGTAAATTAATTTATTCGATGGGCAGGGTTTGGATGTAGGCGAGGATGTCGAGCAGGTCCTGCCAGGTCCATTCCATGTTCAAGCCAGCGGTCATGGCGGCGCCGGGCTGACCGTTCATAATCTTGTTGATGGTCTCCCAGGGATTGTCCGCCGCAACCGTGCCGACGTATTCTTTGCCTTCGCCGTCATCGAAGTCAATGGCTTTGCCGTCTTCGCCGTGGCACATGGCGCAATTTCCATCGTAGAGGACTTTGCCGTTTTCGGGGTTGCCGTTGACGGTCTTGTCGTCGTTGATGTAGGGCGAGAGGTCTTGGGTCTGCTGCATGAAGGCGACGAGGGCGTTCAACTGGTCGTCGTTCATGTATTGCGAGAAGTCGTGGTTTTCGCCCTTGAGCGCGGCGAGCAGTTCTTCGGCGGGTTTATCCTTGGCGGCGAGGATGCCGGGGAAGCCAGTCATGTGCGAGCCGGAGCCGTAGCGTCCGTCCACGCCCTTGTAGTCCCAGCCGTGACATTCCTTGCAGCGATAGGTGTCGTTGCCGGTGCGGGTGTTGGTGGTCTGGGTCGTCCACAGCGGGAAGTCGGTGGTCATGTCTTCCGCGCCGATGGCTTTAATCCAGTTGTCGTACAGGCGTCCGCCTTCGGTGACCGGGCTGGAGGTGGGCAGGGTCTGGGCGTAAGCCAGCAGGTCAATGTATTCCTGGTCGCTCAAGCCGAGGTCCACCAGGGCGGGCATATCCGCCACGCCGGGCTGCCCAAAGCGGGCTTTGTGAAGGAACTCCCACGGGTTGTCAATGGCAATCGTGCCAAAGTATTCGGGACCGGATTCATCTGCGAAGTTCATGCCGGTGCCTTGCGGTCCGTGGCATTCCACGCAGTTTTCGGTGTAGATGGCTTCGCCGCTGGCAGCGTCGCCGCCGACGGCTTTCTTATCGGCGATAAAGGAGGTGCTGTCCAGCAAGTTGCCGCTCAGGAAGAGGGCGATGTCGGTCAGCGCCTGGTCATCCATATACGCCGAGAAATCGTGGTCGCCGGTCTTGAGCGCGGCGAGGATTTCGTTGGGGTCTTTGCCCGCCACTTGCATCACGCCCACGAAACCAGTCTGGTGCGAGCCGCTGCCGTAGGCGCCATCTTTGCCGAGGTAATCCCAGCCGTGACATTCCTTGCAGCGCCAGGTGTCCTTGCCGCTGCGGGTGTTGGTGGTTTGGGTAGCCCACAGAGGTTGGTTTTCAGCGGGGGTTTCCACGCCGAGGACTTTAATCCAGTCGTCGTAGAGCAGACCGCCGCGAATCGGGTCGCCGCTCA
>JBBITE010000110.1:0-1218 GCA_037440905.1 Anaerolineae bacterium | reverse complement strand
GTCTCGCTCGTCAGCCACGAATTGCGCGCCCCGCTTACCACCCTCAACGGCGGGCTGGAACTGGCAATGCAAAGCGCCGAGGCCCTGCCCCCCGCGGCGCGTCACACGCTGGAAACGATGGTGGGCGAAAGCGCCCGCCTGACCAATCTGGTGCAAACCATTCTGGATGTCTCGCGGCTGGAGGCGGGCAAACTGGAAATCAACCTCGGTCCCGTCGCCCTCCGCCCATTGATGGAGCAAGCCGCCGAGGTGGTGCTGATCCCCAAAAATCGCCGCATCGAATGGAAATTCGACGCCGACCTGCCACCCGTTTGGGCGGACGAAGTTCACCTCGAAGAAATCATCCGCAACCTGATGCGCAACGCCGAAAAATATTCCCCGCCGCAGAGCGTCATTCACCTGTGCGCCTGCCAGCAGGGGGAACTTGTCCGCATTTCGGTCAAAGACCACGGCATGGGCGTCCCGCAGGAATACCAGGAATACATTTTCGAGCGCTTCGGGCGCGCCCAAACGGGCGAAAGCGCTCCGCCCGGCTGGGGGCTTGGATTGTATTTTGCGCGTAAACTCATCGAAGCGCAGGGCGGCTCGATCGGCGTTAACAGCCCCATTTGGGACGACCCGCACGCGCCCGGGGCGGAGTTTTATCTCCTCGTCCCGGTGGCAACTTTCAGCGAGGAATGAAGCGTGGCATCCATCCTGTTGATTGACGACGACCAGAATCTCTCCGACCTGCTCGGCGAATACCTGCGCGGGCAGGGACACACCATCCACACCGCCGCCGACGGGCAAAAGGGGCTGCGCGTCTTTTTCGACCACAAGCCTGATCTTGTAATCCTTGATGTGACCATGCCCCTCAAAGACGGCTGGGAGACGCTCAAGCGCATCCGCGAGATGAGCCAGACGCCGGTCATCATGCTCACCGCCCGCAGCGAGGAAAGCGACATCCTGCGCGGCTTTTCACTCGGCGCGGACGATTACGTCAGCAAGCCGTTTTCGTTTGCCCAACTGGGGGCGCGGGTCAAAGCGGTGCTGGCGCGCGCCGGGGCGAGCGCGCCTTCCGCCGATAAACTGGAAGCGGGCGAACTGAAAGTGGATTTGGTCTCCAAGCGCGTCACGCGGGACGGACAGTTGATTCCGCTGACCCCGACCGAGTTTAAACTGCTGGTGGCGCTCATGCGCCGCCCGGGCGAGGTCATCTCCGCCGAGGACTTGGTGCGC
>JBBITE010000109.1:0-3353 GCA_037440905.1 Anaerolineae bacterium | reverse complement strand
CCATCGCCTACGCCATTCTCGCCGTGGCAGGCGGCGCAGTTTTGGGCATAGAGCCGCTTACCGTTTTCGAGCGAGGCGGGGGTGGTGTTGGATTGCCAGAGGAAGGCAACCACATCCCAGCGTTGTTGTTCGGTGAGGGAGGTTGCTCCCAGGTCGGTGAATGCCTGATAGGGAGAGTGGGAACGATAGTAATCGGGAGATTGGTAAGCGCTAAGGGGTAATTGGGCAGCAAGTTGTTGACCGTTCACCGCCGATGGTTTGCCCGCCGGAATGGATGGCGCGTCGTGCGGAGCGTCGAGTTCCAGGCGGAGGGAAACGTAAAGGGGAACCGAGGCAGGCTCAGGGTTCGAGGGTGAACCGCTGACTTCAATCGTGCCGCGCATGCGCCAGTGGTTGAGTCCGCACCAGCGGGTGCAGTAAAAGGTGTATGTCCCGGGCTTGTCAAAATTCAAGGTAATGTCCGCCACCTTGCCGGGCAGGATGTCCAGGCTTTGCATGTCCATTTGCCCGACGGCGAAACCATGCACCACGTCATCGGAGGTGAGTTTCAGGTGAAGGGGTTTGCCCGCTTCGGCGTGAATGACATCGGGGGTCCACCCGCCGCTCTCCGCCATGCGCGCGTGGATGAGGGGCGTGTTCGTCCAAAAATACAACGGCGCGCCGGCCGCAAGGATCATCCCAACGATGACGAAAACGCGTGAGATCAATTCGGAACGTTTCATAGCAGCAACCAAAGCATGATGGATGTGGCGACGAAACAATAAACGATGACGGGGATCGCAGACACGCCCGCCTCTTTCGCGGACCTTTGAGCGGTGCGCGCCGACCAGACCAACCCGCCGACGAGGGCGAGCGTTTGCGCCGGAGCAAGGATGGAGGTGAGGATAGGCTGCCAGGCGGTGTTTGCCGTGCCGAAGAGATTCCAGCCGAGTCCCAGCGGGTCGGAGAGGGCGGCGAGGATGTAGGAAGCGTTGGTGAGAACGAAGGAAAGGCTGAACGCAACCCAGAACATTAAGCCCAGTGGGATGAGGGCGGTGGAGAGGGTGGCGAAGGTGCGTTTGCCCCCTCCCCCGTGAGGGGAGGGGAGCAAGCGGCGAGGGGTTGGGGTGAGGGAAATGGCAAGCATGAACATGCCAGGCAAAACGCCAAAGATGATAGCGAGAAACAGGCTGGCGTAAATCAACCACGCGCCTGAGCCGATGTTGTACGCCGCATCCTTGAACGCGCCCCAGGGACCGAGCAGGACGGCGGCATAAATCATCGCTGCGCCAAGCATGATGAAGGCTTTGAAGGCTTCGTCGAGGCGGGCGGAGGGTTTGGCGAGGTCGGCGGCGAAGGGACGCAGGTTGAGGGCGATGTTGTCGTGCGGGCAGGTGCGGAGACATTCCATGCACAGGCCGCAGTAGGTATTCTTTGTGAGTCCGCCAGGGAAGACGTCCCACGGGCAGCCATAACCTGCTGATGAGCCGTTATAGCAGGGTTTCCCTTCGCACTTCACGCAAGTTTGTTTGTCTTTGATGCGTAATTCGATGGGAGCGGTTTGGGCATACAAGCCGATAAATCCGCCAACGGGACAGAGGTAACGGCAAAAGGCGCGGCGCTCGAAGACAATGCTCAAGCCAATGGCGGCGAAGAGCATGGCGGCGAGGACAATGGCTGTGATGCGAGGCGTGGTGAGCAGGACGCTGCTGAACAGGGCGAGTAAAAGGAAGGAGATATTTTGTAACCAGATGTTGCGAAACATCTTTGGCACGCGCAAGTTGAGCCATTTGGAGCGCCGCGTGGTCTCGCTACACTCCCTTCGGTCACTACTCGACCAGCGGCTTTGTTCTGGGCCTAACACCGCGCCGCGTTGTAACCACTCGCCTGGCAGGGGAATGGGACAGACCGCGCACCATCCGCGCCCGAAGAAGGGGACTGCCACGAGAATAAGGATTGCCCACCATGCAATCCAGACGAAGACGATGCTGAAGTTGTGACTGCCGACAGGCGTTCCAATCAGCCCCGCGAGGATGGCGAAGAGGTAGCCGACCAGCATGACGAGAAAGACTGCCAGTTGCGGGTAACGGCTTTTGAGGGCGGCTTTGAGGAGAGGCAGGCGGGTGAGTTCCATGTTCCAAGTGTCAGGTGTCAGGGTACGTATTCCGTGTGTACGTGTGTAAGGTTTTCCGTGTGTACCTGTGTACTTGTGTACGTGTTGAAAGTGCGAGAAGAAAAGAGAACGGCGATGAGGGCGAGAAGTGAAAAACCGATGGAACGATAGAGCCAGTCGTTTCTTCCAACAGTCAGTTTGCCAATCATGAAGGGGTGCATCGCGCCGCAGGTGACGTTGCAGCGGAAGCGGAAGGAGCCGCGTTTGTCGGCAACAAAGGTCAGCGTGGCAGATTGACCGGGGTCCGCTTCGACGGAAAGGTCGTAGCCGTCAATGTAGAGTCCATGCACCACATCTGTGCTGACGAGGCGGATGGTCACGGTATCGCCTGGGTTGACGCGAAGTTCGGAGGGAGAATAGGCATATTGCCGCGCATCAATCTCAAAGGCTTGTGCTGAGCCTGGTCGAAGCATCCGCGTTTGAGGCGGGGCGGATGGAACTGGCAGCGGCGCAAAAGCCACCGCCAGTCCAGCCATCAGAAAGAGGAGAAGATAGAAGCGTTGGGTCATCAGTCTATGGGATGTTGGATTCCCCGTACTTGGAATAAGTTGCATCAATGGTTGCCCTGGCTTCCTGCGGAGTTTTCCCGTCTTTCAGCATCCGCATCACATCCTGGGTGATGTCCACACAGATGGAGCAGCCGAGGGCATGACTATCGAAGGTGATCACGCTGTTATCGTCCACGTGCGAAACATAGCAGTCGTAATTGGAAGTGTGACCAATGTCGCCGCAGCCACAGTAGCAGGGGATTTGCTTCATCAGGTCGGGGTTGGCGACATTGAATTGATAGGCTTCCTGTACTGCCACCGGCGCCGATTGAACCTCCATCGGCATTTCGTCGAGGGGCGCCATCGCAAGATGATTGGATTGCGAGGTGGAGCAGGCAGAAAGCGCGGCAGCAATCAGTGAAACAAGCGCGGCAACCAGCAGAAAGTTTCGGGGTATTGAAAACATAATAGGATCCTCCGTATTCGGATGACCCTATCGTAACCTTCCCGTTCAATCTGCCACAGCGCAGGATGGCGGGACGGGATATACGCCAAATGGCTTATGATGAACGTCGCGGCGGTTTCTGACTTTAATCGCTCTCGGCGGGGTGTTCCACTTCGCCCGCCATGAAGGCATGCGGGTTTTGCTCGAAGGCGCGCAGGCAGGCACGGGTACAAAAATAAACCCGCTCGCCGCGATATTCGGCGCTGGG
>JBBITE010000108.1:0-3422 GCA_037440905.1 Anaerolineae bacterium | reverse complement strand
AACGGGAACAAGTTCCCTGAGTCCAAATTTATGCTGGCGAGGAACGGGAACAAGTTCTCTGAGTCCAAATTTGCGGGAGCAAGCTCCCTGACTCCAGGGTTGTTATGGCACAAAATTCAAAAATACCTTCAAGGCGGCGAGGTTCTGTTTGAAGTCGGTGTCTTTGTGGTTGGTGAGTTCCATATCCACTGCCGCACTGACGCCGTTTTCCACCGCCCAATCGGCGAGGGTGCCGGTGTATTCGCAGCCGGTGTCAATCGGCGGGTAGGGGTAGCCGGTGGCTTTGGCGAGGACTTTGGCGAGGCGAATGGACTCCGGCTCCCAGGGGTCGCCGCCGGGAAAGATGCCGAGTGCCGCGCTGTGATAACTGATGACGGCAGTGATTTGGTGGGTGGAGATGAAACTCATGACGGCGCGGGTTTCAGGTTCAGAGCCGCCATACTCTCCGCCGCTGGTAGGACGCCACACCCAGCAGCCATCGCGGTCCCAGTCGGCGGTCCAGTTGGCGGAGGGGAAGTTGCGGTTGAGGTCCACGCCGCGGTTGTTGACCCGTCCGTCCACGCCGTCGGAGCGGGCTTCGCCATCGGGGTTCATGTTGCGGATGATGTAGAGGGTGGCGTCGGAGGGGATGGTTTCGGGGTGGTCAATCAGGTAACGGATGAGTTCGTTTGCCAGGCCGATGGTGTTGCCTTCGTAGCCTCCGTGAATGCCTGCCACGATGATGTATTGGCGTTCGCCGCTGCCGAAGGTGTACACGTCAATGGGACGCCCGCCGTGCGATAAACCGATGATTTGCGATTGCTGCCCGTGATCGAGGATGAACGGGGTAGGGGTTTCGAAGACCGGCGGGGTGACATGAGGATTGGGGGTGAGGGTAGGGAGGAAGTAAATGGTGGGGGCGGCTTGCGGGGTGAAGGTGGGAAGCGGGGGCAGGTCCACCGGATCGTTTGCGGCGGAGGCGCGCTGGCTGTTCAGGTATAGGAATCCGCCGGCGAGCAGGCAAAGTACCAGGGCGGCATTGATTCCCCAAACGGCATAGACCCAGGCGTGGGAGGAACGCTTCTTACGCGGCATGTTCCTCCAGGGCGGTGGTGCGGAGCCAGTTGAGCGCCAGGTTGACCGACCAGCGCGGGAGGCTGCGCGGCGGTCCGCCGTAGGTGATGCGGTGGGTCTTTTCACCATGAGGGGTGATGAGCGCCATTTCGGCGGCGCGTTCGTTGGGGTAGATGGAGACTCCCAGGGCAACGTCGGCGCGGGATTCGGTTCGGGCGGCGCGTAAGGCGTCCATGAGGGAGCGGGGATCGAGGTCTGGCAATGAAGCGGTGTGAGGGATTTTTCGCGCCAGCAAGCCATCGAGCCCGGATTCGATGGCGGTCAGAGTCCAGCCTCGTTTTGCGACGGCGTTCAAGGCGGCCTCTTCCAGGCGGTCTTCATCTGCCCCGAAGATGTGATCTCCCAGCCGTTCGCGCACGCGGCGTTCGATTTCGGCGATCATGGCATCGGCTTCGGCTTCGCTGTGCGCCTTGGCGGCAATGCGGATGTCCACAATGCCGGTGTGTGCTGCCAGCCCGACGGTGGGGTTGCTGAGGGTTTCGAGGTCGCCGATTTTTTCGTCTATCATGCCTTCGCCCAGCCCGGCGCAGTGCAGGATGCGGACTTTGATGAGTTCGTTCAGGTTGAAGCGCTGCTGGAGGTAGGGAATGACCGATTCGTGCAGGATGTGTTCCATTTCGTTGGGGACGCCGGGCAGGGAGATGACAACCCTCACCCCTGCGCCTCTCTCCCAATTTGAGAGAGGGGACGGGAGGGATGGCTTTTCCACAATAAAGCACGGCGCGGTGCCGACCGGGTTGCGGATTCCAATCGCTCCCTGAGGAACGTATGCCTGACGTTTTTGGTTTTCGGAGGGCTGCCGTCCGTAACGCGCAATGACTTCAACAACCTGTTCCCACAAGTCGGGGCGGAATTCGGTTTCGACTCCCAGGGCTTTGGCAACCGCTTCGCGGGTGGGATCGTCCACCGTGGGACCCAGCCCGCCGGTGGTGATGACGATGTCGGCGCGGGCGAGCGAATTGCGAATGGCGTCGGCAATGCGCTCGACGTTGTCGCCGATGGTGATGGTACGGTAAAGGTCAACGCCCAAGCCGCGCAGGGTGCGGGCGATGTAGCGGGTGTTGGTATCTACGATTTCGCCGAGGAGGATTTCGGTTCCGATGGTGATGATTTCTGCAGATGGCATGGGAGGGAGTTATGGGTTATCAGTTATCAGTGAGCAGTGGGGATTAGACTACATTGTACTCCCGAATCTGGCGGTCTTCGTCAAAGCGCGCCAGGTCGAGCGGGGAAACATCTACGGTAGAGAATGCACCATCGAGGATATATTCGCTCATGAGTTTGCCGGCTATGGGTCCGTGCATAAAGCCATGCCCCGAAAAGCCGGCGCACAGAAGGAAGCCTTTCAGCGGGGTGGCGCCAAAAATCGGATGTGCGTCGGGGGTCATTTCGTACAACCCAGCCCAATGCGAGGCGCGGCTGGCGCGCTCGAGCAGGGGCATCCGCGCAAGGGCGGCTTCGAGGTTGACCAGTTCGAATTCCTCATCCACGCTCTGGTCGAAGCCGGGCGTTTCATTTTGATTGCTCATGCCAATCAGCAGTCCCTCGCCTTCGCGGTGGAAGTAAAGCGATTGGGTAAAGTCAATCACAAAAGGGAAGCCGGCGGGGATTTCGGGCAGCGGCGTGGTGGTGAACATTTGCCGGCGGAGGGGGAGGATGGGGATGTGGATTCCCGCCATCAAGCCGATTTGCCCCGCCCAGGCGCCCGCCGCATTGAGGACCAGCCGCGTCTGGATGACGCCTCGGCTTGTTTCCACCGCCTCGACCTGATCTCCGCTGACGCGGATTCCCGTCACCTCCGTGTTGGGGATGGCTTTCACGCCCATCTTTTGCGCTGCGCCGACGTATCCCATGACCACGCTGTTGGGGTCCACCAGCCCGTCTTTTTGGTGGAAGGTGCCAGCCAGGGCGTCGTCGAAGCGCATGAGGGGCAGCCGTTTGCGGACTTCGTCTCCGCTCAGCAATTCGGCTTGCACGCCCAGGCTGTTTTGCAAAGAGACGTTTCGCTCGAAGGCGGCGGCGTCTTTTTCGCTGGTTGCCACGAGCAGGTAACCGCACTGGCGGTAATTCACGTCCTGCCCGATTTCCTCCTTGAAGCGTTCGAGCATGGGCAGGCTGACCAGCGAGAGGCGGATGTTGATTTCGGTGCCAAACTGGTAGCGCACGCCGCCGGCGCATTTGCCGGTGGAGCCTTGCCCGAAGAGGGGTTCTTTTTCGAGCAAGACGATGTTTTTCATGCCGCGCTGCGCGAGATGATAGGCGGCGCTGGCGCCCATCACGCCGCCGCCGATGATGACAATCTCTGCTGT
>JBBITE010000107.1:0-3653 GCA_037440905.1 Anaerolineae bacterium | reverse complement strand
TCCCGCGGCAAACCTGATACCTGACACATGACACCTGACACCTTATCAATACATTCCATCAGCCCCACCGACTCGCGCAAGACCTGCCCGGTATTGGTGACGCTGCCCACCTTCAGGGCATTGAGGCGGCGCAGTTCGATGGGGTCCAGGCTCAACTTCTCGGCGAGCATGTCCATCATGGATTCAATCGCAAATGCCGACTGCGTCACGCCAAAGCCGCGGAAGGCGCCCGCCGGCGGGTTGTTGGTGTACATGGCGTAACAATCCGCCCGCACATGCGGGATGTCATAGGGACCTGCCGAATGCGTCGTGGCGCGGGTCATCACCTTCTCGCCAAGCGAGGCATACGCGCCCGTGTCGCCGTAGAGTTCGGTCTCACAGGCTACCAGCCGCCCGTCCCGCTTTGCGCCGATTTTGACGCGGATTTGCGTAGCATGCCGCTTGGGATGCACCAGCAGGCTTTCGTGACGGTCGAAGAGCAATTTCACGGGTCGTCCCGTTGCATTTGCCAGCAGCGCCGCATGGATCTGCCCCATGATGTCTTCCTTGCCGCCGAAGCCGCCGCCCATCAACTGCCCCACAATGCGCACCCGTTCTTCTTCCCAGCCCAGGGCGCGCGCCACCTGCTCGCGGTCCTGATAGGGAATTTGCGTGCCGCAATAGACCTCCATCCGCCCGTCGGGAGTCGGCACGGCAATGCTGCACTCCGGCTCCATAAAGGCGTGGTCGGTGGTCTGCGTGTGGAAGGTATGCTCCAGGATCACATCCGCCTCGGCAAAGCCTCGCTCCACATCACCCTTGCGCACCTTGATGTGCTTGAGCAGATTTCCCTTTTCGTGGATTTGCGGGACTCCCTCCTGACGCGCCTGCACGGGACTGGTAATCACCGGCTGCGGATCGAACTCCGCTTCAATCAGACCCGCAGCCTGGTCGGCGATCTCCTGGCTTTCTGCGGCCACGACAGCGATCGCATCCCCCACATAGCGGACGCGTTCCCCCACGCCCACCATCACGGGCCAGTCGTAAATAACCAGGCCGTGAGTCTTTTCGCCGGGAATATCCTCGGCGGTCAACACCGCTGCCACGCCGGGCAGCGCTTTTGCCTTCGAAACATCGAGTTTTCTCAGGAAGCCGTGCGGAATCATCGCCCGCCGCACCCTGGCATACAACATCCCTTCAAAGACCAGGTCATCAGTGAAAATGGCTTTGCCGGTCACCTTGTCTGCCGCATCGTGGCGGGTGTGCGTATGTCCCACCGCGCGGTGGGCGTGAATCGAGGCGGGGATGTGCGGCTTCTTCACGGGGGCGCTCGTCCGCAGGGATTCGGCTGCGGCGAGGATGGCATTCTCGATGGCAGGGTAGCCTCCGCAGCGGCAAAGCGTATCCTTGAGCGCAAAGCGAATCTCCTCCCGTGTGGGGTTCGGGTTGCGTTCGAGCAGGGCGTAGGCGGTCATAATCTGCCCGGGGATGCAGAACCCGCACTGCACCGCGCCATGCTCGATAAAGGCTTCTTGCAAAGGATGAAGCCCCCCCTCGGCGCTTCGCGCCACTCCCCTCAAATTCTCCGAATTTGGGGGGAGACGGAGGGGGGTCGCAAGCCCTTCAATCGTCACCACCGTCTTCCCATCCGCCCGCGCGGCGGGATAAATGCACGAGACCACCGGCTCGCCGTCCACCAGAACGGTACACGCGCCGCACTCCGCTTCTTCACAGCCGATCTTTGTCCCTGTCAGGCGCAGGCGATACCGCAGCAAATCCGATAAGGTTTCATTCGGTTTAGCTTCGAGCGTATACTGAATTCCATTGACGGTAAGAGAGAGTTGGTTATTCATAAAGTTGCCTCTTTTTGAACCAGAAAGACACTGAGACGCGAAGTTTTTTCTATTCCACCCTCTTCCACGCAGCCTCGAGTGTTTCGCTGAACAAGGTCACTGCCAAATGGCGGCGGTAGTCCGTGCTGGCGCGGCAGAAAAGAAAAAATCGCATTCATTCAACAGGTATCTCAATGAGCTCCACGAGTTTTGAGCCCCTTTCGCGTTGATCAACGTCAAAAGTGACAAGGGGAATTTTCAGCGTGGATGCGACTGCCACATAAACAGAATCCGCGCCGCGCAGACCAAAGTTTGCGGCAATACGTGAGGCGTTATCCATCAGGGTCTTGTCCATTTCCACAATGCGGACATCGGGCAGGTTTTCGATTCGTTCGATGGCGCTCAGCCCTAGTTCAGGTTTTCCTGTGACCCTGCTGATGACTCCGCCAACCTCTGCCAGCAAAAGCGAAGGAGAAACAAACATCGCATCCTGCTCCCGTTGGGAATTCATCCAGTTTTTCACAGGGACATGAAACTCGTCACTCTCAACGAGACGCGAAACCCAAACACTGGCATCCAGAACGACAAACATCATCTGCGCCCTTCTGAAACAGCCTTCGCGGCACTAAGGCCTTTTTTCCAGTTCGCACTGATTTCGGCTGCAAGGCTATCCAGTTGAGTCCACGCGCGTGCTGCGGTTTTTGATTTTTGCCTGTTTACAGGTACCAGCAAAGCAACGACCTGTCCATGATAGGTGACCTGAATTTCACTCCCCGTTTCACGTACCATACGGATCAGTTCACTGGCTTGTTGTTTCAATTCTCGAATCCCTACGGTTACCATATCATCCTCCAATATGACCACAAATGTAGTCACATTGTACCATGCCCTTCCGATTGTTCCGCTCTTCCCCACGCCCTCTCCAGCGTCTCTCGAAACAGCCCGCCGATGATATGCCGGCGGTATTCGGCGCTTGCGCGGCGGGGACTGGTGCGGAATTGGGCCTGGGCAAGCAGGGCTTCAAGCGCAGCCTGGAATGCTTCCTCATGGAAGGCTTTCCCCCGCAAACTGTCTTCGGCTTGCGTTGCGCGGAAGGGAGTGGCGGCGGCGGGACCGACGGCAATGCGGATGTCATGGATGCGGTCGCCTTCGCGCGCCAGCCAGACGGCGCAATTCAGGATGGGAAGCGCCACCCCCTGCGGGCGCATGATGCGTTTGAAACAGGAGGAGGTGGTAATTGGTAATTGGTAATTGGAGATTGGGAGGTAAAAACCAACGATGATCTCTTTGGTTTTGTCTACGGCGGATTTGCCGGGGCCGAGAAAGAGCAAAGTGAAGGGGGTTTTACGTGTTCCGCTGACGCTCGCAATTTCTGCAACGGCATCGAGGGCGAGCAGGGCAATCGTCCCATCGGCGGCGGGAAGGGCATGAGCCACATTGCCTCCGAGGGTCGCCACATTGCGGACTTGCGGTCCGGCAATCAGGTTACAGGCTTCGGTCAAGGCTTGGGCATGGCGGGCAGTGAGCGGGTCGAGGGCGATGCGGTTGACCGGGACGGCGGCGCCGATGTAGAGCGAGTCGCCTCTCATTTCGAGCGCGGTCATCTCGGCGACACAGGTCAGGTCAATCAACGTTTGAACGGGCGGATGTCTGCCCTGGGCGAGGTCGAGCAGCAGGTCGGTTCCCCCTGCAATCGGCGCCAGCGGATGCGGCGCGTTGGTAAGTGCGTCCAGAGCCTCGGATAGATTTTTGGGTCGAAGGTAATGCTGCCAAAGGTTCATGGTGGCGTCCTTTCAAACTGACGGCGGCACTTTTCGATGGGCGCTTTGCAGCCCAACGCCG
>JBBITE010000106.1:0-3842 GCA_037440905.1 Anaerolineae bacterium | reverse complement strand
TCGCGTATAGCGTATCGCGTATTGTATGTTGCGATTGGCGATAAGCGATTGGCAATAAGCAATTGGCGATAAGCAATACCCAACAAGGAGAACTCATGACACTGAAAAGCATCTTTGAACAACACCCCGAACGCCGCTATATCATGTTCGGCGGCAAGGGCGGGCTGGGTAAGACCACTTTTTCCGCTGCAACCGCCTATTGGCTGGCACAGCAGGGAAAGAAGGTGCTGGTTTTTTCCGTGGACCCGCAGGCAAGCCTTTCCGATATTTTTCAAAAGGATATTTTCGGCAAGGGTCCCGTAAAGATTATGGAAAACCTGTGGGCGCAGGAGATTGACGCCGACCAGCACATCAAGGCGTATCAGGGTGAAATCCGCAAGAAAATCCTCGATATGTATGGTTTCGATGCGGTACCGGATGAAATCGAACAATACATCCAGGCTGCTTCAGCCGAACCCGCCATGGAGGAAAGCGCCATCTTCGATGCGGTGGTGGACATCGTCGTGGAGGGAAATTACGACTACTACATCTACGACCTCGTCCCGCTCGGACATGCTCTTTACTATCTGAGCATGGCGAAGGTCTATGACGAATGGATCAACAAGATCACCAAACTGCGCGAGGAGATGCGCGAATACGAGGAGATGGTCTCGCGGCTCAAACGCGAAAAAGAGACCGAGGAAGATCAGATTCTGAACGAATTGCAATACATTCGCGGACGTATCAACGCCTCGTCTCAAATCCTGACCGATAAAGAGAAGACCGCCTTCTTCTTCGTGGTCATCCCCGAAGAGATGGTTTTGATTGACACAAACAAAGCAGCGGAATTGTTCGCCAAATTCGATGTGCCGATTTCAGGTTATGTTGTCAACCGCGTGGTGCCGCGCGAACTGCTCACCCAAAACATACCTGCCTACCTGAAGCATCGGATCGAAATGCAGGATAAATATCTCAAGCAAATTGAGAGTATGTTCGGCAGGCAGGTTGCAGCACATGTCCCCGAACTGGAACGGGATGTGACGGGGCTGGACATGATTCGCAAACTTTCTGAAATTATGTACGGCGATTAGCGTCTCGCGGATGGCGTATCGCCGATTGCCAAAACAGACCTACAAACGATAAGCGATAAACGATAGGCGATAAGCGATAGGCGATAAGCGATAAGCAACAGGCGATAAGCGATAAACCACAAGAGGAAGCTATGAGAAAAATCGAAACCTCCATGAGAAAGTACATCAGCGACCACCAGCGACTGCGCTACATCTTCTTCGGCGGTAAGGGCGGGGTTGGCAAGACCGTTTTGGCAGGCGCAACCGCTCTTTCCCTTGCCCAACAGGGACGCCGCGTGATTCTGGCTTCCACCAACCCCGTCCACAGCCTGAGCGGCCTGCTGGGGCAAAATGTCTTTGGCAAAGCCACGCCGGTCGATGGCGCGCAAAACCTGTGGGCATACGAAATTGACACGAAAGACACCATCGAACGCTCGAAGCAGGAAATCCGCGAAAAGATTCAATGGTTCCTCAAATTCGCGGACATTTCCACCAAGGCTGAAGATTTCGTCGAATCGGCCACGATGAATCCCGCCTTCGAAGAGTCGGCCATGTTCGAAAACATGGTGGACTTGATGTTGAAGAACGACTACGACGTATACGTCTTCGACACCGCCCCGACCGCCAACGCCCGCCGTCTGCTGGGTATGTCCAAGGTCTATTCGCTGTGGGTCAACAAGATGCTCAAAAGCCGCGAGGAAGCGCGGACGCTGCGCGAACTGCTTTCGTTCACCAAGAAAAAGGAAGCCGACCCGCTGATGGATTACCTCGTCTCGTTCCGCGACCGAATGGGGCAGGCGCAAAAACTGCTGACGGACCAACAACTGACTGCGTTCTTCTTCGTGACGCTGGCGGAGGCTCTGCCCATTGCCGTCATCACGCGCTTCATCGGCTGGTTCCACGATTTCGGCATTCCCGTCGGCGGCGTGATCGTCAACATGCTGATTGACCGTGCACAGGTCAACGAGTCGTCACCCGAATTCGTCCGCAACCGCGTGGACATGCAGGCGCGGTATATGGAAGACATCTGGCAAAAGTTCAACGGTATGGTGCGCGCCACGCTCCCGCTCTACGAGAATGAGGTGCGTGGGGTGGAAATGCTGAAGCGGATGGGAAATCAGTTGTTTGTGTGATTCGCGTATGGCTTATCGCGTATCGCGTATGGCTTATCGCGTATCGCGGTTGGCGGTGGGCGTATTACAGATCTCTGATCACGATTTGCGATACGCGATTTGCGATAAACAATCCGCAAAATGCTAAAAACCCTCCGCGACATCCTCTACGGCATGGCCGTTCACGAGCAGGTGCGCACCCTGATGCGTCAGCGCGCCAACGTGGAACACCTTTTCATCCTCGTCAACTTCGGCGACCTGCTGGGGCTTCCCGTCCTGCCGCCTTATTACAACCTGCGCGTCCTGCCGTTCATCCTGCCTCAAGTCAACGGCTGGAAGCGGCGCATGTTGCGGGAGCATAGCGCGTAAATCATGCAAACAGCATTTCGGCGTCCTTGGCACGCCATCAGAGAAATCCTTTACGGTCTCGCGATTCACGAGCAGGTGCGGGCATTGATGCGGCAGCGCGGCGGGCTGGAACATCTCTTTGTGCTAATCAGTTTCGGCGATTTGCTCGGTCTGCCCATCCTGCCTCCCTATTACAGCATGAGGTTGTTGCCTTTCATCGTTCCGCTGATTGGCAACTGGAAACGCCGCATGTTGCGCGAGCGCGACTTGATGGATGCCATTTTTTAGCAACTGTCTACCTGTGTACTTGTCTACCTGTATACCTGTGTACATCCCTTCCTTTCCCAAGGAGTGAACCATGAAAGCAGTACGCGTGCATCAATACGGGGGACTCGAAGCGTTGAAATATGAAGAGGTCCCCCTCCCAGAACCGGGGGAGGGCGAAGCGCGGGTCAAGATCGAAGCGGTGGGCGTCAACTTCATTGACATCTACCACCGCATCGGTCGTTATCAGGGAACGCTTCCGCTCACCCTCGGGCAGGAAGCGGCGGGCGTTGTGGATGCGGTCGGACCAAACGTCACGGATGTGAAAGTCGGCGACCGCGTGGTCTATGCCAGCGTGCAAGGCTCATACGCCGAATATGCAATTGCGCCGGCGTGGCGGCTCGTTCCCATCCCAAAAGAGGTGGATGCGCAGCACGCCGCCGCAGTGATGATTCAGGGATTGACGGCTCATTATCTGACCTTCAGCACGTATCCGCTAAAACCAGGCGAGACCGCCCTCGTTCACGCCGCCGGCGGCGGGACGGGTCAACTGCTGGTGCAAATTGCTAAAATGCGCGGCGCGCGCGTCATCGGCACGGCTTCGACGGAGGAGAAGGCAGCCCTGGCGCGCGAAGCGGGCGCCGATGAAGTCATCCTCTACACTCAAACCGACTTTGAATCTGAAGTCAAACGCCTGACAAACGGCGCGGGGGTGGATGTGGTCTACGACTCGGTCGGCAAAGACACCTTCGATAAAAGCCTCAACTGCCTGCGGCGGCGCGGCATGATGGTGCTGTATGGCGCGTCCTCCGGCGCGGTCCCGCCGCTCGACCCGCAGGTGCTGAACGCCAAAGGCTCGATTTACCTGACGCGCCCCTTCCTGGCGCACTACACCGCCGACCGCGCCGAACTGCTCGGCAGAGCCAACGACCTGTTCGCCTGGATTGCGGCAGGCAAATTAAACGTGCGAATTGACAAAACCTTCCCGCTCGCCGCAGCCGCCGAAGCGCATCGTTACCTGGAAGGCAGGCAATCGAAGGGAAAAATTCTGCTCCTGCCATAGCAAAGA
>JBBITE010000105.1:0-3882 GCA_037440905.1 Anaerolineae bacterium | reverse complement strand
TCTATCCCGCCAGCCGCGCCGCCAACCTGGAGCCGGTGGAAGCGCTGAGGTATGAATAACTTACCTTACGTGGAACGCCCCGAAGGTGCCCATGAAGCAGGTTTGTTTTTGCTCCAACCCTTCGGGGCGGTGTGTAACATCAGTGAATAATTCTTGCGCGGTAGCATTTACCCCTGAATGCGATACAATACGCCCATGACCAACTACAACATCCTCCTCACAGACGGACTGGACGCAACGGGACAGTCCATTTTGCGCGCCTCGGCTCAAGTGGACGACAGAAGCGGCATCTCTGCCGATGACCTGCTCAACATCATCGCCGATTATGATGCCCTCATCGTTCGCGGCCGCACCAAAGTCACTGCCTCCCTGTTGGACGCTGCGCCCCGCCTGAAGGTCATCGGGCGCGCCGGCGTAGGCGTGGATAACATTGACCTCGAAGCCGCAAAGCAGCGCGGCGTGACCGTTGTCAATGCGCCCACCTCCACCTCCATCGCCGTTGCCGAACTGACCTTCGGGCTGCTCCTTGCCCTCGCCCGCGAAATCCCCCGCGCCGATTCCGCCATGAAACAGGGCAAATGGCTCAAAAAAGAACTCGAAGGCGTGGAACTCAACGGTAAAACGCTCGGCGTCATCGGCTTTGGGCGCATCGGCATGGAAGTGGGGAAGCGCGCCGCTGCCTTCGGCATGAACGTCATTGCCTACGACCCGCTTATTTCGGAAGACGAAATCAAGAAACGCGGCGCAGAACCCGCTTCCTTGCAGGACCTCTACGCCTGGTCCGATTTCATCTCGCTTCACATGCCGCTGACGGTGGATACGCGTGACATGATCGGGCGCGCGGCATTCGCCCAAATGAAAGACGGTGTGCGGCTTGTCTGCGCCGCGCGCGGCGGCATCATTGACGAGGCGGCGCTGGTCGAGGCACTCAACAGCGGCAAGGTGGCGGGCGCGGCGCTGGATGTCTTCAGCGTGGAACCGCCCGGTTTGACAGAAGCAGTCTCTCATCCGCGCCTGATCGCCACCCCGCATATTGGCGCACAGACGGCTGAGGCGCAGGCGCGCGCTTCCGAAGACATCGCCCACGAGGTCTTGTCTGCACTGCGGGGTGAGTCCCTGCGGTGGAGGGTTGCATAAATCGTCAAAGCAGGATAGTATCCCCCCGTTATCATCCAACCCAACATTTCATCTCCCCGCTTTTCTTTCTCGAAAGAGGCAGGGACAAAGGCACAGGAGAAACCATGAGCGAAAAACTCGAACGACTGAAAGCCATTCTTGGTGAAGTAGCAGACCTGGGACGCGCCGGCGCCGTGCTTGGCTGGGATCAGCAGGTCAATATGCCGCCCGGCGGCGGCGAAGCGCGCGGTCAGCAGCTTGCCACGCTCGGTAAGATCGCCCAGGAAAAATTTACCAGCGACGAAGTCGGCAGACTTATCGAAGACCTCAAAGCAGAGTTTGCCGGCGCCGACCCCGAATCCGACGAAGCCGCCATGATTCGCGTCGTCGCCCGTAACTACGATAAAGCCAAACGCGTCCCGCCGGAATTCGTGGCGGAACAGGCGGTCGTTTCCTCCAAGGCATTTGAGGCGTGGGTCGAAGCGAAGGGCAAATCCGATTTCTCCATCTTCCAGCCGCATCTCGAAAAGAACCTGGAACTGGTCAAACGCTACATCTCCTTCTTCCCCCCTGCCGATCACCCGTACGACATCCTGCTCGATGACTACGAACCCGGCATGAAAACCGCCGACGTAAAGGCAATTTTCGACGCCCTGCGCCCGAAACAGGTGGCGCTCATCAAAGCCATCGCCGGCAAAAAACAGGTCAAAGACGACTTCCTCTACAAAAAATACAACGAAAAGAAACTGATAGACTTCGGCGTGCAGGTCATCACCCAGTTTGGCTACGACTGGAAACGCGGCCGCCAGGATAAAGCCCCGCATCCCTTCCAGACCACCTTTGGCTGGGGCGATGTACGCATCACCACCCGCTTCGAAGAAGATAACCCCCTGGCGACCCTCTTCAGCACCTTCCATGAATCGGGTCACGCCATGTACGAACAGGGGCAAAACCCCGCCTACGAGCGGACTCCCCTGTTTGGCGGCGCCTCGCTCGCGATTCACGAATCCCAATCGCGCATGTGGGAAAACCTTGTTGGGCGCTCGCTGCCTTTCTGGGAACATTTCTTCCCCACCCTCAAGAAGACCTTCCCCTCCCAGTTGGATGGTGTGGGCATCAAGGCATTCTATAAAGCCATCAACAAAGTCGAGCCGTCCCTCATCCGCGTCAATGCCGACGAAGCCACCTACAACCTGCACATCATGCTCCGCCTCGAACTGGAAATTGCCATGGTCGAAGGCGCAATAGACATAAGGGATTTGCCCGCCATCTGGAACGAAAAAATGCGCGAATACCTTGGCATCACGCCGCCCAACGACGCCAAGGGAGTTCTGCAGGATGTTCACTGGTCATACGGCGCCATCGGCTACTTCTCCACCTATGCCCTCGGCAACCTCGTCTCGGCGCAGTTGTGGGAGCGCATCAACCAAGACATCCAAAACCTCGATGACCAGTTCCGCAAAGGCGATTTCAGCGCCCTGCTTGGCTGGCTGCGCGAGAAGATTCATAAACACGGGCAAAAATACGAACCGCAAGACCTCGTTCAAAAGGTCACCGGCTCCAAGATCACTCCTGAGCCTTACATCCGCTACCTGACAAAGAAATACAGCGAGATTTACGGTCTCTAACCCACACGAGGAGAACAACGACGAAGCAATCTCCAACATCGGCGGAGATTGCTTCGTCGCGTAATTTTGATGAAACGGATTTTCCTGCTTTTCGCTTCTTCCCTTGGACTTTTGGCTGGCTGCGCCTCCCCAGCCTCCCCCATCCCGACACCTTATCCCCCCGAATACCTGCCGACCGTCGTCGCCATGACCGCCCAGGCGCTTGCCCAGGCCGCCAGCGACTCGGCAACCGCCACCGCTGTGGCATCCATCTCTGCCGCCGAGCCTACCGTCACGCTGGAACCCACCCTTACCTTCACGCCTGCGCCAACCTACACCCCCACTTCCATCCCTCTGCACAAAAACGCTGCCATCGAAATTCAAGCGCCGGGGCCGATGTCCAGAGTAGTCTCGCCGATCAACTTGAAAATGAACGTCCAGGTGGGGGCAAGCCGCCGCCTGCAAATTGACCTCTTTGGCGAAGACGGGCGTTTGCTGTTCCGCACCCTGAAGCGTAACGTACCCACCTCCAGCCGCGGGATTTTGCAAACCGCAACCATTTCCTTTGAAATTCCCGGTGTGGCAGAAGTGGGGCGGATTACTGTCAGTACTTTCGACAAAGAGGGAAGGATTCAATCGGTAAATTCGGTACATGTTCTCCTTCTTTCGACCGGTGTGGATGAAATTACGCCGGCGGGCAATCCCTCCGAACCGGTGGGGGTGTTCGAACCCTCTGCTGGCGAAGCCATTTCCGGCGGAGTGCTGACCATGCGCGGCGACGTGTGGCCCTTCAACCTTCAGCCGTTCATCCTTGAACTGATTGATGGAGAGGGGCGTCCCCTCGCGTCGCGAATTTTGTATGTGACGAGTCTTCAGCCTCAATTGTTTGAAACAACCCTGCCCTATAAGGTTAGTGAAGCGACGCCGGCCCGCCTGGTGATTCGTCAGGACGACGACCGTGTGCCGGGCTTGTTTTATCTTTACAGCCAGGAAGTGATCCTAAATCCATAACTTGCCAAAACGAACGAGGGTGGTATAATTCGCACGCTTCTCGCCCTAAACGAGAGAACTATCGGGGTGTGGCTCAGACCGGTAGAGCGCACGGTTCGGGTCCGTGAGGTCCGCGGTTCAAATCCGCGCACCCCGACAGATAAAAAAA
>JBBITE010000104.1:0-3968 GCA_037440905.1 Anaerolineae bacterium | reverse complement strand
AACTCCTCTTCCGAAAAATGCCAGATCACTTTTACAGAAAAATCCTTGCACTATCATCTGGCGTTGCTCACCGGTAACTTTGGCAGACCCGGTACGGGCGTCAATCCTTTGCGCGGGCAGAATAATGTGCAGGGTGCGTGCGATGTGGGCGGGCTGCCGAACGTCATCACGGGGTATCAGCCTGTCACTGATGAGAACGCACGGGCAAAGTTCGAGAACGCCTGGAAGACCACCGTCAAGATTCCTCCCAAGCCCGGCCTGACCGTTACCGAATTGATGAACGGCGTGTTGGATGGGCGCATCAAGGCGCTGTACATCATGGGCGAGAACCCGATTCTTTCGGACCCGAACACCAATCACGTGCGCGAGGCGCTGCAGGAAATTGAGTTTCTTGCGGTGCAGGATATTTTCCTCAACGAAACCGCGCAGATGGCGCATGTGGTGTTGCCGGGCGTGAGCTTTGCCGAAAAGGATGGCACGTTCACGAACACCGAACGGCGCATTCAGCGCGTGCGGCCGGCGCTGCCCATCCAAGGCGCGGCGCGGCGCGACCTGGACATCATCTGCGAGTTGGGGCAGCGTTTGAGCGGTGGGCAGGCGGATGACTCGACGGATGTCATTCACCCCGTTTCGAACTGGAACTACGCCGGCGCCTCTGCGGTTTGGGATGAAATTGCGCTTCTGACTCCGACCATGGCTGGAGTCTCTTACAACCGGCTTGATCCTAACGGATTGCAGTGGCCCTGCCCCGCGCCCGATCATCCCGGCACGCCCATTCTGCATAAAGAAAAATTCACACGCGGACTGGGTAAATTCACGCCGTTGACTTTCCGCGGACCCGCCGAAAACCCCGGCGAGGAATATCCGTTCATCTTGAATACGGGGCGCATCCTCCAGCACTGGCACGGCGGGACGCTCAGCCGCCGCTCGGAAGGCTTGGATTGGGTCGTGCCGGAAGGTGAAATTCAAATCAACGACCAAGACGGCGCGCAATTGGGAATTGTCAGCGGCGATATGATCCGTGTCACCTCCCGCCGCGGCGAAGTGACCGGCAAGGCGCGCCTGACGGATAAACTCCCGCGCGGCATGGTCTTTATGACCTTCCATTTTGCGGAGGTCCCCGCCAATGCGCTGACGGGCGAGGCAATGGACCCGGTAGCAAAGATACCGGAGTACAAGGTGAGCGCCGTGAAGGTCGAGAAGGTATAATAAATTCAGCGCATGAACCCGCCCCGTGCAGGCAATGCGCGGGGCGTTTTTTGACCTATCCCCTAACTCCTTCCCTAACAGGGAAGGGGGCTGGGGGGATAGGTCCTGAGCGGCGAAAGCAATTTTTACCGGAGGAGAGTCTTATGGTTGCTGAACTTCAACTCAATCCCACGCGCGTTGTCGAAGACCGCGTGGTTACGACTGTCTGTTCCTATTGCGGCGTAGGATGTAATCTGGAATTACACGTCAAGGACGATTTCATTTTCAAGGTCACCTCGCCGTTTGATTCGCCTGTGAACAAAGGAAATCTCTGTGTGAAGGGGCGCTTTGGGTATGATTTTATCTACCACCCGAAACGAGTAACGACACCGCTTGTGCGAAGATATTTGCTCGAGAAGAGTCATCAGTCGGCAGTGAACAGTGAACAGTGGAAAAGCCGTCAGGATGCGCCTGAACTTGGCAACCGTTCACTGATGACGGATCACTCAACACCTTCTCCCTGGGACTGGGTTGCCACCGACTGGGAGACCGCTCTCAACATCACCGCTGACAAACTCGTCGAAATCTACAGACGCGATGGATCAGATGCGATGGCGGTATATTGCTGCGCCAAGGCAACGAACGAAGATAATTATCTGCTGCAAAAAATCTTCCGTGCGTTGTTCCGCACCAACAATGTGGATCACTGCACGCGCCTGTGCCATGCGGGATCGGTGGTGGCGCTGCAAAAGGCGATCGGTTCTTCGGCGATGAGCAACACTGCCTCGCAGGTCATTATGAGCGATGTGTTCATCGTTACGGGCTCGAACACGGGCGAGAATCATCCCATCATTGCGCTGCAGATGAAAGAAGCGGTGCAGAAGCATGGCGCGAAGATGATCGTGGTGGACCCGCGCCGCATTGACCTGGTGGACTTTGCCGAATTGTGGCTGCCGCTCAAACCGGGGACGAACGTCCCTGTTTTCAGCGCGATGGCGCATGTGATTGTGAAGGAAAACCTGGTCAACTGGGATTTTGTCCGCAACCGCACCCAAGGGTTCGATGAGTTTCTCGAGTCGCTGGAGAAGTTCACGCCTGAATATGCCGAAGAAGTTTCCGGCGTGCCGGCGGAGGATATTCGCAAGGCGGCGCGCCTGTATGCGACGGCGAAGAACGGCGCGATTTATTGGGGTATGGGCATCTCGCAGCTTTCACATGGCACCGCCTCGGCGCTGGCGCTCATCCATCTGGCGTTTCTCACCGGGCATGTGGGGCGCGACGGCACGGGGTTGAATCCGCTGCGCGGGCAGAACAACGTGCAAGGCGCGAGCGACATGGGCGCGATGCCGTTCCATTACCCAGGTTACATGCGCGTGGATAACGAAGAAAACGCCCGCCGATGGGAGCAGGCATGGAACATCGAGCCGGGCGGTCTCTCGCGCAAGCTGGGTCTTACCACCACCGAGATTTTGTCTCATGCGCATCCCGGCGGCGTGCGCGCGCTCTACATCATGGGCGAGAACCCGATGATGTCGGAGCCGAATCTCAACGAGACGCGCAAGCACATGATGAACCTTGAATTTCTCGTCGCGCAGGATTTGTTCATCAACGAATCCGGCGCGTTTGCAGATGTCTTCCTGCCTGCCGCGTCGTTTGCCGAAAAGGACGGGACATTCACCAACACGGACAGGCGAGTCCAACGGGTGCGGGCGGCTATCGCGCCGCGCGGGCAGGCGCGTCCGGACTGGAAAATTCTCTGCGATTTGGCGACCAGGCTCGAGGTCCGATTGGGACGCGAACGCTCTGCCAAATGGGATTATCAATCGCCCGAAGAAATCCTGCGCGAGATGGCGTCCGTCAACAAGGATTATGCGGGCATTACGTATGAGCGCATCGAGAAGGTGGGGCTGCAATATCCGGTGCCCGACTTGAATCACCCCGGCACACCGACGTTGTTCAAAGAGACGTTCCCCAGCGGGCGCGGCAGATTCATCCCGCTCGATTATGTGCCGGTGATGGAGCAAGCCGACGACGAATATCCGTTCATTCTGACGACCGGGCGCCTGCTCGAACACTGGCACGGCGGCACGATGACGCGACACTCGGCGCTGAATGAGGCGTACCCCGAAGCGCGCGTGGAAATCCACCCTGCCGATGCGGAGATGCACGGCATCACGAATAATATGCCCGTGCGTGTGACCTCGCGCCGCGGCGAAATTGTGCTGCGCGCCACGGTCACCGAGAAGACGACGGTGGGCGTGGTCTTCATTCCCTGGCACTTCGCCGAAGCCGCCGCGAATTTACTGACGAATGATGCGCTCGACCCGGAAGCGAAGATTCCCGAGTTCAAGGCGTGCGCGGTGCAGGTGTTCCCGGCGAGGGAGGAAGAGTTGCCTTATCCAGAGAATGTTGTGCAAAGAGGGAGATATTAAAGGAGTCTGCTTGTCGTCCGATTTATACGCCAAAGCCATGCCATAACGCAAGATTTTGCATTTTTCCAAATTATTCTGGCAATCCAAATCTGGCGTTTTGTGGCGCAGCATGAAGCTTGCCGCTCATGGGCACGGGCACAAGATAATGAAGTTTTACAAATTAATTCCGTAACCGCGCGCAGTCGGCGTTCTCCCCTGGCGCTTGCCCGCCATATCGTCCCCGCAGCGAAGCGGAGTGGGAGGGCAAGTGTTACGCCGACGGGTGCGTAAGCCTGCCCTGAGCCTGCCGAAGGGAGAACGCGCCCTACGCAAGCATTACGGAAATATTTTCGTAACAATCATAATCTT
>JBBITE010000103.1:0-4235 GCA_037440905.1 Anaerolineae bacterium | reverse complement strand
AGCATTTGGTAAACGTAATCGGGGTAGGTTGTCATGAGAGAAACCTTGTTGTTTTTCGAGCAGAGTGTGTGTCGCTTTTTCTCTGTCTTGCGCGGAAGGAGTTAAAGCCGTAGCGGGCATGGAGCGCCTTTGCCAGCGACATGGGCAAAGTATATCAAAACCATTCCGCCCATCGAGCCTGAGGCGCGGCTGATGCTTTTGGGAGTACACCATGACATTCGAGGGGTTGCACAGCAGGCTATGATTTTATGAAATGATGACAAACATCCTCCTTGACATATCGTCCAGTGGGCGTATACTTTATTCAAGATTTTGAATATAGGTGAGCCAATGGAAATCTACGAACAAGAAGCCAAACTATACAAAGCGCTGATGCACCCCGCCCGCCTCGCCATCCTGGACCTGCTGCGGGACGGCGAGCAATGTGTCTGTCACATGGAAGCGGCGTTCGGCTACCGACAAGCGTATATCTCGCAGCAATTGATGGTCCTGAAAGAGGCGGGATTGGTGGAAGTCCGCCGCGAGGGATTGAACATCTACTACCGTGTCGTCCGTCCCGAAATCTTCGGCGTGATGGACGCCATGCGCGAAGTCACTGGCAAGCGACCTGCGGCGGTCAAATCCAAACTGAAAGCCTGCACCTGCCCCAATTGCACAGGCGAACATGAAATATCCCTCGTTCAAATCTAGGGGATATTTTTTTTGAGAAACTACATTCAATTTTATGAATAAAACACAAAGGAGATTTCACGAATGCAAACAGAACTAACCAAACAGGAAAAAACGCCTCTTTCCACCCCCGACCTGCGTTCCTGGTCTTTGGTAGCGTTTGCCGCTGTGATCTGGATTTTTCTTTACAACGTCATCCAACCCTTCGCGGACTGGCTCGCGTATGGCTTGCTCGGTCTCGAACATGGCTCGCATCTCGGCGAATCGCTGGCGTTCTTTTTGTACGATGTCCCCAAAATCATCCTGCTGCTGGGCGGCATGATCTTCCTCATTACCCTTTTGCGCTCCTTTTTTAGCGCAGAGCAGACCCGCGCCTGGCTGGGCGGAAAGCGCGAAGGTGTGGGCAACATCCTTGCCGCCGCACTGGGAGTCATCACGCCGTTTTGTTCCTGTTCCGCCGTGCCGCTCTTCATCGGCTTTGTCGAGTCGGGCATCCCGCTGGGTGTGACCTTTTCCTTCCTCACCGCCGCGCCCGTGGTCAATGAAGTGGCGCTCGTCATGCTGTTTGGTTTGTTCGGCTGGAAAATTGCGGGGCTGTACCTGATCTCTGGCTTGATCATCGCCATTACGGCGGGAGTCGTTATCGGCAGGCTGAAACTCGAAAAGTATGTGGAAGATTTCGTCTGGCAGATCAAGGTCAGCAAGGGAGCGAATCTGCCTGAGCAGCCTACCTGGACTCAGCGTTTCCAGATCGCATGGCAAAGCACGAAAGAGATCGTCGGCAAAGTCTGGTTGTATGTGATCGTGGGCATCGCCATCGGCGCTGGGATTCACGGCTACGTGCCCGAAAGCGCGCTGGCAGGGATTCTCGGCAAAGGCGCGTGGTGGAGCGTTCCTGCCGCGGTCATCCTCGGTGTGCCGCTTTATTCGAATGCGGCGGGAGTTATTCCCGTTGTCCATGCCCTGATGGAAAAGGGCGCCGCGCTCGGCACGGTGCTGGCGTTCATGATGTCGGTGGTGGCGTTGAGCCTGCCCGAAATGGTCATCCTGCGCCGCGTGCTGAAGCCGCAACTGATTGCCATCTTTGTCGGCGTAATTGGCGTGGCTATCATCATCACGGGCTATTTGTTCAATATGGTGATGTAGCGCAAGTCTCAGACTTGCGTTACTCAAATGGTTAAATACAAAATGACTCTCTATCTCATCAGCGCAGTTCTGGTCTTCATCTTCTCCGGTCTAATGGCAATGGCTGGGTTGGGCGCGGCATTCCTGTTCGTGCCGCTGTTCTACTACCTCGGCGTGCCGCTGGCGGAAGCCACCCCCGCCGCCCTGCTGCTCAACGTGGTCAGCCTGCTGTTCGCCGCCTTCAACTACTGGCGCGGAAAACTCATCAACTGGCGGGTGGGACTGCCCATTCTGGTCACCGCCGTCATCCTTTCGCCCTTCGGCGCGCGCTTAACGCCCTTTGTGGATAAAAAACTTTTGCTCGGCATGTTCGCCGCCTTCCTGATTTTTGCGGGCTTCATGATGCTGTTCTACAAGGCGAAGATGCGCGAACAAGCCCTCAGCCGCGGGACGGAAATCGGCGCGGGAGCGGGTGTCGGGTCCGTGGCGGGATTCCTCGGCGGGCTGCTCGGCGTGGGCGGCGGGAACTTCATCCTGCCCGTTTTGAACTGGATGGGGCTGGATGCCAAAGTCGCGGCGGGGACGACGGCCCTGGCGGTGGTTTTCTCTTCGCTGTCGGGATTTCTCGGTCATGCCACGATGGGCGGGCTGGACGCCGTTTTCGTGAGCGTCACCGTGCTGATGGCGGCGCTCGGTTCCATCGTCGGCTCGCAGTTGATGAAGACCAAAGTATCCAGCGCGCAACTCAAAAAGATTATCGGCGCGTTGCTGTGGCTGATTGCCGCAAACGTGTCCTAGTGTATTACGCGCTTGAACGGCGTTTCCTTTCAGGACATTTTTTCTCGTCTAATTGTGATTTGCGTCACATTGACCCTGCCTCGCGTAAGTTATACAATATTCAAAAGAATGAATGTAATTCTGACAAATTCGGGAGGCTTGTTGTGAACGTTTCAGAGTTCCTTTTGTCCCTGCTTAACGGCGGACTTGGCAATCTCGCCGCTTACCTCGCCGCGCACGTGCTTTTGTGCCTCGTGCCCGCCTTTTACATCGCGGGCGCGATGACGGCGCTCATCCCCAAAGAATCGGTCACGCGCTTACTCGGACGCAACGCCCCCAAGTGGATCGCCTACCCTGGCGCGGCGCTGGCGGGATCGGTGCTGGCGGTCTGCTCGTGTACCATCGTGCCGCTCTTCGCGGGGATTTACAAGAAAGGCGCGGGGATTGGTCCCGCCATCACCTTCCTGTTCTTTGCGCCCGCCGCCAACATCCTGGCGCTGGTGTACACAGGTGGCGTCATCGGCGTGGATTTGGCGCTCGCCCGCCTGCTTCTCTCCCTGACCTTTGGCATCGGCATCGGCATGATCATGGCGCTGATCTTCTCGCGCGAAGACATCGCCCGCGACAAAGAAGCGGACGCCATGTTCGCGGGGCAAGGAAAAATGAAACGCTCCGCGTTGGTCTTCCTGCTCATCCTGGTTGCCCTGCTGCTGGCTGGCACGTTCAAAATCGGCTTGCTGACCAATTCCTACGGGCAGGTCACGCTGCCCATCGCGGGCATGGACAAATTCCAAGACTTCCTCTACCGCCTCGTCCCCTATGACGCCAGCAAGGGACAGGAAGGCGTTACCGCGCAGGGCGCCATCCTCATCGGTCTGCTCGTCCTCATCGGGCTGGCTTCGTGGAAAGGACTCGACAACATCCACGAAGGCTTCACCGCCTGGACGTGGGTTGCCATGAGTTTGGTCGGGCTGACGCTGCTCACCGCCGCCGTCGGCATGAACCCGCACGCGGGCGGGCTGGACGTGCAATTCACAGGGCGTTTCTTCGGCGTGCTGATCGCCATCGCCGCGCTGGTCTGGCTGATGTTCAAACGCCTGAGCGAAGATGAACTGCGCGATTGGCTGTGGGAATCGTGGCGCTTCGTCAAACAGATTTTCCCGCTGCTGGTGGCGGGCGTCTTCGCCGTCGGTGTGATTCGCGTCCTCATCAAACCCGAATGGATTGAAACCCTCGCGGGCAGCAACACCCTGCTCGGCAACCTGGCGGGCGTGCTCTTCGGCGTGTTCATGTATTTCCCCACGCTGGTCGAAGTTCCCATCGCCAACATGTTCCTCAGCCTCGGGATGCACCGCGGTCCGCTGCTGGCGTATCTCATGGCAGACCCCGAACTCAGCCTGCAAAGCATCCTGATGATCTCGGTCATCATCGGTCGGCTCAAAGCCTGGACCTACGTCGGCTGGGTGGCGCTCTTCAGCACGCTGGCGGGTCTCATCTACGGCGCGTGGAGGGACGGAACGTCACTGGGTCTGCTCGCGCTGTACCTCGCCGCGCTCATCGCCGTTCTCGCCGCCGCCCTCTGGCTGGTGGGAAGCCATCAAAAGAAAATGTCAGTCGAATCCGTCTCTGCGGATTAACCCTCACCCCCCTCACCTCAACCCCTC
>JBBITE010000102.1:0-4385 GCA_037440905.1 Anaerolineae bacterium | reverse complement strand
TACTACCGCAACATCTACGGCGCTCAACCCATCGCCAGCGGCTTGATGACCCCGCGCCAGCATCTCACTTACTTTGCTGTCACCGCCCTGATTGCCCTGCTCATGGGACTCTATCTCCTCCTCTATACCGATTTCAATCCCATCACCTGGGTTTTGCTCGGTCTCGGCGCGTTCTTCCTGCTCTTCTATACCTGGCCGCTCAAAGGTCTGGCGCTGGGCGAAGCGGCGGTGTTGATGGTGTGGGGACCGTTGATGATCGGCGGCGGCTACTTTGTGTTGACCCATCAATGGAACTGGAGCGTCGTCTTTGCCAGCCTGCCGTATGTGCTGGGCGTGACTACCGTCATTTTCGGCAAGCACATTGACAAACTCGACATGGATGCCCAAAAAGGCATCCGCACCTTACCGGTGGTCATCGGTGAAAAAGCCTCCCGCTATGCCGTGCTGGGGATGATGATTGCTCCGTATTTCATCACCCTTTACCTGATTGCCATCAAATTCTTCACGCCGGTCATGTTGATTGTGCTGTTGGCGCTGCCGGCTTTTTTCAAATACTACCCCGTTTTCCTCAAACCCAAACCTGCCGTCAGGCCGGAAGGGCAACCCGGCTGGCCCCTGTACTTCGTTGGGTATGCCTTCTACAATAACCGCACATTCGGCTCGCTCTTCATGCTCGGCTTGCTGATAGATACTGCACTGCGCTTGCTGCCCCTCACCCGCAACTTCTGGCATTAGACTGCCCCCGTGCGCAGCCGCTTCCAACAGTCAACAAGGAGAAAGTTCCATGCACATCAACTTTGCTATGTGGCGGAGCGCCCTCTGGCAGCTCATCAAAATGGACGACAAAAAAGAGTGGGATGCTCTGGATGTCGTCTCCAAATGGCTGATTGCCACCCGCTCCGCCGTCACACTCGTCACCGTTTATTCCTGTGTCATCGCCGGCATCCTTGCCTGGCGCGATGGGTATTTCTCGTGGCTGCCGTTTCTCATTCTCACCCTCGGTTTGTTCATTGCTCACGGCACCAACAACCTGCTCAATGACTACACCGACTACAGCCGCGGGTTGGATAGCGGCAATTACTTCCGCACCCAATACGGCGTGCACCCTCTGGCGCAGGGCTTTTTTACCAAGCCTCAGCAGCTGCGCTGGTTCTTTGTCAGCGGCGCGCTTGCGGCTCTGGCGGGAGTGTGGGCGCTCTTCACCACCGGCTTCAACAGCGTGGTCGTTGGCTTGTTTGCCTTTGGCGCAATCGTCCTGCTGCTCTATACCTATCCCTTCAAATACTGGGGCATCGGCGAACTATCCATCTTCCTCATTTGGGGACCGGTCCTGATCGGCGGCGTGTACTACGTCCTTGCCCTGGTCAGCGGGCAGCCTATCGTCACCTCCACGGTGTGGAGCGCCGTACTGGCAGGCGTGCCATACGGCCTGGGCGTTGCCAGCATTAACATCGCCAAGCACATTGACAAACGCGAAGACGACAAAGCCCGCGGCGTGGGCACCTTTCCGGTACGCGCCGGCGAAGCCTTTGCCCGCCGCACCGACCAGTTCGCCATCCTCATGATTTACACGGTCATCCTCTACCTGGTCTTTGTCAACCGCTACTTTACCCCCGCCATGCTCGTCGTCTTCCTGGCATACAAAGAAGCGCTTGCCTTCCTCCGAGTGCTCAACCAACCCAAGCCCGAACACCCCCCCGCCGGCTGGCCCGCCTGGCCGGTCTGGTTTTCGGGCTTTGCCTTTCAGCATAACCGTCAATTTGGCGGTTATATCCTTTTGGGGCTGCTTGCCGATGCGCTCTTACGCATCTACCTGCCCGCTTTTTGGGCGTTCTAACCCACTTCCACCTCTTTGATTTCCAACCACGCGGGTTCGGGGGTTGCCAGCACCCCGAACCCGATTTTTCTCTGCGGCGTGAACGCGGCATATTGATTATCAATCCAGATGACCAGCCCCAGCGGCGGATTCGGACTTACCGCCGATTCGAACACCCTCGCCTCATCCACCTCCCACACCACCCGCTTCGGACTCCACTCCAGCCTGTATCTGTGCCATTGAGCCGGGTCCACGGTGATGGTTTGTCTCGGCGGTGTTGAGAAATGCCTGCGGCGCATCTTTGCGTACTCGGTGTTTTCTTGCTCTGCCGGCGCATTCAAGGTCACTCCCTCCTCTGCAATGACCTTGCTCATCAGCCGCCGCGCCGATACCCGCGAAAAGGGCAATACCAGCCCTGCCAGAATTATCAGCGGATGGAACCTCGGCGAGCGAAAGGCTTGAGCCATAAACCCATTGGCAGCGGCAAAGTCTCCAGCCGCAGGCTCGCGAAACGAGAGGTAATTTTCATCCGACGCCCCAAAAAACCAGGCGGCATTAGGCAGGGCAGGGAGGCGGAACGGCTTGCCGCCAAACCCGATGGACAACCCGAACGGATCGTTCCACAGGCCGAATCCCCAGGTTCCGGGGAGGGATGAACTCGAAGTACGGGCAGCCAGGCTGAGGGTCAGGGAATGATGCGGGAACTTTCGCCGCGGGAGCGTGAAATAGTCATCCAGTTGAGCGCAGCGATAGGCATCTGCCTCTCCTGTTGGGATGGTCAGGCGATGATGTCCCGGAGAAAATCTTTCCACGCGGGCCGATGGCGTACAATGCGCGCGCAATCGCGTGTAGGTCATTTTGAATATGTTCGAGGCGCTCGACCTTCGACCCTAGCCTGTTTTCTCTGCTGCGTGCGCGCGGTAATATTTCAAATAGCGCATGCCGTAGCCATCCCGCCCGCGCAGCAGGTCAATCGCTTTGATGGCAAGACCATATTTCATGGGGTCGGTGATGGCGCAGGTGGCGCCTGCACCGATGGCGAGCGCCAGAAAAGCCTGATTCATCACATCGCGCTCGGGCAAGCCAAACGAGATGTTGCTGGCGCCCAGGTTGATGTTGACGCCAAACTCGCGCCGCACCAGTTCGATGGTGGTGAGGGTGACCAGGCCGGCGTTGCTGTCTGCGCCGACCGTCATAACCAGCGGGTCAATGATGATGTCTTCGAGGGGGATGCCGAGTTGGGCGGCGCGTTCGATGATCTTGGCGGCAGCGGCAAGACGTTTTTGCGGGTCGTTCGAAATGCCGCCCTCCCCAATGGTCAAGCCGATGACCGGCGTGCCGAATTCCTTCACAATCGGCAGAACTGCCTCGAGCGATTTTTCCTCCCCGTTGACCGAGTTGACCAGCGCCCGTCCCTGTACCAGCGGCAGCGCTGCCGCCAGCGCTTTGGGGTTGGGCGAGTCCAGGCAGAGGGGAATATCGAACTCCCCCACCAGCATCTTCACAATGCCCGGCAGGTAATCCACATCGTCGGTGCCGGCCATGCCCACGTTCACATCCAGCACATCGGCGCCGGCTTCGATTTGCTTGCGCGCCAGGTCGCGCACATAATCGAGGTTGCCCTCCTGCAGCGCGGCAGCCAGTTTTTTGCGTCCCGTTGGGTTAATTTTCTCGCCAATCACCACAAACGGTCCTTCAGTGTTGATTTCCACTTTTTTCGTTTTGCTTTTGAGGATGGTTTTCATGGATTCTGCTCTTTCATCAGGGTTTTAGCGATCTCAACTGCGCCGACAGCGTCTTTGCCGTAGCCGTCCGCTTTGATGCGCTGCGCCCAGGCTCGCGTCACAGGCGCTCCGCCGACGATGACCCGAAACTTGTTGCGCAGCCCTTTGCGGTTCAGCGCTTCGATGACCTCCTGCTGCCGTGTCATTGTCGTTGTGAGCAGGGCGCTCAGCCCAATTATATCCGCACCGACTTCTTCTGCTCTGGCGATGATTGTTTCCGCCGGCGCGTTGACGCCCAAATCATATACCTCGAAGCCCGCCGCCGAGAGCATGGCTCCCACCAGCGTTTTGCCAATCTCGTGAATATCTCCCTCCACTGTTGCGAGTACCACCCTGCCCAGCCTCTCGCGCGAAGCGCCGTTCTTTTTGAGCTCCGGTTCCAGCGCAGCGACGGCGGCTTTCATTGCCTCGCCCGCCATCACCAATTCCGGCAGAAAGACATTGCCGCAGGCGTACTGATCGCCCACTTCATTTACCCCGCCCATATATCCAAGCGCAATGGCTTTCAGCGGGTCTATCCCTGCCTCCACTGCCTGCCGCGCCAGGGCTGCAGCGGCGTCGGCATCCCCTTCCACGATGCTTTGCGCCATCGCCCTGAACAATTCTGCCGACATACACTTTCTCCTTCTCCTACTGTACTGCAATTATTGCATGTTTTATCCGAAACGTCATGTGATTTTTGTCTTTTTTCGTAACTACCTGCCGACAGCCAAAAGGGGAAGAAACCTGCCGCTGTGTGTTATTGCGAGGGCTGATGGTCGAGTAGGGCGAGCGTTCTTCTCGCC
>JBBITE010000101.1:0-4473 GCA_037440905.1 Anaerolineae bacterium | reverse complement strand
AGCAGAATTACCGCACTGGCAATCTCTCCAAATGGAACGCTGGTCGCCGCAGGGACTGAAAACGGCGAACTCATTTTCCTCGACGCGCGAAACGGAGCGCTCCTCAAAACCATCAGCGGCAATTTCAAAGCCGTGCGCGCCATCGAGTTTTCGGAAGACGGCATCAAACTGGCAACTGCCGGAGACGACGGCGTCACGCGCCTCTTTGGCGTGCCCCCCCTCCAGTAAACCATAACGCCAATGAAAAACCTTGTCGGCACCACGCTCCAGCATTACCAGATTCTCGTAAAAGTGCGAGAAACCGGCACGCGCGTCCTCTTCAAGGCATACGACCCCAAGTTGCGTCAGTACGTGGGGTTGGAAGTGGTCAAAATCCATTGCGCCGACCAGCCCGCCCTGCTGGCGCTTTTGCGGGAACAAGCGGAGAAAAACGCGCGGCTCACTCATCCCAACATTGCGCGGGTCATCGCTTCGGGCATCGAGGCGGGGATAATTTTCCTGGTGTACGACTTTCATCCGCTGCGGCCGCTGCGCCGTTTTTTCAACCGCACCTACACCTGGCAGGAAACCGCGCGGGAATTGGTCTCGGTGACGCAGGCGGTGGGGTACGCTCACCAGGCGGGGATTTATCACGGCGCGCTCAACCCCAACAGCATCATTTTGAACGATAAGAAAAGCCCGATACTCTTCGACTTTGGCTTCGAGCAAATCATCAAAGATTTTACGCTGGCTCATTCTCCCGGCGCGTGGATCAGCCGCTGGGGCTATGAATACCTGCCGCCCGAACAACTGAACGGCGAGCCGCCGGGGCCGCCCGCCGATATTTACGCCATGGGGATGATTCTGCATGAATGGCTGTATGGCGAAATTGCCCTGCTCGAAGCCTCTCCGCTCGAAACCCTGCGAAAACGGCTGACCACTTCATGGAGGAAAAAACAGCGCAAACAAGATCAGCCCGCCCCCATCCGCGAATTGATCGAAAAGTGTCTTGCGCCTGACCCGTCAGCCAGATATCAATCCATGCAGGAGATGGGGTTGATTCTGGCGCGCGGCGCGCTCGACCTGACCCTTAGCAGGTCTATGGTGCGCAAACCTCTGGCAGCCGTCTCCAATCCCTCGGGCAAACGTCTGCGCGCGGCGCTGGTGGTGATGGCAGTTGCAGTTTTGGCGGCGGGAACGGTTTGGGGTGTTGGATCAGGCTTCCCGTCCAGAGAAAGAAGCGAGGGAACCTCAACCGCCGCTCCCACGCTCGCGGCGGCGCCTTCCCGCACGCTTCGCCCTACGTCCACACCTGCTCCTGTTTCGACGGTTGACTCTCCGCCCGCGCCTGCCAGCCCCACGCCGCAAACGACGGTGAGTTTCCCGATCTCGCAGGGTGCGCCGCTTCCACTCATCAAAAACGTCATCGCCGCCGGCAACATCAAGCGCATTGTGCCAATCAGCATTTGGGGCATGGGCGATTTGAACGAACTGGCGGCTTCGCCCGATGGCAGGTATCTCGCGGCAGGAACCTCGAAAGGCGTGTTTATTTTCGACCCGCAAACGCTGGAGTTTGTGCGGTTGATTGACACCAATTCGCAGGTGAGTGCGCTGGCTTTTTCGGCAGATGGAACATGGATTGCCGCCGGCGATGGTGACGGCTTGGTTCGCGTGTGGAATACCGCCTCGTGGGAAATGGAAGGGACAGCGCGCAGCGGTCACCGCGGGGCAGTGCTCGACGTGGCTTTTTCGCCGGATGGCAGCCGCATGGCATCGGTTGGCGCAGACAGCGTGTTAGTGCAATGGACGCTCCATGCTTCAGATGACCCGCCGGCTCAGGTGAACATCCAGGGCGTTACGAGCGCCGTGTACACGGCAGATGGGACGCGGATCGTAACAGGCGACAGCCTGTTCAAAATCAATGTTTGGGATGCTTCTAACCTGACCCTGCTGCGAAGTTTCACATTCTCGTCCAAGGTGATGGAACTTGCCGCGCTGGAGGACGCCTCCTTCATCGCCGTCGGCGGGACAGACCGCCGCATCGCACTGGTGGACGTGAAGGGAGATACGGGCATTCGGGATGTGGGCCGGCTGCAATACCCGCTGGCAGGAATTGCCGCCGCCAAAGACGGCTCACTGTTTGCAGGAGCAGATGTCACCGGCGGAATCAGCGTGTGGAACCGCGAGGGCAAACTGCTCTGGAAGGTGCAGGGCAGCAATCTCATTTCGCCCGCCGCAGCAGAAAACGCTCACAGCCTGTTCTTTAGCGCGGATGGGAAAGCCCTGTATTCCGGGCTGTTTGCCGGGGCGTTGCGCTCCTTCGACGCCGCCACAGGCAGCCAGAACCGCTTGAACCGCTCTTTTGATGTACATGTCAGCCGCATCGCCGTTTCTCATAACGGAAAATATCTGCTTGCGCAGCACGGACAAAAGACGGTTGGGATATGGAAGATTGAAAGCGGTGAACTGCTCTACCAGGCGACGGGCGAAATTCAGAACGACAATCCGTTTTCGGAAAACGATCAATACTTTGCCGTTGCCGCCGATCCCGCCACGGTGAAGGTCTTCCGCACCGACAGGGAAGAGACCGTTTACACGTTCAACCGACACCAGAAAATCGAAACCCTGCAATTCATTGCAAATGACCGCCTGCTCGCCGCCGGGTACGACCGCAGCGTGCATCTATGGTCCATGACCAGTGGACAGGAATTGAAAATCAAGCGGGATTACAGCGGCAGCGGCTGTGCAAACTTTTTTGACTTGAATAATTCACCCATCTTTTCCATCACTACCAGTTTTCAACACATTATCGAGAAGCAAACCCTGACCTCCTCTTTGTGTAACTTCACCAGGGTGGATTGGATGCGAGCGTTCTATGTGGACGAAACATCGGGCAGCCTTGCCTATGGCGGGAACAGCCAACTGTTCGTAAGGACACCTTCAGGCAGAGAACTGGCGATGGAGGGCGTCAATCTTCACAATGTTGTCAGCGCCGCGCTGCACCCCGATGGCAGCCTGCTTGCCGCCGTTTATGATGACCACACCATTCACATTTGGGATACAAGCACCCGCCAGGAAATCATGACGCTGTTTGGACATACGGGCCTCATCACCGACTTGCGCTTCTCTCCCGATGGCAAGTTGCTCATTTCCGCTTCGCAGGATGGGACCATCCGCCTGTGGGGCGTGCCAGACTAACACAAAGGTCGAACCGCAATGAACGATGTCTTTGGCAAGAAACTGGGACACTACCTCCTGCTCGAGCAGTTGGGCGAGGGAGGCATGGCAAAGGTCTTCAACGCCTTCGATTCCCGCATGGAGCGCAACGTAGCCATCAAAGTCATCCTGCCGAGCAAGCGCAGTTCAAAGACCTTCCTCGAACAGTTCGAGATGGAAGCCAAAGCCCTTGCCAGCCTGACGCACACCAACATCGTCAAAGTGCTTAATTACGGCGTGGAAAATGACCAGCCCTTCCTGGTGATGGAATACATCCCCGGCGGCACACTCAAAGAAGCAGTGACCCAAAAACTGCCCTGGCAAACCGCCGCCGCCATTCTGGCGCCCATTGCGCGCGCGCTCGAATACGTTCACCGCCAGCAAATCGTTCACCGCGATGTCAAACCGTCTAACATCCTGCTGCAGGAAGACTTCCAGCCGATGCTCTCCGATTTCGGCATCCTCAAATTGCTCGAAAGCAAGGAGGAAAAAGTAAGTTCCGCCATTGGCGTTGGGGTGGGCACACCGGAATACATGCCGCCCGAACAGGGCATGGGCAAAGAGGTGGATTTCCGCGCCGACATTTATTCGCTGGGGCTAGTCTTCTACGAACTGGTCACCGGGCAAAAACCCTTCACCGCCGATACCCCCATGGCAATGGTGCTCAAACACGTCACCGATGAAATCCCCCGCCCCACAAAAATAGACCGCCGCAGTCCGCTCTTTGTCGAACGCGCCATCCTGCGCGCCGTGCAGAAAAACCCCGAAGAGCGTTACGCCAGCATGGGAGAATTCGCCGACGTTTTGGAACTGATTGCCCTGGGAGAAAAAGCGCCAGCCCGGAAAATCCTGCGTCTCGCCGCTGGAAAAACCAAAAAACCCAAAACGCTCGTTCCCATCCTACTGCTCTTCCTCTTCGTGGTAGCCGCCGGCGCGGCAGTATGGGGTTACCGTCAATTCGTCGCAGTCCCCTCCCCGGCAACCAGCGCCCCCGCCACCGTTCTTCCAACCGTAAGCCCGCACAGCATACCGCCCGCCCTCACTGCCCCCGCGCCGACAAATACGCCGCCTGTCAAGCCCACTGCTGCGCCCGCCATCCCAACCTCCACAGCGGCGCAAACTGCCGGCGGCGTCAGGCTGCTCAACACCCCGCTGCCTGTCATACAAACCACAGACTTCAAAGAAATTGCCCGCTGGGGCATTGGCGGAGTGAACACCATCGTCTGGTCGCCGCAGGGAGATGCCATCGCGCTCGGCACCACAAGCGGAATCTTCATC
>JBBITE010000100.1:0-4506 GCA_037440905.1 Anaerolineae bacterium | reverse complement strand
GAAGCGTTCACCACGCCCTCGGCGGAATGAGCGAAGGTTTTGAGTTCGGGGTAATGCGTGGCAATGAGCGTCATGCAGCCGACTTCGAGCAGGTGTTGAAGGATGGCGCGCGCCAGCGCGGCTCCTTCCTGCGGGTCGGTGCCGGCGCCCAATTCATCGAGAATGACGAGCGAACGATGGTCAATCTGTTTGAGGATGCGGATGATGTTGGTGATGTGACCGCTGAAGGTGCTGAGCGATTGTTCGATGGATTGCTCGTCGCCAATATCGGCAAAGACGTTGTGGAAGAAGGGCAGTTCCGAGCCGCTTTGCGCGGGGATGTGCAAACCGCTTTGCGCCATGAGCGCCAGCAAGCCGACCGTCTTGAGCGACACAGTCTTGCCGCCGGTGTTGGGACCGGTGATGACGATGGCGCGTGTGCCGGGCTTTGGGTTCACATCAATCGGGACGACGGTGTGAGGGTCGAGCAGCGGGTGACGGGCATGGAGCAGCTTGATTGAGGAGGGATGATTTACGAGTTGCGATTTGCGATTTGTGATTTCCAATGGTTTTGATTCTTTACCATCCACTGATGACCGTTGACTGATTACTTTCCCCTTTCCCCTTTCATCCTTCATCCTTCTGCCTTCATCCTTATAAAATACCGGCTCACTCGCCTTCAACTCCTCCGCATACTTTGCCTTCGCAAAAACAAGATCGAGCATTGCCAGGTTCTCAACGCCATACTTGAATTCGGCGGCATATTCGCCGACCTGCGCCGAAAGCTCGTGCAAAATTCTGCGCTCCTCGTCGCGCACCTTCAGTTCGAGTTCGCGCAGGGCGTTGTTGAGTTCCACCACCGGCAGCGGTTCAATGAACAGGGTCGCGCCGCTGGATGACTGGTCGTGAATGATGGCTTTGATCTGCCCTTTGAACTCGGCGCGCAGAGGGATGACATAGCGTCCATCGCGCTGCGTGATGATGGGTTCCTGCAGTTTGCTGCCGGCTTCGGTGAGATACCGCTGCAAACGCGACATGAGCCGCTCGTGCGCCGCCTTGACTTCACGCCGCAGCGAGGCAAGTTGCGGGGAGGCGGAATCGAGCACTTCGCCGCGGTCCGAGAGGACGCGCGTGATGGCATCCACAATGCCGTGCGTTTCGGGAAGTCCCGCCGCAATTTGGGCAAGGCGCGGGTATTCCTGCGCTTTGCGCTCGAAGGTCTTCTTCAACTCGCGGCATGAGATGAGCGTGGATTTGACATCCAGCAATTGCTGCGGGTCGAGCATACCGCCGCGTGCCGCCAGGTCCACGGCGGGGCGAATGTCATGCGCGCCGCCCACGCCAATGTCCTGCACAGAAAGCAGCCGGCGCGCTTCGGTCGTCTCGGCGAGGCGGGCGAGGGCGAGGTCGTAGGAATCGGTCGGCTCGAGTTCGCGCGCCAGCTCCATCGATGCGGAAAAATCGCAGAACGACTTAAGCCGCTCGAGGATTTTGTCGTATTCGAGAACTTGCAGGCTTTTTGCATCCATTGAGGAGAATTATAAACGAGAGAATCTGTGTTATACTCACGCCGCTCTAAAAGAGCGAAAAAATCTGGGAATTGTTTTGGTCACTCTGAATGATAGCCCGATGAATGTGTGTCGGGCTTTTTTGTTGGGCAGATGCGTCTGCAAGGACAAGTCTGAGTAGCAGGAAGGAAACGGAGTCATCGGAACAACCCGCAACATAAAGGAAAACGATGACAACCGAATTTACCTCCCTCAACCTGCGCCGCGAACTGGAGCAGGCTATTCAGGCGCTTGGCTATACCGAGCCGACGCCTATCCAATCTGCCATGATCCCTCTCATGCTCACCGGCGTGGATGTGATCGGGCAGGCACAGACCGGCACCGGCAAGACCGCCGCTTTCGCCCTCCCCATTCTGCAAAATCTGAAAACCAGCCATCGCCGCGTGCAAAGCCTGGTACTCGCGCCCACACGTGAACTTGCCCTGCAAGTTGCCGAGGCGTTCGAGCAATATGGACAATTCATGCACGTGCGCGTGCTGGCTGTCTATGGCGGGCAGCCATACGGACCACAAATCGGTCAACTGAAACGAGGCGTGGATATTGTCGTCGGCACACCGGGCCGCATCATTGACCTGCTCGAACGCGGCGCACTCGACCTCGGCGGTCTGCATACCGTCGTCCTCGACGAAGCGGATGAAATGCTCAAGATGGGCTTCATCGAGGCTGTGGAAACCATCCTCGAAAAAACTCCCGCCGAAAGACAGACCGCCCTCTTCAGCGCAACGCTGCCGCCGCGCATCCGCGCCCTGGCAGAGCGCTTCATGCGCACCCCCGAATCGGTGACCATCAAAAAGAATACGCTCACCGTCCAGACAATAGAGCAGCGTTATTACCTGGTGCAGGAGACGGATAAACTCAACGCCCTGCTGAATTTGCTGGAGGTGGAGAACGCCGCCAGTGTGCTAATCTTCACCCGCACGCGCGCCGAGACGGGTCAACTCGCCGCCGAACTCTCGCTGCGCGGCACACCCGCCGAGGCGCTCAACGGCGACCTCGAGCAGAATGCACGCGAGCGCATCCTCAGCCGTTTTCGCAGCAACCAAATCAAGGTTCTAGTAGCGACCGATGTAGCCGCACGCGGTTTGGACATTGATGACATTTCTCATGTGGTCAACTACCAACTGCCCGACGATCCTGAAGTGTATGTGCATCGCATCGGCCGCACGGGACGCGCCGGCAAAGCAGGCATTGCCATCTCATTCTTTTCGCCGCGTGAAAAGCGCCGCCTGCATGAGATTGAGCGCTTCACCCGCCAGCCGATGACCCGCGCTTCTTTGCCCAACGCAGAGGATATTCGCCGTCACCGTGAAAATCATCTGCTCGAGCAAATGAGGGTTTGGCTGGGGCGGGCGCGCTACCAGCGCGAACGCGAATTAGTGCAGCAGTTGGTTGCCGAAGGGCATGATCTTCTCGAGATAGCGGCAGCCGCCCTCAAACTGGCACGCGCCGGCGAGAAGCAGAGACCCATCGCGGCAGTCAACGATGCGCAGGAGACACCTTTTCCCAAAGGCGGCAGCAAACACGAGCGCCTGCACGGCAAACAGGAATATTCTTTGAGGCGGGCTGGACGGGAGAAAAGCGCATCTCACTCGCACGAAGCCGGCATGGTGCGCCTCAAGATTGGCCGCGGCAAGGCAGATGGCATCCGCCCCAACGACATCGTCGGGACGATTGCGTCTTATGCCAATATCCCCGGCTCCTCAATCGGCAAGATTCGCATCGAAGAGCAGCGCACCCTTGTGGATGTGCCTGAGGAATTCCTGGAAAGAATCCTGCGCCAGAACGGTAATTACAAGATCGGTACATATCGGTTCGGGTTGGAGAGGGCGTAAACCGCGTTAGTCACCCCAAAGCCCCGTTTCGATTCGGTATCGCCGGCGAACCTCATCCAGGACAACAAAACAACCGTTTTGCTTCACATACCAATGTTCCCACCCGTTGCATGGAGCGCCGTTCATGTAGTGACTGCCAGCCTTGTGAATGCTTCCTTCAAAACCGTCCGCGGTGCGAAGCCGCGCATCGGGTTTGATAGTCGCAAAGCGTGACTTGTCTTTGGCAAAAAACAATTTTTGACCCGCTTGCAGAAAACCGTTTTCCACCAGCGCTGAAAATGCCACCCTGGGAGCGGTTTTTCTTTTGCTTCTCACATCGAAGGTTTGCGGATCGAACTTCTCTGGCTGAACCGCGTCAATCCGTTTTTTGGCTGTGCGAATGTATTTCTCTTCACGCTCGATTCCGATCCAGTTCCGATGAAGGCGTTTGGCAACCACCCCCGTCGTCCCGCTCCCGAAGAACGGATCGAGAACCACATCGCCGGCGCTGCTCGAAGCGAGTATCACGCGATACAGCAACGCCTCAGGCTTCTGCGTGGAGTGGGCTTTTTCGCCATTCTCATCCTTGATTCGCTCTGAACCCGTCGCCAATGACAGCAGCCACCAATCGGAGCGCATTTGCTTCCCTTCATTCAACCCCTTCATCGCTTGATGGTTGAACGTGTATTTCGCGCCTTTCCCCGAACTCGCCCAAATCAGCGTTTCGTGAGCATTGGTAAAACGGACGCCGCGAAAATTGGGCATCGGATTGGTCTTGACCCAAATCACATCGTTCAAGATCCAAAAACCCAGGTCCTGCATGATCGTCCCCACGCGGAAGATGTTGTGATATGAGCCAATGACCCAAATCGTGCCTGTGGGCTTCAAGACGCGCTTGCAGGCGGTCAACCACTTGCGGGTGAAATCGTCGTAAGCGGCAAACGAATCGAACTGATCCCAATCATCGTCCACCGCGTCCACTTTGGTCATGTTCGGGCGGTGGAGTTCGTTTCGCAGTTGCAGGTTGTAAGGCGGGTCGGCAAAGATCAGGTCAATGGATTTCTCAGGCAGCGAATTCAAGATTTCGACACAATCGCCTTTGAGAATTTGGTTGAGGGGCAGGCTCATAATCGAGATTATAGCCGAAG
>JBBITE010000099.1:0-4857 GCA_037440905.1 Anaerolineae bacterium | reverse complement strand
TCCGTGAAGGCGGTCTGACCGTCGGCGCCGGTGTCGTCACCAAAATCATCGAATAAGAGAAAGTTGGTAAGTTGGTATGGCATCAAAGAAGAAGGACATTCGGCCCGTAATTACCCTGCAGTGCAATGAGTGCAAGGAACGCAACTACACGACCGAAAAAAACCGCCGCAACGATCCAAATCGTCTTGAGTTTAGCAAATACTGTCCGCGTTGCCGCAAGCACACCCTGCACCGCGAAACGAAGTAGTGACATAGTCAGATAGTCAAATAGTCGCTGTGGTTGCTGACTGTCAGACTGCGAGGCTAGGCGGCTATTTGACTAAATGAAGGCCAGTAGCTCAATTGGTAGAGCACTCGTCTCCAAAACGAGCGGTTGTGGGTTCAAGTCCTGCCTGGCCTGCCTTTCCGTCAATGCCGCTTTCCCAAAGGCGGCATTTTACGGCGAATACGGAACTGATGCTCAAGGAGAGTCATCTTGGCTGAGAAAGCAAAAGGCAAGAAACCCAATCCCGTCCAGGCATTCTTTCGAGAAACCATTGGCGAACTCCGTAAAGTATCCTGGCCCACAAGGCGTGAAGCGCTTCAATTGACCGGCCTTGTGATTATCGTCATGCTCGTCGTTGGCTTCATTCTGGGGCTTACTGACGCCGCAGGACGCGGTTTGCTGGGAGTATTACTCGGCTGACCCGCAATAGCAAATTTGAGGTCGAATGGTGTTACAAGAATCGCCCGAACCAATCGAAAGCGGACCCGAAGCCATTGAAAGAGAACAGGGAACGCTCGAAACTGCTTCCAATGCAAAAGAGTCATTGGAGGCAACTGACGCTTTAAGCGATTCTTCCGAACACCCGACGCCTGCTCAAGAAGAGACGCGTCCAACCGCCCCGCAGCCTGGTGCGGCATCCCAATCTTCCGCCTCTGCTGAATCTGCGCCGGCGGAAGGGGAAGGTCCTGCCTGGTATGTGATTCATTGTTATTCCGGCTACGAAAACAAAGTGCGCCACAATCTCGAGCAGCGCATCGAAACCATGGGGATGAAGGACAAAATCTTCGACGTTGTCATTCCCACTCAGGAAGAAATCGAGGTCAAAGACGGCAAGCGGCGGTCTGTGGAACGCCACATCTTTCCGGGGTATGTGCTGGTCAACATGCTGCTTACGGAAGAGTCCTGGTACGTGGTGCGCAACACGCCCGGCGTGACGGGCTTCGTTGGCATGGGCAACACACCCACACCGCTGCGGCCGGAAGAAGTTGCTCAAATCATCAAGCGCATGGAAGCCGAAGCGCCGACGGTCAAGGTGACCTATAAGGTCGGCGAACGCGTCCGCATCATTGACGGTCCGTTCAATGACTTTCGCGGCGTGGTGGCAGAAATTGATATGGAGCGCTCAAAGGTGCGCGTCAATGTGTCGTTCTTTGGGCGTGAAACGCCGGTGGAGTTGGATTTTCTACAGGTAGAAAAGGCATAAAGAAAAAGTAACAGGCTCAGGGTAGGCAGGAAGCGTCCGTGTTCTCCCAGTCTGATACAGTGGGAGGGCGTCCCGTAAAAATCGCCCGCTAAAACCACAAAGGAGTAAATATGGCAAAGAAACTAAAGGCAATCGTTCGTCTCCAACTAGAGGCTGGAAAAGCCAACCCGGCACCTCCGGTGGGTCCGGCGTTGGCGGGTCATGGTATCAACATCATGGCTTTCTGCAAGGAATATAACGCCCGCACCTCGAATAAACCGGGTGAAATTATTCCGGCAGAGATTACGGTATATACCGATGGTTCGTTTACGTTTGTTTTGAAGACCTCGCCGGCCTCGGTGTTGCTGCGCAAAGCAGCCAAAGTGCAAAAAGGATCCAGCGCGCCGAACAAAGAGAAGGTCGGCAAGGTGACGCGGGCGCAGATTCGAGAGATCGCTGAAATGAAGATGAAGGACCTGAATGCGATCAACCTCGAAGGCGCCATCAAGCAGATTGAAGGCACCGCCCGTTCGATGGGCATTACGATTGTAGACTAATTTGGTGGGAGTGGCGCTCGGCGCGCCACGCTTGAACCACGGAGGAATTCATGGCTAAACACGGAAAGAAATACAAAGCCGCTTTGGCAAAAGTGGATCTGGAAAAAGAATATGGGGTGCGCGAGGCGATTGCCCTCGCCAAAGAGACCAGCATCACCAAGTTTGACTCGACGGTTGAAGTTCATATCCGCACGGCGCTCGACCCGCGGCAATCGGATCAGCAGGTGCGCGATGTGGTGGTATTGCCGCATGGCCTGGGCAAGACGGTGCGCGTACTGGTCTTTGCTCAGGGTGAAGGCGCGGCGGCTGCCCGCGCGGCCGGCGCCGATATGGTTGCCGATGACGATGAAACGCTGAAGAAAATCGAAGGCGGCATGCTGGACTTTGACGTAGCAATTGCTACTCCCGACGCCATGGGCAAGGTTGGGCGTTTGGGTCGTGTGCTTGGTCCGCGCGGACTGATGCCGAACCCGAAGGCCGGGACGGTAGTCAATGCTGCCGATTTGCCGCGCGCCATCAAAGAAGCCAAGGCGGGGCGTGTTGAGTTCCGTCTCGATAAGACGGCGAATATTCATGTTTCGGTCGGCAAGGCCTCGTTCAGCGTGGATCAGTTGTACGATAACTTCGCCGCGCTGATGAACGCGGTGCATAAGGCGCGCCCGGCAGGCGCAAAGGGCGAGTATATCAAGCGCATTACGCTTGCGACGACGATGGGTCCCGGTATCAAGGTCAATCCATCCGAGACCCACAAACTGGAGGTAAGCGGGTAAACTTCAACCCGATCAACCTGTACGCCACTTCGCCAGTGAAGGCGGGCGTGGCGCCGAAGGCGCCACTTAATCTCCTGCTCAGGTGAAGACACAAGCAACCATTCCTCCTTTGGGAGTTGCATGAGTCTTTGCCTGCAAGTGGCAAAGACTTTTTTATAGAAAGGAGGTGATACCCTTTGGCAGTTTCGAGAGAACGTAAAGAACAGGTGCTGGCCATGTATTCGGAATGGCTTAAAAAGAGCCAGGCTGTGATTCTGGTGGAGTACACCGGCTTGAAGATGAAAGACCTGGATAACATCCGCGCGAAGGTACGTGAATCGGGCGGTGAGTTCCATGTCCTGAAGAATACCCTGGCGCGCCGTGCGTTTGCTGAGCACGGCATGAGCCTGCCGGCGGAGTTCCTGGTGAAAAGCACGGCCGTCTCGTTTGCCTTTTCCGATCCGGCTTCTACGGCAAAGGCATTGAACGATGCGACGAAAGGCAATGAATTCGTCAAGGTCAAGGGCGGGTTCATGAGCGGTCAGGTGTTGAATGCGGCGCAAGTCAAAGCCTTGGCAGATATGCCGCCGCTGCCGGTCGTCCGTGCGCAGTTGCTGGGAGTGCTGCAAGCGCCCGCTGGAAAACTGGTCCGCACGCTTGCCGAACCCGCACGTGGTTTGGCGGCTGTCATCAAGGCTTTCGCAGAGAAAGCCCCCGCCGCTGCGTAATCGGCGTGATATTACGCATTTAAAAAAAACTATCTCATTGTAATGGAGTGTAAGCAATGTCTGAAAAACTTGAAAAACTTGTGGAAGAACTTTCCACCCTGTCCGTCCTCGAGGCGGCTGAACTGGTGAAGAAACTGGAAGAGAAATGGGGCGTTTCTGCCGCTGCGCCGGTAGCGATGGCCGCCATGCCTGCCGGTGGCGCTGCTGCGGCTGCTGAGCCCGTGGAAGAGAAGACCGAGTTCGATGTAATCATCAAGGACGCGGGCGCCAAGAAGATTGATGTGATCAAAGTCATCCGCCAGTTGACCAGCCTGGGTCTCGGGGAAGCCAAAGCCCTGGCTGAAACCCCCGGTGGGAAGGTTCTCTCCGCTGTTGGCAAAGATGCCGCCAACGATGCGAAGAAGAAACTCGAAGAAGCCGGCGCGACCGTTGTGCTCGAGTAACGCGTCTCTTCAGGCAAACAAAAAAAGACGGCTTGTACGAGCCGTCTTTTTTTGTTTAGGATGTGATTTGTGTTATACGGCGAGAGGTTTATCCACTTTGCGAATAACCATGACCACTTTGCCCTTGATTTCGAGCGGTTCGTTCTTTTTGATGTAGATGGGTTTCATGGTGGGGTTGGCGGGCTGCAAGCGATAGCCGTCTTTTTCTTTGAAGAAGTATTTGAGGGTTGCTTCATTGTTGTTGGGAAGCCAGACCGCCACCATTTCGCCATTGCGGGCTTCGGTGGTTTGTTTCATTACCACGATGTCGCCGTCGTTGATCATGGCGTCAATCATCGAATTTCCCTCCACGCGCAGGGCGAAGAGAGAATCGCCTTTTTCTTTGGAGGGGAGGAGGCTGCGGGCAATGTCCACCGCGTCGAATTCGTTATCTGTGTAGCTTAAGCCGGGCTGTAATTCGGGAATTGGGCTGCCGGCGGCGATGGGACCAAGAATGGGGACGTGGAGCATGTTGCCAGCCTGGACGATTTGTTGAACCTTGCCGGTCAGGCGCATGCCGCGTGAAACGCGGTTATCGCGCTCGATGTAACCCATATTTTCCAGTTGGCGCAGGTAATAATTGACCACCGAGGTGGACGAAATTTTGACCTTTTCGCCAATTTCGCGGATCGAAGGGGGACGCCCGTGCTGGGTCTGGTATTCGTTGACGAACTCCAGCACTTTTTTATGCTTGTCGGTGAGCCCCTTGCTTTTTCGAACCATCATCATAGCAGCCTCCCGAGCGTTTTTCGCTCATTTGTGCTATGAATGATACTCGAACGCCTGTTCTGTGTCAAGCCTGGTAAGGCTGGTGATTGCCCATATCTTGAGGGTAGGACGTATTCTCTAAAATTACGATGTAACTCACCTTACGCGGAACGTCCCGAAGGTTC
>JBBITE010000098.1:0-4865 GCA_037440905.1 Anaerolineae bacterium | reverse complement strand
TCAGCCCGAAGGAGGTCAGCGCGGTGAGAACCAGCAGACCGACCACGCCCGCGCCCACGCCGGGCGTATTGACCAACCAGTAGAAAAACTGAAAGAGGGGTTGTTCAAGCGGAAAGTTCATGGTTAATCTCCCGCCGCGGCTTCATGGGCGCGGCCCTCTTCTACTTCCCAGATGGAAACGGAGGGGAAGAATTTATAGAAGACGACAAAGATGATGGTGAGGATGCCCAGCGTGGAAACCGTAATAGCGATTTCGGTCAGCGTGGGGTCGTAGGTGGTGTAGGGAATGAGACGGGCATGGGTCAGCGTGGGCATGAGGATGTTCCAACGCTCCAGCCACATGCCGAAGAGGACGAAGGAACTGGCGATGACCGAGGCGGGGATGAGGCGCGGCTTGAGCCATTTGGTCACGCCGAGCAGGGACAGGAACAGCAGCGCCACGTCAGCCAGAATCAAGACGGTTTGCAGGGTGGGATTGGCAAGGGCGGCGGGTTGCAGCCAAAGCAGGAAGAAAATCACCACGAAGGCGATTCCCGCCCCAACGCCAACGGGGGTTTGCATCAGCGGGTTGCGGCTGGGTTTATCGGAGACGAACTTGGGCGCAACCAACATCCACGTGGCGGCAATCATCAAGGCGTTCATGCCCCAGAAAGCGGGGGAAAATTGACCGAACAGTTTGGACGCCATGACGGGGAATTCCAGCGTCTCCTGCTCGGTGGTGACGACCAGAGTCTCATTGAGCGTGAAGTAAAACCAAACCGCGCTCATCACGATGAAAATCCAGCCGAGGTTGGCGTAGATGCGTTCGGTGATGTAGCCTTTGAGATGCGGGTTATAGACGCGGGCGAAACTCATCGCAATAATCAGCAAGCCCAGGCCGGAGTAAATCGCGCCGACGACGAAGTACGGACCCAGGATGGTGGATTTCCAGCCCGGCTGCACGGTGGTGGAAAACAGCCACGAGGTCACGGTATGCAGCGAGACGCCGATGGGGATGAGGAAGACGGAAACTACCGCGATGGCTTTTTCCAGCCGTTCCCATTGCGCCTTGTTGCCGTGCCAGCCCGCCGAAAGCAAGGCGTACATTTTCTTGCGCCAGTTGGGCGCGGCGGCGGGAACGGTATCGCGCAGCAGGGCAATATCAGGCAGGAGTTGCAGGTAGAGCGCGAACATGGCGGTCAGCAGGTAAGTTGTCAGCGAGGCGATGTCCCACATCAGCGGAGCCTGCAAACGTCCGTAAAGAAGCGTGAAGACCAGGCGGTCGGGGCGACCCATATCCATGATGATTTGCAAGCCAGCGGTCATCAAGCCGAAAACGGTTAGCGATTCGGCAATGCGGGTGATGGGACGCCGCCACTCAACCTTGAGCAGAATCAGCGCCGCGGAGATGACCGTCCCCGCCATGCTGATTCCAATCAGAAAGATGAAGTTGACCAGATACGCGCCCCAATACACAGGGCGGTTGAGGTCGGTGACGCCCAAGCCTACAACCAACTGTCGGACGTAGAGCAGCAGCCCCGGCGCAGTGACGAGAATCAGCCCGCCGAGAATCAGCCAAAATTTGCGGTCGAAGCGATACAGCGGAGCGATGAGCTCATCGCGGTCGTGTTGGAATTCCAGGTTTTGTGCCATGCTTTATCCCTCCGACAGGTACAGGGTTTTGGGATGCGCGCCGGAGTCTTCCAGCAGGTGCGTGGCGCGCAGACTCTTGGAAAGTTGCGAGACGGTGCTGTCGGGGTCATCCAAATCGCCGAAGTAACGCGCCTTGCCGGTGCAGGTCTGCACGCAGGCAGGCACATACTCATCGGCGCGGAACTCGCGCCCTTCGGCGGCGGCGCGTTCGCGCGCCTTCACCAGACGATGCACGCAGTAGGTACATTTTTCCACCACGCCCACTGGTCGCGGCGCAGGTCCTTCGAGAGAGCCGTTGATGGTGAGCAAGTCGGGGTTGAGATGTTCGTTCAGCGGTTCTTCCCACTGCGGCGCGTACCAATTGAAGTAGCGCACGCCATACGGGCAGGAGACCGTGCAAAAACGGCAGCCAATACAGCGGTTGTAGTTTTGGCGCACGATGCCTTCTTCGTCAATGTAGGTCGCCTGCACCGGGCAGGTCTTGACGCAGGGCGCATTCTTGCAGTGCATACACGGGCGCGTCTGGTAATGCACTTTCACGTTGGGATATTCGCCCTCATCGGGTCCAAAGTGAACGGGAAGCGGGAAGACGTCATTCCAGCGAATGGCGCGCCCGTTCTTCGCTTCTTCGGGGCTGACGACGGGCGTGTTGTTTTCCATGCGGCAGGCGATACTGCACGCCTGACACGCCACACATTTATCCAGGTCAATCACCATACACCAATTAGCCATAATGTTTTCTCCTTGCCCTCATCCCCAGCCCTTCCCCCGCAAGGGGAAGGGAGTCCCCTCTCCCTTTGGGAGAGGGCCAGGGTGAGGGAACTTTCGCTACGCTTTCCTTACCTTCACGCGCGTATTTGTAAACGCGGCTAAACCTGTCAGCGGTTCGGAGGCGGGATTCATGATTTCCAATCCATTAACTCCGCGACCTTTGGCATAGCGTCCCACTGCGGTATGACCCTGGTTGTAGGGCAGGTTTACCACATCGGGACGAAGACCCGCCACGAACTTGACCTGCGTGCTGATTTTTCCAAACGGGCTTTCGATGATCACCAAATCATTCTCCTGCAGCCCAAGCGCTTTGGCAGATTTGGGATTCATCTCCAGCCACGAGTCCCAGGTTTCGCGCACGGTCATGCCGCTGATTTCCTGCAAGGAGGGCATGTTCGCTGCGTCGCTGCGCGGACCGAGACTCATGAGCGTTATCACATTCAGCATGAACGGGTATTCGGCTTCGTCGCCCTGGAAGGCGGTCGGCTCGAAGTGCGGCAGGTTGGCGCCATCGCCTACCAGGGAAATGCCCAGCGCGGCGAGTTCCTCCTTCTTTTTCCCGCCGAGGAAGCAGTTCAGTTCGCGGCTGTATAAATCGAAGTAGCCGTCGCGCGGCGAGTTCAACCTTTCCGCGCCAACCACATTCTCGATCCAGTGTTGACTGCCGCGTTTGGCAAAGCGATAACCGGGGTTGAACCACACGCCCAATTCTTTGAGAAGTTCCCAATCCGCGCCGATGTCTTTCAGGCGGAATTGCAGCACTTCTTCGTAGGATTTCCACGGGAAGGCTTTGGCAACCGTTCCGCCCATTGCTTCGGCAACTTTGAGGAAGAAATCGCCGGTATGCATGGTGTCGTAGAGCGGCTCGATGACGGGCTGGTAAATCGAAATGCCGGGGAAGCCCAAGCCTTCGATGTGGTCATCGCCCCAGCGTTCCAGGAAGGTCGGTTCGGGCAGAATCAAATCCGCCAGTTCCGCGCTTTCATCCATGAACGAGGAGAAGGAAACCACCAAGGGAACTTTGGCGAAGGCTTCGGCGAAGCGTTTGCCGCCGGGGGTTTCAAAGACAGGGTTGGCGTCGTACAGGAAGAGGACTTCCACAGGCGCGCCTTCCAAAATCGCATCGGCAACGCTCTGATAGGAATTGCGCCCCAGCGGGAATTTTGTTCCCGCGCCGTCAATGCGTTCCGTTTTCAAGCCTTTGCTTGCAACTGAATCGGAAGGCAGTTTGGGGTACTCCACGCAGGGCATGTATTTCTGCGTCAATACGCCGCCTTCTTTTTCGATACTGCCCACCAGCGCATTCAAAATGTGGACAGCCATCGCGGTATACACGCCGCTGAAGCCGCCGTTGAGCAGACCGCCCTTGCCGGGCAAAACCGCCACCGAGGGACCATTGCCCGCAAATTCGCCCGCCAGCCGCGCAATGGTGGTGGACGGCACGCCCGTGATTTGTTCCACCTTGGCGGGGTCGTAGTTCTCCAGCACGAAATCGCGGAAGCCTTTGCGCTCTCCGCTTGAGGCGAAATTGTCGAACCCGAAACAATAATTCTTGACGAAGTCCGCGTCCACCAGCCCGGACTTGATGATGACGTTTGCCATACCCAGCGCCAGCGCCGCATCGGTGCCGGGCTTGATGGGAATCCACTCATCGGCTTTGGAGCCGTGAATGCCCAGGCGCGGGTCAATCACCACGATTTTGTTGCGGTTGGCGCGCCCGCGCCGCCCGAAAGTCCAGCCCGCGATGGTGCGCTGCGGGTTGGGTCCCGCTTCGAGCAGGTTCGCGCCAAAGGAGAGAATATAGTTGGCGTTTTCCAAATCGTAGGCGGGCAGGTTGTAAATGCCCTGAGTGAGATACACGCCCAGTTTGGCGGCGGCGATGTTCAGGCTTTCATGCGAGATGACGTTGGGCGAGCCGACCGCGTGCATGAAGCGCGTCAGGAAGGAGCGCATTTGCCCGCGTGTATCGCCGTGCATCAGGACGGCTCGTTCGGGATGTCCCGCTTCGCGCAGCCCCTTGAGCTTGTCCGCCACGAGTTGAATCGCTTCTTCCCACGAGATGGGCGAGACCTGCCCGCTGGCGCGGTCGCGTTTCATTGGGCCGGTCAAGCGGTCGGGGTTGTAGAGCAGTTCCGGGGCAGCCTGTCCCTTGGGGCAGAGCGCGCCCTGGTTGACGGGGTGCATCGGGTTGCCTTCGAGTTTGACGACTTTGCCGTCCGCCACGCGGACGAGAATGCCGCATCCCGCCGAACACAGGTGACAGGTGGAGGCGACGATATTTTCTTCGGCGGCGGTTTTGACCTGCGCGCCGGCGCGGGCGGAGATGAAATTCTTCATGGCGGCAAGAGTCGCCGCCGAGGCGGCGGTCAAGCCGCCCAGTTTGAGGAAGTCGCGTCGGGAGAGTTTCTCAGCCATTAGTTGCCTCCGCAGGTTGATGAGGTCGAGGGAAGAGGCGAACAGTC
>JBBITE010000097.1:0-5220 GCA_037440905.1 Anaerolineae bacterium | reverse complement strand
GTTGAAACCCTGCCTTAATACCAAAAAGCCCTGCGGGCTAAAGGCGAGTCCGCTTCAGCGGAGTTCCATGAACTGAGGAAGGGATTTATCCCGAACATCTCACATCTCACCCCATCACAGCGAAAGGACACACCCTCATGCCTAATGAATTCTTCCCGCCGCGCCCTGGGGCGCGCCCCGTCATCTACGCCTACGAAGACACCCATCCGCAGTACAAGGGCTTGCTCAAAGTGGGCTACACCACCCGCACGGCGGCGGAACGGGTGGCGGAGCAATATCCCACCGCCCGCCCTGGGGCATTGCCCTATCGCATCGTCTTCGAGCAGTCCGCCATGCGCAAGGACGGCACAACCTTTACCGACCACGAAATCCACCGTCAACTGCGCCGCATGGGGGTCAAAAACCCTGAAGGCGAGTGGTTCGCCTGCGCGCTCAAAGAACTGCAAGCCGCCTATCTTGCCGTCAAGAACGGCGAAACGGACGATGCCGACTCCGAGCGCACCCTCGATTTTTCCATGCGCCCCGAACAAGCCGAAGCCGTGGAAAAGACCGCCGCCTACTTCCTCAACTTCCGCAAAGATAAATCCAACCGAGGCAAAGCCCCGCACTTTCTCTGGAACGCCAAAATGCGCTTCGGCAAGACCTTCGCCGCCTATCAACTCGCCAAACGGATGGGTTGGAAGAAGATTCTCGTCCTCACTTTCAAGCCTGCCGTGCAAAGCGCCTGGGAAACCGACCTGAAAACGCATCGGGACTTTAAGGGCTGGCAGTTCATCTCGCCCGATGGTTTATCCTACGCCGAAGCCGACAAGAACAAACCCATCGTCTGCTTTGGCTCGTTTCAGGATTATCTCGGCAGAAACCGCAGCACAGGCGGCATCAAAACCAAAAACGAATGGGTGCATGAAACCCATTGGGATTGCGTCATCCTCGACGAATATCACTACGGCGCGTGGCGCGAAAAAGCCAAAGACCTGTTTGAAGCCGAAGACAAGGAGGAAATCCAGTTCGCCAAAGGCCAAGGGGCAGAGTTTCTTGCCGAAGCCAGCGAAGAGATTGAAGACATCCTGCCCATCACCACCAATCACTACCTCTATCTCTCCGGCACGCCCTTCCGCGCCATCGCCTCGGGCGAGTTCATCGAAGAGCAAATCTTCAACTGGACGTATTCCGATGAACAGCGCGCCAAAGCCAATTGGGATTCGGGCGGAATAAATTCCTCCCTCAGCGCAAACAAGTCGGATAAATCCGACTCGCGGCGGCAACAGCCCGAAGGGCTTCCACGCACTGAGGCAGGGCTTCAGCCCGCGCCGCCGCCGAATCCCTACGCCATGCTCCCCCGCATGGTTCTGCTCACCTACCAACTGCCCGATTCCATCCGCGAAATTGCCATGCAAGGCGAGTTCAATGAGTTCGACCTGAACGTCTTTTTCTCTGCCGAAGGTCAGGGCGTATTGGCGCGCTTCAAATACGAAGAGGAAGTGCAAAAATGGCTCGATTTGATTCGCGGCGCTTTCCTCGAAACCACGGTGGACAACCTGAAACTCGGCGCGAAAAAACCGCCCATGCCCTTCTCGGATGTGCGTCTGCGCAGCGTCCTTTCGCACACCTTTTGGTTTTTGCCCAGCGTGGCGGCGTGTCATGCCATGGCAAACCTGCTGGCGCAAAAGCAGAACAAGTTCTATCACGATTACAAAGTGATTGTCGCCGCTGGTCCCGAAGCGGGTATCGGCGTGAACGCCCTGCCGCCCGTCTATGAAGCGATGGGCGACCCGCTCGAAACCAAGACCATCACCCTCTCGTGCGGCAAACTGACCACAGGCGTCACCGTCAAACCCTGGACGGGCATCTTCATGCTCCGCAACTCCTCCAGCCCTGAAACCTATTTCCAAGCCGCCTTCCGCGTTCAATCCCCGTGGACGATTAAAAACCCCGACGGCTTGCACCCCAACGCCGAAGAAATCCTCAAACACGAGTGCTACGTCTTCGACTTTGCCCCCGACCGCGCCCTGCGCCAGATTGCCGAATACGCCTCGCGCCTGAACGTGGACGAAGCCGTCAGCCCCGAAGCCAAAGTCGCCGAATTTATCAACTTCCTGCCCGTGCTGGCGTATGACGGCAGTTCCATGAAGCAGATAGACGCGGCGGGCATCCTCGATATTGCCATGAGCGGCACGACCGCCACCCTGCTCGCCCGCCGCTGGGAAAGCGCCCTGCTGGTCAATGTGGATAACGAAACCCTTGCCCGTTTAATGGCAAATCAAAAAGCGATGGACGCGCTGATGAGCATCGAAGGATTCCGCAATCTGAATCAAGACATCGAAACCATCATCAACAAATCCGAAGCGGTGAAGAAAGCAAAGCGCGAAGCCAACGACCGCGAACTCACCCCGCAAGAAAAGCGCGAACTTACCGAAGCCGAAAAGGAATACAAGAGCAAGCGCAAACTGATTCAAGAGAAGTTAATCAAGTTTGCCGCGCGCATCCCCATCTTCATGTACCTCACCGACTACCGCGAGCGCACCCTGCGCGACGTGATTACGCTTCTGGAGCCGGGCTTGTTCAAGCGCGTCACAGGCTTGGAAGTGAAAGACTTCGAATTGCTTGTCAGCCTCAACGTCTTCAACAGCGCCCTGATGAACGATGCCGTCTTCAAATTCAAACGCTACGAAGATGCCAGCCTGATGTATACGGGTGTCAACAAACACGAAGGCGAAGACATCGGTTTGTACGATACGGTATTGAAGGCAGATGATTATCGCGGCGTGTTTGAAAATATGGGGGAATATGAAGTGAAGTAGCAAATACGCGCAATCGCCCTGCCGCCCCCCCCCATCTTACCGCCCCGAAGGATTCCAAATCTTCGGGACGCTTTTGTAGAACAAATACCCCAGCAAAACGAGATTCAAGCCAACTTCAAAATAAACGAATTGACCCGCGTAATGCGCCCTGTCCCAATAACTGATGGGACTGTGGAAGCGCGTATGCCAGTCAAAGGGGAATGACGGCGTGAACCATTGCCCCAAAGACGAAAGACAGCCACCCGTGTCCGCGCGTGCTGGGTTTGTCCACGAAGCGCCAGAGCAGGATGGCGTAGAGCAGCAGCGCGGCGGGCGAGTGCAGAAAATTGTGCGCGGCAATCCACCAGGGGTTGTTGAAGTATGCGGCGTGGATGACGTTCTCCATCACCCCGCTGGTATCCTGCTGAAGGATAAAGCGATAATACGCCAGCGTTCCCCACGAAAGCAGACCAAAGGGAAAGTCTGGCGCGACAGAACCCCACAGGAAAGCGGATTTGGCGAGTTTGAATGGCGCGCCGAATCGCTTTTCGATGGCAGCGTTGATGACGAGATGGGTGGGGAGGGTGTTCAAAGGCTTTTCAATACTTCCAATAACTCATCCACCGAGGGTCTATCGGTCGGGTCGTGGCTGGGATGGACGAGACGCAGGATGCCGTTCCTATCCACGATGAAGTCGCCGCCGAGTTGGGAGGTGTCATCGCCGTGCGAGTCGAAAAACTCGCCGCGCTGGAACCAGCGTTTGATGTAGGGCCATACTACGCGCGGATGCCAGGAGCGCAGGCGCGAGCGTTCCAGCCCGTAGGCTTTGTACACCGTCCGTTCGCGGGCGAGCGTCTGGTGCCCTTCCACGTGGAGCGGCTGGATTATCGCAATCAGGAGCGCGACCAGTTTTATAAACGGCTGGAGTGCAACGGACAAAAAGCGCTGGAAGAATTTCGCAGGGTATTTCCAAATGGGTAGCGTAGACTTCCCGAAGTCTTTAAGACTTCGGGAAGTCTCATAACTGACCAGCACGTCCTTTTCAAAGTTGGGAAGAAACTGTTTCTGAACAAGCGCCCAAGCGAAACTGCTGTCTGTAGACAATTGCCATCCATACCGCTGATTTATGCTAATTCGGTGGAAGGAGCGGAGCCAGTTCAATCGTTTGACCATCTACAAAATGAATGACCTTGGGAGTTGTACTTTCCAGGACTGCAAAGTACAGACCGAGTTGCGCGTACTCGTTCCCCGTGAGCGATGAAATCGGCAGGTTGAAATATACCACCGGGCTTTCGTTGCCCTGATCGTCAACCACGCGCATTTCACGGAACTCGATGGCGTTCATCAGGTCAGCGGGGCTGTTGGTTTTTTCGCTCTGCAGTTTGAAGTTGATCAGCAATGAGCGGTAACCTTCTTTCAATTGAACAGGGGGCACGACGACCGGTTCTTCCCATTTCGCCGCAAGTATCTGGACGTTGACTTCGTTGACAACAATCGGCTCGTCAATTCCCGGAATTGGAATGGGCGTGGCTGTTGAAGTGGGCGCTGGAGTGGCTGTGTTCTCCGGCGTGGGTGTAGGAACGGACGTGCTTGTGGGGGCGGGTGTTTGTGTGACAGAAAATTCCGTTGGAGCGGAAGCGCATCCCGCCAGAGATATCGTCAAAAGTCCAATCATCAGAAGAAGAAATTTTTCGTTTGAAATTTTCATAGCCGTTTTTCCTTTCATCAACATTTTGGGATTAATGGAGGTCCGACACATCCCATAGCGTGACAATACCGTTGTTATCGCCCACCGCCAGCAGTGAGCCATCTGGGTTGAAGACGAGACTCGAAATTTCGGCAAACGGACTGGCTGCTATCTCTCTGAGCAGCGTGCCGGTTTCCCAATCCCAAACCGAAACCGTCCCGCCTTGCGAGCCGGTTGCCAACAACCCATACGGAGAAAACGCAGAAACAGTAACCGGCAGATTGTCCGGCACGATGGTGGAAAGCACATTCTTGGTCTCGAAGTCAATGATGCGGATCGGGTCCAACCAGCGTCCTTCAATTGCCAGCAGTCTCCCATTGGCGTCGAATTGGAGGTCTCCTTGAACGGTCTCCTCCAGAGTTTTTACAGGTTGCAGACTTTCCATGTCAATGAACGTCGTCGTTCCGACTCTTGTAAAGATGAGGGTTTTCCCGTTTGGTGAAAAGGTCATTCCTCCAATTTGCGGCAATACATTGACAACCTCTAAAGAGGCGGTATCCATCAATTTCACGCCCGAACTCTCTCCGGCAATCAGAAGATATTTTCCATCCGGTGAAAATTCGGAATTACACCCCGCACCTTCGAAATTTTTCAAGAGTTCCCCCGATGAAAGGTTCCATATTTTGAGATTGCAATCGCTGTCCGAGGAAGCGAGTAATTTACCGTTGGGAGAAATGGGCAGCCAATTGACCT
>JBBITE010000096.1:0-5283 GCA_037440905.1 Anaerolineae bacterium | reverse complement strand
ATGACACACAGCGGCAGGTTTCTTCCCCCTTTTGGCTGACGGTAGGGAGTTACGATGATTGCCGCCCGCTGTGCGGAGGTTTTCTCATGGGCTGCTTATCTGCGCCTCTTGACGGGGAAGGGCTTGGGGCATAAACTTAAGTCCGCTTAACTAAAAAGAAGGCTTAACTATGCCCAAAACGCTCCAAATTTCCCAATCCCTGCGCGCGTGGATGGACGCTTTCATGCACCGTTCCATGCGCGAATGGACGCGCTTTGCCAAATCCACCGGGCTTTCGATGCCGCAGTTCAGTGTGCTGATGCAGTTGTATCACAAGGGGGCGTGCGGTATGTCGGAGGTCAGCGAACGATTCGATATCACCCCCGCCGCCGCCAGCCAACTGGTGGAGAAACTCGTCCAGGCGGGGTACCTCGAGCGCGCCGAAGACCCGTCTGACCGCCGCGCCAAACTGCTGAAACTTTCCCCCAGCGGCGTGAAACTGATGGAAGACGGCATTAGAGAACGCTACCGCTGGCTGGATGATCTCACCAGCCGCCTTTCCGCCGAAGAGCAAGCCAAAGTGAGCGAGGCGCTGGATATTTTGACGCAGGCAGCGCAGAGCGTGGAGGCGTAGGAAGATATTCATCCCTGTGAAAGACGAGATAAAGTTGAACAAATCTATTCAGTCACGAACAGTCAGCGTTCTCTAACGCCAATTGAGAGGGACAAGATCAATCTTGTCCTACATTTCCTCTGGAGTTCTCATGTCCCGAATCCTGAAATACCTCAAACCGTTTCTCTTTTTGTTACTGCTGGCAGTGGCTTTACTGTTTTTACAAGCCAACGCCGATTTGGCATTGCCCGATTACATGTCGCGCATCGTCAACATCGGCATTCAGCAAAGCGGAGTGGAAAGCCCCGTGCCGGACGCCATGCGTCAGGTCACGCTGGAGCGGCTCGGCATCTTCCTGACCGCCGAAGAAAAAGACGCCGTCCTGGCGCAGTACAAATTGATTGATTCGTCCTCGCCAGAGTACGAAACATACCTCAAGCAGTATCCCGCCCTGGCAGAGACGCCCATTTACGTTTTGCAGACCGCTGACTCGGCCGCGCGCTCACAACTGGAAGGGATGATGACCAAGCCGCTGCTGGTGGTTTTCGGCATCGAACAGGCGCTTCAAAACCCGGACCAGGCGGCCATGTTCGGAAGCGGCGGATTTGACCTTTCCAAACTCCCGCCCGGCATGGACATCTTCCAGGCGCTGACGATGATGCCCGCCGCGCAGCGCACCCAATTATTGGATGCGGTGGAGACACGCTTCGCTGCGCTGGGCGGAGAAAAAGCGCTGCGGCAGGGCGCGGTGCGCACCGTCCTGGCGGAGTATCAGGCGCTGGGCGTGGATACGCAAACCCTGCAAAACCAATACCTCTTCAAAGTGGGCGGGCAGATGCTGCTCATCGCCCTGCTCTCGGCAGTTGCCACCATTCTGGTTGGGCTGCTTGGCTCACGCATTGCGGCGGGACTTTCGCGCGACCTGCGCCGCTTCCTGTTCGAGAAGGTGATGCGCTTCTCCGGCGCGGAATTCGAACACTTCTCCACCGCCTCGCTCATCACCCGCGCCACCAACGACATCACCCAGGTGCAAACCGTAATGGGCATCATGGTGCGCATGGTCTTCTATGCGCCCATCATCGGCATCGGCGGCATCATCCGCGCGGTGGACAAAAGCCCCTCCATGTGGTGGACGATTGCGCTGGCGGTGGGCATTCTGTTGACGATGATCATCACCGTCTTTTCGATTGCCATGCCCAAGTTCCGCATCATCCAGTCGCTGGTGGATAAACTCAACCTGGTGGCGCGCGAAAACCTGAGCGGCATGATGGTCGTTCGTTCGTTCGACCGCGAAAAACACGAAGAAGCCCGCTTCGACCGCGCCAACCGCGACCTGACGAATACCAACCTGTTCGTCAACCGCCTGTTCGTCATCATGATGCCCTTCATGATGCTGATTATGAACGGCGCCACCATGCTCATTCTGTGGGTCGGCTCCAACCAGGTGGCGCAGGCGCAAATGGAAGTGGGCGACATGATGGCGTTCATGCAATACGCCATGCAGATCGTCTTCGCCTTCCTCATGCTCTCCATGCTCTTCATCATGTTCCCGCGCGCCGACGTTTCCGCCAACCGCATCGCCGACGTGCTGGAAATGCCCATCAGCATTGGCGACCATCCCCAGCCGCGGCATTTCCCCGATCCCTTCCAGCCGTCCATCGAATTTCGAGATGTCTCCTTCCGCTACCCCGGCGCAGACGATGACGTGCTTCACAGCCTGAACTTCAAAATCGAAGCCGGGCAGACGGTGGGCATCATGGGCACCACCGGCTCCGGCAAATCGAGCGTCGTCAATCTCATCCCGCGCTTCTTCGATGTGACCGCCGGCTCGATTCTGGTCAGCGGCGTGGACATCCGCGAGGTGCCGCTGCGCGAACTGCGCGACAAGATCGGCTACATCCCGCAGCGCAGCAACCTGTTCACCGGCACCATCGAAAGCAACCTGCGCTACGCCGACGAAAACGCCGACGAGGAAACCCTGCGGCTCGCCCTCGAAATTGCCCAGGCGGCGGATTTCGTTCAGGAGCGCAGCGAGGGGCTGCAGGCGGAGGTCTCGCAGGGAGGCGTGAACTTCTCCGGCGGGCAGAAACAGCGTCTGAGCATTGCGCGGGCGTTGGTCAAGCGCGCTCCGATTTACATCTTCGACGATAGTTTTTCCGCGCTCGATTACCGCACTGACGCCCGTCTGCGGCAAGCGCTGCTCAAACAGTTACGTCACAGCACGGTGCTGATCGTTTCACAGCGCATCGCCACCATCAAAAACGCCGACCAGATTTTAGTGTTGGACGAAGGGCGGCTGATTGGCAAAGGCACACACGAGGAATTAATGCAAACCAATGAAATCTACCGCGAGATTGCCCTCTCGCAATTGAAGCAGGAGGCGCTGGCATGAACGGCTCCAACAACAAAGAACCCAAACCTCAATCCACCTCGCTTCCCCGCGGACCGATGGGCGGACGCGGTCCCATGGGCGGACCCAGTCCTCACATGATCGGCGGTCCCGTCCAAAAGGCGCGCGACTTCAAAGGCACGCTTCGCAAACTGACCTCCTACCTCGCCCCCTATCGCGCCAAAATTCTGGTGGTCTTCCTGCTGGCCATTGGCTCCACCGCCTTTGCCATCGTGGGACCGAAAATCCTCGGCAACGCCACCACCGAATTGTTCAACGGCATTCTGGCAAAGATCGCCGGCACGGGCGATGTGCCGTTCGATGTCATCGGGCGCATTCTGCTCACCGCGCTCGGCTTGTATGCCCTTTCTGCGGTGTTGAGTTACCTCCAAGGCTGGCTGATGACGGATGTCGCCATCGAGGTCACCTATAAACTGCGCCGCCAGATGATGGAAAAAATCAACCGCATGCCGTTCCGCTTCTTCGACGGCACCCCGCACGGCGAAGTGCTCTCGCTGCTAACCAACGACGTGGACACCATCAACCAGACCCTCAACCAGAGCCTGACTCAAATCATCACCTCGCTGGTGACGGTGGCGGGCATCCTTTTCATGATGCTGACCATTTCCTGGCAGATGACGCTGGTTGCTCTGACAATTGTGCCTGCCTCGATGATGGTGGTGATGCTCATCATCCGTCAATCGCAGCGCTTCTTCAAGGAGCAGCAGGATTATCTGGGTCACGTCAACGGGCATGTGGAAGAAATGTTCGGCGGGCATCTCATCGTCAAAGCCTTCAACGGCGAAGAGAAGAGCATCGTCAAATTCAACGAGTACAACACCACGCTCTACGGCTCAGCCTGGAAATCGCAGTTCTTCTCCAGCATTATGATGCCGGTCATGCGGCTGGTGAGCAACCTGGGCTATGTAGCGGTGGTCATCCTGGGCGGCTGGCTGACGATCCGCAAGGCGATTACCGTTGGCGATATTCAGGCGTTCATTCAATACATCAACTCGTTCACCCAGCCCATCACCCAACTGGCGAACATCTCCAATGTTCTGCAAAGCACGGTGGCGGCGGCGGAACGGGTCTTTGAGTTTCTCGAAAAAGAAGAGGAAACGCCCGAAACTGCCTCGCCGGTCAAACTGGAGCGCGTGCGCGGACATGTCGAGTTTCGCGATGTGCATTTCGGCTACGCCCCCGGCACGCCTGTGATCAAAGGCTTTTCAGCCGAGATTCAGCCCGGGCAGCGCGTGGCAATTGTCGGTCCGACCGGAGCCGGCAAGACCACCATCGTCAAATTGCTGATGCGCTTCTACGATGTGGACAGCGGGTCCATCCGTATTGACGGTCACGACCTGCGCGATTTCACCCGCGCCGACGTGCGCGCCATGTTTGGCATGGTGCTGCAGGATACCTGGCTGTTTAACGGCAGCATTCTGGAAAACATCCGCTACGGGCGCGAAGAGGCCACCGAGGCGGAAGTCATTGCCGCCGCGCAAGCCGCCCATGTGGATCACTTCATCCACACCCTGCCTGAAGGGTACCACTTCGTGTTGAACGAGGAAGTGACCAACATCTCGCAGGGGCAAAAACAACTGCTGACCATCGCCCGCGCCTTCCTGGCGGATTCCCCCATGCTCATCCTCGACGAAGCCACCAGTTCAGTGGATACGCACACCGAAATCCTCATCCAGAAAGCGATGGATAAACTGATGCGCGGACGCACCAGTTTCATCATTGCCCACCGCCTCTCCACCATCCAAAACGCCGACCTGATCCTGGTGATGCGCGACGGCAACATCGTCGAGCAAGGCACGCACGAGGAACTGCTGGCAAAGGGCGGTTTCTACGCTGACCTGTATAACAGTCAGTTCGAGAAGATGGAGGAAGCCGTCCCTGCCTGACCCCCCAAGTTTTCGCCTACTTTCCTCCCCCTCCATGCCCCTTTCCCGGCGGGAGGGGGGCCCTTCTAACCTCCATTCGGAGGCAGGAGGGAAGAAGCCAAAACCTCCTCAAACAAAACTACCGTGGGAAAATCGTCACCGCCATCAACCGACCAGCCGGAAAGGCTCTTCCCTCGCCTCCCCTCGTCCCTTTGCTTTTGGCTATTCCTCTGTCAAATATCTATCCACAAACTCGCGCGGCTTCAAAACTTCAATGCCCTGATACCCTGAAACCTTCAGTAAATGCTTATCCCCGCTGACAATGACCTGACTGCCGCTCGCCAAAGCACAGGCAAAGAATTCTTCATTTCTTGCCCCGCGCCTTCGCCACCGCGGACGCGACATCTTCCTCCGTC
>JBBITE010000095.1:0-5506 GCA_037440905.1 Anaerolineae bacterium | reverse complement strand
GATAGGCGGCGCTGGCGCCCATCACGCCGCCGCCGATGATGACAATCTCTGCTGTTCGAGGAAGTTCCATTTTTTTTGAAGAGGTAGCCCGCTGCTTTTCTGCTGTATGCAGGCTATACAAAGAAACCCGCTTTCAAGGTTGAAAACGGGTTTCCGTTAGAGGCAGGCATTGGTGGCTTATTCAATGCCCAGGTACGATTTCTGCACCATCTCGTTCTTACGGAGTTTGTCGGCGGTGTCGGTCAACACGATGTTGCCCGTCTGAAGCACATAGCCGCGGTGGGCAATCGAGAGCGCCATTTGGGCATTCTGTTCGACGAGCAGAATGGTTACCCCTTCCTCGCGGTTGAGTTTTTGGATGATGTCGAAGATGAGTTCGACGAGGACCGGGGCAAGACCCATGGAGGGTTCGTCGAGCATGAGGATGCGCGGGTGCTGCATCAAGCCGCGCCCGATGGCAAGCATCTGCTGTTCGCCGCCGGAGAGGGTGCCGCCATACTGGTCTATGCGTTCCCGCAGGCGCGGAAAGAGTTTGAAGACCTGTTCCATGCGGGCGGCATTCTTGGCTGGATCGGCGATGAGGTAGGCGCCCATTTCAAGGTTTTCGCGCACGGTCAATTTGGGGAAGATGCCGCGTCCTTCGGGGACGTGTCCCACTCCTGCCGCCACTACCAGATGTGGATCGAGGTGCGTGATGTCTTTGCCGTCGAGTTTGATCGTGCCGTGGCGGGGGTGCAGCAGCCCGGAGATGGTGCGCAGGGTGGTGCTTTTACCGGCGCCGTTCGAGCCGATGAGCGAGACGATTTCGCCCTCTTCCACGTGCAGAGAAATACCCTTCAGGGCGTGGATATGTCCATAGTAACTGTGGACGTTTTCGACTTCGAGAATTTTTCCCATGCTCATGCTCCTATGCCTGCGCCGCAGCGGCTTCGCGCCCCAGATAGGCTTCGATCACGCGCTGGTTGCTGCGAATTTGGGCAGGGGTGCCTTCGGCGATTTTTTCGCCATAGTCCATGACGCTGATGCGCTCGGAGATGTTCATCACCACGCGCATATCGTGTTCAATCAGCAAGACGGTGATGCCTTTTTCGTCGCGGATGCGGCGGAAGAGTTTGATGGCTTCTTCGGTTTCGTTGGGGTTCATGCCGGCGGTCGGTTCATCGAGCAGCAGCAAGGTCGGGTTGGCGGCGAGGGCGCGGGCAATTTCGATGCGACGCTGACCGCCGTAGGGCAGGTTGCGCGCCAGTTCGTTGCCCACGTTCTTCAAGCCCACATAATCCATCAATTCTTTTGCCCTGGCTTCGGCGGCGGCTTCCTCTTCGTAGAACGCTTTGGTGCGGAAGAGTACATCGGTGCCGCGCTGCTTTAACCGGGTGTGCATGCCGACCAGAATGTTTTCGATGACGGTCATGCTGCCGAACAGACGGATGTTTTGGAAGGTGCGCGCAATGCCGCGTTCCGCTACCTGATCGGGGCGCAGCCCGACGAGAGAATGACCGTTGAATTCAATCGAGCCTTCTTCCGGTTTGTAGATGCCGGTGAGGGTGTTGAAGAAGGTGGTTTTCCCTGCGCCGTTCGGACCGATGATGCTGGCAATTTGTCCCTTTTCGAGGGTGAAGTTCATTTTGTTGACGGCTGTCAGACCGCCAAAGCGTTTGACGACATCCTTGGTTTCTAATAGTGCCATGGTTCACTCCTGTTTAGTCGGAGTCTTCTGTTTCGCCAGCCAGTTCGCGTTTGCGGCGCTCGGCGGGAATCAACCCGGAGGGGCGGAAGATCATCATCACCACCAGGATGACGCCAAAGATGAGTTTTTGATATTTGGCTGGGTCGAGCTGGGTGGAGAGGTTCTTCCATGCAAAGTTGATGATGGGGATGACGGCATCGCTCTGGCGCAGGCTGCTCAGGTAGAGTGAGAAGGTCTGAAGCACTTGAATGTTGAGGAACACCACCACTGCCGCGCCGATGATGACACCTGGAATGCTCCCCAAGCCGCCCAGGATGACCATGCTCAGCACACCGATGGATTGCAGGAAGGAGAACGTTTCGGGACTCACGAAGGTTCTGTTCGCAGCGTAGATGACTCCCATTGCGCCGGCAAACGCCGCGCCCGAAGCGAACGCTGCCAGTTTCATTTTGACCAGCGGAATGCCCATTGCGATGGCGGCGGTTTCGTCTTCGCGGATGGCGGTCCAGGCGCGCCCAATGCGGGAGTCTTCCAGTCGGCGGGCGACGATCACGGCGATAATGATGACGACCAGCGCGAGGAAGTAGAAGAACACGTTGTAGAACTGAGCAGTGGTAATCTCGTGACCGACAACAGGTTCCAAAATCCTGCGCAGCGGATCGAGGAGAACAGGCGAAAGGGTGGGGCGTTGAATGGGGGTGATCCCCTGCGGTCCGTTGGTGATGTTGAGAGGTTTATCCAGGTTGAGCGCCAGCACGCGAATCACTTCGCCGAAGCCCAGAGTGACGATGGCGAGATAGTCGCCCCGCAGACGCAGAACCGGGAGACCCAGCAAAATGCCGGCAAACGCCGCCAGCCCAACGCCCAGAAAGATGAAAAGCCAGAACCAGTTGGGGTTTTCGAGGAAGAAGGGAGCGTTGGCGGGCGCGGCGCCGGGCACCGAATGCAGCAGTGAAATCTGTTTGGAGCCGAAAAACGCCCAGGTGTAGGCGCCAACGGCATAAAACGCCACATACCCCAGGTCCAACAAGCCTGCCATACCGATGACGATATTCAAGCCCAGCGCAAGCGCAGCAAAGACGCAAATCTGGAAGATGACCTCCAGATAGAAGATATTGCGAATGCCGAGCACCGGCAGGATGACGATTGCCAATACTAACCCCGCAAACAACTTGACTTTGTTGTTCATCTTGAGGAAATACATCGCCATTGGGCTGAGCATCAAAACGAGAAACGCGCTCAGCGAACGCGGAACGTTGTAGACCATTACGCTTCCGATGATCATCAACCCAAAAGTGACGACGTATGACCAGGGCTCTTTGTTGATGGCGGCATAAAAATCGCTGAAGAACTTTTTCATGGAATATCTCCTCCGCCTATGCTTTCTGCCCAACGGTCTGACCAAGGAGACCGGAAGGACGGAAGATGAGAATGGCAATCAGAATGGCAAAGGCAAAGATGTCCTTGTATTCCGCTCCGAAGGCACCCTGAGTGAAAATGCCCAGGTAGGAGGCACCAAAGGATTCGAGTAGCCCAAGCACAATCCCGCCCAGCAAAGCGCCGGTCAGGTTGCCAATGCCGCCCAGCACAGCGGCGGTAAACGCCTTCAGGCCGGGGAAGAAGCCCACAAACGGGTCGAGGCGGGTCACTTTGAGAGCGAAAAGAACGCCTGCAGCACCGCCGAGCGCGCCGCCGATCAGGAAGGTGATGGAAATAATCAGGTTGACGTTAATACCCATCAAACTGGCGGTCGGACGATCCTGCGCCACCGCCCGAATGGCTTTACCGATTTTGGTGCCGTTGACGAGGTAATTCAACCCCACCAACATCACAATCGTCACGGCGATCAGAAGGATGGTTTTGTTTTGCAGTTGAACGGGTGCATCCAAACCCGCCACATTGAAGGTTTGAAACGCATCAAAGGTGCCGAATTTGGGCAAAATGACGTTGAACTCGCCAGTGGTCAAACCCAAAATCAGGCGGACGGCATCTTGCAGGAAGAAGGACATCCCGATAGCAGAGATGAGGGGGACTAGACGGGGGGCGTTACGTAATGGTTTGTAGGCAACCCGCTCCACGGTCACAGCCAGGCCGCCCGCAATCACCATCCCTAAAAGAATCGCAAAGGCGATGACCACGTATTGGTTCATCGCCGCCAGTGACCCTTGCGCTTCCAGGTAGCGCAACAATTACACGCCCACCACGCCGCCGACCATGAAGATTTCGCTGTGGGAAAAGTTGATGAATTCCAAAACACCATAGACCATGGTGTATCCCAACGCGATGGTCGCGTATACGAACCCAATGGTAATGCCGTCAATCAGCACCTTGGGCAAAATGCCCACAGTCCTCTCGACCAGGTCGAAATTGGTAATAGTGCCTCTAAAGATATAAGCCAGCAGAACGACAAGTACGGAAAGTGTGATACCCGCCCCCAGGATGAACGCAAGTATCTGCCCGATTGGAAACAAGACAAACTTGTAAAACGGGTTGGATGTAAATTCCTTCATGGCGCTTCCCTGTCGGTTATAGTTCTCCCTCCTTTTTCAGGAGGGAGAACTGAGAGATAACCGCCGAATAGCGGCTTGGAGACTTATTCACCCATGCCGGGGGAGGCAAATTCGAGTTCGGCAACGATCTCGTTCTTGCCCCATTCGGCGCCGGTGGTGGCGTTGACTTTGATGATGAAGTACTTCGCCTTGGGCAGGTCACCGATGCTGTCGAACGAAATGGTGCCAGTGATGCCTTCCAGGGTCAGAGCGCGGATTGCATCAGCGACAGCGGCGCGGGTCGGGATTTCGCCATTCGCGGCTTTGGCGGCGTTTTCAATCGCTTTCAAGCACACGGCAGCGGCATCGTAACCCTGCGCGGCAAAGGGCTGGGGCGGAGCGCCAAATTTGGCTGCAAAGTCGGCGGCAAACTGGGCGGCTTTCGGGTAGGCAGAAGCGGGGCCGGCAACGGAGGTGTACACCATGCCGCCGCCCTTCACCAGCGCATCGCCGGCGAGGTCCGCCAGACCGCTGGCATCCATACCATCAGTGCCCATGAAGGTGCCTTCATAGCCGGCATCGCGCGCCTGCTTGAAGAACACACCCGCCTGGTTGTAGATGCCGCTGAAGAACACCACATCGGGGTTGGCGGCGAGCAGCGGGGTGATGATGGCATCGAAGTTGGCGGTTTCTTCCGTGCCTTCAAAGCCCATCACTTCCATGCCGTCTTTTTCGGCGGCGGCGCGGAAGAATTCCGCAACACCCTGACCGTAGGCGGTCTTATCGTGAATGATATAGACGGATTTGGCGCCAAGTTCGTTGAAGGCATACGCCTCGGCAACGGGAGCCTGCACGTCATCGCGACCAACGATGCGGTTGACTTCCTTGTAACCGCGGGTGGTCACAACCGGGTTGGTGTTGGCGGGGGAAACAAAGGGAAGACCAGCGGTGTGATATTCTTCGGACGACGGGATCATCACACCGGAGTTCAGGTGACCTACACCGCACAAAATGGCAGGATCCGCCACGATGGCTTTGGCATTCGCAACACCAACATCCGGAGTCGCCTGATCGTCGTAGGGGGCGAGTTCAACCGTGAAGCCCATTTCGGTCAACGGACCACTGAGTTGCTCGACTGCCAGTTGGGCGCCGTTCTTGATATCAACACCCAGCAGAGACTGACCACCAGACAGCGGGCTTTGAGTGGCAATTTTTACCAGTTTGGTGGCGGGGGCGCTTTCATTGGTGTTTTCATTGCCGCCTGCGCTTCCGCCGCCGCAGGCCGCAAGGACCATGCTGGCGACGATCAGCAAGGCGATAACGAAATTGA
>JBBITE010000094.1:0-5510 GCA_037440905.1 Anaerolineae bacterium | reverse complement strand
CGCCCTACGCAAGCATTACGGAAATATTTTCGTAACAATCATAATCTTGTGCTACAGGATTGTTCTATTAATTTGTGAATCCGCAATATCTTGCGCCCCTGCAATGCGTCCGGTGTGCGAGAGGTGGGCAATCACCGAATCCCCCTTTGCGGGAAGGCTCAAAAACATCTGCCTCATCTTGGCTTGCAATGTTAGAAATATCTTACCTGCCGGCGTTGTCTTTTCAAAAGGCGATATAATGACTTTCAACCGTTCTGTTGCAAACACCTTGAAAATTTGTCACTGCGAGTGGCGCTAAAGCGCCCCGAAGCAGTCTTCTGACAGCGAGGAGATTGCTTCGCCGCCTTCGGCTTCGCAATGATATCCTTGCAACAGAGCAACTTTTGACTGTTACGCAGCAGCGCGGGTGACATCAGCCCCGCCTGACCCAACAAGATGCGTAAAGCCGGTTACCGATTTTCGCAAGGAAAAATAGAATGAACGAAACAGCGCTTACCTGGTTAATTTTTATCCTCGCTTTTGGCGGGATGGTAGTGGTGCACGAATTGGGGCACTTTATTGCAGCACGGCTTGTCAAAGTGGAAGTCGAAGAGTTTGGCATTGGGTTTCCCACTCCGGGAGCCGTCACTTTTTGGGTTTCACCCGGTTCCCTGTTGCTGCGCAGCGGCAGACGTGTAGAAATCCCCCGCAATTTTCGCATGCCGGTTGCCTGGAGCAGGCTGGTTGACCACGAAGCCAAATTCACTGTCCGCGAAACGGACGGCAAACTTATTTTGCAAACCATCGAAACCATCTTGCGAGACGAAAACTCTCAGAACACATCCGAAGCCGCCCGCAAAGATTCTGCGCCCCGCCCGATCAAAGCCGGCAAAGCGGGGCAGGGCGTCACCCTGACCGATACCATCGCGGAAGTTCACCCCGGCACTCTCTTTACTCTCAATTGGCTCCCCATTGGCGGGTTCGTCCGCCCGAAAGGTGAGAACGACCCGGCGGTGCCGGGCGGGCTTGCCGCCGCCTCACCCTGGAAGCGTCTCTTCGTTCTGAGCGCCGGTCCCTTCATGAACCTGCTTACTGCCGTCCTGGTGATCAGCCTGATCATCAGCCAGATGGGCGGTGTCATCGTTTCAGCCCCCGCCGATTCAAACGCCTCGCAAAACCTGCTCATCACCGATGTGGTTGCAGGCAGTCCCGCCGAGCAGAGCGGCATCCGCTTTGGCGACATTCTGCTGGCTGCCAACGACCTGCCGTTGACCGCGCCGGAAAGGCTCAGCGAAATCATCCAGGCCAGCCCCAACGTACCTATTCGTTTGCGGCTTTTGCGCGGCAGCGACACCGTTGAGATCACCGTCACCCCGCGCATGGACGAACAGGAAGGCAGACCCAAGATCGGCATTGGCTACTGTGTCGGCTGTCAGTTCCAACCCATCACCTCCTTCACCGAAACCCTGGGGCTCAGCCTGCAGGTGACCGGCGCACAGATTTACGCCCTCATCACGCTTCCCATCCGTTTGCTGCGCGGCACGATTGACCCGGCACAAGGGCGCCTCATCGGCTTGAAAGGCATCTTCGATATCATGTCGCAGAGCGTTTCCAACGACGTGGAAGCCGCCCAGGCACAGCCCCCCGCTTCCTCCTCTGCGCCCAACCCCTACAACGCCCCAGTCCAAACACTTTCCATCATTGCCTTGCTGTCCATCAGCCTCGGCATCTTCAACCTCTTCCCGTTTCCCGCGCTCGATGGCGGACGCATCCTCTTCGTCCTGCCCGAACTCATCTTCCGCCGCCGCGTGCCGCATAAACTCGAAAACCTGGTACACGGCATCGGCATGGCGCTGCTTCTTATCCTGATGATTTACGTTAATGTGCGGGATTTCATTGACCCGGTCATCCCATAAACATGAACAAACAAAAAGCCTCCTTCCAAACTGTCCTCGACTCCCTGCTCGATGCGGGCAAAGACTTCCCCCGCCGCTACCTGCAATACTTTTCCGACATCGAACCTCTCGAACTCAAAACCCTGCTCGATGTCTGGCCCCGCGTCAAACTCAGCCGAAAACTGTCTCTGCTCAAAGCGCTGGAATCCACCGCTGACAGCGATACCCTCGTCAACTACGACGATTTTGCGCGCGCAATCTTGCACGACCCGGATGCCTCCGTCCGCGTGCATGCGCTGCGCCTGCTCAACGAATGCGAAGACCTGAAATTAATCCCCGCCTATCTCAAACTGCTCAAAAGCGACCCCGATGCCGCTGTGCGGGCGCAGGCAGCCACAGCGCTGGGGTTGTTTGTAGACCTCGGTGAATTGGAAGAGCTTGAAGAGAAAGCCTATGGGGAGATTCAAGCCGCTTTGCTGGAATCAGCCCAGGGTGCGGACGAAGCGAAAGTCCGGCGTCAGGCGTTGGAGTCGCTGGGGTATTCTTCCAACCCGGCAGTGGTCGAGTTAATCGAATCTGCATTCGACGGCGGCGTGGACTGGAAAGTCAGCGCGCTGACCGCCATGGGACGTTCGGCGGACGACCGTTGGGAAGACCGCATCCTGCGCTCGCTGCTCGACGAGAACGTTCTGATTCGCAAAGCCGCCGTGCAGAGCGCGGGGCTGCTGGCGCTGAAGTCGGCGCGACTGCCGCTGCTGCGGATGCTGGAAAGCGAGGAAGACGCCGAAGTGCTGACTGCTGCTATCTGGTCGCTTTCGCAAATTGGCGGAGAGGATGTTCAGGTGTATCTCGAAACCCTGCTCGATCAGACGGAAGACGAAGACCTGATTGAATTTCTCGAAGACGCGCTCGACAACCTTACCTTTACCGAAGACCTCGACCGTTTTGATTTGATGTCATTCAATCCCGACGATCTCGACGATTTCGACGAGGATGACGACGCGGAAGATGATGAAGAAAAAGAATAGCCGCTTTTGCTGGTGAGCGAAAATCACGGAGACGTTATAATCTCCGTGATTTTCTTTTGGCGGTCAATCAATGTCTCTTTCTGTTCTCGCAGCCACGTTTGCAAACAACATCCTTCCCATCCTCCTGCTGGGCGGCGCCGGCTTTGCCCTCGGCAAACTAATGCACGTGGATGCCCGCAGCCTGGGGCGGGTGGTCTTTTATGTTTTCAGCCCGGTGCTGATCTTCGACCTGCTGGTCAAAAACGAACTGCGGTGGAGCGAAGCCGCGGCGGTGGTCGGCTTTACGATGACCGTTGTATTGTCCATGGGGGCGCTGGCGTTTTTGCTGGGCAGTTTTCTGAAACTGGGGCGCTCCACGTTGACCGCTATCGTCATCACGACCATGTTTGCGAATACCGGCAATTATGGTCTGCCGCTGGTGGCGTTTGCCTTCGGTGAGAAGGCGCTCTCGTATGCGGGCGTATATTTCATCACCACCACTTTCATGTTCTATACCCTGGGGGTGGTCATTGCCTCGCTGGGACACATGAACTTGCGTGAAGCGGTTACAGGACTGTTCAAAGTTCCCACCCTTTACGCGGTGCTGGCGGCTGTGCTGGTGATCGAGTTTGGCATTGCCATCCCGCCGCCCCTCAGCCGCGCGGTGGACCTTGCCGCCGGCGGGACGATTCCGCTCATGCTCGTCCTGCTGGGGGTGCAGATGAAGGATGTGGTTCTGACGGGGAATCGCCGGGCGCTTTCTGTCAGTGTGGGGCTGCGGCTGATTGTCGCTCCGCTGATTGGGCTGACCCTAGCCGGTCTGTATGGTATTCAAGGCGCTGCCCTGCAGGGAGCCGTGACGCAGGCATCCATGCCCAGCATGGTGAGCGCCACAGTGTTGGCGGCGGAATATCGCCTGGATGCAAAACTCATCGCGGCGGCGGTGTTTCTCAGCACACTCATCAGCCCATTCACCCTGACGCTGCTGCTGGTGTTTTTGGGGAGTTGAGATGCGCGCCTTCCTGCGTTGCTTCCTGGCTGCACTTTTCATCTCCACGCTTTTCACGGTGAAAGCGGCACAAGCCCAAACAGAGATTGAGATGGACCTTGCCGCCGCCGTCGAATTTGGAGAAGGGATTACCTTCACGGCGCGGCTCAAAGCGCCTCTCTCGATTGTGCGGGCGTCCATCTTTGTTCACGATTCCATTCAGGGAGTCACTTACTCCGACCCTGTTTTCTTCGACGCGAACGGCGTTTCGCAATTCCGTTTTGATGTACGGAAGAACGCTCTGCGTCCGTTCACCACTCTGCTCTGGCGCTACGAGTTGACGCTTGCCGATGGAAGCCTCGTCCGCAGTGTCACAGGCGTGGTCCGCTACGACGACACCCGCTTCCCATGGCAGACTCTCGAAGCCGATTCCCTCAAAATTTACTGGTATAACGCCGGTGAAGACTTCGGCCTTGCTGCGCTGAATGCGGCGCAGGCGGGGCTTCAAACGATTGGCGCTTTTTTTGTTCCCGACCTTTCGCAACCGATAGAGATTTACCTCTACGCCAGCGAAAGCGACTTGCGTGGCGCGCTGGCGGGGGTGGAGGCATGGGCGGCGGGTCATGCCGATTCGGCGGCAGGCGTGATTACGGTCACGGTGGAAGCGGGCGCCGGGCGCAATATCGTCCTGGAGCAGCGCATCCCGCATGAACTGATGCACGTCCTGCTGGCAAGGCAGATTGGCGCGGGGTACCGTAATCTTCCCGCCTGGCTGCGGGAGGGCATGGCTGGGCTGGCGGAGGGGTATCCAAATCCTGAGTACGAGAGGGCGCTGGCAGATGCGGCTCAACGTGATGCGTTGATCCCTCTAAAGGACTTGTGCGCTTCTTTCTCCCCGCGGCTTGACTCTGCGTTTCTTGCTTATGCCCAGTCCCGGTCTTTTGTCAACTACCTGCGCGGACAGTTTGGAGCAGACGGCTTGCTGACCCTTGCGCGGGCTTACGCCAACGGCGTGGATTGCGAGCGTGGACCTGAACGGGCGTTTGGCGTGACGCTGGTCAAACTCGAACGTGATTGGCAGGCGCAGGTTTTGGGGCGCAACAGCCTTGAAGCAGTGTTGGAAGTGTTCCTGCCGTATCTGTTGTTGTTATGTCTGGTGGTGTTGTTCCCGACAATTGGCATTCTCAATGCTCTGCGTAAGAAAGGAGGCGCTTATGCAAGGTAACCCCGAAGTGGTTCGAGCCCATGTGTGGGTGAAGGGACGTGTACAAGGCGTGGGCTTTCGCGCCCATGTTGAATTTTCCGCGCGCTCCATCGGCGTCACCGGCTGGGTGCGGAATGTGGGGTATGATACAGTTGAGGCTGTGGCCGAGGGGGAACGTGGAAAAGTGGAGCAATGGATTGCGCTGATGAAGGAAGGTCCGCGTATGGCGCGGGTGGACGAGGCGCGGGTGGAGTGGGAAGAGGCAACGGGCGAATTCACTGAGTTCTTCGTAAAGCGAAGCGTGTAATCAAATCCGCCTCGCTTGCCGCAACCCAAAGCAGCAGTACAATATCAACCACCCCACTCAACTATCAGATTAAAAAACCATCCGACCATCTGACCATCCGACTCTCCCCTCGGAGGCTCCCATGTCCCGC
>JBBITE010000093.1:0-5983 GCA_037440905.1 Anaerolineae bacterium | reverse complement strand
CCAAGATCATTGCCGATTCGGCCTTCGGGTGCGCCGGTCAGCGCTGCCTGGCGGTTTCCCTCGCTGTGACCGTGGGCGAGGCAAAGAATCACTTCACGGAGTTGATCTGCGATGCGGCGGCTTCGCGCGTGGTAGGCTACGGCATGGACTCGGGCGTGCAGATGGGACCCGTCATCAACGCCGCGTCGAAGGGCAGGATCGAGTCGCTGATTGGACTCGGCGTCCAGGAAGGAGCAGGCGTTCCCGTAGATGGACGCGGGACGAAGATCAAAGGCTACGAAAACGGCTCCTTTGTGCGTCCCACCATCCTGACCGATGTGCAGCCCGGAAGCGAAATCTGGAAGACGGAAATTTTCGGACCCGTGCTGAGCCTGATGCACGTCAGCACGATTGACGAGGCGATTGCGCTGGCCAACAGCGGCGTGTATGGCAACCAGGCGAGTCTGTTCACCACCAGCGGCAATGCGGCGCGCCGCTTCCGTTATGAGGTGGAGGCGGGCAACATCGGCATCAACATTGGCGTTGCCGCGCCGATGGCGTTCTTCCCGTTTTCGGGTTGGAAGGATTCGTTCTTCGGCGATATGCACGGGCAAAGCACCGATGCGGTGGAGTTCTTCACCCAAAAGAAGGTGGTGGTGGAGCGGTGGCCGAAGGAGTGGACGAGGAAGTTTTAGAAATACTCGGTGGTTGAGTAGACCTGCGTGCTCGTCGCAGGTTGTATCGAAACCACAAGTAACATGAGAACAAATAGTTTGAATCAAACTCGCTGGTTTCGATACAGCGGCGGATGCGAATAGACTTGCAACGACTCGAAGACTTCCGCCGCTTACTCAACCAGCGGTGTGAGAATGAATAAAAGGAATTTATGAACTACGACAACGCACTCTCATACTCATCTCAGTGGCTTGGCATCATCAAGCAGGAACATTTTCCCGATGAGGCGCAAGCCAAATGGATCATCAACGAATCCAAACACAATTTCGCCGAGCATTTCAACCGCGGCTGGCTGGAATATCGCAAGTCGGTGACCGAAGCAGGCGATTGGGCTTCGGTCGAATGGTCGGGCAAAGGCTCCACATTCACCGACGTGATGGGACGCAAGTACATTGATTGGCTTGGCGGTTACGGCATGATGGATTTGGGCTGGACTCATCCCGAAGTGGTGGAAGCGGTCATCGCGCAGGCAAAGCGCAGCCCCATGCCCTCGCAGGAATTGATTGACCCGCTGCGCGGCGTGCTGGCGAAACTGATGGCGGAAATCACGCCGGGCGATTTGAAGTATTCGTGGTTTGCGGCAAGCGGCACCGAAGCCATCGAAGCCGCGATCAAGATTGCCAAACTCTACACCGGCAAATCGGCGTTCATTGCCGCCGTCAAAGGCTTTCACGGCAAGACGATGGGCTCGCTTTCGATGATGGGCAAAGCGGATTATCGTGACCGCATGGGCGCGCTGTACGGCGGGCCGGTGTATCACGTCCCCTTTGGCGATGCCGAGGCGGTGGAAAGACAACTCGAGATTTGCGAGAAGGTGGGCGTTGGCGTAGCGGCGGTCATCTTCGAGCCAATTCAAGGCGAGGCGGGAGGCATCGTCCCGCCGGGTGATTTCTGGCCCCGCGTCCGCGCCGCGACGAAGAAACACGGCGCGCTGCTCATTGCGGATGAAGTGCAGACGGGTCTGGGGCGGACGGGGAAACTGTGGGGCGTGAATCACTGGGACATCGTCCCCGACATCATCGCCACCGCCAAATCCCTCGGCGGCGGCGTGATGCCCATCAGCGCAGTGACGACCACAGAAGAAATTTTCCATCCGATGATGTACCCGAATCCCTTCATGCACACCACGACCACCGGCGGAGGCGCCTTAGCCTGCTCTGCCGCGATTGCCGCCATTCACGTCACGCTTCGCGATAGACTTTGGGAGGGGGCGGCAGCAAAGGGCAGTTACCTCATCGAAAAAGTGAGCGAACTTGCCGAGGAATTTCCGCAGGTGTACGAAAAAGTGACCGGCAAAGGCTTGCTCATCGGGCAGCATTTCCGTTCGCCTGCCCTGGGGTACAAGGTCGCTGCGGAATTGTTCAAGCGCGGCGTTCTGGTGGCCGGCACCCTCACCAGTTCGCAGACCATCCGCATCGAGCCGCCGCTCATCATCACGCAGGAAGAGATTGACGAAGGCTTGAACCGTCTGCGCGATGCGGTGGGTGTTGTAGCGAAGAATGTTGCAGTAAAATAATCCCATCCTATCCTGAGGAGAAGATAGATGACAAGTGAGTTCGCAGTTGAATTGAGGGATGTTGTGAAGCAATTTGTCACGCCTGAGGGGAATTTGTTGAATGCAGTTGACCACGTCACCATGCAAATCAGGAACGGGGAGTTTTTCTCCATGCTCGGTTCGTCTGGCTGCGGAAAGACGACCTCTCTGCGGATGATTGCAGGCTTTGAGTGGCCCACTTCGGGGGAGGTGTATATCGAGGGCAAGCCGATGGGACATACCCCGCCGTTTCAGCGCAAGGTGAATACCGTTTTTCAAAATTATGCCCTCTTCCAGCACATGACCGTGTACCAGAATGTGGCGTTTGGGTTGGAAATGGAAGGCGCGCCGAAGGAAGAAATCGAAAAACGCGTCAAACGCGCGCTGGAGATGGTGCAGTTGACCGGCATGGAACGGCGCAAGCCCCGTCAGCTTTCCGGCGGGCAGCAGCAGCGCGTGGCGGTGGCGCGGGCGCTCGTGAAAGTGCCGGATGTGCTGCTCCTCGACGAACCGCTTGGAGCGCTGGATTTGAAACTGCGCAAGGAAATGCAGTTGGAACTCAAGGCGCTGCAGCAGGAACTGGGCATTACCTTCATCTACGTTACCCACGACCAGGAAGAAGCCCTCACCATGTCCGACCGTATTGCGGTGATGAGCAAAGGCAAGGTGATGCAAATAGGGACGCCGGTCGAAATCTACGAACGCCCCACCAACCGCTTTGTGGCAGATTTTATCGGCGAGTCGAATTTTCTGGATGGAAAGATCAAGTCACTTTCGGGGAATGAAGCGAGCGTCTTCGTGCCAGCCCTGAACGCCGAATTGAGCGGCGTGCCCATGTCCAAAGACCTGGTCAACGGCGAGGAGGTCGTCATCTCCATCCGCCCGGAAAAGATCCGCATTGTGGAATACGAAAGCGAAAAAGAAGGGATTTTCCGCGCCAGAGTGGTCAACTCCATTTACATCGGTTCGGATACGCACGTTTATCTTGAATGCAACGGCACCCGCCTCAAGGTCATGGAGCAGAACCGCATCTCGCGTCTCGATCCGTTCTCGTTCTATCATAAAGACCAGGAAGTAGGCGTTTACCTGATGCCAGAGAATACGTTGATCCTGAAGAAGGAGGAAGCGTGACCATGCTTCAGCGGCTTCGCGAAAACAAAGCCTGGCAGGGAACGCTGCTGGCGCTCCCGACGACGCTGTGGCTGTTCGTTCTGCTGGTCATCCCCCTGCTGCTGACTCTGGTGGTGAGTTTCGGCAAACGCAGCCCGGATGGCGGCGTCATTTATACCTTTTCCTTCGATAATTACCTGCGGCTGATGGGGTATAGCACCAATTGCCCGGCGGGGCAGAGCGTTTGCTTCGACCCGCTCTACGCCGAAATTCTCTGGCGTTCGCTGACGCTGGCATTCTGGACGACGGTGATTGTCATTTTGCTTGCCTACCCGCTGGCATATTTCATTGCCCGCTCGCATCCGCGCCGCCGCAATACGTTTCTCATGCTGGTGCTGGTTCCTTTGTGGACGAATTTCGTCATCCGCGTATATGCCTGGATGATGCTCCTGCGCGAACAGGGAGTCATCAACGGCGTGCTGGGATGGATCGCTGCGCGGCTGGGGCTGCCGTTCGAGCCGCTGCAAATGCTCTACACGCCCGGCGCGGTGCTGGTGGGCATGGTCTATGAATTTTTGCCGTTCATGATCCTGCCTATTTACACCTCGCTCGAAAAAATCGAACTTTCTCTGTACGAAGCCGCCGCCGATTTGGGCGCCAATCCGTTCCGCACCTTTTTGCGCGTCACCTTGCCGCTTTCGATGCCCGGCGCCGTGGCGGGAACCATCCTGGTTTTCATACCGGTGATGGGTACCTTCATCGTTTCCGATTTGCTCGGCGGCAAGCAGGTGATCCTGGTGGGTAACCTGATTCAGAATCAGTTCCTTTCGGCGCGTGACCCCACTTTTGGTTCCGCCGCCTCGTTGATTCTGATGATCATGACCCTGATCGTGACCTACTTCTACACCCGCAAATTTGGCTTTGGCGAGGAGATTATTGCAGCATGAATCCCTACCGACGGCATCCCTTCATCCGTGTTGCCACTGTGTTGGTGTATATCTTTCTCTATGCGCCGATTGTGGTGCTGGTGCTGTATGCTTTCAATGCTTCACGCACCAATGTGCTCTTTGAGGGATTTATTTCGTCCTTCGGTCCCCTCAAAACCAGCGGCAGCATCGTCACCCAAAGCCCATGCGGACCGTTTCACTGGTTTTGCGAACTCTCGCAGAACCGCGAAGTGGGCGTTGCCGCGCGAAACACGCTGACCATCGCCTTCATTTCGACCTTCGTCTCCACGGTCATCGGTACAATGGCGGCGCTTGCGCTTCAGCGTTACGACTTTCGCATGAAGCCTTTTTCTCAACTTTCCCTCTATATTCCCATCGTCATCCCCGAAATTGTGATGGGGATTGGGATTCTGACCCTCTTCAGTCAACTCTTCGGATTGCTGAACGACTCCCTCGGTCTGGCGGGCGACTCCCGCCTCTCCCTCGGACTGGGAACGGTCATCGTGTCTCACATTGCCTTTAGCGTTCCCTTTGTGACTCTGGTGGTGCAGGCGCGTTTGCAGGGCTTCGACAAGTCCTTTGAAGAAGCCGCCATGGACCTGGGCGCCAACGAATTGACCACTTTTTGGCGCGTGACCTTCCCCATGATTTTGCCCGGTGTGCTTTCCGGTGCGCTGCTGGCTTTCACCTTGTCGCTGGATGATTTCGTAATCACCTTCTTTACCACAGGTCCTGGAGCCACAACCCTGCCCATCTATGTGTATGGACTTCTGCGGCGCATCATTACCCCTCAGGTCAATGCCCTCTCCACCATTTGGATTGCCATCGTCCTGACGGCGGTCATCCTGTTGCAGCGTTTGCAGAGCCGCGAAGCCTGATGGATATTGTGAGCGTCACGGCGTCTGCCGTGTAGTTCAAAACCAAACTAATCTTCTAAGGAGGAAGAGATGAGCAAGAATCTGTTGTTCAAACTGCTGGCGCTTATGGCGCTTGTCAGCCTGACGCTGGCAGCCTGCGGCGGAGGCGGGGGAGAATCTGCCTGCCCCGAACCCGAACCGCGCATGGAGGTAACCTCGAAAGAATTGAACCTCTTCGTGTGGACGGAATACATTCCTACCGAGTGGAAGACCTGCTTTGAAGAGGTTTACGGGGTAAAGATTAACCACGACGAATATTCGAGCAACGAGGAAATGTACGCCAAACTCTCGGCGGGCGGCACCAACTACGACCTGGTCCAGCCCACCGACTACATCGTGGGCTTGATGATTCGTCAGGGATTGCTCCAGAAAATTGACAAGAGCAAACTCCCCATGTCCAGTTTTGACCCGAACTACCTGAACCTGCCCTTCGACCCGGGCAATGAATACACCATCCCTTATCAGGCGGGCACCGACGCGATCATCTACAATGCCGACAAAGTAGCCAACCCGCCCAAGTCCTTTGCCGATTTGTGGAATCCCGAATACGCCGGACGCATGGTCTTCCTGGATGACTCGCGCGTCATCATCGGCATGACGTTGCTCACCCTCGGTTATGACGTCAACACCACCGACCCGGCTCAGTTGGAAGAAGCCAAGGTCAAACTCGCCGAACTCGTCCCCAACGTCAAACTCTTCGACAGCGACAGCCCCAAGACCGCCCTCATCGCCGGCGACGTGGACCTCGGCATTACCTGGAC
>JBBITE010000092.1:0-6157 GCA_037440905.1 Anaerolineae bacterium | reverse complement strand
GGTGGTCGAGCTTGTCGAGACCTGGGAGAGGGTTAGGGTGAGGGTAGGTAATTACTTTTTTCTTGTTTTCCGCAGGCTATGTGGATGTAAATTCTCTGTAAGCTTCAGCCGCCTGGCGACTCATTCGCTAGTGAAGTTTACGCAGCGCGTCCAACGCTTGGGGCAGGGCAAACTGGATGAGCGTATTCCTATCCCTTCCAGCGATGAAATCGGCGAACTGGCGCAGGCGTTCAATGCCATGGCGGATGAAATCCAAAGCGCCATTGACAGACTCAGCGTGTCTGAATCCGGGTATCGCAACCTGCTGATTGCTGCCAGCGACGTGGGCGAAGGCATCGCGTTGATTGCCGATTCTGGCAGCGCGGCGGGAACGCTGCTTTTCGTCAACGGGACGGTGCGCTCCAACTAAAGTAAACGCAGTTCCAGTTGCAGGTCTTGAGCAGGATGGTGTCAATGCCCAGCGACTGGCCGAGGCGGCGAGAAGGGACGGGACCGAAGACGTAGTTCGTTTTGCTCATTTCTAAACCATCCCTGAAGCGGCATTTTTCTGGAATGCCGCCTCAGGGATGGGACGGGCTCACCAAATGGCAATGCCAAAGAAACTGGTGATGAATTTGACGGCGACATACAGGAAATACAACCCGAAGATGAGTTTCAGCGTGGCGGGCTTGATACGCTTGATAACCGCCGCGCCAACCTGGGCGCCGATGATCGTTCCTGCGGCTAACAGCAGGCCGGTGGGCAAGTCTACAAAGCCTTGCGCCAGTTTGATTCCGCCACCCGCCACCGCAAGCGGGATCATGGTCGCCAGCGAAGTGCCCATCGTGATGTAAACCGGCGCGCCGAACATGTAGATCAGCCCCGGCACCAGGGCATACCCGCCGCCAACGCCGGCAAGGCCAGTTGCAATGCCGACGACAAAGCCAAAGATGCCCATCTCCCAGCCGGAACCGGTGATGGTTGTGCCTTCCCGCTGGGGCATTGTGCGCTGCACCACGCCTTCATAGACCATGCGGATGGCAGGCCAGAGGAAGATGACGCCCAGAATCAAGCCGAGCAGTTTGCTCTGATTCGAGAGCAGGGTGAACAGCCAGGAGCCAAGCACCACACCCAGAAGCCCGCCGCCGCCCAGCCACAGGAAGGCGCGCTTATCCACGTTGCGTCGAATCAAATGACCGTATGCGCCGGAAATGGCGGTAAAGATCACCGCAAACAAGGTCGTGCCGACGGCAATCGGTGCGGGATAGCCCATCCAGAAATGGATAATCGGCAGCATTACGCTGCACCCGCCCGTGCCAATCAAGCCGCCGAGTACGCCGGCAAAAAAGCCGATGACGGTCAGCAGGAACCCTTGCCGGTTGTCATCGGCGAAACGCCCTGCGCCGCGCCGACATTGCCTGCCAGCGACCAGACGATGATGACAGCCATGATCAACAGCAGTACAGCCGTTGGAATCTGGTTGCGCCACCAGACAGTTGTATTTTTGTCAGACATGATTCACCTCCAGAAATGTCAATTGAAATCAACATTCAGAATGAGCGCAATCGTCACTGAAGTCTGGAGGCGGGTGTGCTCCCCAGGGCGCACACCCTTTCATGCACAGACAATACCGCCAGCAGCAGATTTTTTTAGCACACATGGCTGCCTTCCGAATCCGGGGCGTGAACAAGCAGGCCGGCGATCACCTGTTCCAACTTTTTCAGTTGGCTGAAATTAAGGATGGTAGCAGATATTCTGGCCGCGCTGCTCAGCGCAAACCAGATTGGCATTTCGGAGTGTCATCAGCAGTTGAGACACATACGGCTGGCGCTTTCCGGTCAAATTGACCAATTCAGACACACAGGCTTCCCGTTCTGCTAGAATTTTCAAAATCAGCAGACATTCCGGGTGTCCCAATGCTTTCAGCGCTGCGCACTCTTTTGATGTTTCCATCCTTCGCCTCCTGCCCGTTTGCTCACAAGCAGGCTTAAACCGACCGCTTCCAAAATGACCAAAGCACAGGCGAATTTACCCGTGTCCGTGCGCTACACTTTCATCGCACGGCGCGGCATCCTTCAATGCGCCGCCGAAGTAGTTTTCCAGCGCCTGGCGCACCGTGCCGCTCGCGCCGGTGGCGGCTTTGATTCCGTACTGGGCAAAAAACTCGATGGCGCGCCCGCCCATGCCGCCGCTCAGAATCACGTTCGCGTTTTGCTGGTGGATGAAGGTGGGGATCTGTCCAGGCTGGTGCGCTTCAGCGAACGGGTTGGCTACGCCTTGCACAGCCTTGACCTCACCGTTCTCTACATCCACCAGCATAAAGTACGGCGCGTGACCAAAGTGCTGCGCCACCAGGCTGTCCAGTCCGTTGTTGTTTTCTGCGGTTACTGCGATTTTCATGTCAAGTCTCCTGATTGATGAGTTTTTCGAGTTCTTCCGCCATCAAATAGCCTTCGACGGCGATTTCTTGTGATTTCACGCCAGGCACTTCGGCCACGGCTTTTTTGATGTTCATCGCCAACATCACGGCGATGGGACAAACGAACGATGAGGGTCGAAACGTGTAACGCACTTTACCGAGCGCGTCGGCCCACAGGTTTTCCACCAGCCGCATCCGCACCACGTCGGTGTTGGTTTCGGGGTCAATGACGGTCTTCAGGCGTTCGATGATGGCTTCTTCCAAAGACGGTTCGCTCATGATTTCTCCGACAAGGACTCAATGACTCGTTCCCACACCTGGCGGATGGCGACGCTGGCAGGCGCTTCTGGCTGGAAGGCCGTCACCGCTTCGCCCGCGACCATGGCGCGGGCCACCGTCAAATCGAACGGAATCCTGCCGACGGTTTCGATCCCGTTTCCCCTGCAAAACGATTCGATCTCCTCCGCGCCTGCGGGATACACGTCCGCTTTGTTGACGCATACCAGCGCCCGCACGCCGAAGTGCTGCACGGTTTGTAAAATGCGGCGCATGTCATGGACGCCCGAAACGGTCGGCTCGGCCACGATGAGCGCCAGGCTTGCGCCCGACACCGCCGAGATGACGGGACAGCCGATCCCAGGCGGTCCGTCCACGATGACGAGTTCGCGGTTCTCATCCATGGCTTGCAGGCGAGCGCGCTGTTTGACGAGCGTCACCAACTTGCCAGAGTTCTCTTGCCCTGGAAATAAATTCGCGTGGTACAGCGGCCCGTAGCGGCTCTCGGAAAAGTAGAACCGTCCCGCCACCTGCTCTTGCATGGAGATGCTCTCGGTGGGGCATTGATAAACGCACGCCGCACAGCCGTCACAGGCGATGGGATCCACCCGATAGCCCTCACCCCCGGCCCCTTCGCGCAGCACCCCTGTGGGGCTCCCAAAGGGAGAGGGGGGCGCTCCCTTCTCCCCCTGGGAGAAGGGTAGGGGATGAGGGTGAATCGCGTCGAAACGGCAGACCGCCTCACAGTCACCGCACGAGGCGCAGGTGTCCTGGTCAATGACCGCCACCTTCCCGCCTTTGAAGTCCTGTTGTTCCAGCAGGCGGAGTTGCAAGACCAATTCGAGATTGGCCGCGTCCACATCCGCTTCGGCGAGGATGACTTTGCCCGCCAGCCCGTTTTGCGAAGCAAGGTGCGCAAACGCCGCTGTGACACTGGTCTTGCCCGTTCCGCCTTTGCCGCTGAGGATGACCAACTGTTTCATGCCGTCACCCTTGTTGTGATGGCTTCGAGCATGGTTCAGAACGCGGCGCGGTATTCGGGCGCGGCATCTACCAATGTCTTGCCGCTGGCGATGGCCTCGGCAAAACGCCGTTCCATCGGGATTTTCATCAAAATGGGCAGGTTGTTTTCAGCGCAATATTTTTCCACTGCGTCGTCGCCGATGCCGTCGCGATTGATGACCACGCCCGCAGGGAGGCCCAACTCGCGGGCGATGTTCACCACTTGCTTCAAGTCGTGCAGGCCGAAGGGAGTCGGTTCGGTGACGAGGATGGCAAAGTCCGCGCCGCGCATGGACTCGACCACGGGGCAGGAGGCGCCAGGCGGGGCGTCGCGGATTTCGAGGTCAAACGGCCGGGCAGGACTCCACTTCTTCAACTCGCGGATGATCGGCACGGCCATCGGTTCGCCGACGTTCATCACGCCCTGCGAGAAGTCCACGCCCGCGCTGGCCGCGCCGCGCTCCAGCACGCCCATCACATCCAGCCGTTCGCTGATGGCATGTTCAGGACAGATGCGCGTGCAACTCCCACAGCCGTGACACAACTCGGGGAAGATCAGTATCTTTTTACCGATGACTGCAATGGCGTGATACTCACAGACTTCCGCGCATTTGCCGCAATAGGTACACTTTGCCTCGTCCACGACCGGCGGCAGGATGCCGACCTCTTTGCGTTCCTCCATCGTTGGGCGGAGGAAGAGCGCGGCGTTCGGCGCTTCCACGTCGCAATCGAGGACGCGCATCGCATCCCGTTCTGCGGCGGCGAGGGCCAGGCTGGTGGCGACGGTGGTCTTGCCCGTCCCGCCCTTGCCGCTGGCGACCACGATTCGCATCAGCGCTAGCCTCCGTGATGACCCGCGTGCGTGGCGGCTTCGGCTTTGGTCAATTTGCCCGCCTTGAACAATGCCAGCACATCAGCGGCGGTCAGGTTATCGCCTGTGGGAGCGAGGTACATTTTGATGCCAGCAGGGGAGAGGGCATCGAAGGCGTTCGGTCCATACGCACCGCTGATGACGGCCTGCGCGCCGAGTTTGGCGACGAATTGTGCCGCCTGCACACCCGCCCCACCCGAAGCGGACAGCGCGGGGTTCTCGTGGACGGTCCATTCGCCCGTCTCGCTGTCCACGAGGCAGAAGGCGGCGGCGCGCCCGAAGCGCGGGTCGAAGGGGGATTCGAGTTTGTCCCCAGAGATGGAGATGATGAGTTTCATGTTGGTAATTGTTGATGGATAGTTCCGCAAGTAGAACTTGCGGATTCCATTGGATGAGCGGGAATCCAGAAGTAGAACTTCTGGATTCCTCTCCTCGCTACTTGTTCTGTCCGATCTTCTCGGACAGTTTTTCGATGGCGGCCTGCAGGTTGGTGAGTTGGGTCTCGAGCCAGGAAGTCCCCTGGAGGGTGCTAACGCCGCCCAGGCCGCGTCCGAAGCCGCGACCGGCGCCGCGCCCGCGTCCCGTCCCGCCCTGACCGGCGCAGTTGCCTTGCCCGCGTCCGCTGCGGGGTCCCTGTCCTTGCGGTCCAGTTCCGTCTCTGTATGGCATTTTGTTCTCCTTTCGTATGCCTTGTCGGTTAATTTTTCTTTACGGCGTCGTAGGCTTTCTCAAGTGTTTCAATCTCCTTGCGCCGCTGGCGCAGGGAAGCAATCCACTCGGAGAGCGCCGCTTCGCCCTGTGGTGTGATGGTGTAGACGCGCCGCTGGGGGCCAAGGCTCTCTTCGCTCCACGAACTGACGACGAGGCTGGCCGTCTCCAGGTCGCGCAGGGCGCGGTACAGGATACTGATATCCATTTCCTCGGCTAGGAAGCCAAATTCCTTCAGGCCGTCCATCAGGCTGTAACCGTAGCCCGGCTCACGGTGCAGAAGCACCAACAGGCACGATTCGAGGAAGAACATCTTGCGACGACCGCCGCCGCGGCCACGTCCAAAACCACGACCACCGGGCATATCCAGAACTCCTTTTGTCTATAGTATAATAAACTATAGATATTTTGTCAATAGTTAACAGTTTTTCAACCTCCACCCTGTTCGATCTTGCCGTCAGGAACATTCCTGCAAAGAGCGCCTTTTCATGAACCAATCTGGCGGAGAGTTTGCCAAAAAGAAAGCGCTTGTTCGGGGCTAGAAGGCTGCTCTGCAAGCGAAATAATGCGCTTGATGGGCAATTGTTGTTGGGCGGTCTTGACCAGTTCGGAGCGGATGACGACGAGGCCAATTTTGTATTCCCCAGAGCGCAGGGCCTCGAATGCGTTCACCCAGCCTTCGCCGCGAATCAGTTCGAGGGGTCCAAGTTCGTCCACGATGAAGAGGTCGGCGGGGAGGCTGTGAGCGAGCAGGTCGTTGCTCCAGGCGAGGACGGAGGGGTCAAAAAGCCAGTTGCCAAGCGGGAAGTGGAAAGTGGAAAGTGGTAAGCGGGAGGTAGAGCGTTGGGCAAGTTGGCGGGTTTCTCCGGTGCGCAGGTTTTGGGCGAGGATGCCGACTTTTT
>JBBITE010000091.1:0-6316 GCA_037440905.1 Anaerolineae bacterium | reverse complement strand
TACCAGCACCCGCAACGCATTGGCGCGCATCGGCGTGACTATTCCTGAGCCGGCCGAAGCAGGCGCGCCGCAGCGCAAGAAGGAAGAGGGCTTGCCCATGCCGCCGCGTCTGTTGAAAAATGTCAAAGGCAAGCCTCGAAACGCTGAGGAGGCAGAGCAATGAGCGCTGAATCCACGAGCAACAAACCTCGAATTGGGGTGTACATTTGCCATTGCGGCACCAACATTTCACACACGGTGGATGTCGAAAAAGTGCGCGAATGGGCGGAAACAATGCTCGGCGCGGAGGGAGTGGTCATCGCGCGCGACTACAAGTTCATGTGTTCCAGCCTGGGGCAGGAACTGATTGAAAAGGATATCAAGGAATTGGGGCTGGAGCGCGTGGTAGTGGCGGCGTGTTCGCCGCATCTGCATGAAATGACGTTCCGCGGCGCGAGCAAACGCGCCGGCCTCAATCCCTACCTGACCGAACTGGCATCCATCCGTGAACAGGTCTCATGGGTGCATACCGATAAGGCGGTTGCCACAGAGAAGGCAAAGGCTGTGGTTGCCGGCGCGGTGGAAAGGGTCGTTCGAAACGAACCGCTGCAAGAGATTCGTGTGCCGATTCATCCCGATACGCTGGTGGTGGGCGGAGGCATCGCCGGCATTCAGGCTGCGCTGGAAATTGCCAACGCCGGCTTCAAGGTGTATCTGGTCGAGCGTGAACCGTCCATCGGCGGTCACATGGCGCAATTCGATAAAACCTTTCCCACGCTCGATTGCGCCGCGTGTATCCTCACCCCGCGCATGTTCGAGGCGGGCAACCATCCGAATATCGAACTGCTGACGTGGAGCGAGGTGACGCATGTCGCCGGCTATGTGGGCAACTTCACCGTCACGATCAAGAAAAAGCCGCGTTACGTCAACACCGATCTCTGTACCGGCTGCGGTATCTGTGTCGAAAAATGCCCCAAGAAAGTGGTGGATGATGTCTATGAAGCGGGGCTTGGTTACCGCAAGGTGGTTTATACCCCCTTTGCCCAAGCCGTGCCGAAATACCCGGTCATTGACGCGCCGAACTGTACTTACTTCCAAAAAGGCACCTGCAAAGCCTGCGAAAAATTCTGTCCCACCAATGCCATTGATTTCACCCAAAAAGAAGAATACGTCACCCTGCAGGTGGGCAACATCATCCTTGCCACCGGCTACGATTTGTTCGATGCGCGCCGCGTCAGCAACTATGGTTATGGGCGGCTGGCAAACGTCTTTACCAGCATCGAGTTCGAACGCATGAGTAATGCCGCCGGTCCGACCGCCGGCAACATCGTCCTGCGCGACGGCAAAACCCAGCCCAAGACGGTGGGCATCATTCACTGCGTCGGTTCGCGCGATAAAAACTACAACAACTACTGCTCCAGCATCTGCTGCATGCAGAGCCTCAAGTTTGCTCATCTGGTGCGGGAACGCACCGGCGCGACGGTGTACGAATTCTACATTGACATGCGTACCCCCATGAAAGCCTACGATGAGTTCTATCAGCGCGTGCTGGAGGAAGGAACCTTGTTCGTGCGCGGCAAGGTCGCTCAGGTAACCAACGCCGCCCGCAATGAACGCGAGGAAGGAAAACTCATCATCCAGGTGGAGGATACGCTGGCCGGCAAACAGCGCCGCATTCCGGTGGATATGGTGATCCTCTCGATTGGCATGAAGCCACGCCGTGACTCAAAAGAGATCAGCCATCTCTTCGGGGTTGGCTGTTCGTCCGATGGCTGGTTCATCGAAAAGCATCCCAAACTCGATCCCGTCTCGACCATGACCGAGGGAGTGATGATTGCCGGCTGCGCCACAGGTCCAAAAGATATTCCCGCCTCTGTGGCGCAGGGTGCCGCCGCCGCGGCGCGCGTGCTCAACAAAATCATGCAGAAAGAGGTCGTCCTGGAACCGATCAAAGCCAGCATAGACCAGGAAAAATGCTCCGGCTGCCGCATTTGCAATGGCTTGTGTCCCTTCAATGCCATTCTCTTCCACGAGAACCGCATGGTCAGCGAGGTTAACCCCGCGCTATGCCAGGGATGCGGGACCTGCGTGGCAGCCTGCCCGGCGGGTGCCATCAGCGGCTCCGGCTTCAGCAACGAACAAATCCTGGCGCAAATTGACGGTCTCTTGATGGACCTCAACCTGGCAGCCGCATAAGGAGACAGATATGAGCGCATCCTTCGAACCTGTCATCATCGGCTTCACCTGCAACTGGTGCAGCTACCGCGCGGCAGACCTGGCCGGCACCGCGCGCATCAAATATGCCCCGAACGTGCGGCTCATCCGCCTGATGTGCTCGGGGCGGCTCGACCCGACCTTTGTGATGAAAGCCCTGGCTGACGGCGCCGACGGCGTGCTAATCACCGGCTGTCACCCTGGCGAATGTCATTACATCGAACAAAACTACAAAGCCCTGCGGCGTTACCTGCTCCTGCGCCGCGTGCTGAAAGGCATGGGCATTGCGCCGGAACGCGTCAAACTCGTTTGGGCGAGCGCTGCCGAGGGCATGAAACTGGCTCAGGAAATCAATACCTTCGTAGAAGAAATCCGCGCGCTGGGTCCGCTGGGGTGGAACAAAAAACTGGCGGGCAGGGAGCACCCTGTTGATATGCCGCTCGAGGAGGTGGCAGTATGAGCAAACCGAAATTCGCAATGTACTGGTCTGGCTCGTGCGGTGGCTGCGAGATCGCCGTCCTCAACATCCATGAAAAAATTCTGGATGTGGACGCGCATTTCGAAGTCGCCTTTTGGCCCGTGGCGGTGGATGCCAAAGCCAAAGATGTGGAAGCCCTCCCCGATGGCGACATCCTGCTCACCTTATGGAACGGCTCCATTCGGAACGAGGAAAACGAACACATGGCGCACCTGCTGCGGCGCAAATCGCAATTGCTGGTCGCCTTCGGTTCTTGCGCCACTGAAGGCTGCATCCCTGCCCTGGCAAATTTATCTCCGCTGAGGGAAATCTTCGAAACCGCCTATCACACCATTTCCACCGACAACCCGCAGAGCATTCACCCTCAACCGCGCACTGCCGTGCCGGAAGGCGAACTCACCATCCCCGCGCTGAAAGACCGCGTGTACACCCTGGCGCAAGTGGTGGATGTGGACTACTACATGCCCGGCTGCCCGCCGGAAAGCCACCAGATCGCCGCCGTCATTGACCTGGTGATTCAGGTGCTGGAAGGCAAAGCCCAACTGCCGCCCAAAGGTTCGGTCATCGGCACCGGCAACTCGACCGTCTGCGACGAATGTCCGCGCCAACGCAACGTCAAGACCATCAAAGCCTTCCACCGCATTCAGGAGATTGCCCCTCCCGACCCGCAGTTGTGCCTGCTCGAACAGGGAATCCCGTGCAACGGTCCCGCCACGCGCAGCGGATGCGATGCGCGCTGTCCGCGGGCGGGAGCGCAGTGCATCGGCTGTTATGGTCCGGCGGAGGGCGTCCTCGATTACGGCGCAAGACTGATGACCGCCTTTGCTTCCGTCATAGATGCCACCGAGCCGCAGGAAATCGAACGCATCCTCGATGGCATCCCCGATCCGGTCGGTCAGTTCTACCGCTTCAACCTGGCAGATTCACTCCTCAAAGCGGGCGCGCCGGCATTCAAATCAAACCATCGCTAGGAGGCAGGCATGGAACGCATCACCATAGACCCAATCACCCGCCTGGAAGGTCACGGCAAAATTGATATCTTCCTCGATGCTGAGGGGAATGTCGCCAACTCCTACTTTCAAATCCCCGAACTGCGCGGCTTCGAGCGTTTCTGCGTAGGGCGCCCGGTGGAAGAAATGCCCCTGCTGACCAACCGCATCTGCGGCGTATGCCCCGAAGCGCACCACATGGCGGCAGCAAAAGCCGCCGATGCCGTCTATCACGTGGACCCGCCGCGTACTGCCAAACTGCTGCGCGAACTGCTCTATATGGCGTTCTACTGCACCGACCACACCACCCACTTCTACGCCCTCGGCGCACCCGACTTCATCGTCGGACCCGCTGCGCCGGTGGCGGAGCGCAACATCCTTGGCGTCATCCACAAAGTCGGGCTGGAGATCGGCGGCAAGGTCATCCAGATGCGCAAGTATGGTCATAAAGTCGTCGAAATGATCGGCGGGCGCAAAGTCCACCCGGCCACTGCCATCCCCGGCGGCGTGACCAAAATCCTGAGCGAGGAGGAACGCAAGGAAATCGAAGCCATGGGGCGCTGGGCGGTGGACTTCGCCCTCTTCAGCCTGCAAGCCTTCAACGACATCGTCCTTGCCAACAAAACCTACCTCGACCTGATCCTGGGCGATGTGTACTATCACCGCACCTACTACATGGGGCTGGTGGATGAAAACAACAAAGTCAACTTCTACGACGGCAAGGTGCGGGTGGTGGACCCCGACGGCAAAGAGTTTTGCAAGTACGCTCCCCACGAATACATGAACCACATCGCCGAACACGTCGAACCGTGGACCTACCTCAAATTCCCCTACCTCAAGAACGTGGGCTGGAAGGGCTTTGTAGATGGCAAAGACAGCGGCGTGTACATGGCAACACCGCTCTCGCGCCTGAACGCTGCCGACGGCATGGCAACCCCGCTCGCGCAGGAACAATACGAAAAGATGTACGCCACGCTGGGCGGCAAACCCGTGCATCACCGCCTGGCCATTCACTGGGCGCGCCTCATTGAATTACTCTACGCCGCCGAACACTGGGTGGAACTCGCCACCGACCCTGAGATTACCTCCCCCAACGTTCACACCAAGCCGACGGAGATTCCCACCGAAGGCGTGGGCATCGTCGAAGCGCCGCGCGGCACCCTCACGCATCATTACTGGACCGACGAAAAGGGATTGCTTACCAAAGTCAACCTCATCGTCGGCACCACCAACAACTATGCGCCCATTCAAATGAGCACCAACAAAGCCGCGCGCGCCCTTATCAAAGGCGGCAAGGTGAACGAGGGCTTGCTCAATATGGTCGAGATGGCATTCCGCGCTTACGATCCGTGCTTTGGCTGCGCCACCCATTCCCTGCCGGGACAAATGCCGCTGGAAATCACCATCTACCACCCAAACGGTGAAGTGAAGGAAGTGTTGAAAAGATAAATTCAAGTCAAACGAGCGACGGTCGAAGGTCAGCCGACTTGCAGACTTTGACCTTTGAGGAACCTGGCATTTCAAACATGAAAATCCTCATCGTCGGTTTAGGCAACCCTATTTTGGGAGATGACGGAATTGGCTGGCACGTAGCGGAAGCAGTCAGCCGCCGCATCGGGGTTCCCCTCGGCGATGCGCCCCTGCCGGGTCTTTCCCCGCCCAAGCCGCAGCGGGTCACGATCGAGCGCTACTCCCTCGCCGGCCTCAGCCTCATGGAACGCCTGAGCGGCTTTGACTACGTCATCCTCATTGATGCGCTCAACACCGGCTGGTACCCGCAGGCAAAAATCGTCCACTTCACCCTCGCCGACATGGACGACCTGACCTATGGTCACAGCGCCTCCGCCCACGACGTTTCTCTCAAGAGCGCCCTTCAACTTGGGCGCCGCATGGGCGAGCCCCTCCCACCCGACGACCATATTCACATCGTTGCCATCGAAGCGCAGCATGTCTATGACTTTCAGGAAGGCCTCAGCCCCCGCATTGCAGAGGCCCTCCCTGAAGCAGTGCAAACCGTCATCCAACTGCTTGAACAAATAACCGCCCGCCAACAACCTCCCCGCTTTCAAACGGAGACATCATGATATCCCCCGAACTCCTGAAAAAACACGTTTTTTTTGGCAGCCTGAATGAATCGCAGCTGCATGAACTTGCCATGATTGCCGAAGAAGAATTTTACGACGCCGGCGCGAACATCCTGCAAGCCGATACCGCGGTAGATGGCCTCTACCTCCTCACCAGCGGTCACGTGGATCTGTTTGCTGTCTCACAGGATAAGCACGACCCTAAACTACGCAAGGAATTCCTAGTGGGGGAGGTCAATCCGGGCGAACCCTTCGGCGTTTCCGCCTTAAGCGAACCCTTCCATTCCATCGCCCTGGTCCGCGCCGATACCGCCTGCACGGCGGTCAAAATCAAAGCCAATGCCCTGCGCGCCCTGTGCGAAAAAGATCACGATTTGGGCTATGCTCTGATGCGTCAGATCCTACGTTATGTCCTCGAACGCTTGGCATATACCCAGGCACAACTAGCCGCAGCGCGGGCGTGACCTTCCATTTGCGGCATTGCTTTCCTGCCTAATGAGGGGCGTATCTCAAGTTTGTGTAACCCTCGACTTTGGCTCTTTGAGCAAAGTTGAGGAGGAAGAAAGAAGAGC
>JBBITE010000090.1:4889-6643 GCA_037440905.1 Anaerolineae bacterium | reverse complement strand
GCCAGCGCCCAGCCGAGCAGGGAGACCGCCATCAGCGCCACGGAGAACGTGATCAGCACATCCTCGCGGAAGCGCGCGGTCAACCTGCCGACGAGGAATCCCTGCACGAAGACCGACAGGATGCCCACGTAGGTCAGCACGAAGCCCGTATCGCGGGCGGAGAGGTTGAAGCGGGTCAGGGCGTAGAGAGAGAAAATGGTTTGGAAGATGGCAAATGCCAGTCCAAAGAAGAAGCGGGTAACGAGGATGGGGCCCGTGAACGGACGCTTCAGGGCATCCATCAGCGCTTCCAGCGTGACTTTGGGCTGGTTCTGCATCCCAGCCTGTTCCCGCCGCTCGTGCGTCAGCGACTCGGGGAGCCAGGCGTAAATCAGCGCCAGGTTGATGAGCGCGAGCCCCGCTGCGACGAACGCAGGGACGTTGTAGCCGTACTGGCTCAAGACGCCGCCCGTGACGGGACCGATGATAAAGCCGAGACCGAAGGCCGCGCCGATCATGCCCAGCCCGCGGGCGCGGTTCTTTGCGTCGGTCACGTCGGTGATGTAGGCTTGCGCCACGCTCAGGTTCCCGCCCGTGATTCCATCCAGAATGCGGGCGGCGAACAACATCCACAACGCGGTGGCGAAGCCGAAGAGCAGGAAACCGAGGAACGTGCCGAAGACGCTAATCAGCAGGATAGGACGGCGTCCGTAGCGGTCCGAGAGGCGCCCGAGGAGCGGCGCGCCGACCAATTGCATCGCGGCATACACGGCAATCAGCAGACCCGTGGCGAATTCGCTGGCGTTGAAGGTTTCCGCGTAGTAGGGCAGCAACGGCAGGATCAGGCTGAAGCCGAGCAGGTCAATGAAGACGATCAAAAGAATTGAGAAGAGACGTTTGTTATCCATGGTTTTCCTGTAAATATTTTGGTTGATATGCTTCCTGATAGTGCAGTTCGAATTCAGGGGTTTTGCCCGTTTTGGTGAGGTTTTCCCATCCGACGCGCAGTAGACCAAGCAGGGGTGTCCAGGGCTTTAACAATTTGACCTCGGTAAATTCCCTGCGGTTGCGGGCAATGGTTTTCACTAATTTGTCTGAGGCATATTTGGCAGGCTGACCCAGAAAACGAAGAACGAAACCAAAGTTCTTCATCATTTCCCTGCCGCGCTCGCCGACTACGGTCGGGCGGGTCAGCATGTCGGTGGTCAGCATGCCGGGGCTGAAACCCAGAATTTGCACGCCGCTGCCTTTGAGTTCCTGCGCGAGACTGCGCGTGAAAGATGTTATCCATGCCTTCGTCGCGCCGTAGAGACCGGTCGGCGAAGCGGGGCGCAGGAAACTCCCGTTGCCATAAATGTTGATTAACATGCCCTGCCTTCTCGGAAGCATGTAGCGCATGATCGCCTGCGTGCATTGCAAGACGCCGAGATCGTTCGTTATGAACATATCCAGCGCGTCCTGAGGATTCATATCCAACATCATGCCTGCCGCGTTTGAGTAGCCAGCATTGTTGATCCAGATATCTATGCGGCCAAATTCCCTGACGACATCATCAACCAGTTTGTAGATTTGATCCTCCCGGCGGACATCGAGGATGAACCCGCTTACACGACCTTTGGGCTGAAGATCGGCTAATGCGCGCTCCACGGCCTGCTGGCTTCTTCCCGTCACAGCGACAGTGGCCCCCGCTTCAAGCAGAGACTCGGCGATGGCATAGCCAAATCCGCGTGTAGAACCTGTCACAACAACAACTTTGTCTCTAATAGATGGCATAT
>JBBITE010000090.1:0-4789 GCA_037440905.1 Anaerolineae bacterium | reverse complement strand
GGCGTGGTCTTCTTGTACTCTTCGTACTCCGCCTGGCCGCCCCATTTGGCGTCGGCTTTTTTCTCCAGCAGCGGGATGCCGCTGACGCGGGTCAGAAGCAGGGTCACGAAGAGCGGAGAAATCAGCGCCACCCAGCCCCAACCGCGCAGGACGGGCAGGGCAATGAGTAGCACGCCGATCCACAGCACGATCTCGCCGAAGTAGTTCGGGTGGCGCGAGCGGGACCACAATCCCGTGCGGATGAATTTGCCCTTGTTGGCCGAGTCCGCGTTGAAGCGGCTTTTCTGCGCGTCGGCGGTCACTTCAAAGGCGAAGCCGAAAACCCAGATGAGAACACCGAGGAGGGCGAAGACATCCCATTCCTTGCGCACGGAGGAGGTGATGGCAATCAGCGCGGCGGATGCGGTGAAAATCACCCACAAGCCTTGAATCGTCCAGGCGTTCAGAAAGCGGATGAAGGAGGGTTTGATTTCATCGAAGCGGTCGTCCTTGCCAGCCTTGCGGATGCGGCGGAAGAGGAAGGTTCCGAGCCGCACAGCCCAAATGATGACCAGCGCTGCCAGCAGAATGGAGCGGGCGTCCAGGTTGGGGCTGAACGCCAGAGCGGTGACCGTCACGGTGAGGTAGGTGAGGCTGCCCGTCAGATCGTAGAATGTTTCGGTTTGCCAGAGGTAGGCAGGGATGAATGCCAGCCATTGGGTGATGAAAGCAAGGGCAGCGAGCAGCGCAAAGACGGGGATGCCTCCGAGCGTGGCGCCGCCCTGACTTCCTGCCAGCGCGATGAACGCGCCAACGGCAATGAGAATGGGAAAGACGATGACGGATGTTTTCATTGACGGTGTATCTTTTCTCTTTCGCTGGCTAACCACTCGAAGATCGGCGTGCCCTGACCATTGATATGCGCATCAACGGCGCGGGCGTAGGCATCCATAAAATGGGCGAGTTGTTCGGGGTGCGTGGCGTGCGATTCGAGCAGCATCCTCAGCCAGTCAATCTCCGCCGAGACGTGTGCCATATCTCCCAATTGCAATGCGGCGGTGATGTGGTCACCCAGGAATTGGATGCCTGTTTCGAGGTCGCTGGGAGAGATGCCGAGCGGCTGGAGCGTTTCCTTGAGCGAGGCTTCGATTTTCGTCCGCTTGGAGACGAACGATTGATATGCCGCAGTGTATGCTTGCGAGGCGCTCTTTACCGCACGGGGCAGGTTTGTAGAGGAAAGCACCTTTTCGATCTCGTCAATGGCGGAGGCAATGTCGTTGCCGAGAAAGTAGCCGGGGATGTAATTCGTTATGCTGGGACGCAGGCTGAAGATGCGCCCGCCATAGGCGACAGGGATGCCCTTGCTGGTGAGTACCTGCGCGGTATGCTGCAAGGTTGCAGCGGTGGGGAGTTGCTGCGCCGCCAGCAGAACCAGGTCGGTGCGAGCCTGTTGAGCGGTCTCGCTAAACCGTTCGGCAGGGACGTTGGCGCCGAGGTAAATCACCTTGTATCCGCGGCGGCGCAACAGAAGCGCCATAAGCAGGGGAGTGAAGGTGTGCCACTCGCCGGCAGGGCACCCTGCAAGGATCGCTTCTTTGCGGGTGGGGGCGGGCGCCGCGCTGAGCAGCGCGTCGAGGCGGCGCATAGCAAGGTTGGATGCGAAATGTTCCTGCTGCACGCTCAGCTTGTTTTGGTACCAAAGTTCGCCAATTTCAGCCAGTCCCTTTTGAATGAGTTCCATGCACACGGCTTCGACCGGAAAGAGCGAGAACGCTTGGTTGAGAATCTGTTCGGCAGCGAGTTCATCGAATTCTTTGCAGGCTTGAATCCATTCGGCGCGCAGCGAAGCCAAGGTTGAATCGGGTGCGGTAGAGGACTCTCCCGAAAGGAAGACGGAAGCCAATGATGTGCGACCAGCCAGCGGCGCCGTCCCGATGCGGCCGAGGGGGTCAATGCCGGAGGCGATTTGTTCGTTCCACAAATCCACTGCGCGGGAGATGGAAAGTCCCTCCTCCTGCCGTGCCATCAGCCATTTGATTGTCTCGATGTCGTATTCGGAATAGAGGCGGTGTCCGCCGGGGGTGCGCTGGGGCACAGGAAGCCCATAACGGCGTTCCCAGGCGCGCAGGGTGTCGGCGGCAATGCCCGTTTTATTGAGCACAACTTTGATATTAAAGGTGGGGGTTTTGCTGATGGACATGGGATTCTCCGGTCAAAGAGTGAGGTATAAAAATTTGCAAATGTTTTGCAAGGCTATTGTACCTCTTTGGCCTGTGAGAGGATGGATTTTGGCCCTCGATTTTCGGCTTTTTGAGTTTTCGCCTCTTTGAGAATCCGCTCGGTGGTGAGTTTTGCAGAAAGCAGCACGATGGGCAGCCCCGTTCCGGGATGCGTGGAGGCGCCGGCGAAGTAGAGGTTTTTATATTTGGCGTGACGGTTGTGCGGGCGCAGATAGCCCACTTGCCAGAAGTTGTGACTCAACCCAAAGGCCGCGCCTTTTTCGAGATTGAAGCGCTCTTTCCAGACCCTGGGCTGGTACACGATCTCGAACTTGATATGCTCCCTCAAGTCTGTGACGCCCATCTCTTTGGCAAGACGGTCGAAGACGGTTTCGCGCGCGCGGTTGACCAGCGCCTCCCAATCCTGTGCGGAGCGGGCGTCCAGGTGGCCAACAGGGACGAGGACGTAGAGGGTCTCCTGTCCCTGCGGCGCGGCGGAGGGGTCGGTGCGAGCGGGCGCGTGGACGTAGAACGACGGCACTTCGGGTAGGGTGTGATCTTGGAAGATCTGGTCGAACGAAGCCTTGTAATCGCCGCCGAGGAAGACGTTGTGATGCGCGATCTGCGGATACTGCTTATCCACGCCCCAATAGAACATGATGGTGGAGCAGGTGTACAGTTTCTCGTCCAGTTTTTTCGCTGGCGCGGCGTCGGGCAGCAGTTCCTTGTAGATGTACGGCAGGTCTGCGTTGCCGATGAAAAGATCGGCAATCCACTCTCTGCCGTCTGCCGTCTCTACGCTCTCTACGTTCCACTTTCCAACATTGATCTTTTTCACAGGCGCGTCATACACAAACGTCACGCCCAGTTTTTCGGCCACCTTCACCAATGCCTGAATGGCGGCATACATCCCGCCCATGGGATACCAAACCCCCTCCGCTAACTCCGTATATTGGAGCAGGGAGTAGGTGGCCGGCGCATCATACGGACTCAAACCGAGGTACATATTTTGAAACGTGAAGGCGGCTTTGAGTCTTTCATCTTTGAAGAAGCGGCTGGTGTTGGCGTAGTGCTTTTGCAGGGCTTTAAGTTGGAAGATCAGCGGCAGGTTGCTCAGGCTGAAGTATTCAAAGATGCTGTAGAAGTTGCGTCCCACAAATTTCTCGAGCGAAATTTTGTAATGCTTTGCGCCTTCGGCGATATAAGCGAGAAACCCCGTAAAGGCGGTCGGCTCCACGGCTTCGAGCTGCTTTTGCATTTCGCCCAGGTTGGAGGTCAATTGCAGTTGCAAGCCGTCTTCAAAATGGACTTTGTAGGTCGGGTCAATGCGGCGCAGGTCGAGGTGGTCGCTCAGGCGTTCGCCGAGCGCGGCAAAGGTTTCCTCCCAAACTTCGGGCATGAGGAACAGCGTCGGTCCGATATCGAAGCGGTGACCGCCGCGGACGATCTGATTGCAGCGCCCGCCGGGGGTGGATTCCTTTTCCAGCACGGTCACGTCATATCCGTTTTTTGCAAGGCGGGCGGCGGCAGCGATCCCGCCAATTCCCGCGCCAATCACAATCGCAGTTGGTTTCATTCGTTCTCCTTGGTAATAGGCAAATCTTAGACTTCCCCTACAATATCAGATTGTCTAATATTTGTCAAGATAATTCTTTTCAATACCTTGACAAATCAAGAAATACTTGTAAAATACGACCACCGTTGTCCAGTTCAAGACCCTTGTTTGCGCCGAAAAAACCAGGAGAAAAGACCATGCAAGCACAAGCCAATTGGGAAAACCAACTCCTCGCCCTTGCGGGAAATCTGCCGCATCCGCACAAGCGCCCTTTGTTTTCTTATTGGGCTGGCGATGCCTCGTTGCGTGTAGCGTACAAGCAGGCGGAACGCATCACCGCCAGTCACTCCAAATCCTTTTACCTCGCCTCGGCGCTGCTGCCCGAAGAGAAACGCTCTGCCGTGCGCGCCCTCTATGCCTTTTGCCGCACGGTGGATGATATTGTGGACGAATCGGCAGACGAGGAACGCGAAGCGCGGCTCGAATACTGGCGCAGGATGATCGAAGACGGTTCTTTCCTGGACGATGACCTGGTCGCTGCCGCCTGGGCAGATACCCTCGCCCGATACCACATTCCCCGTCACTATGCCCTGCAACTGATAGACGGCGTTGCCCGCGACCTGACTCAATCCCGCTACCAAACCTTCGACGACCTTGCCACTTACTGCTACGGCGTCGCCTCCACGGTTGGACTGATGAGCATGTACATTGTTGGCTTCAAGAGCAATGATGCCATTCCCTACGCCATCAAACTTGGCGTCGCCCTGCAAATGACCAACATCCTGCGCGACATCGGCGAAGACTTTCGCAACGGGCGGCTCTACCTGCCGCGCGAGGAACTTATCTTCTACGGCATTCGTGAACAGGATATTGCCGAGGGCCGCCTCACCGACAACTGGCGGCAGTTCATGAAATTTCAAATTGAGCGCACGCGCCAACTGTATGCTGACTCATGGGCGGGGGTAAAGATGCTCGAACGCGAAGGTCAACTTGCCATCGGCGCCGCCTCCGTGTTCTACCAGGGCATCCTCGATGA
>JBBITE010000089.1:0-7072 GCA_037440905.1 Anaerolineae bacterium | reverse complement strand
ATTCCTGCGCGAGGTGACGCAGGTGAAGAATATCTGGGTGCCGACGGGGGAGTGATGGATAAAAGGTGAGAGACTTTTATGCCCGAAATATCGCGTTTCTTTGGTATTATCATTCGTATGTATGTAGAAGCAGGCGCGCCTCATCATTATCCCCATTTACATGCATACTACCAGAACACGGTAGGGATTTACCGTATTGACCAGATCGAAATGATCGGAGGCAATCTTTCCAGAAGAGAGCAGCGACTGGTTGAGGCTTGGATAGTCTTGCACCAAAACGAGTTATTGGAAAATTGGGAGCGATTGCAATCTGGCGAATTGCCCTTCAGAATTGCTCCGCTCAAATAGAAAGAAGGCGTGTGATGGAACATAAGATTTATCGTGTCATTTCTTTTGAACTAATCCGCCCGTTTACCTTGAAGGTAACATTCGATGATGGTGTGATACAGGTAATAGATTTTCAGCCTGTTTTAATTGGGGGTATCTATGGGCCGTTGCGCGACGAAAAGCTTTTCAACCAGGTGGAAATTGACCCTGAGGCTCACACTCTCGTCTGGCCCAACGGCGCGGATTTTGACCCTGCCACTCTGCACGATTGGGATAAATATGCGGATGAATTGAAGAGAATGGCGGAGCGGTGGGGAACGGTGAAGGCGTAAGTGAAGGTCACGAATTCCTGCGCGAGGTGACGCAGGTGAAGAATATCTGGGTGCCGACGGGGGAGTGAAGACAGGAAACTATCAACGAAAAAGAGCATTTTGACCGAGCGCAACGGCGGGTCGCTTTCGGTCATCATCGTCTCGAAGGTTTTGCAAAGCGTGATTTTGGCTGCAAGCCCCAACCTTCGGGACGTTTGTTCTGTGTATCCCGAATTGACATCATAAAAGAATGTAAAACAAACCTCCCCCACCTCGTTTTGATTTTCAGGTAAAAAGGCTTACTTTTTGTATTCCTCTCACCGAGTTGACGCGGAAAATTTCCTCGCATGCGCCAAGTTCCTCCCGCAGGATAACCCTTTCTTCGGCTTGTCCTGTTTCGAGCAAATAGGCGCGGAAGGTCCCCGCCAGCAGGCCGCAGGCGCGGGGAGGCGTGTAAAGTTTGCCGCCGATTCTGACAAGCAGGTTGCCCAGCGTGAATTCGGTCAATTCGCCGCGTTCATTATAGAGCAGGATATCGTCGAAGCCGGGAAGAGTGCGCCGGGCAGTTTCGTACACTTCGCGGTGTGTGGTTTTATGGAAAAGAAAGGGATTGCCCGAATGAACAGGCTGCCGCGCCAGCGCCGCCTTTAGGGGCTGCTGAGGGGCTTCTGTTGTAAGCGGCTGGGCTTCGAAGTTGAATGCTCCATTTTGGTCGAGCAGCACTCTCACGCGCTGCGGGGATGTAAAGCGGGAGGCAATTTCATCCAGGAACGATTCGAGCGCGTCCCTGGGCGAGGTGGAGTCCAAGATCGGAAAATCGAAATACTCTGCCGAATCCAACAGGCGGGCGATGTGTTTTTCGCGCAGAAAGAAGCCTTCGACAGGAGTCCAGCGCATGGTTTCGAGCAGGGAGAAAGAGGGAGGCGTGTCGGTCAATATGCGGGTTTTGAGGAGGGCTTCGGCGTATTCGTCGGTGCTGGTGGAGTCCCAAACGATTCCGCCGCCGGTGCCGTATTCAGCGCAGTGGGATGCGCGGTCAATCCATGATGTGCGTATAGCCACATTGAAAGACGCTCTACGGTTCGGCGCAAGGTAACCAATGCAGCCCGTGTAAATTCGGCGCGGGGTCGTTTCGAGTGCGGCGATGATTTTCATGGTGCTGACCTTAGGCGCGCCTGTGATGGAGGCGCACGGGAAGAGCGCTTTGAAAATTTCCGCCAGCGGCGCAGTGGTGGCAGCGGTAACGGTAGATGTCATCTGCCAGAGGGTGGGGTATTTTTCGACGGTAAATAACTGCGGCACGCGCACGCTTCCAACTCTGGCAATGCGGTTGAGGTCGTTGCGGATCATATCCACGATCATGACGTTTTCGGCGCGGTTCTTTTCCGAATCTTTCAACTGCCTCGCCTGTTCCTGGTCTTCGAGCGTTGTCTGCCCCCGCGGTGCGGTGCCTTTCATCGGGCGGCAGGTGATGGTTTCTCCTTCGAGGGTGAAGAACAGTTCCGGCGAAGCCGAAGCGATGACAAAACGTCCCGTATCGAGGTAGGCGGCGTGGCTGTTTTGGTGTTGCGCCAGGTGAAGAAAAAACTCCCAGGGGCTGACATCGAAGGCGGCGCGCAGGCGCATGGTGTAGTTGACCTGATAGGTGTATCCGCGCGCGATGTAATCTTTGATTTGGGCGATGGCTTCGGTGTAGGTGTGGCGGTCAACGGTAGGGGACCAGGATAAGGCTGGCGGGGGAGAAGCAGGCTGCGGTAGAGAAACGATGCGCGGCTGTGAATACAGTCCAAACCAAAGGAGGGGGAAATCTTCCGCCGCGTTGGTCTGAAGCGCTTCATCGAAAGCGGGGGCCGCTTCGTAACTGAGGAAGCCTGCCGCGTGCCAGCCTTTCTCTTCCACGAGCGTTTGAATGTGGCGCAAGGCGGGGAGGACCTCCTCCAACGCCTGCGTTTGAATGACCTGATGCGGCTGAGTGAAATACAACCACTGGTCATTTTGTTTGAGCAGAACATCGTCTTTTTGTGGTTCAATTGGGCGCATGTCAAAAGGAATTGTACACCGTTGGCTTCCCGCCTTGCTGTTGATGCTGGCAATTTTTGTGTTTTCCGCCCAGCCTTCGAAGAATTTACCGCATTTCAACACTCTGGATTATTTGATCAAGAAGGGCGCTCACATGCTTGGGTATGGTTTGCTGGCGGCTTCGTATTGGCGCGCCCTCGGCTGGGGTGACCGCCGCCGCCCGCTGGCATGGCTGCTGGCAGTGTTGTATGCCGCGACTGATGAATTTCATCAGTCGTTTGTTGCGGGGCGGAACGCCTCGGTTTTGGATGTGCTGGTTTTCGATAATTTGGGAGCGCTGGCCGGCTTGTGGCTGGTGCAAATTACCCGCAGCAGAAAACCCCGCCGCAATGCTCTGTTGTAAACGCTTTCAAGGTTTCTCATCACAAGCAAGATTGTTTCGACACTTTCGGCATTTCGCAATGACAGCAAGAAAGAGCGATTCCAATAACCCAGTCTCTACCATTACAGCGAAAGGCGGGGCAGAGGTTTTCAAGCATCCTGCGCCGGCAGAGGGGCTTGGATTGCCAAATCCAAGCCAGCACTTTTGCTCGTGCGGATTGTCAAATCCGCACATTATCTCTAAAGCGAAGAATCTCCCCGGCATCGCCCGGACTTAACTACTCGAATTCGATTTCAATTTCCTCATCTTCCGACCAGTCTTCCAGGCGGTCAATTTCGATGTCGCTGAATAAATTTTCCTGATGCGCCTGGATGCGGTAGCGTTTGATGAGTTCGAGCATTGCCAGGAAGGTCACCACCACCTCGAGGCGCGATTTGCTGTCTTTGATCAGCGCGCTGAAAGCGGTGCGCTGTACTTGCCGCAGCGTTTTGGTAATCAGTTCAATTTTTTCGCGGATAGTCACGCGCGGCGCGGAGATTACCGTTGCAAGCGGTTTGCGGGCTTTTTCGCGCGCGAACACCTCCTGCGCTGCGGCAACCAGTTTTTCCAGCGTGATGTTCGAGAGGTCGAGTTTGGGTTCTATTTTGGGCGGCGGAGCAACGCGCAGATACGTCCGCAGGTGGGCTTCCTGGCGGGTGTTCAGCCATTCGCCAATCTGCTTGAAGCGTTTGTAGAGTTTCAACTGATCTACCAGCGCCTGCCCGGCATCTTCCTCGCCGGGTTCACGCTGCGGCGGGCGGGGCAGCAGCGCTTCCGACTTGATTTGGATGAGTTTGGCGGCTACCACCAGAAAAGCGGAGATTTCATCGGCGTTGAGCTGCTCGAGGCTGTGAATGTGCGCAAGATATTGATCGGTGACGGAGGCGAGGGAAACGGTTGTAATATCCAACTCGGCGCGTTCGATCAGGTTGAGCAGAAGGTCGAGCGGTCCCTCGTAGACCGGCGTTTGCACTTTGTAGTTCAACTGGCGTCCCAGCAAATTTTCCATAGGGCAGCGATTATAACACCTCAAATCTTCGATATAATCAGCGCATGTCAAACAAACTGACTCATCTCGATGAACAAGGGCGCGTCCGCATGGTGGATGTCGGTCATAAGCCCGATACCGAAAGGATTGCCGTGGCGCGCGGCGAAGTCCACATGAAGAAGGAAACGCTGGAGTTGATTCGCGCCGGGCAAATCAAAAAAGGCGATGTGCTGACGGTGGCGCAGATTGCCGGCATCACCGCTTCCAAACGGACCTCGGACCTGATTCCGTTATGTCATCCTCTCCCACTCTCCAAAGTGGATGTCGAACTGAGGCTGGATGACTCGCTGCCCGGTGTGGTCATTACCGCCTCCGCCAAGACCACCGGCAAGACCGGCGTGGAAATGGAGGCGTTGACGGCGGTCTCTGTGGCGGCGCTGACGGTGTATGACATGGCGAAAGCCGCCGAAAAGACGATGCGCATTCAAAATATTCGCCTTGTGGAAAAGCATGGCGGTCAAAGCGGAGATGTGGTGAATGAATAAAATACGGCTGTTGTTTTTTGCTACCCTGCGCGAACGAGCGGGGGTTAGGTCTATGGAGTTGGAGATTCCGGAGAGCATGACCGTGCGAGACTTGAAGGAAAAACTGGCTGCGGAGCATCCCAGCCTGCGGGATTCTTTGAAGAGCGTTTTGATTACCGTCAACCGCGAGTATGCGTTCGACGAGGCGGTCATCCCGCCGAATGCAGAGATGGCGCTTTTTCCCCCCGTCAGCGGAGGGTAACTTTTCCATGCAGCCCGAAACTTTCCCCACGATTTTTTCGATTACCGAAGAGGAAATAGACTTGAACGACCTGCTGGCGAAAATCACGCTCCCTTCCACTGGCGCGGCGGCGATCTTTACCGGCATGGTGCGCGGTGAGACGAAGCGGGGTGAAGCCCGCCAGACGGAATTTCTGGAATATGAAGCCTATATCCCGATGGCGGAAGCAAAGATGAAACAGGTAGCGGAGGAGATCCGCGCACGCTGGGAAAGCATCGAAGGCATTGCCATCGTCCAGCGGATCGGCAAACTGTACCCCAAAACGCCGACGGTTCTCATCGCCTGCACGGCGGCGCACCGCGACACGGGTGTCTTCGAGGCGGCGCGCTATGGGATTGACCGCTTGAAGGAGATTGTGCCGATTTGGAAGAAAGAGGTCGGGCCGCACGGCGAGGAGTGGGTGGAAGGAGAATATATCCCGAAGGCGGGGGAGTAGGAAAGGAATCGGGGCGGGGGGCTTTGAGGGCAGAATCAGGCTGCGGCGCGGAATGACGCGGAGCCTGTCCCGCGCGTGACTTGATTCAAGGCACGGGGTTTTACTAGTGCATAGGTCAATTTGAATTGCGAGGTTTTCATGGAAAAAGTCGTGATTACAGGCATGGGGACGGTCAATCCGCTGGGGTTGACGGTGGAAGAAAGCTGGCGGAATGCGGTCAATGGAGTTTCAGGGGTAGGGCGGATTACGCATTTCGACCCCTCGGCGCTGAACGTGCATATTGCCGCCGAGGTGAAGAATTTTGCGCCCGAGCATTATATGGATGCGAAAGAGGCGCGCCGCCGTGACCGCTTTGAGCAGTTGGCGGTAGCCGCGGCAAAGGAGGCGATTGCCAGCGCCGGGCTGGAAATTACCGAGGAAAACAGCGGGCGGATCGGAGTGCTGGTTTCTTCTGCCATCGGCGGAATCAAGTCTTTGAGCGAGGCGGTGATTATCAATTACACAGAGGGACCGCGCCGCGTCAGCCCGTTTTTGATTCCCATGCTGATGCCCAACGGCGCTTCGGGCATGATTGCGATTGACTTTCAAATCAAGGGTCCGTGTTTTTCGGTGGCTTCGGCGTGTGCCTCCGGTGCAGATGGAATTGGCACGGCGTTTTTGATGCTGAAGGCTGGCATGATAGATGCTGCGTTGGCAGGCGCGACGGAGGCGACCATTTGCCCGGTGGGGGTGGCGGCGTTCGACCGCGTGGGGGCGATGTCGCGCCGTAATGACGATTATTCGATGACGCCTCAGCCGTTCGATAAGAACCGCGATGGGTTGGTGATGGGCGAGGGGGCGGCGGTGTTGGTGTTGGAGCGCGAGTCGTATGCCCGCAAACGCGGGGCGAAGATTTTGGCCGAACTGGCTGGCTATGGGGCTACTGCCGATGCCTTTCATGTAACTGCGCCGCACGAGAACGGCGCCGGCGGTGCGGCGGCGATGCGGATGGCGCTCGAGTCGGCGCAGGCAAACGATGATGAGTTGGGGTATATCAACGCGCACGGAACCGGCACGCCGCTCAACGACCAGTCGGAGACGCGGGCAATCAAGGCGGCGTTTGGCGAAAGGGCGTATCACATCCCGATTTCGTCCACCAAATCTATGACCGGACATATGATGGGCGCCACCGGCGCGCTGGAAGCCATTTTCTGTGTACAGGCGGTGCGTGAGGGCATCCTGCCGCCGACGATTCACTACGAAACGCCCGACCCTGAATGTGACCTGGATTACATTCCCAACCAGGCGCGCGAGAAGAAGATTACGCTGGCGCTGAGCAATGCCTTTGGCTTTGGCGGGCATAATGCCGTGTTGGCGATACGGAAGTATTCGTAAATGACAGATAAGGTTTTGGTTTACTTCATGCGGCATGGGCATTCCCGTGCCGATGATGAGGGCGTGCATGAAGGCAGGTACGATAGTCCGCTGACGGATGTTGGGCGGGCGCAGGTGAGGGCGCGCGGGGAGTTCTGGAGGGAACGAGGGGTGCAGTTTGACCGCATCTTTGCCAGCACGCTCAGCCGGGCGCATGAATCAGCGCAAATCATTGGCGGGTTATTTGGTCTGCCGGTGGAGGCAGATGAGGTGTGGATGGAAATGGACAACCGTCCACTGGCGGGAATGCCGATAGAGGAGGCAAAGGTTTGTTATCGAAGTGATTTAACCTTTTTCAGAAACCAAGTGTCGGATGTTGATCATAGTGAAAG
>JBBITE010000088.1:4342-7320 GCA_037440905.1 Anaerolineae bacterium | reverse complement strand
GCTCTTCTTTCTTCCTCCTCAACTTTGCTCAAAGAGCCAAAGTCGAGGGCGTTTGGAGGTGGTCCCTGAAGTAGTTGCGGATTGACAAATTAATCGAGCACTTCCGCAGCATAAGATTTATCTTGCGCCCCTGCTAAAAAAGGCGTAAGAGAACGCCGCCTGTGCGATTGCCGAATAAATTTGTTGAAGTTCATGAACTTCAGGCTCTCTTGTCAACTTCTGCGCGGAAGTTTCCACCAAAGCAATCCGCCAACCAGGAGGATGACAATGATGGCAAGGAAAAGCCCCAGGTTGAATACGCCAGGTCGAGACTCTATGATGGGTGCGGTTGGCGTGGGTGAGGGGAGCGGCGGCAGCGTGGGGGAAGGCTGGGGGGACGGCGTGACCGTTGGCGGGGCGGGAGTGACCGTCGCTGTGGCGGGCGGGGTGACGAGCAGCAACAGTTTTTGATTCGGGCGGATGACCGAGTTGGTATCCAGGCTGTTCCAGCGCATCAGGTCGGCAAGCGGTATGTCATAGAAATCGGCGATCCAGGAGAGCGTCTCGCCGCTTTGGACGGTGTGATAGTAGTTGCCGTCCGTTTCGGGGGTGAGACGTTGAATGGCGCTCAGGGTGGGGCTGGGGGTAATGTTTCCCGGCGAGATGAGGAGTTTTTGCCCGATGGAAAGGGGCCAGTCTGCCTGGATGCCGTTCAGCGCTACAATCTGCTCGACCGTGACGTTGTAGGCGCCGGCGATGGTAATCAGCGTTTGGTAGGCTTGAACTTCGTGAACGATCCTGCCGCTGGCATCGGGCATGGCGCGCACAACCATGCCGCGCGGGGTGGGCGTGGCGTAGCCCTCCGTGGTTGTGTTGGGGATGAACAGGCGCTGACCGGTTTGCAGCGGGATGTTGCGGGAGATGTTGTTCCAGGTTTCGATATCCTGAATGGTCACTTGATAGGCGACGGCAATCGCCCAAAGCGACTGCCCCTGCTGGACGACATGATAGACCCTGCCGTCGGCGTCGGGAGTGGCGATCGTCACCGGGACGATGATTTGCGGCACAAACCCAGAGCCGCTTCCACCCCCGGCTTGAGCCGTCCCCGCCGGCACCGAGGGGGAACCGCTGCCGCACGCCTGCCCGCCGACGTATGCCGCCTGCAGGACGTAGTAGGTTTTGCCGTTGAAAGTGGCGACGCCGGCGCCCACGTGACAGTAGGCTGGGTCCACAGCGGGGCGCATGTGATCGGGGTCTGCCCACACTGCCATGATTTCGTCTATGCCCATGCCGCCGTGACTGACGGCGAAGTTTTCGGTTGCCCACACCGTGCCGCCTCCGCCGTAGCCGGCGGCAGCCAGTCGTCCGCGCACGTTGCCGATGTGCCACGACATATTGTTGACCGCCATGGTCTCTGCGGTGGATTGGGCAACCGCGTTGATGATGGGGTCTTCGATGAGCGGCGGCAGCCCATAAGAGACTCGCAAGGTATTCATGGCGAGGATCAATTCGTAGGCGCTGACCTGATGGACAGTCGCCGCAGGCTGCGCTGCCAGCACAGGGCGATGAATCAACATTACGCCCAATGCCAGAAGGCACAGCCGGGTCAAAAAGCGTTGAAAAGGCATGGAATAATTATAATTCCCCGTTCCTCGCGGGGAGAACCGCGATTTTGGCGGGTAGTGTGGTAAAATCCTGCCCGCTATGCTGGAAACTTCCCCTGTTCCCGAAGCAGAAACGCCCGAAGTGATGGAAATTTCCCAGTCGAATGTGGGGACGCTGCACGCCGAAACGGTGCAGATATACCAGTCCGATGCGGAGACCGTCACTGCCAGCAAGGTGGAACTGCGCCAGAGCGCGGCAGGCAGCGTGAAAGCCGATTCAGTTGTTTCGCATCAATCCGCTTTGGCGGCGGTGAATGTGCAGGAAGCGGCTGTCAGCCAGAGCGCGGTGGGAGCGGTTCGGGCGGAGACGATCTCCCTGAGCGGGTATGCAGGTGCGGTCGCGGCGGGAAGCGCAGAGGTCCAGCGGGCTGCGGCGGGAGTCGTGGCGGGGCGGGAGGTCCATGTGCGCGATTCGCGGGTGGGTATTCTGCTCGCGCGGGAGGTGCATGGAGATGTCGCACCGCTGCTCGATGTGCGCGGCGCGCTGGTGGCTGGTCTGACTGCTGGTTTGTTTGGCGGGCTGATGCTGCTGCTGGAACGTGTGTTGTTCCGGCGTAAATAACCTGGAATGTGACGACGGCTGAACTTCAACAGCCATCGCTGCAGAAATTCTATTTCATAGAGCGAAGGTAATCACGCGAATGGCGTGGTGAGAGGCGCTCGAGGAGTAAAGATGGAAAGAGTAGTTCTCAAAGCATCCAAACGGGATGTGACCGGCAAACAGGTGAAAGCCCTGCGCCGAGAAGGCAAACTGCCGGCGGTGATTTACGGCAAGAATACCGAGCCGGTCAACATTTTGCTGGATGCGCACAGCGCATCGCTGGCGCTGGCAAAAGTCACTTCGTCCAGCCTGGTGATGCTCGATGTGGAAGGCAAGGAATACCCGGTGCTGGTGCGCGAAAAACAGCGCGATTTCATCAAGAACCGCCTGCTGCATGTGGATTTCCTTGCCGTCTCGCTGACGGAGAAAATCCGCGCTACGGTATCGCTGCACTATGTGGGCGTTTCGCCGGCGGTCAAAGATTTCAACGCGGTGTTCGTGCATAACCTCGAACAATTCCACGTGGAATGTCTGCCCGCCGACCTGCCCGAACGGATTGACATTGATATTTCCATGCTCAAGCGCGTGGGCGATATCATCCGTGTGGGAGATATTGCCCTGCCGGGGACGATCCGCGTGCTGGAGAATCCCGATACGGTGGTCTGTGTGGCCAGCGCGCCGAAGGTGGAAGAAGCCGCCGCAGCCGCTGCCGAAGGCGCCCCAGCCGCCGCCGAACCGGAACTGGCAGTGGAACGAGGCAAGAAGGAAGAAGAGGAAGAGTAGAAACTCTCCTT
>JBBITE010000088.1:0-4242 GCA_037440905.1 Anaerolineae bacterium | reverse complement strand
TTCATTTGCCTTGAGAGGTGGGGGACTATTCCAACCCCAGTACACGGATGAAATCCACCGTGATGCGCGCTGTGGCGCCCCAAAGCAGCTCGCCGTCGTAGGGGTGATACGCAATCAGCGGGCGCTTCAAATCAGACCGTTCGAACTGCCAGCGGTTCGACGGATTTGCCAGCCAAGCCAGCGGAATGGTAAACACGCGCGCCACTTCATTCCCTTCCACCCGCAGCACAGTTGGCCATCGGACGACGCCCACTACCGGCGTCACGCGGAAGTAGGTGATGGTGATGAGGTTTGCCAGCCTGCCAAGGATTTTCACATCCCGCGCGGAGATGCCGATTTCTTCCTCCGCCTCGCGCAGGGCGGTTTGTTCGGGGGTTGTTTCGCCATCGTCGCAGGCGCCGCCGGGGAAGGAAACCTGCCCTTTGTGCGATTCGACCTTCTCGGTGCGGCGCGTGTAGAGCAGATGCCATTCGTCATCTTGCCATATGAGCGGGACCAGTACTGCCGCACATTTCAGCCGCGTTTCGGCGGTGAGCGTCACTTCAGAAAATCCATCGGACGAGGGCCCGGCAGATTTCAGCGCCTGGTGCAGGCGTTGGGCAATGAATTCTTCAGTGAGAAGGATAGACATAGCAGGCCAGCCACTACGCCGGCGGGGCTTTGAGGAACATGCGTTATGACGATTCGCGGACGGGGCTGCCACAGTAGCCGCATTCCGCGGTGATGTCGTCCAGCCATTCCACTTCATCCGGGCGGAGCGGCGCGCCGCAAGCGGGGCAGTGGGTGGGCAGAACAGGACGGCGGGAAGGCGGCTGAGGCGTAAACGCTGCCGGCAAAACCGATGCCAGCCAGGTTTCGATGGCAGACGCCTCCTCGCTCAATCCTCGCTCGCGCAGTTCACGGATGGTGCGCTGCCCCGCCTCATTCAAACGCTGATATTGCCCGCGTTCCGCCAAAAGTTCGAGTCCACGCCGCACGGAAGGGATGCCCAATGCTGTTTGCCCGGCGAGGATACGCGCCCGCCCGGCCTGCAGGTGAAACAGCGGAGCGCGCGGGGCGCCGCGTCCATCTGCCGCGCGGGCAATCTGTTCGAATAGATCGGCAGCCAGGCTGTATTCGCCCTTCGAGTAGGCAAAATGCGCCTCCTGCAGAATGGGCGGTACGTTTTGCACCAGCGCTCTTCGAATTTGACGGCGGAACATGCGGCGCATAATCAGTTCTCCTTTGCGGGGTGAAATTTATCTGCTTGCTTTTTCAACCAGATAGACAATCGAAAGATATTCTTTTCCCGTTGCTTCGGACATGCCAATTTCGCAGGGAATGTTGGAAGAATAGTAACCAGCGTACGCGCGAGCGTTGACTTCGGCGCTCTCTTTCTCCGTGGCGGAGGCGGTCAATTCGGGGAAGAGCAAGCCGCGGTCACCGGCGAAGGCGCAGCAGCCCAGCGTGAGCGGTACATGCGCAGACCTGGCACATTGCCTTGCGATGGACAGCATTTTACCCTCCAGACCGAGGCGGCGGAGGGAACAATTGGGATGCAGGACGACCTCCTCCTCCACAGGGCGAAGGGTTAGTTTCGGCAGGAGATGGTCATGCAGGAATTCGATGCTATCGAGGAGGGTCAACTGCTTCCAGATGATTGTATCCTCCGCGCTGAGATCGTCCGCGCAGGTACGTAGGGAATGGGTGCAGGAGGTAGTGTCAATGACGATGGAATGCTTGCCATGTTCCGACCATTCCCACATTTCCATGATGGTTTTATGAAGCATTGCCCTGTATGCCTGCAAGTAGCCTTTTGAGTGGAAGGGCATGCCGCAGCAGTGACCGCTCACATTGGCGGGGATGTGGAGGGGAAGGTCCGCGCGTTGGGCGAGGGTTTGAAAGACAGTGGAAAGTGGAGATTGGTCTTTGGGGGTTCCCAATTGGCGCGAGACGCAGGAAGGGAAGTAGATGAATTTGCCCTCACCCCTGGCTCCTCTCCCATCGGGAGAGGGGAGACGAGCGGAGCGAGTGGGGTGAGGGATTGAACTGTTCCATTTCGGTAAAGTTGTGTTCGAGATTTTTTCGGCTGCGCGTATGACGGCATTGATTCCGCTTACGCCGATGAGTTTTTCTGCGGCATGTCCCAACATGACGCCGGTGCCAATCAGTTTTTCTGCAAGAGCGAAATGATCCGCAATCCATTCCGCTGACTTTTCGGGTTTCACTTTCTCCGCCCGCAGTTTCTTGATGTATTCTCCCGTGTTGATGCCAACGGGACAGGCTGTCGCGCACAGCCCGTCGGCGGCGCAGGTTTCGATGCCAGCGTAGGAAAAATCTTCGATGACAGAATCAAGTTCGGGTGAGTCTGACGCGGCGAGCCGCCTCGAAGCGATTTCTCTTTGGACGACGATGCGCTGCCGGGGAGTCAGAGTCAGGCGCCGGCTGGGACACTTCGGCTCGCAGAATCCGCATTCGATGCATTTGTCAATTTCGGGTGCGACCATCGTGATGCTTTTGACGTGCGTCACGTGCGCTTGCGGGTTGGGGTTGATGACGACGCCGGGGTTGAGCATGCTGTCGGCGTCGAGCAGTGCTTTCAGGTCGCGCATGATGGCGTATGCCTCGGCGCCCCATTCAGTTTCGACGAAGGGCGCGGTGTTGCGTCCCGTGCCGTGTTCGGCTTTGAGCGCGCCGTCATATTTGCCGCTGACGATACGCACCAGGTCTTCCATGAATGCGGCGAAGCGGCGGGTTTCGGCTTCGGTGTTGAAGGACTGCGCGATAAGGAAGTGCAGGTTGCCGTCTTTGGCGTGACCGAAGATGACGCCCTCTTCGTAGCCATGTTTATCGAACAGGTTTTGAAGGTCTGTGACTCCCTCGGCAAGCGATTGCACGGGGAAGACAATGTCTTCGGTTAGGAGCGTGGTGGCGGGCGGGCGCATTGCGCCGACGGAGGGGATGATGCCTTTACGCAATTTCCAGAGGGATGCCTGTTCAGCGGGATCGTCGGTGAAGCGGACATCGTGAATCAGTTTGAGGCTTTTGACGACGCGCTGCGCTTCTTTTCTTAATCTGGAAATGGATTCTGCATCTTCAGCCTGATACTCCACCAAGATGGCGGTTGCCTGATCGGGCAGTTCCTTGAGGATGCCCGGCGCGCCGGGCAACTCTTCAACCGAGCGCAGCGACGGACGATCCATGATTTCGGCGGCGCGCGCTCCCGATTGCGTCAGCGGGTAAATGGCATCTGCCGCGTCCTGCGTGTTCTTGAAGTACAGTTGACCGGTGTATTTGTAGGTGTAGTCGGGCAGGGTGTGGAGCACGCCTTCGGCGATGAAGCCCAGCGTCCCTTCGGAGCCGATGAGCAGGTGGGTGAGGATGTCGAGCGGGGAGTCGAAATCGAGGAAGGCATTGAGCAGGTAGCCGTTGGTGTTCTTCATGCGGTAGCGGCGGCGGATTTTCCTCGCTAATGTTTCACCTTTATGTTCTGTTGACGAGTTGAGAATCCTGCTCTTGAGTTCGAGCAATCCTTTGGCGATGTGCGGCTGTTCGTTTTCGAAGATGTGGCGGGCATTGGGGGCGGCGGTATCGAGCGTGAAGCCGTTCGGCAGGACGAAGGTCATCGAATGGAGGGTGCGGTAGGCGTTCTCGGTCACGCCGCAGCACATGCCGCTGGAGTTGTTGGCGAGGATTCCGCCCATCATGCAGGCGTCAATCGAGGCGGGGTCGGGACCGATGCGCTTTCGGTAGGGTTTGAGGGCGTTGTTGAGAAATCCGCCCACGATGCCAGGCTGGAAGCGGATCAGTTTCGCGTCGTCTTCGATGCTGTATCTGCCCCAGTGTTTGGAAATATCCACCAGGATGCCGTCTGTCACGGCTTGCCCGGAGAGACTGGTGCCGGCGGCGCGAAAGGTCATGGGAATTTTATGCCGCTGGGTGAATTGGAAGAGCGCCTGAATTTCCCCGATGGAGTTTGGCTGTACCACTGCCTGCGGCACGAGGCGAAAGTAGGAGGCGTCGTTGGCGTAGGCGAGGCGGTCAATGAGGCGGGTATGAACGCGGGAAGGGGGGAGGATACCTGCAAGGGCGGAGGCAAGTTCCATACTCCCATTGTACATTAGACTGCAGGATGTTTACAGAGAAGCATCGCCCGGGCGTGATGAAACTTGAAAAGATAATTCGGTATTTTTCCATCTTCGGCGGGGGGATCCATCCCCCGCCTCAGTCCATGCAAGTCGGCTGAAAGCCGACTCCGAATCC
>JBBITE010000087.1:0-7802 GCA_037440905.1 Anaerolineae bacterium | reverse complement strand
CCCCCCCGCCCCTCCCCCGCCCCGCCGCCCCCCGCGCCGGCCCCCCGCCCCCCGCCCCGACGGGGGGGGCGGGACGCCCGCTGGCGTCCGGGGGGGTTGGTGTGGCGGTGGCGGAAGGATCAGGCGTGGAGGTAGGAGCAGGCGTGAAGGTGGGAGCCGGGGTGGGCGTGGCGGTGTGAGGGTACAGGGTCAGTTGCTCGGAGGTCAGAGTGGGGTATTCGAAGGGAGTGGGGGTGACGGTGGGGGTGGGAGTGCCCTCAGGGTAGAAGTTGTAGGCTTCCTGGATCGCCTGTTCCACCTCTGCGTCCGAAACGGTGATGCCGCGTTTTTGCGCCTCCTGGCGGATGAGCGCCTCGTCAATCAACTGGTCAATGACCAATTGACCAACCGCCTCGGGGGATTGCAGGTAGTAATCGAGCTGCTGAATTTGCTGGGTCATATCCATACCGAAGCTTTGCTGATAGAACTGGTATTGCTGGTAGATGTTGACCAGGTTGACCCGTTGCAGTTGAACGCGCTCTTGAAATTGTTTGATGGTGATTGTTTCGCCGTTGACCTCGACAGCAGGTTTTTGCAGTTGTAGGTAGTTGACATCGAGGAAACCGTAGCCAATCAAGCCCAGCACGATGACGATCATGATGATAGCGACGGTGCGCACGATGGCGACCTGTCTGCGCTCACGCTCGAGGCGGGCGATGTGTTTTTTGGTGAGGAGTTTGGGTTTCTTTTCCTGATTGGACATAATGAGTGCTCCAAAAAAAATGAAATGCGGGGCATGAAGCCCCACGCCTTTTGAGGGCGCCTCATACCCCGCAAGTCGCAGCGATGAGGTTAGCGCATTTCTTCGGCGTGTTTGCCGGTGAAGGGAAGCAGGGCAATTTGGCGTGCCTGTTTGATGGCATTGGCAATGGCGCGTTGATGTTTGGCGCAGGTGCCGGTTTGCCGCCGCGGACGGATGGCGCCCTCTTCCGAGATATATTTTTTGAGCAGATCAACTTTTTTGTAGTCAATCGTCAGGGTTTTGTCGGCGCAGAACTGGCAGAACTTGGGCTTGGCAAAAAAGCGCGCTCCGCCTTGTGCCTGCTGTTGTGCGTCGGGTGTTTTTTTGTCGTCAGTCATTTCTTACTCCGATTGAAATCTGAAAAGTGTCTGTCTGTTTTTCTCTGGCAGGGAACGCGGTGCAAGCGTTCGTTTTCAGACACTTTCTAAAAGGGGAATTCTTCTTCGTCGCTGGTGTCGGTCGGGTTTTCGGCGGCAAGGGCTTCGGCGTTGTTGTTGTGGTCGCGGCGGTCGCCGAGCATCATCATTTCGCTGGCAACGACCTCTACGCTGGTGTGCTTGACGCCTTCTTTATCGTCCCAGCGGCGGGTTTGCAGCCGTCCTTCCACATAGACCTGCTGCCCTTTCGCCAGATATTGTTTGCAGATTTCCGCCAGGTTGCCCCAGGCAACCACATTAAACCATTCGGTCTCGTTATGACGTTCGCCATCGGCCGAATTCCAGGAGCGGCTGACTGCTACCGTGAAAGTGGTCACAGGTTTGCCCGAAGGGGTGTAGCGCATTTCGGGGTCTTTTCCCAGGTGACCGATGATCTGGACTTTATTCAATCCTCGGCTCATTTTTAACTCCTTGATTACGCCAGACCGTTCAGCGATTTGGCAGAAATACTACACAACTGTCAGCATGTGCCGCAGCACCGTCTCGAGGTAGCGGATGTTCCGCTCCAGACCGCTGGCAGCCTTGGGATCGAGGCTGATGTTCATGAGAACATACTGACCTTCGATCTGCTTGCGGATCGGATAAGCGAGTCTGCGGCGACCCCAGACTTCGGTCTTATCCACACTGCCGCCTGCCTCACCAACCCAGCCTTGGACTTTTTCCAGAGCGCCTTTAAACGCGTTCTCGTCCAGGTCGGGCTGGAAGATGCAGATCAATTCATATTTGCGCATGAGGGGCTTCCTCCTTTCCTTGGGATGGCTCCCGTTCGAACCGTAGGCGCGCCGGGAGCGGAAAGGCACGTAATGTGACGTACCTAGTTTACAGCGGGCGGAAGTTTATCACATTTCAACGAATCGGGGAGGGTATAATGATGAGGATAAGCAAGCAGAGGATGTACAGGTACATGGGTACACAGGTATATAGGTAGTTGGATTTGCATCTCCTGCATACCTATTTACTTGTCTACTTGTCTACTTGTCTACCTGTTTATCTGTCTACATACGTTTGCAACAAGAGGAATTGAATGTTCGATTTGCCCAACGATGAAATAATTTCATTATCCAAGGAACACGTCTTCTACACCTGGTCGGCGCAGGCGAAGGTCAATCCCATCGCCGTGAAGCGCGCCAAAGGCGTGTATTTTTGGGACATCCACGACAAACGCTACCTCGATTTCAACTCGATGACCATGTGCGTCAACATCGGTCACGGCGACGAGCGCATTATCCGCGCCATGCAGGAGCAGGCGGCGGAACTTCCCTACGCCGCGCCGGGCATGACGACCAAAATCCGCGCGCTGGCGAGCCGGGAGGTGGCAAACGTCACGCCGCATCGCGCCTTGACGAAGGTGCTGTTCACCCTCGGCGGCGCAGACGCCAACGAGAACGCCATCAAACTCGCCCGCGGCTACACCGGGCGGCACAAGATTTTGGCACGGTACCGTTCCTATCACGGAGCGACCGCCGGTGCGATGGCTGCCACCGGCGACCCGCGCCGCGTTGTTTGGGAGCCAAACCTGATGACCGGCGTCGTGCATTTCCTAGACCCGTATCGTTATCGCTCCACCTTCCACCGCACTACCCCTGATATTTCCGAAGAAGAGTTTGCGCGCGATTACGTCAACCACCTGGAAGAAATTATTCAATACGAAGGACCGCACACCATCGCCGCCATCCTGATGGAGTCGGTCACCGGCACAAACGGCATTATCATTCCGCCCGAGGGCTACATGCAGGGAGTCCGCGCGCTGTGCGACAAATATGGCATCGTCATGATTGCGGATGAGGTGATGAGCGGCTTCGGGCGCACGGGCAAATGGTTCGCCGTCGAACATTGGGATGTGGTGCCGGATATTATGACGATGGCAAAAGGATTGACCTCCGCCTATGCCCCGCTGGGCGCAGTGGCGATGAAGCCGGAGATTGCCGCGGCGTTCAACGAGACGCCGTTCGAGAGCGGATTGACCTACACCTCTCACCCGGTCTCGCTGGCGGCGGCGGTGGCGAACATCCAGGCGATGAGGGAGGATCAAGTTGTCGAACACGCAGCAGGCATGGGTCCCGTGTTGAAGCGGATGCTGTCCGATGTAGGCGAAGCGCATCCCTCGGTGGGCGATGTCCGTTCGATTGGGTTGTTTGGCATCATCGAATTGGTGAAAGACAGAAAGACCAAAGAACCGCTCGCGCCGTGGAACGGCTCCTCGCCGGCGATGAGCGCTTTTCGTCAGTATTGCCTGGAGCATGGTTTGTTCCTGTACACGCACTGGCACACGGTGCTGATTATCCCGCCGCTGATTATCACCGAGGAACAATTGCAGGAAGGGTTCGAAGTGCTGGATCAAGCGCTGGAGATTACGGATAAAGCAGCCGCATGATGGAAGAGAAGCGTTCCCCCGACGCCGCTTTGCTGACGCCGATTCTCGTTGGTGTGTTCTCGATTGTGGGGATTGTGGTGATTTTTTTCTCTGTCCGTTCCGCTTCTCAGCGCCTGGCGCAGACCGCCCCCACCGCCACGCCGTTTCGATTCCTGTACCTGGGGACGGAGCCTTCGCTCTCCACGCTGACACCGCAACCGACACCGACGCTGGTCGTCATCGAAGAGTCGCCCGCGCCGCCGCAGCCAAGCCTCGAACCGCCTGCCGGCACAGCCGTTCCCGTGGCGTCCTCCCCGACGGCCTCGCCGGGCAATCCTGCCTTCCCTACGCAGCCTTCCGAGTTAACGCCGCCAGCCTTTCCAACCCAGCCCGCCGCACGCACCTTTACCCCCACCTTCACTCCCACCATCGCTTCGGTGCTGGCGAAGTACGACGACACATACTACGCCATTCTTTACGACGGCGAATGGACCAGCCAGACCAACGTGAGCGGCGCATATCAAAACACGCTGCACATTTCCTTCACCATCGAAAACTACGCCCTGTTCACCTTTGTCGGGCAGCAGGTGATTCTGACCTACCAGGCAGGACCCAGTTTGGGGACGATTCGCATTGACTTGGACGGCATCGAGTTTGAGGTCAGTCAATCGAGCCCGCAGACTCAATTGGTAGATTGGGCTTCTCCCATCCTCATTATGGGAACGCACGAACTGGTTGTGGAGCATTTGAGCGGCGGCTCGATCAACATTGACTCCATCACCATCCCCGACGTGCGGACGGCTACTCCGACTCCATGAGGCGCTGAATATCTGCCGTGGCAAAATAGGCGCGGTAGGCGGCGGTCTCTTCCAAGATGCCCTTGACGGCGATGTACAACTCCTTCTGAAGATAGGGATTCGCCTCGCCGCTGCCTCTGGATAGCATCAACGCGTCCTCCTCCGCCGAAACGGAGATGTGCCCCCCGGCCGCCAGCCACTCCAAGCCGATGCGCACGGCGCTCTCGCGCGCGGCGGTAGCAGCGGCAAGTTCTGCAAGCGTTACCCTTCCCCTGCGTTGATTTAGCACATACTTGCACAGCCCCGCCAGATAGGTGAGGAACTCATCCGTTTTTTGCGGCGGCGGGGAGATGCCGAAGACATACACAATCTTCGGCTGCACGATTTCCAGCGTGCGGCGCAGGTCGGCGGGGGAGGGAGGCGTGGTGTAGATGGAAAACTCGTCTGCCTGCCGCAGTTCATGGCGGGCGACTCCGGCGGCTCTATCGGGTCCTTCTGCCCAAATCAACGTGGAAGGCTGCAGGTTCAAAGCGGCAGGCTGCAACCGCAGGTCTCTAATTTCCAGTTTGGCTTTCCGAACTTCAATCGGCTTTTCCTGTGTGAGGCGAAATTCCTTGAATTGAAGCGTGACCTGCCTTTGCCCGCGGTAGGATGTGGCGCGCAGGGAATAGGCGATGTCGAATTTGGAATCGGCGGGCGGAAGTTCTCCGCCTGCGCCGCCCCACCAGAGGATACTTTGCAGGTTTCCGCTTTCGTCTTCGACGGTCAGGCGCAGGTGTTCTTTGGTCTTGCCGATTTCGGTTGCGGCTTTCAAGGTCACGCCGCGGGTTGCCAGAGTCAGTTCGGGGTTGCCGGCGCCGAAGGGAGCGAGCAGTTCCAAACTGTCGGCGAGGGAAAGGTTCAGGTCGGGCAGATCAAGCCAGGCGTCAATTTGAAGCGTTGGTTCTTCGCGGATGATTTTGCCCAGTTGCTGTTCGATGGCTTTGCCAAGTCCCTTGCGGAAGGCGGGCAGGTTGTCTTTGGTGAGCGAAAGTCCCGCCGCCATGGGATGACCGCCGAAGCCGAGCAACAGATGTTTGTTGGCGGCAATGGCTTCGGTGATGTGCAGTCCTTCGATGGAACGCGCCGAGCCGCGCAGGATGCCGTCTTCGGTTTCGGTGAGGAGCAGAGCGGGCTTGTGATAACGCTCGACAAGGCGGTTGGCGACGATGCCGATGACGCCGCCGGGCCAGTTGGGGTGCGAAAGGATGAGGGCAGGCTCGCTCAGCAGGCTGGGATTGGCGCGCAGCTGCGCCTCTGCCGCTTCGGTGACTTGGCTGGTGAGCAGGCGGCGCTGGGCATTGAGCCCTTCGATTTGGGCGGCGAGGACGCGCGCTCGGGCGGGATTGTTGGTGGTGAGCAATTCAACGGCGGGGTTGGCGTCGCTTAATCTTCCAAGCGCATTGAGGCGGGGCGCAAAGGTAAAACCGATGGTCTCTTCGGTCAGCGTTTCGAGCGAGGCGCCTGCCAGTTCTGCCATGACTTTGATGCCGAGGCGGTTGGTTGCGCGCAAACGCTGAATGCCCTGTTTGGTGAGCGCGCGGGTTTCGCCCTGCAAGAGCGCCACATCGGCGATGAGACCGAGGGCGACAAGGTCGAGCAAGCCCTCCCCCCGTCCTACGGACTCCCCTCTCCCATTGGGAGAGGGGGCGGGGGGAAGGGTGAACAGCGCCTCTGCCAGTTTATATGCAACGCCCACGCCCGCCAAATTTCGCAGGGGGTGTTCTTCGGGCAGTAACTTTGGGTTGAGGATGGCTTTTGCATTTGGAAGTGTTTCGCTGAGGTCGTGATGGTCGGTGACGATGACCTCCACGCCGCGCGCGTTACAGTAGTCAATGGCTTGGTGAGCGGTGATGCCGGTATCGCAGGTGAGCAGAAGTTTGACGCCGCTATCGAGGATGGGTTTGAGGGATTCGAGGTGAACGCCGTGACTCTCTTTGCCGCGAATCGGGATGTAGTAAACAACGTCCGCGCCGAGCGATTGCAGGGTTTGCACGAGCAGGGCGGTGGAGGTTTGCCCGTCCACGTCAAAGTCGCCCCAGACGCAGATGCGGTCTTTGTTACGGATAGCCAGATTGATAGGTTCGACGACTTGTTCAATATCGGGGAATTGCGAGGAAGGATTCTTTTCGGGATATAAAAACGCTTCGGCTTCTTCGGGACGGCTGATGCCGCGCCGCAGCAGAGTCTGCGCGAGGAGGGGAGGCAGATTCAGGTCCGCGAAAGAAGCGGGGATGTCAACGGGATGCGGGTCGAGCCAGCGGGTCATGGGGCTGAGTATCAGGTTCCAGGTGTCAAGTGTCAAGTGTCAAGTTTCGAGTTTCAAGTTCCAAGTGTTGGGTGTGTCAGATGGGTTTTGTTCAGATTCGTGCAAGGGGTCGTATAATGCAGTGAAATCTTATTGGTAAAGGAGAATGCAGATGAAAAGGGTCTTGAAATGGATCGGGATTGTGCTTGGCTCGTTGATCGGGTTGTTGCTGGTAACAGGTGTGGTCATGTTCCTGATGGGGAATGCGAGATTGAACAAAACATACGATTTTCCGCCATCGAATATCACTATCCCCACGGATGAAGCCAGTATTGCGTTTGGTAAACACCGCGCTGAGACGTTGTGCCAGGGCTGTCATGGCGTGGATATGGGCGGCATCGTCAATTTCTTTGAAGGCGGTCCGCTTGGGACGCTGGACTCAGCCAACCTGACCAGCGGCGAGGGCGGTATTGGGGCAGATTTTTCTGCGGAGGATTTTGTCCGTGCAATCAGGCATGGCATCGGCAAGGACGGCAAGCCCATCTTCATGCCGGCGGTGGTTTCAACCGCGCATATGAGCGATGAGGACCTGGGCGCGATCGTTGCTTATATCAAAACGCTCCCGCCTGTGGACCGTCGGACGAACGGGCAGAAGTTCACGCCGCTGGCGAAGATTTTGCTGACGGCTGGGGTGTTGGGCAAGTTGCCTGTTGAAACGGTCAGTCATGAGGTGACGGTCTCTGCGCCGCCGCGCGGCGTTTCGGTTGAATACGGCAAGTACATGGTGGATACGCACGACTGCCGTATCTGTCACGGCGCGGAATTGAACGGCGGAAAACATGCCGACCCCACCATAGACAATATCTCACCGAATCTTACGCCGGGCGGCGAAGTGGCGTTTTGGAGCGAGAGTGATTTTATGAACGCAATTCGTAACGGCATCACCCCCAGCGGACATGAACTCGACCCGAAACTCATGCCGTGGAAGGAATACCGCGCCATGTCGGACGAGGAGTTGAAGGCAATCTACCTGTATTTACAGTCTCTGCCGAAACTGGCGCAATATACGAATTAACAAACGAATCTTGCCGCTCCTCGACTTTGGCCTTTTGATAAAGGTAGTTGAAAAGAGGAAGCCTTCTGAGTA
>JBBITE010000086.1:0-8581 GCA_037440905.1 Anaerolineae bacterium | reverse complement strand
CTTTATACACTGTAAAATAATTCTATGTCCCCCCCCCATAAATCTGTCAATTCAACTTTTCTACCTCGCCAGCGAAATAAACACATCCTCCAGGGTTGGTTCCCCAACAACGACATCTTTTACATTTACATTCTTTCCCTGCAAAGCCTTCAACAACTCCTCTTTCATCCCTTCAGCTCCGCCCAGGGCAAGCTTTCCTCTTTCCGTTATCGTTCGCAAATGATCCCCTGCCAGCGAAACACGCAGCACTCCTTCCACCTCAGGCAACACCTCCAAGCCAGTCTCCAACGGCTCAGCAAACACCTCCCACACGTCGCCAGGGATGATATCGCGTTTCAAATTCGACGGCGTGTCCATCGCCAGCAGTTTGCCATCGCGCATGATGCCGACGCGTTCGCAGTATTCGGCTTCGTCCATGTAGTGGGTTGTCACCAAAATCGTCACGCCGCTTTCAGCGAGTTCATAGATCAGATCCCAGAAGGCGCGGCGGGCAGTGGGGTCAACTCCAGAAGTCGGCTCGTCGAGGAAGAGCAGTTTCGGTTCATGCACCAATGCAATACCCAGCGCCAGCCGCTGACGCCAGCCGGTCGAGAGTGAATGCGTCAGCGTGGATTCATGCCCGTTGAGGCCGACCAGTTCGAGGGTCCGCCTGATGCGCGCTTTGTCCGTAATCCCATAGACGCCGCCGTAGAAGGTCAGGTTTTCCAGCACGGTCAGGTCATCGTAAATCGCAAATTTCTGCGACATATACCCCGCGCGTCTGCGGACTTCCTCGCTTTGATAGAACGCATCGAATCCGAGTACGGTGGCTTTGCCTTCGGTCGGCTCGAGCAACCCCAGCAGCATGCGAATGGTCGTCGTCTTGCCCGACCCATTCGGACCGAGATACCCGACCACCTCCCCCTCGTTGACCGTGAAGTTGACATGATCCACCGCGACGAAATCGCCGAAGCGGCGCGTGAGGTTTTCGACTTTGATGACTTCGTTCATCTGGACTCCGACAAGGCAATGAAGACATCTTCGAGGACGGGCGGCACAGAACGGAGTTCGTCCACGTGACCGCCTGCGCTTCGTATTCTAGACTTGAGCCTGCTCAATACAACCTGAGCCTTTCCCTCCCCGACGCGGATATGCAGCCGGTCGCCGAACGCCTGCACATCTTCTACATCGGCGTCCTGATGGGCGACGTGACGAAGCACATGCAGCGGCGCGCCGCGCAGTTCGAGGATGCGTCCGTTGAGGCGGGCGCGCAGGTTGGAGGGGGTATCTTCGGCGATGAGTTTGCCATCTTTCATAAAGCCCACGCGGTGACAGCGTGAGGCTTCGTCCATGTAGGGGGTGGAGATGAGGACCCCCCTCCGGCTCCCCCCATTTTTTCCGAAAATGTGGGGAGAGTCAGAGATGGGGGCTGAAACCAATTTGACAACAAGCTGCCAAAAGTCCTGGCGGGTGACCGGGTCCACGCCGGTGGTGGGTTCGTCGAGCAGTAAAACGCGCGGGCGTGTGACCAGCGCCGCGGCAAGGCCGAGTTTTTGCTTCATACCTCCAGAAAGTTGACCCGCTTTGCGCTCAGTGAATTTTTCAAGCCCAACGAATTCGAGAATCTCCATGCAGCGCGGCAGCCATTCGCCGGCTTTCAGCCCGCGCACTTCGGCAAAGAAGCGGATGTTTTCCAGCACGGTCAGGTCTTCGTAGAGGGAGAAGCGCTGCGAGAGATAGCCGAATTGCGCGCGCGCCTGTTCGGTTTGTTTGTTGATGTCGTAGCCGCAAATGGAAATCTCGCCCGCATCCGCTTTGAGCGCGCCGACGAGGAGGCGGATGGTTGTCGTCTTCCCCGCGCCATCGGCGCCGACGAGTCCGTAGATTTCACCCGCGCGGATATTCAACGAGACTCCGTTGACGGCATGAGTCTCGCCAAAGGACTTGCTTATATTGGTAGCAGAAACAAGAAGGTTAGTCATTGCCGGGATGGAAGAATGTTAAGAGTCAAAAGTCGAAGGTCGAAGGTCAAAAGTCGAAGGTCAAAGGTCGGTGGGAGGTCAGGCTTCGTAATCCGCTTGGTCGTCGGAGATGCGGCGCTTTCTCGGGTTGGATTCCAGATACGCGATAAATTTCGAAATCTGGCGGGCGCATGATTCAGCCAGTGAATACGCCTCTTTGAATTGCGCTTCAGTAACATATTGTTGGTCGAGAGCCACGTATAATTGCGCGCGCACTTCGCCAGCCGAAGCCTTTGCCATTCCCAGAAAATTGATGAACTGGACATCGGTGCGGCTCTCGAAGCCCTCGGCAATATTGCTCATAACGGACACACTGGCACGACGAATTTGATCACGCAAGCCATAATCCCGATTGAAGCCTGTTTGGTTGCCCAACTCATATACCCTGTTGGTTAACTGCCGCGCTGTTTTCCAGACCTCGATCTCTTCGAAACGAGTAATACCAGCCATGTTATTCTCCTTTTTGTTACACCGCTTTGACTTTGAACGCTGACCTTCGACTTGCGACCTATGACCTGCGACCTTTGACCTGTGACCTTTACTTGAACACCACATCCGCCGGCATGCCAATCTTCAACGTACCATCGGGGTCGGTGACTTTGAGTTTCACAGCAAAGACGGTGCTGCTGCGGCCTTCCACGGTTTGGACGTTGCGCGGGGTGAATTCAGCCTGATCAGCAATGTGGACAATCTCGGCCTCGAAGAGCGGGCTTTCGCCGGCGGAAACATCTATGGTGACGGAGGCAGACTGCCCAAGATGGATTTCGTTGAGGCGCGGCTCTGGCACATACACGGTGATGGTCAGTTCGCCGAGGTTCGCCATCGTCAACGCCACAGCGCCCGGCTGAATGAATTCACCAGGGTGGACGCTGCGCGTAAGGATGACGCCGTCCATCGGCGCGTACACGGTCAGTTTGGCAATTTGTGCATCAATCAATGCGAGGTTGGCTTCAGCGGTGCGGACGGAGGTCTGCGCTTGCTGCATGGCGGCTTTTGCCTGTGCGAGGGTCTTTTCGGCGGCGGCAACGGCAGGGGAATTCAAGCCTGTTTGCAATGCTCGAAGGTTGTCTGCAGCGGTATCGTAAATTTCCTGTGCAACTGTCAAGTTGGAGCGGGCTTCGAGCAGGTCGGCGGCGGCATCAGAGGTCAGGGCATCGTCATAGGCTTTTTGCGCGTCTTCCAGGGCAAGTTTGGCTTCGTCGAGGGCGGTTTGCGCGGCATCACGCAACTTCTGGCTGTCGGAAGCGGTGGAGGTTTTGTCGTACACTGCTTTGGCATTTTGGAAGGCAAGGCGCGCCTGCGCCAGGGCGGCTTCGGTTTGGAGAAATTGTGCGCCGCCTGCGGTGTTTTGCCGCGCAGCGAGTTTTTGTTCCGCTTCTTTCAACTTCGCGGCGGCGGCGTCCATCTCGGCTTGTGCGGCGGCAAGACGTTCGGCTTTGGAGAAATACCAGATGGGCTGGTCGAATTCGCCGGGCTTGGGCAGGCGCCAGTTTTGCGTGCGGGTGGAGGCTTCCTGCGCCAGGGCGTTGGTGAGGGTCAGGTCATATTGTTGTTGGGCAACAGCGTACGCGGCGGAGGCGGTCTCGAGGGCGGCTTTGGCAGAGTCAAGTTGGGCGGAGGCAACGGCACGTTGGGCAGTCAGCAGGCTGTCGTCGAGGGAAAGAAGCGGGTCTCCTTCCTGAACGGTCTGCCCTTCTTCCACGAAGACTTCTTTTACTCTGCCAGCCAGTTCGGGCGCGATGTTGACCGTCACGGCTTCGATGACGCCCGAGGCTTTGAGGGCGCCGTTTTCCTGGGGCGTAAGGGAACGGAAGGCGTAATATCCGAGGGCGGAAAGAACGAGCAGGATGACAACAATGCGGGCGGCAAGAGGTGGTTTGTGCATGGTAAACTCCTTGACTTCCTCTCCCTCTGGGAGAGGGTTGAGGTGAGGGTTAATCGAGTCGTTTGCGGAAGCGTAAAGCAGCGAGGGTCATAATGCCCACGGCAAAGAGAGACATGGCGAGGACATCCAGTTGAATTGTGTCGAGACCGACGCCTTTGAGCAGCAGCGCGCGGATGATGACGAGGTAGTAGCGCAAGGGCATCAGGTAGGAAATCCATTGCAGCACTTTGGGCATGGCTTCGAGCGGAAAGAAAAAGCCGGAGAGAAAGATGCTCGGCAGGAGAGTCATCCACACGGTGAGCATGGCTTCCTGTTGGGTATTGGCGATGGTGGATGCCATCAACCCAATGCCCAGGCCGGTGACCATGAACACGCCCGAAAGCAGGATGATCAGCCCGAGGTCGCCGCGAATGGGAACGCCAAACCACCAATGCCCCACCGCAAGGACTTCGATGGTGTTGAAGAAGCCGAGCAGCACATAGGGCATGAGTTTGCCGACGATGAGTTCCCACGGGCGGATGGGAGTGACGATGAGTTGTTCGATGGTGCCGCGCTCGCGCTCGCGGACGACGGAGGTGGCGGTAAGGATGGCGGCAATGGCATAGAGAATCATGCCGATGACGCCGGGGATCATAAAGTGGGCGCTGATCAAATCAGGGTTGAACCAAACCGTAGTGCGGACTTCGACTGGGGGCTGGACACGCAGGTTCATGCCGCTGCGCTGGAACTTTTGCATCAGGATGCTCGTGGAATGCGCCTGCCCGATCAATTGCGAGGCAGAGAGGGCGGTGGAGGCGCTGGTAGGGTCGGAGCCATCGAGGATGAAAGCGATTTGGGCGTTTCCATCGGCAAGGCGCTGGGCATAGTCGGGCGGGATGATGACGGCGGCGCGGGCGCTGCCGGACATGATGAGGTCTTCGATTTCGGATTCGGAATCCACCACGTAGGCAATGCGGAAGTAATCTGCGGCGCGGTAGGCATCGAGCAGGGCGCGCGATTCCAGGCTGCGGCTGCGATCCAGCACCGCCAGCGGAATGTTGCGCACGTCATTGGTGGCAGAGTAGCCCAGCAGGAATAACTGCATGATGGGAATGACCAGGATCAGCGCCAGGGTGCGCGTATCGCGGAAGATCTGGATAAATTCCTTGCGGATGATGGAGAGCAGGCGGGTGTTCATAGCGGCTCCAAAGTGAATGATTTCCTTAGGCGCAGCGGCGTTTTCCCTCGCTTGCCCATTCAGAACAGGGTACGCCGGCTGCAGGCAAGATTACTGCACAAGTATCCCGTGCAGATAAATATCGAGATACACGTCTGCCGCATCCTTTGGCATGAGTTTGCTGATTACCGAGTTAGAGATGACCATCTCTGTGATGAAATAAGAAATCACCATTCCAAAAAACGAACGCAGGAACATGGCGGGGTTGGCAATGCGCAATCCTTTGCGCACTTTTAGCATCTGCTCGAACAAGGGCAAAACCTTGGGGGCAATTTCTTTCAACATCGCAGCGCCGTGCCTGCCGCCAAACTCCACCATTTCAATCAGCATGAGTTTGATGTAGATGGGGTTGCTGCTTAACTCGGTGACAGTGATTCTGAAAGCATTGCGCAGGAATTCCTCGGTGTTCTCGCCGGGCGTTTCCAGCACCAAAGGCAGGATGCGTTTATAGGGATGTTTATCTACAATGATGGCTTCGAAAATTTCATCCTTGCTGGCAAAGTGATTGTAGATTCCCCCCAGCGCCAGCCCGGCGCGTTCGGCAATCTGCCGCATGGACGTGGCATGATACCCCTGTTCCAAAAATAGTTCGATGGCAGCGTCTTCGATGGCGAGGCGGGTGGCTTCGCCTTTCTTGAGTTTCTCAACAGGCATTGCGCCTCCACAAAAAATGAACGAACGTTCGTTTTATTTTATGCCATTTTGAGAGAATGTCAAGGGAGAATATCTCACAGCGCAGCAGAGAGCGGGACGGAAAAAATGGCGTACCATCCGGTACTGAATTCCCAAATGGTAGAATCTTGCCATGCTCCCCCTTTCCAAAGTCGAACAATTTACCCGCAGACATTTACGCCATAACGTCATTGTCAACCTGACCGATGGCGGGTTCTTCGGCCTGGCGCTGGGTTTCGCTTCGTTCGGGACCATCCTGCCGCTCTTCGTGGATACCATGACCGACTCCGCCACCCTGATCGGCCTGGTCCCCGCCATCCATGCGGCGGGATGGCTCCTGCCACAACTATTCACGGCAGGCTACACCTCACGTCTGCGCCGCTTCAAGCCCACCGTGCTCCTCACGACCATCCACGAACGGGTACCGTTTCTGGGACTTGCCGCAGTTGCATTTTTGCTTCCCAAAATCGGAGCGCAATGGGGGCTGCCTCTCACCTTTCTGCTCCTCACCTGGCAGGGCCTGGGCGGCGGCTTCACCGCCAATGCCTGGACCAGCATGATTTCCAAAATCATCCCGCCCGAAGCGCGCGGCACCTTCTTTGGCACGCAAGCCGCCGTGGCGAACTTATTCATCAGCGGCGCGGCGGTCGGCGCAGGCTATCTTCTCGATTGGTACGAACCGCCGTTCAACTTTGCGTACTGCTTCCTCATCGCCGTCTTCTTCTTTGCCGTCTCCTGGGCTGCGCTGGCATTGACCCGCGAACCAACCGATTACGATAAGGTCCTCGAGGAGAAGCCCGCCTCCCTCTGGCAGGGAGCCGCGAAAATCCTGCAGCGCGACCCCAATTTCCGCTGGTTTCTTGCAGCGCGTTTTCTTTCCCAATTCGCAACCATGGGCTTCTCCTTTTACATCATCTACGCCCTGCGCCGCTTCCATGCCGATGCCGTCATTCTGGGCTACCTCACCGCCACACTCACCATTGCCCAAACCATCGCCAATGTGAGCATGGGTTGGCTGGGCGACCGCATCGGTCACCGTGCCATGTTGACGGCGGGAGCGGCAGCAGCCATGTTGAGTTCACTGCTCGCCTGGTTCGCCCCTTCGCTCTTCTGGTTCTTCCCGGTCTTCATCCTTGCCGCTCTCGCCAACGTCTCCATTTGGACGAACGGCATGACTATGGCAACCACCTTCAGCGGCGAGACCGAGCGTCCCTTCTACATCGGGCTGGCGCAAACGCTCACCGCACCCGCCACCATCCTCGCGCCCATTCTCGGCGGATGGATCGCCGACACGCACGGCTTTTCTTTCACCTTTGGGCTTTCAACCGTTTTATCCGCCGCCATGACGGGAATTTTCATCTTTCTCGTCAAAGACCCGCGTCCATAACAGACGATTGACGATAAGCATAGAGATAAGGAGAAATCATGACCCTGCTTCAAGAAAAAGCCAGCCAAGCCATTGAAATCCTCAACGAACAAAACACCGACATGTGGCTCACCTTCGTGCGCGAAACTTCCGGCGTGCGCGACCCCATCCTCGACTTTCTCATCGGTCCCAACGACCTCACCTGGCAATCCGCCCTCCTCTTCACCCGCAAGGGAGACAAAATTGCCATTGTCGGTAATCTTGAAAAAGAAGCGGTTGCCCGACTGGGCGTATTCGATGAAATTCTCGGATACGACAAATCCATCCGTGACCTTTTGCGCGCAACCATCTCCCGCTTCAACCCCGACCGAATTGCCGTCAACACCTCCCGCAATAACGTCCACGCCGACGGTTTGACTCACGCCATGTACGAGATCCTCCGTCAGCATCTCAGCGGCACGCCCTACGCAGACCGCCTCGTCAGCGCCGAGCCGCTCATCAACGCCCTGCGCGGACGCAAAACCCCCAAAGAACTCGCCCGCATCAAACGCGCCATCGAAATCACCGACGAAATCTACCGCAAAACCTTCGCCTTCATCCAGGTCGGCATGACCGAAATGGAGATCGGCGCATACATGCACAAACTGGCGCGCGAATATGGAGACTATGGAGTCAGTCAGCTTGCTGACGACAACAGCCAGCCCGCTGGCGCCAAGCCCCCTATACAGATTAGCCTCGCCTGGGCGGCAGAAAGCTGCCCTGCCGTCAATTCGGGCCCCAACTCCCCCGTCGGTCACAGCGGACCGAGCGCCATTAGAGTCGAGCGCGGACACATCATCCACTTCGACTTTGGCGTGAAATACGAAGGCTACTGCTCCGACCTCCAGCGCGTGTGCTACGTGCTGCGCGAAGGCGAAACCGAGGCGCCTCCCGAAGTCCAGCGCGGATTCATCACCGCCCGCACTGCCATCGAGAAAGCGCGCGAAGCGATGAAAGCAGGCGTGACGGGCAACATGATTGACAGCATTGCCCGCGCCATTGTCACCGACGCCGGCTACCCGGAATATCCCTACGCCCTCGGTCATCAGTTGGGGCGGGCAGCCCACGACGGCGGCGCGCTGCTCGGTCCGTTATGGGAAAAGTATGGAGATGCGCCCAATCAACACCTGGAGGTGGGTCAGGTCTTTGCCGTTGAGCCGGGGCTGATGGTGCCGGGGTATGGGTACATCGGCTTGGAAGAAAACGTATTCATCACCGAAAACGGCGCGGAATATTTCACCGAGCCGCAGAGAGAGATTGTGTTGATCAAACAATGAAGGTGAAAGGATAAAGCTGTCAACTACATCGTGCAACAGAGCCATCTCAGATTTATTATCTCACCTTACGCGGAACGTCCCGAAGGTTCTCGAGAGTCAGGTTTGCTTTCGCTCCAAACCTTCGGG
>JBBITE010000085.1:0-8595 GCA_037440905.1 Anaerolineae bacterium | reverse complement strand
CCGTCAGGTCGGGGATAAATTGGGCGAAGCCAACACATACTTATCTCTTGGCGGTCTGAAAAGAAGTGACAAGGATTTTTCTGGAGCGCGAAACGATTTCCAGAATGCACTGGGTGTTTACAAAACGATCGGCGATCAATACAGTCAGGCGCGGGCTCTTTACCGGCTTGGCGATGTTTTATCTGAGGAGGGAAAGTATCAGGAAGCCATTGATAAATACGAACAAGCGGTTTTACTTTGGAGCGCGATAGGTATGGTTGATCTTGTTGAGAGTATTCTTCGTCCACGAATTGAAGAGGTCAGAAAACGCTTTTGAACGGCATCTTGAGCGGAGCAGGGGAGAGAGAATGAAGGCTTGCCCTGAACCTGTCGAAGGGGGATGAACAGGCAAACGCAGGTCTGCGCGTGAAACGTGGATTCGTTATCGCGGTCTGTGGTCCATCGTCCGTGGTCAGGGAGTGGGGGAGATGAGGGCCGTTCCGTTTTAGTCGAACAACAAAATGCTTTCGATAAGTATTATTATCAAAAACATTGACAAGGACGACAAAATTCGTATAATGAACCCTATGACAGCCCCGCAGCCGCAGCCCCCAACGATTTCCGAAGCCATCAGCCGCTATCTGGGCATGGTCAAGTCCTCCCGCAGCAAGCACACATTGCTTGCGTATAAAAATGCGATGCAAATCTTCCGCCGCCTGCTGACCGAAAAATGGCTCGATCCCCAAACCACCCCCATCACCCGCCTTTCAGAAGACCTCCTCTCTCCGCTCATCGAATACCTGCACACCTATTCCACCGCCACAGAACAACTCTACCTTCAGGCAGTCAAGGGCTTCTATCTGTTTGTGGATGCCGAGCGCCTGGCAGAAATCAACCAGTCGCGCGTACACGTGCTGATACGCCAGCGTTCGCGCCGCCCCGGCGTCCGCTTCCCCCAGTTCCCCGCCGAGGGCATCGAGCGCCTGCTGGCTCAGGTTGAAACCCCCGAAAGTCTGCTTTCCCACCCCCCCGCAGACGAAGACGCCGAAGTTGTTAAACTACGCGCAATGCGTGACCGGGCGTTTCTCATCACCCTGGCAGATACCGGCCTGCGCGTGCATGAGGCTTGCGCGCTGCGCCGCGGCGACGTGGACTGGAACGAAGGGCGCGCCGTCATCATCGGCAAAGGCGATAAACAAGCGGTCATTCGTTTTACCACGCGGTCACTGCGGGCGCTCAAAGAATACCTGGCTTTGCGCGCGGCGTTAGATGGTAGTTCCGGGCGGCAACTCTCCTCCCTGCCCCTCTTCGCCCGTCACGACAAAGGCGCCGGCAAAAAAGTCAAGCCCATCACCCCCACCACCGGGCGCAACATCGTCAAGGAGCGCGTAAAGCAATTCCTCGGCGAAGAAATGGTCGGCAGGATCACGCCGCATTCGTTCCGCCATTACTTCGTCACCTCGGTACTGCAAGGCACAGGCAACCTCAAAATCGCCCAGGAACTCGCCCGTCACAAAAACATCCAGGTGACTCAGCGGTACGCCCACCTCTCCAACGATGAACTGGACAAAGCCTACTACGAGGTCTTCGAAAAGCGGACCAACCGCATCTGACTCCGCCTCAGCCTGCCCTGCCACTCCGGCATGTTCCTCCCCTCACGCCTCCCCTCCCCTACCCCTCGCCACTGTCTCATTTCGAGAAGATTGGCATAATCCGCTCGGCATGTTGTAGAACATAGTCGCGGTACAACTTTTGCAGGGTTTGAGAGACTTCCCCCACCTTGCCCTCCCCCACCGCTTTCCCGTCAATCGAAACCACCGGTACCACGCCGCGCGAACTGGAGGTGAGAAAGGCTTCGTCGAAAGTTTCCTTCATGCGCGGCGCGCGGTATTCGATGTGAATCCCCTGCTCCCGTGCCAGCCTGAGCACAATGCGGCGCGTGACACCGGGTAAAATGCCGTAGCGGGCAGTGATGAGCGTGATGTCATTGCGAACAGAGCGGCGAGGCGATGCCTCGTCTTCAGAAGATTGCTTCGTCGTCGTTTCACTCCTCCTCGCAATGACATATCGAACTGCGTAAAAGTTCGAGGTCATGCCTTCCAAAATCGTGCCGTTCTTTGTCAGCAGAACCTCGAAAACGTCCCTGTTCAGCACTTGTCTTTGTGCGAGGCTTTGGGCAATGAAGTTCGTATCTTTGATGCGCGGGTTGCGGCGGGCGAGGTCCGCCGTGATGACATATACGCCGTTTGTGTACACCGTTTTGGGCAATGGGGTGAACGGTTCGAGGCCGGCGTAGAGTTCTCCTGTCACCTGCGTCAAAATCAGGCGCAGGCGGGATTCCCGCGGCAGGTTTTGTTTCACCAGTTCGGCAATGCGCTGACGCAGCGCTGCTTCCTCGAGGGCGGGTTTTAGTCCCAAGTCCTGCGCGGGGGCGTACAGTCGCTGCAAATGAGATTTCAAGCCGAGGACCCGCGTCCCGCCGGCCAGGGTGGTGAAGGTGGTGTAAAACCCCGGCGGCAGTGCGCGGGTCATTTCATCGAGGGTGGATGCGGGGGTATCGAGCGGGATGGTTCCCTGTGGGGTAAGTTGGCAGCATGTGATCGTCATGGCGGGGGATTATAGCGTATAGCGTAGTTGACGTTCTCTAACGTCAACTACTACACGGCTGCCGCTAGCGCACCACGAAATTGAACAACCCAAGTTGATAGCCATCCTGCGGGATGAGCTGCACGGTCAGGTTTTCGACGGGCTGCTCGGGGAAGTAGAGTTGGGAGGTGAGTGCCTGTCCGCCGGGCGGCTGGACTTTGACGTGGATGTGGCGGATGGGGCGCGAGGAATATAAGCCGGGCATTACGGTTTCGAGGAAATAGCGTCCCTGCTCGTCGGTGAATTGATGTCCGCGCAGGGTGTAGCCGGCGTTGTCGTATTCGCCGCTGGAATCTGCCTGCCAGAAATCCAGCCAGGCGCGCGGGATGGGATTGCAATTCTGGTCCAGCACGTAGCCGATGAGGAGCAGCCTTTCTCCCGGCAGGCCCTCTTCGAGCAGGGAGTTGCGTTCGGGGGTATCGGGCGTGTAATAGGGACCTTCAGTTTGGGAGGGGGTCAACGTTCCGTCACAGGCCGGCGCAGGGAGCAGGGCAAAGATGCCGGCGGAGGCGGTGGCAGAATCGGGTGGGGCGGAGGGAAGGCCGGTTGGGGATGGAGCAGGTTCCGGCGGGGTGAGAAGCGGAGCGTCGGTCACCTGCGAGGCGGGGGGTTGGGTCGTCTGAAGCGGAGCGCAGGCGCTCATCAACAGGATGATACCGATAAGAAGGGTTCTTTTCATGGAGGTCTCCTTTTCAAGGTGGACGGAGCAGCAGAGGCAGGTCTTACTGTGAGGCGGGGCAGGAAATTTTAATGCAGCCTTCCTTGACACAAGTTCTTGTACCAGTGTACACTTGCCCCGCTTTAAGCAAATTCTAAAGAAAGGAGCGCACTACATGTACATCTTCACGCTGTTCATCTCGCCCGTTGATGCCGGGATTTTACTTTCTCGTAGTGCGCCTGTTGACCGCTGTTAGGTCGAACATCCCTGTCGTTTCAGGCTGTGGCGCACCCGCCACAGCCTTTTTGTTTAAACGCCGAGCGTAAAAGGCGTTCTCCAACGCCGATGGCGCAAGAGAACGCCGCCTACGCACGGATTTTTGGAGACAACCATGACCACAATACAACCAACCTGCGAACCTGCCATTACGTTTGATTTTCGCCGCGCCCTGGATGAAAACCGCCTGAAGGGGCTGTGGAAGATGATGGTGGATTACCGCCTGCCGTACATCGGCGCGACGCTTGCGCTTGCCGTTTCGGCGCTGGCGAAGACATTCACCTACCTGCTGCTGCGCTACTTTGCGGACGATGTGTTGACGCATGGCAAGTACATCGGAGGCAGCCTGACGCAAACTTCGCTCTGGATTGGCGCCGGCTTTGTGGGGCTTGCCCTGCTGGAAGGCGGTTTTTCGTTCCTTTCCGGACGCTTGGCAGCATATACCGCCGAGGGCATTACGCGCCGCCTGAGAGATTTTCTCTTCGACCACATTCAGCGTTTGAGTTTTTCTTATCACGCCATCACCCCCACCGGCGACCTGATCGAGCGCGTCACCTCCGATGTGGACGCGCTGCGCCGCTTCTTCAGCGAGCAGGGCATCGGCATGGGACGCATCATCCTGCTGTTTGTCATCAATTTCGCCGCGATTCTGAACTTGAACGTGGAATTGGGGCTGATTTCGGTCATCGTCATCCCGTTCATGTTGTGGGTGTCGCTGTGGTTTTTCAAGAAGGTGACCAAAGCCTATGAGGAATATCAGGCGCAGGAGGCGGTGCTTTCCACCACGCTGCAGGAGAACTTGACCGGCGTGCGCGTGGTCAAAGCCTTTGCGCGGCAGGAATACGAAAAGAACAAGTTCGAGAAGGACAACTGGGGCAAGTTCCTGAAAGGGAAGATTTTGCTCTTCATGCACTCGATGTTCTGGCCCCTTTCGGATATTGTGCTGGGGTTGCAGATGCTGTTTGGCTTTGTCTATGCCGCCAACATGGCGATCAATGGCGAGATCACTGTTGGTATGTACATTGCCTATGTCGGGCTGGTGGTGTGGCTGATCTGGCCGATCCGCAACCTGGGGCGCATCATCGTCTCGGCTTCGACGGGGATGGTGTCGTACGGGCGCCTGATGGAGGTCATCAAGCAGGCGCGCGAGCCGCTCCACGATGGGATGCATCAACCGGCGGGGCCGGTGCAGGGCGATATCGTCTTCAAGAACGTTTCGTTCATGTATTCGGACGGCAAGTCGGAGGTGTTGAAGAACATCTCGTTTCATGTCCGCCCCGGGCAGGCGGTGGCGCTGCTCGGCTCGACCGGCTCCGGCAAGACCTCGCTGGTCAACCTGCTGCCCCGTTTTCATGATTACAGCGGCGGGCGCATTCTGCTGGACGGCGTGGAGTTGAAGCAATACTCGCGCGCTTACCTGCGGCGGCAGATTGGCATCGTGGAGCAGGAACCGTTCCTGTTCAGCCGCTCGATCCGCGAGAATATCACCTACGGCGTCGGGCGGGAGGTTTCGCAGGAGGAAGTGGAACGCGCCGCGAAAGCCGCTGCCATCCATGACGTGATCCTCGGGTTCCCCGATGGCTACAACACGCTGGTTGGCGAAAAAGGCGTGACGCTCTCCGGCGGGCAAAAGCAGCGCGTGACGATTGCCCGCACCCTGCTCAAGAACCCGCGCATCCTGATCCTCGACGATTCGACCTCCTCGGTGGATACGGAAACCGAAGCCGCCATTCGCGCGGCGCTGAACGAGTTGATGGAAAACCGCACGACCTTCATCATTGCTCACCGCATCCAGTCTGTGATGAACGCGGACCTGATCCTGGTGTTGGATAAAGGCGAAATCGTGCAGATGGGAACGCACGAAGAACTGCTCGCGCAAACAGACGGCATGTACCGCAGGATTTATGACATTCAGACGAGGATTGACGAGGAGTTGGAGAAGGAAATAAGGATGAAGGACGCAAAATAAAGGATGAAGTCTGAAGGATGAAGGATGAAAAGGAGAATAAAAAGATGAACACACAGCCGCAGGATTTAAGAACGCGCACGAGCGAGTTTGCTTTGCGGATCATTCGGTTGTATGTAAGCCTGCCGAAGTCAACCGAGACGCAGGTGATTGGAAAACAAGTCCTTCGTTCAGGCACTTCCGTCGGAGCGCATTATCGTGAAGGGTACGAGCCAAGTCCGATGCCGACATCGTAAACAAATTTGCGTCCGCCTTGCAGGAATTGGATGAAACCGATTACTGGCTGGATTTGCTCGTAAAAGGCGACATTGTCCCCGCTCAAAAACTGGAGCCGCTTATCAAGGAAACCAACGAATTAATTGCGATTTTTACGACAATCGTAACGAAGATCAAGAAAAGAATGAACAAGAAATGAGGATGGCATGGATTACGAACATTCATCCTTCATAATTCATCCTTCATCCTTTTCATTATTGGAGATCAACCATGTCTGACACCGAACTCATCGAACTCGAAGAAGAAGAACACACTTCACAATTGACCGCGCCGGTCTTCAGGCGCATTCTGTCCCTGCTCAAGCCGCATTGGAGATGGGTGCTGGGCTTCCTCATCACCATCGCGCTGACTTCTGTGCTGGACGCCTACTTTACCTATTTGAACAAGCAAATCGTAGATACGGGCATCGTGCTGGGAGATAAAGCGCGCGTGATGCAGTTAGCCATCATCTATGGCGTGTTTCAACTGCTGCAGGCTGGGTTTGTGTTTACCTTTATTTACCTGGCGGGCGTACTGGGCGAGCGCGTGCAATATGACCTGCGCAAGATGCTCTTCAATCACCTGCAAGACCTCTCGCTCTCGTACTACGCCCAAAACGCGGTAGGACGCCTCATCGCGCGCGTCACCTCCGATACCGGGCGCGTGGCCGACCTGCTCACCTGGGGCGTGGTGGATACCACCTGGGCGGCGATGAACATCATCACGTCCATCACCTTCATGGCGCTTATCAACTGGAAACTGGCGCTGATTGTGTTCACGGTCATTCCGCTCATGCTGTACATCGCCGTACAATTCCGCAAGCGCATTCTGGTGGAATACCGCACCACGCGGCGCACCAATTCCCGCATCACGGGCGCGTTCAACGAGAACTTTCAGGGCGTGCGGGTGGTCAAAGCCCTGCTGCGCGAGGACGAAAACACCAAAGAGTTCCAGCAGTTGACCACCACCATGTATCGCTCGGCATACCGCGCGGCGTGGCTCTCGGCGCTCTTCCTCCCCACTGTGCAGATCATCGCGGCGCTGGCGCTGGGAGTAATCGTCGGGTACGGCGGCGCGCAGATTCAAGTGGGGCTGATGACCATCGGCGGCATTCAGGCGTTCGTCTCCTATCTGACCTTTATGATGTGGCCCATTCAGGATTTAGCGCGCGTCTATGCCGAGATGCAGCACAGCATCGCTTCGGCGGAGAGAATCTTCAAACTGGCAGATACCCCGCCCGAGGTCCACGATAAGCCCGGCGCGGTGGAAGCGGCGACCCTGCTGGGCGAGATCGAATTCGACCACGTGGATTTCTACTACGAAGACCGCAAGCCCGTCCTGCAGGATTTCACACTCAAGGTCAAGCCCGGGGAGATGATCGCGCTCGTCGGTCCGACCGGAGGCGGGAAGTCCACCATCGTGAATTTACTCTGCCGCTTCTACGAACCGCGCAAAGGGACGATCCGCATCAACGGCCGCGATTACACCGAGTACACCCTCGCTTCGATTCACCGCCGCATCGGGATCGTGCTTCAGACACCTCATCTCTTCTCCGGCAGTGTCCGCGATAACATCCGCTACGGGCGGCTGGAGGCGACCGACGAGGAGATTGTGGAGGCGGCAAAAATCGCCGGCGCGCACGATTTCATTGTGACTCTTGAAAAGGGCTACGATCACAACGTGGGCGAAGGCGGCAACCTGCTCTCGGTGGGACAAAAGCAGTTGATTTCGCTGGCGCGCGCGGTGCTGGCGAAGCCGGAACTGTTCATCATGGACGAGGCGACCTCCAGTGTGGATACGCTGACCGAGGCGTTGATCCAGCGCGGCATGGAGGCGTTGATGCGCGGGCGCACGTCGTTCGTCATCGCGCACCGCCTCAGCACCATCCGCCGCGCGGACCGAATCCTGGTCATCGAGAACGGACGCATCGCCGAGCAGGGAACGCACGCCGAATTGCTCAAACTGCGCGGACATTACTACCGCCTGTACACGCAGCAGTTCCGCCATGAGTTGGAGGTGCAGTATGGCGTGGCGGAGGACTCTCCTCTTGCAGCGGTGGCAGCGGATTAGGGAACAGGAACAGTAATCAGTGAACAGCCTTCCCTATTTGCGATTGCAAATGGGGAAGGCTCAGCCCGCAAAGCGGACTTCGTAGCACAGCGTGGACAGCATGTTTGCCGTTGGATTTGGCAATCCAACGGAGCGGGAGGGGCAGGGGTGAGGGCGCGGGCGCAAGATAAATCTTGCGCTACAAGTTCGCGAGCCAGGCTTCGACGGTTTTGGCGTGCGGGCTTTCGATGGCGCGGAACATCGCCAGCGCCTGATTCCAAAACTCCCGCGCTTTCTCTTTTTCTCCGAGATTTTTATACGCCAGTCCCATATTTACAAGGTCAGCCCCTTCGCCGCGGCGGTCGCCGATCTCACGGGCTATTTCCATACGTTTTTCATAGAACTCGATGGCTTTGCGGGCATCGCCCAAATCCGCATACGCCAACCCCAGGTTGCCGAGGTGAACGCCTTCCGCGCGTTGATCGCCCAGGCGGCGGGCGGCTTGGAGGGCGGCCTCCAGCAGGGGAATTTGCTGCCGCGGCGGCAGGTGCAGGTCCAGCACATAGACGCACCTGCCCGGGAAGTCGCTCAGCCAGCGGTCGGCGGCTTCGGCGCGCGGGCGGGCGGGTTGACCGGGCTGCAGCCGTTCAAAGGCGGCGAGCAGGTGCGCCCATATAAAACGAAACTGAGCCAGCCCGCGCAGGATGTTTTTATTTCCCTTTTGGAACAGATCATCGGCTTCGCTCCCCCACTCCCGGAAGTGATG
>JBBITE010000084.1:0-8834 GCA_037440905.1 Anaerolineae bacterium | reverse complement strand
CTTCGCGCCCGCCCTTCATGCGTCCCCACACGAACATGAATTGATTGTTCTTGGGTCCGAGGTCGGGGTGTTCGGGGTCAATCAGCGCGTCGAGATGGTCTTTGAACTTGGTCTGGAATTCCTTGACCAGTTCTTTCTTCTTTTCGGGGTCTTTTTCGTTCCAGATGGCGGTGACTTCTGCTGCCATTTCTTTGGCAACTTCGGGATCGGTCAGGGCGCGGACGGCGCGCAGACCATCCACATGCCCTTCGCCAAACAGGTCGCCGCCTTCAACGATTTCTTCGATGGCTTGCTCGAAGGGGATGGTAATCCATTTGCCTTCGCCGCGCTTGGTGCCGGGTTTGCGCTTCAGCACGCTGACGATGCGGTAGGGGTCATAGGCGGTTTGGATGCCTGCCTGACCCTTGGGGCAGAGCGCGCCTTCCACCGTCGCCATCTCTTTGATGGGAGTCTCGTACGCGGGGTGGGGCCAGAGAGTCCAGGGGCTGTAGGGGTTGCCGTCAATCTTGGCGGCGAGGCCATCGAGAATTTTGACCTTGATGCCGCAGCCGGTGTTGCACTGCAAACAAACGGTGTAGAGTTGATTTTCGGGCAGGCTTTCGAAGTTCGCTGCGCCTTCCCGCATGACGCTGGCGAGGGCTTTTTGCGCCTGCGGCAGACTGCCGAGGAAAGCCGCTGCCGCACCGGTTGCACCGGAGAGTTTGAGGAAGTCGCGGCGGGAAAGTTTTTGTCCTTTCGTTTTCATTTTTTCACCTCCTTAAAGCGGACGATGCGATCCATTCCAATCAAAATTGCCAGGATGGAAAATCCAATCACCGCCGAGGTGACCGACCACTCCATCAGGCTGGGGGTGTAGGTGATGTCGAGTTTCGGACCGTAGAAGGCGGCCGCCTGACCGGGCATCATCTCCGCCACCTGGCCCGGCACCACAATCAGGATGCGGGCGGCGGCGTAGCCGATGAGCAGGAACAAGCCCATCAGCCCGGCGACGAAGCCGTTCTTTGCCAGTTTGGGCTGCGCCAGCACCAGCAGCGGAATGACCAGCCCGATGACGATTTGCACCACCCAGAACGAGAAGCGGTACGGACCCGTCAGGATGGATTGCACGGCAATCACGTTATCCACCGCGCCGCCGTAGAGCGATTGGGTAAAGTCGGCGACGAGGAAGTAAAGTTTGGCAACGCTGGTGGCGATGGAGATAATCGCCAGCAGCCAGAGCAGGTTGCCGCGCTGTTTTTCTTCCAGAGCGGGCATGAACCAGCCGACGATGACGAGCATGAGCGCCGCGCCTGAAGCGATGGCGAAGACCGGGAACTGCACGGGGAGCAAGCCGACGTGCCAGTAGGCGCGCGCCGCGTTGCCGCCCAGCAGAAAGCCCACGCCGCCCGCCACCAAAATGGCGACGATGAAGCCGATCCACATCACGGCTTTCATCGCGGCTTTTTCGGGCGCTTTGAACGCCAGGTAGAGCGAGACGGCAATCAAAATCAGGAAAATGGTGTAGCCCCACACCATGAGCGCCAGGAAGGAGGTAAAGTTCGGTTGGAGATACACCTTCCAGATGCGCTCCATGTGTCCGAGGTCCATGCCGATGGAAGCGAGACCCGCAGGCAGGGTGACAAGCGCCGCCCAGAGCATGGTCTTGCCGGTGCCTTTGAACTGCGGCACGTTGAAGAGATAGTCGAAAGCCGCCAGCATGTACGCGCCTGCCGCCAGCCCCGCGAGGAACAGGTACATGGCCACCCACAAGCCCCAGCCGATGTAAGAGCCGTAGTTGGCGCTTTGTTCGCCTTCAAACAGGCGCACATACACGCCCCACAGACCGAACAGCAGGGCAAGCGCGCCGACAGCGTAGGAAATTTTCTTGGTCATGTCATCCTCCTACACGATGTAATACACACGCGGTTCGGTGCCGAGTTCTTCCTTCAGCCGAATCACGTTGGGCTTGTTGATGAGTTCGGTCACCAGCGAGTCGGGGTCGTTGGCGTCGCCGAAGTAGGTGGCGCGCCCGATGCAGGTGGTGGTGCAGGCGGGCAGGATTCCGTCCTTGATGCGGTGCAGGCAGAAGTGACACTTGCGGACGTTGCCAACGGGCGACTCGTGCCGTCCCTCGCGCTTCCACGCTTCGCTATATTCCTGGCTGGCGTGCTCATACCCCGCGGCAGTTTCCCCGCCGACGATGGTCCCGTCCAGGACGGGCAGTTGTTCGACATAGTTGTAGCCGAAGTCGAAGGTGCGCGCGCCGTAGGGGCAGGCCGCCATGCAGGCGCGGCAGCCGATGCACTGTTCGTAATCCACCACGACGATGCCTTCTTCATTATGATAGGTGGCGGTCACGGGGCAGACTTCGGTGCAGGGCGAGTTTTCACACTGCATACAGGGGCGGGGCAGGAAGCGCATGGTCACGTTGGGATACGTGCCGACTTCCTCCGTCATCACCGGGCGATAGACCACGCCCGGCGGCAGTTTGTTCTCCGCCACGCACGCCACCGTGCAGGCGTGACAACCGATACAGCGGCGCAGGTCAATGACCATGACCCAGCGCCGTTCCGAGGCGGGCTTTTCGAGGGCGCGCTTCAGTTCGCGTTCCATGCGCACCAGCACGTCCTCTTTCGCCAGCGGGTCATCGGCGGGCGCGGCAGAGACTTGCAGTCCCTCCGCCACCGGCGATACCAGCCCGGCAAAGACCTCGGAAGCATACTTTTCGAGCAGGGTTGCTTCTGTCATCATGCTTCTCCTTTCGAGAATTGGGGTTCAGAAAAACTACCCTCACCCTGTCCCTCTCCCTGTGGGAGAGGGGAACGGATGAAAAATTCCAATCCTATTTTCCCGCAAGCCCCCGCCGCCTTGTAGCAGGAAAAACCCGCCTCTTCACGGCGGGCTGTGGGGATTTTCCCGACAAGGGGAGGAGGAATGTCATGGATGAATGGCAGGGGGGAGCCGTAGGGCAAATCTCTGATTTGCCTCGCAAGCCGGAGACTTGCGCCACATTGGCTGGAATTGTTCTTTCAAACGCCCGAAGTTTGATAGAATCCTCCCATGCCACGCAAAATTTCCGAAGACCAAACCCGCAAGCAACTGATTGACCCGCAACTGGAAAAAGCGGGCTGGACTTTGCGCGACCACAGCAGGGTCAAAATCGAAATCCCGGTGGATGGCTACGATGCCGAGCCGTGGAACGGGGTGACGGATTACTGCCTGTACCGCGAGAACGGGGAAGTGTTGGCGGTGGTGGAAGCCAAGAAGACGGCGGTGGATGTCCGCCTGGCGGAAGCGCAACTCACCCATTATGTGACCGAAATCGAAAAACATCAAAGTTTCCGTCCGTTCGGGTTTTTAGCCAACGGACTGGAAATTCATTTTGTGGATGTGGGACATGCCCCGAAGCGGGAAGTCTTCGGTTTCTTCACCCGTGAAGATTTGGAGAACCTGCTCTACATCCGCCAGAATGCCGTGCCGCTTGGTTCGGTGAGCATCAACAACGCCATCGTGGACCGTTCTTATCAGCATGAAGCCATTCGCCGCGTGGGTGAAGCCTTTGCCAGCGGCAAGCGCAAAGCCCTCATCGTCATGGCAACCGGAACGGGCAAGACGCGCACCACGATGGGATTGATTGATGTCTTCATGCGCGCCAACCAGGCGCGGCGGATTTTGTTCGTCGCCGACCGCGATGCGCTGGTGGACCAGGCGAAGGAAGACGGCTTCGAGAAGTTCCTGCCGCAGGAGCCTTGCACCCGCTTGCGGACGTATGACCTCGACACCACCAAGCGCCTGTATGCGGTGACGCTCCAAACCTTGAGCAACATCTTCGAGCAATTCTCTCCCGCCTTCTTCGACCTGATTATCTTCGATGAAGTCCATCGCTCCATTTTCAACAAGTTCAACGAAGTGCTGGAGTATTTCGATAGCAGGCAAATCGGGCTGACTGCCACGCCCGCCAACTACATCAACCGCGACACCTTCCTGGCTTTCGATTGCACGGACGGCAAGCCGACCTATCTTTATACCTACGAACAAGCCATCGAAGACAAATTTCTCGTGGATTATGAACTCTACGCCGCGCGGACCAAGTTCCAGCGGCAGGGCATTCGCGGCGTGGACCTGACCGAAGAAGAACGCAACGCCCTCCTCGAAAAAGGTCTCGACCCTGACGACATCAACTACGAAGGCACAGAACTGGAAAAGACGGTCAGCAACCGCGATACGCTGCGCAAACAGTGGGAAGAAATTTGGGACGTGTCCCGCAAAGATTCTTCGGGGCAGTTGCCCGGCAAGACCATCGTCTTTGCGATGACGCAGGAACACGCCCTGCGCCTGCAAGATGTGTTTTACGAGATGTACCCGCAATTCCCCGACTTGGCGAAGGTCATCACGCACAAGTCCGAATATCGCGGCACGCTGGTTGAAGCCTTCAAAAAGAAGGACATGCCGCGCATCGCCATCTCCGTGGACATGCTCGATACGGGCATTGACGTTCCCGAAGTGGTCAATCTCGTTTTTATGAAGCCCGTGCAGTCGCCCATCAAGTTGCAGCAGATGATTGGGCGCGGCACGCGCTCTCAGGCGGCGTGCCGAAACCTGGCGCTGCTGCCGAACTTCGAGAAGAAGGATTTTCTCATCATTGACTTTTGGGAAAACAACTTCAGCCGCGACGCGAAGGAAGTCGTGGACCAGTCCGCGCCTGTGCTGGTGACCATCTTCAACACGCGCCTGAAACTGCTGGAGACGTATCTCCAAGACCAGAAAGACCCCGATTGCCAGCAAGTCATCGCCGACCTGCGCGGGCAGATTCAGCAAATTCCGACGGATTCGTTCACCATTCGCAAGCGCATGCCAGAGATTGAAGAAGCCTGGACGGATGCGTTCTGGAATTATCTCGTTCCGAGCAAGATTGAATTTCTGAAATTGAAAGTAGCCCCGCACCTGCGGCTCGTCCCTGGCGTGGATGTCGCCGCGGCGACCTTCATCAGTAAAGTGGAACGGTTGAAGTTGCTCCAGCGCACGGGCGGGGACACGTCACAGGCGATTCAATCCATCGCCGAAGACGCCGCCATCCTGCCCGATTTCGTGGTCAGCGACCCGAAACTAAAGCCGCATGTTCAGAAGTGCCTCCCCGAAGAGTTGACCAAAGCCAGCCTCAGCGAGTTGACCGCCCTGCGCGATGCGCTTGCCCCGCAGATGAAATACAAACGCAAGCCCGATAAATTCATCGAACTCGACTTGCTGGATTCCATTGCCATCAGCGGCTACATTTTGCTCACCAAAAGCGGGGAGAAAATGTACGTGGCGGAATACCGCCGTTTGGTGGAAGAGCGCATTTTAGAGTTGGTGGCGAACCATCCCACGATAAAAGCCATCATAGGGGCAGAGCGCGAAGGCATAAGGGCGGAGTGGCGCTCCGCCCCAACGATTGACGACTGGCAGCTGCTCGAACTGGAGCGCACGCTGACCAGGGAACTCGGCGAAAGCGACCTGGAAGTAACGCCCGAACACCTGAAGAAGGTCTTTTCGCCCGACACGGACAGTTTCCTCGACCTGGTGCGGCATGTCTTGGACCTGTCGTATCTGCCCGATTACAAGGATGTGGTGGCGCGGCAGTTTGAAAGTTACATCACCCAACACAACTACAACGCCGACCAGATTCGCTTTTTGCGCGCCGTGCAAAGCGTGTTCTTGCAGAAGCGCCGCCTCGAACCCGCCGACCTATACGAGCCGCCGCTGGATATGTTCGGCGCGGACGCAGTGGACAGGTGGTTTACGGAGAAGGAAGTGGAAGAAGTGGTGGAGTTTGCGAACAGAATGGCGGTATAATCTTTTTACAGTTACCGTTCGATAAAGGAGACGTAAAAATGGAAGCCTTGACCACCATTTCCAGCAAATACCAGATTATGATTCCGCGCGAAATTCGAGAGCAATTCAGCCTCAAGCCTGGGCAAAAGGTGATGTTTATCCCCTACAAGAATTCCATTCGGCTTGTCATCGTTCCGTCCATCAAAGACGCGCGGGGAATTTTCAAGGGAATCAATACCGATAATATTCGCGAAGAAGTTGACGAGGAGCGCTAATGAACGTCGTTGACTCATCGGGCTGGATTGAGTACTTCACCGACGGCGGCAACGCGGATTTTTTCACCCCGCCCATTCGCGACGTGGACAAACTGATTGTCCCAACAATCTGCATTTACGAGGTCTTCAAGCGTCTGCTGGCGGAACGGGATGAAGATTCCGCCCTGCTTTCGGTGGGACTGATGTCACACGGGCGCGAAGTGGAGTTGGACCGCAATATCGCCATTGAGGCGGCGCAGATTTCCCGCGAATTGAAACTCGCCATGGCAGACAGCATTATCCTTGCCACCGCCCGCGCCCACAACGCCACGCTCTGGACGCAAGACGCGCATTTCAAAGATTTGGAAGGCGTGAAATATATCGAGAAGAAGGGGTAATCGCACAAAGCGTGTTCTTGCAGAAGCGCCATCTCGAACCCGCCGACCTATACGAGCCCCCGCTGGATATGTTTGGCGCGGATGCAGTAGATAGATGGTTCAACGAGAAAGAAGTGGTTGAGTTTGCCAACAGAATGGCTGTATAAGCATGCCATATAACCCTGCTATTCACCACCGCCGTTCGATTCGGCTAAAGGGGTATGATTACACCCAAAATGGCGCATACTTTGTGACCATTGTGACCTATCAACGCCAGCATTTGTTTGGTGAAATCGTGAACGGCATAATGAAATTGAACGAATGGGGTGAAATCGCGCGACGGGAATGGTTCAAGACCGCCGAATTGCGTCCATATGTCGAATTGTACGATGATGAATTTGTGGTGATGCCAAATCATGCGCATGGGATTATATGGAACATTGGGGCGTTGCGCCGCAACGCCCGTACGGGGGCGGGCGCGGCGGATGAAAAACCGCATGTGGATGCGGGTTCATTGGGCGCCATTGTTCGCGCGTATAAATCGGCGGTGACGTATGCCATCAACGCGGCGCGGAAAACACGGGGAATGGTGGTATGGCAAAGGAATTATTATGAACACATCATCCGTAACGATGCGGATTTGAGCCGCATTCGGAAATATATCGCCGAGAACCCGTTAAAATGGGCGGATGATAATTTATATGGATGATTCGTTGGGGCGCAGCGCCGCTGCGCCCGTACGGAATTGATAAGGAGATTATTGATTGTTAACCGACCCCAAACTCCGCTCGCAAGTAGATGCCCTCTGGGATAAGTTCTGGACGGGGGGACTCACCAACCCGCTCGATGCCATCGAGCAGTTTTCGTATTTGCTCTTCCTCAAGCGGCTGGATGACCGCGAGAACGCCGCCGAAAGGCAGGCAAAACGCCGCGCAGCGGTAGGGGGCGGAGCGGCGGGTGGGGGCGGAGCGTCGCTCCGCCCGTACGAACCAGCCCTCCCGAAAGAGATGCGTTGGAGCGTCTGGAAGCAGATGAAGGCGGAAGAGATGCTCAAGCATCTGAAGACGGTCGTCTTCCCGCAGTTGGCGAGTCTCGCCAAAGATGACTCGTCGTTTGGCGAGTACATGCGCGGGGCGGAGTGCAAAATCAACAAGCCGAGCCTGTTGGTGGAGGCGGTGAACCTGATTGACCAGATGGAAATCAGCCAGCAGAATCAGGACGTGCAGGGCGACCTGTACGAGTACCTGCTCAGCCATTTGAGCATCGCCGGGCGCAATGGACAGTTCCGCACGCCGCGCCACATCATCCGCATGATGGTGCAGATGCTCGACCCGAAGCCGAAGGAACGCATCGGCGACCTGGCGGCTGGCACGGGCGGATTTCTCATCAACGCGCATCAGCACATTCTGGAGAAAGCCACGTCGCCGGGCATCCTGGATTATGACGCGGACGGGCTGCCGCATCATCTCATCGGCGACCTGCTCACGCCCGACGAGCGCAAGTTCATGCAGGGTAAAAAGTATCTGCGCGGCTTCGACAACGACTCAGGCATGACCATGCTGCGCATCGGCTCGATGAACCTGATGCTGCACGGCATTCAGCAGCCGCAGTTCTTTTATGGCGATACGCTCTCGAAGGATTTCAACGACACGGGCGAGTACGACGTGATTTTGATGAACCCGCCCTTCAAAGGCGCGGTGGATAAAGGCACGATTCACCCCGACCTGCCCAACGACACGACCAAGAGCGAACTGCTCTTTTTGCACTTGATTTTGCGCGCGCTGGATATGGGCGGACGCGCGGCGGTGATTGTGCCTGACGGCGTGCTGTTCGGCTCCTCCCGCGCGCATGTGGAGATTCGCAGGAAAATCATCGAAGAGAATCGGCTGGACGGCGTGGTCTCCATGCCTTCGGGCGTGTTCAAGCCCTACGCGGGGGTCAGCACGGCGGTGTTACTCTTCACCAAAGGCGCGCGGACGGAGCGCATCTGGTTCTACGACATGGCGCACGATGGTTTTTCGCTGGACGACAAGCGCACCAAGATTGACGAGAACGACATCCCCGATATTTTGGAGTGCTGGAAGAACCGCTTCAACCCAGACTTTGAGGCTGCCCGCGCCAAACGAATCGCTGACCTGCGCCGAAAGTTGACTCCGCTCAAAGCCGAACGGTTACAGTTGCAGGCAGAGATCAATCGGCTGCAGTTTGAATCGGTTATTGCCCCACCCGACCTTCGGTCACCCTCCCCAAATTCTGCGAATTTGGGGAGGGCTGGGGAGGGGCTTTCTTCTGCCCAAGCCAGACTCGCCGAACTTCAATCGCAAATTGCCAAGCCCCAAGCCGAACTCGACCGCCTGACCCGCCAGTTTTGGGTGACGAAGGAGCAGGTGAGGGCGAATAAGTACGACCTTTC
>JBBITE010000083.1:0-8867 GCA_037440905.1 Anaerolineae bacterium | reverse complement strand
ACTGGCGTATTGCGGGAGCAAGCTCCCTGACTCCAAAGTTTACTGGCGCACTGCGAGAGCAAGCTCCCTGACTCCAAATTGGGCAATGACCAGTTACATCGCGCTCTTGATGAATTTCGCCAAATCCTTCTTCATCTTCCTCAGCGAAGGCATGTGAATATACATCATATGCCCGGCTTCATAATATTCCATCGAGATATTTTTGCGGGTTTGTTCATCCAGGCCGAGGTGGTTAAAGGTGTATTCGGTCGCAAAATACGGCGTACCCAGGTCGTAATACCCATTCGCGGCAAAGACTTTGAGGTACGGGTTGTAAGTCATTGCCGCGCGTAACGTCTCTCCCACGTTGACGTAGGCATTCTCGAACTCCTTGTACGACCAGGGATGCACAAAGCGGCTCAAGATTTCATACGGCAGATCGGATTCAAATTTCAACTCACGGCGGACGTAATCGTAGAACGCCGCGGTGTACGGACCGAGAATGTTCGTCAGCAGGGGATCGTATTCGGGTTGTTCGGTGACGCCCAAACGGTCCCGCCCGAGGAGGCGGCTGTCGAGGCGACCGATGGTTAAGCCGCGCTCGCGCAGCAATTCCTTGAAGTAATGCTGGTCGTTGATGCGCAGGTTCGAACGTTCGATGAATGTTTCCGAGATGCCCGTGAAATGGGAAAGCCGCTTGACAATATCAGCGCGCTCCTCGCGGGTGAGCAGGTCGCCTTTGAGCAGCGCTTTGGCATAATCGCCCAGGGCGAATTCCTCCGCTTCCTTCAGCCACTCCTTCAACGTTCGCTTTGGCTGCAACAGACCGTGATACCAGGCAGTGGCCGTATAGCCCGGCAGGAACAGGATGTAGGGCAGGTCATTATTCACGTTGAAGTCAATCGTGGTGAAATCGAGCACCACCGAAACCAGCATGATGCCGTTCAGGTACATGCCGTGCCGTTCCTGCAAATATCCCGAAAGCCCCGCCGAGCGGGTAGTGCCGTAGGATTCACCGATGAGGAACTTGGGCGAAAGCCAGCGGTTATAACGCGTGGTGTACAGACGGATGAAATCGCCCACCGATTCGATGTCCTTCTTGAAGCCGTGCCATTCCTTCGGCTTCTGTCCCTCCACCGGGCGGCTGTAGCCGGTGCTCATCGGGTCAATGAAGACCAGGTCGGTTTCATCGAGAATCGAGAAGTCGTTATCCACCATTTTGAAGGGCGGTTTCGGAAGGTCGCCGTCGCCTTTGAGCAGCACGCGCCGCGGTCCCAGCACGCCCATGTGCAGCCACACCGATGAGGAACCCGGCCCGCCATTGAACGAAAACGTGAGCGGACGCGTGGACGGATCGCGCACGTCGTCTTTCGTATATGAAACAAAGAAAATCTGCGCGCGCGGCTTTTCGCCCTCCGCTTCCTTTTCGCGGTCGGCTGTTTCCTCCTTCAAGACCATCGTCCCCGCTGTGACGGTGTACTTGATGCTCTTCCCGCCGATGCGGATGGAATGCTTGGTAACGACAAGGTTATCCTTGGGGGCGGGTTTTTCTTCCTTCTTCTCTTCGGGTTTCCCTTGGGTTTGCTTTTCTTCTGCCATGTTCTACTCCTTAGATGTTATCCGTATTAACCTCTTCATCCACGAAGTTCACGAAGAAACACGAAATTCTTTTTTTCTTCGTGAAAGTTCGTGTTCTTCATGGAAATTTCCTCATGTCAGATAGAGGCTCTTGAATATCACGACTCACCTTACGCGGAACGTCCCGAAGGCTCTCGTCTTTCGTGCTTGTTTTGTATACCAAACCTTCGGGACGGTACATAGCATCAGATCATGACTCTGTGCCTGCTTCACCTTCCTCGGCGTCCAGGGAGTAAAAAATATCGAGACCCAGATACAACAGGCGTGCAAGTCCTTGCAGCACTCCGAAGTACACCGCCCCCATCGTCAAGAGGTACAGCGCATTCACCAGCGATGTCGGCTGGTTGAACAATTCCGAGAACGGAACCGTCCCGTCGAACAGGGGCCAGAAATTCGTCACAAACGTAGCGATGAACACCAACAGCACCAGCCACGAAATGGTGTTGGCAGCGGCGGCGACCCTCAGCACCGTGTTCTCATTGCTGAAGATAAAGCCCAACTTTTCTTGGTTTGACATTTTTCCTCCAGGGATGTGCGGGTTGTTTTTGAAGTCCCAACCATGCACCTCATTATAATGGATGCCGCCGCACCACTGCGGGCCAATCCAGCGGGCAGCACGCTGACCACTCGCTGCTGCTGCAGGTTGACAACCCTTTTGCAACCGCAATACTGGAATTATTTTATCGTGCTGATGCGCGCGTAGATTTCCTTCTTGTTCCAGCCGCTTTGGGCTGCCAACTCAGAAGAAAGGTCCTTTGCGGATTTGCCCGCCCTGACTCCCGCTTCGATCGCCGCCGATAATTGCTCCTCCGACCATTTCTCTCCCCCATCCCTGGGCTTTCCCTCCACCACCAGCGTAAACTCGCCCCGCGCCGGCTGGGACTTGAAGTAAGCCGCCGCCCCGCTGATACTCCCGCGCCAGTATTCCTCGAACATCTTGGTCATTTCGCGCGCCACGCAGATGCGCCGGTCACCCAGCACGGAGAGCAAATCTTCGAGCGATTCGACGATGCGATACGGCGATTCGAGGAAGATGAGCGTGTAGGGCAGGTTTGCCGCCTCGGCCAGGGATTTGTGCCTTTCGCTTGTCTTGTGAGGCAGGTAGCCGAGGTAGAGGAACGAATCCGTGGGCAAGCCGGAGACGGTCAGGGCGGCGAGAGGGGCCGAGGGTCCGGGAACCGGCTTCACGTCGAAGCCCGAAGCGAGGGCGGCGCGCACCAGTTCGTAGCCCGGGTCATTGACCGCCGGCGTCCCGGCATCCGAAACGAGCGCCACATCTCCGGCGGCAAGTTTTTCGAGGATGAAATTCAGTTTGGTCAGTTTGTTGTGTTCGAAGTAACTGGTAATGGGCGTCTCGATGCCAAAGTGTTTGAGCAGTTTGCCGGTATGGCGCGTATCCTCCGCGGCGATGAGCACGGCTTCTTTGAGAATGCGCACGGCGCGCGGCGACATATCTTCGAGGTTGCCGATGGGGGTGGCGACGAGGTAGAGCGTTCCCATGCGGCGATTGTATCACCCATCGGATGCTATAATGGCTAGGAACTTTCATCTGCGTCTTTCCGTTACTGGCATGTGATTTTGCATGCCCCCTGCGTGCAAACCGCTTTCCCTCTGTGGACAAGGAGGTTCCAATGTCGAAAATCGTGTTCTTCATTGTTGTACTCGCCGCTCTCATCCTTTCTGCCTGCGGCAATGCCGCTCCCGCTGAAACCGCCACCCCCGCCCCCAGCGACACGCCGCCCCCCACGCCCACCCAGGAACCACCCACGCCGCTTCCCGTTGTGACCGACACCCCGGCTGCGCCCATTACCGATACGCCCGCCGTCCGCCCCACCAACGAACCCAATTGCACCAATAAGGCGTCCTTCGTCGCGGATGTCACCATTCCCGATAACACGGTGGTCAAGGCCGGCGAGACCTTTACCAAAACCTGGCGCGTCAGCAACACCGGCACTTGCATTTGGGCGAGCGATTACGTGCTGACCTATTACTCCGAAAACCGCATGGGCGCGCCGGATTCCGTGCCGCTCAGCCTCACCTACCCCGGCCAGACTCTCGATATTTCTGTGCAACTGACCGCCCCCGCCAGCCCCGGCACCTACCGCGGGAATTTCGTCATCAAAAACCCGCAGGGGTTGATTATGCAAGTGGATGCCGATTCCCGCCTGTGGCTGATTATCAAAGTGGAAAATACTGCCGCCGCCACCAGCCCCGCCACCGTCACGCCGGGCGCCTCGCCTACAGTTGCGGCGGGCGTCACACCGCCGGCTTCCGGCTCGGGCACCGCCTCGTGCGCGTTTTCCACCGATGTCTTCAAACTGACCGACGCCATCGCCGCCATCAACGCCTACCGCGCTCAGAACAATCTGCCTGCCTACACCGTGAACACCCTGCTTGTCCGCGCGGCGCAGCGGCACGCCAACGATATGGCATGCAACAACTTCTTCACTCACACCGGCACCGACGGCTCGACCCCGACCACCCGCGTGGCAGAGGCCGGCTACGCCGCTTCCCAGGTCAGCGAAAACGTGTATGGCAGTAACCCGCCGCTGGATGGTCCCGGCGTGGTCAATTGGTGGAAGACCGACACCGCCGACCCGCGCCATAACCAGAATCTGCTCAGCACTACCTACACTGAAATCGGCATGGGTTACGCCTTCTTCAACGGCTATGGTTATTACGTCCTTGTGCTCGCCAAACCCTAAGCCCTGCAAATTGACCTCATGAAAAAGAGCCGCATCTTTCTGTTCCTGATTTTGATTCTGACCTCTTGCGTGAAGGTCTCTGCCGATGCCATCCCCACGCGGACGCCCGCCTCGCCTCTCTTTGTGACCTCGACTCTGCCTCCCACCAAACAAGCCTTAATCCTCCCGACACGCGTCCCACCCACCTCCACGCCTCAGCCTTCCACCACCGGCACAGCCTTTGCCGCATCTCCCGCCGTCTGCCGCGACAGCGCCATCCTCGTCGAAGATGTGACCTACCCCGACAACACGCACGTCAACGCCGGCGAGACCTTCACCAAAACCTGGAAACTGCAAAACACCGGCACCTGCACCTGGAGCGGCTACACCGTCGCGTTTGTAGATGGCGACCGCATGAACGCCCCCGATACCATCCCCGTGCCGGAAACGCTCCCGAAAGCCACGGTGGACGTTTCGGTGCAACTCACCGCCCCCACTGCCGATAAAATCTATCGCGGCAACTTCAGGCTGCAAAACGCAGCAGGCGAAACCGTGCCAATGGGAACCGAATCCATTTTCTGGGTGCAGGTGGTCGTTGGGACGGGCGGCGCCGCGAACCTTGCAGGAACGCCCATCGTGTCGCAAATCGGCAATTGCACGTACACCGTCAACGAAGGCTATGTGCAGCAGTTGATCGAACTCATCAACCAGGCACGCGCCGATGCCGGGCGCCCGGCGCTGACGGTCAATGCGCAACTCACCGCCGCAGCGCAGGGACACAGCCTGGATATGGCATGCAACGATTTCCTGCGCCATAGCGGTTCGGATGGTTCCTGGATTGGCGACCGCCTCGTCAACGCCGGCTACACCAACCCTTATTACCTTGAAATTATCGCCATTGGTCTCCCACAGGATGCCATGAATCAATGGCGCAATGATCCCGCACACTGGGAGGCGGTTCTCAACTCGCGCGTGACCGAAATCGGCGTAGGCTATGCCTACAACAAATTCAGTTCCTTCGGCGGCTATTGGACGGTGGACATGGGCGGACCTTAATCCATCGTCCATCGTCCCACAAGGTGAGGTTGGAATGAACTCAACTCTTCTCGAACTCCCCACTGAACTTTTACAAGCGGCAAACATCACACCGCAAGAAGCCAAACGAGAACTGGCCATCCGCCTGTATCAACTTGGCAAACTGAACCGCAAACAGGCTGAGGAACTGGCCGGCATTCATGCAGAGAACGAACTGCCAGCCTGGGGCGGGGAGCAAAATACCCGCTTCGACCTGGACTCCTTCCTCTCGTGGGCATCGCACGACCTGAAGACTCCGCTCAATTCGATCATTGGCTTCAGCAAGGTGGTGCTGAAAGGCATTGACGGTCCCATCAACGAAACGCAGGAGAAGGACCTTTCCACCGTCTTCCAAGCCGGTCAACGCATGCTGGCGCTGATTGGGTATCTGGTGGACATTGCCCGCCTGAACATCGGTCAAACGCAAGTGGTGCGCGAGGCGGTGAATGTAGAAGAGGTTCTGACAGAAAGCGCCAATCGCTGGAAAGCACAAAATCCCGCCTTGACGCTAGCTCTCGAAACCAATTTCTCCGCGCCCACCCTCAACCTGGATAAGACGCAAGTACGCCAACTCATTGCCCATCTGTTGACTTTGGCATCTCTGCGCGTGAGCGAAGGCAGCGTTACTCTTTCCGCTGACAGTTCGGATGCCGCCTTGCAACTCCGCGCCCAGAGTTTCGGCAAATTGAAAGCCGATAAAGCCGAAATGGACTCGGCAATGTTGAGTTTCCTCATCGCTTCTCTGGCGCGCCTTCATAACGGGAAGATGGACCCTCCTCAAGAGACGGAAAACGGCGTGCTGCTGAAGGTCACCCTGAATGGTGCATGAACCCTGAGCAAAACAGGGTGATAGGATGAAGTGTAACGTCAGGTACGTAAAAAACATCCCTGAAGGGACAGCCTCCAGGGATGTTTTGTTTCTGCAAAGCGGCGGTTAGACGACCACGCTGACCAGCCTCTTGTTGGCCACGATGACCTTCTTTGGCTCTTTCCCATCCAGATATTTCTGAACAATCACAGAAGCCAGCGCGGCAGATTTGATTTGCTCTTCGCTCGCATCGGCAGGGACGATGATGCGGTCGCGCACTTTGCCGTTGATCTGCACGGGCAGTTCGATCATGTCTTCTTTCGCGGCTTCCTCGTCCACGACAGGCCACATCTGCTGATGGATCGAATACGGCTTGCCCAGGTGGTTCGTCCACAGTTCTTCGGCGATGTGCGGCGCGACCGGCGCCAGCATCTTCAGGTAGATCTCCTGCGCTTCGCTCCATTCGGGACTTCCAACCGCGCCGGCTTCGCGCGCTTTGTACATCTCGTTCAATAACTCCATCAGCGAAGAGATGATGGTGTTGAACTCGAAGTTTTCAAAGTCGTGCGTGACGTGCTTCAGCGTTTGGTGCAGGCGGCGGCGTAACTCCCGCCCATCGTAGGCAGGGTCCGTTTTGGGCGGAGTCTGATCCGTGAACAGGGTCCAGATGCGGCGCATCCAGCGGGCAGTCCCTTCAATGCCCTGCGAGTCCCAGGGCGCGCCCATCTCCCAGCGGGCGAAGAACATCAGGTAGGCGCGCACCGTATCGGCGCCGTATTTTTCGACCAGCATGTCGGGCGCGACCACGTTGCCGCGGCTCTTGGACATTTTGCTGTGATCTTCCGCCAGCACCATGCCCTGGTTGCGCAGTTGGATCATCGGCTCGTTGCCTTTGGCGATGCCCATGTCGCGCAGCGCCTTGTGGAAGAAGCGCGTGTAGAGCAGATGCATGGTGGCATGTTCGATGCCGCCGGTGTAGGTATCTACGGGCATCCAGTAGTTGTATTCGGCTTCGTCGAAGGGCGCTTTGTCGTAGTAAGGCGAGAGATACGCCAGGTGATACCAGGAGGAGCACATAAAGGTGTCCATCGTATCGGTCTCACGGATGGCGGGTTCGCCGCAAACGGGACAGGTGGTGTTCTTCCAGGTGGGGTGCAGTTTCAACGGCGATTCGCCCGTCGGCTTCCATTCCACGTCTTCGGGCAGCAGCACGGGCAGTTGATCTTCGGGGACGGGGTTCCAGCCGTGCTTTTCGCAATAGATCATGGGAATGGGCGCGCCCCAATAACGCTGACGGCTGATCAGCCAGTCGCGGTAGCGGTAGTTGACCGCTTCTTTGCCGATGCCCTGTTGTTCCAGCCAGTCAATCACGGCGCTGATGCCGGGGTTTTTGCGTCCTTTTTCGGTGTTGACTTTCGTCCCGTTGAAGGGACCCGAGTTGACCATCACGCCTGCGCCAGTGTAGGCTTCGGTTAACTCGCTTCCCTCACCCCCCTCCCCTCTCCCAGTGGGAGAGGGGTGCAGGGGTGAGGGTTCGGGTCTAATCACCTCGACGATGGGCAGATCATACTTTTTGGCAAATGCGAAGTCGCGCTCGTCGTGCGCGGGGACGGCCATGATGGCTCCCGTGCCGTAACTCATCAACACATAGTCCGCGATCCAGATCGGGATGCGCTGGTTGTTGACGGGGTTGATGGCATAGCCGCCGGTGAAGACGCCGGTCTTCTCTTTATCGGCGGCTTCGCGTTCAATATCCGATTGGCGCGCGGCTTGCGCTTTGTAGGCTTCGACCGCTTCGCGCTGTTCGGGGGTGGTGACTTTGTCCACCAGCGGATGTTCGGGCGCGAAGACCATAAAGGTCGCGCCCCACAACGTATCTGGACGGGTGGTGAAGATTTCGATGTCGTCGCCCTGTTCGGTTTTGAAAATCACAGAGGCGCCCTCACTGCGTCCAATCCAGTTCGTCTGCAGCACTTTGACACGTTCGGGCCAGTCCAATTCGTCGAAGTTCAGCAATTCGTCGGCGTATTGGGTGGTTTTGAAGAACCACTGTTCCAGGTTTTTTTTGATGACGGACGTGCCGCACCGTTCGCAGACGCGGTTTTCGCCAATGACCTGTTCGCGCGCCAGGGTGGTATTGTCCTTCGGGCACCAGTCCACTGCGGACATTTTGCGGTATGCCAGCCCGTGCTTGAAGAGTTGGATGAAAAACCATTCAGTCCAGCGGTAGTAGCGCGGGTCACAGGAAACCGCCTCCCGCTCCCAATCGAACATCGCGCCCATGGAGCGCAGCTGCTTTCTCATGCGTTCGATGTTTTCCATCGTCCGCTTCATCGGGTGGATGCCGTCTTTGATGGCGGCATTTTCTGCGGGCAGGCCGAATGCATCGAACCCCATCGGGAACAGGACGTTGTATCCCTGCATGCGTTTGAAGCGGGCGCGCGCATCGGAGGGCGTCATCGCGTACCAGTGACCGATGTGCAGGTCGCCGCTGGGATAGGGCAGCATGGTCAGCGCGTAATGTTTGGGCTTGCTCTCGTCAATCACGGAGCGATATAACTTATCCGCCTCCCATTTTGCCTGCCAGCGCGGCTCCATTTCACGGGGGTTGAAGGAAATGTCCTTTTTAGGCTGGGAGGTTTTGGCGGCGGAGACGGGCTGAATGGCAGCCGGCTTCTTCTCCA
>JBBITE010000082.1:0-9080 GCA_037440905.1 Anaerolineae bacterium | reverse complement strand
CCACGCCGCCCCTGCACCCACCCATCCCATCGCCCGCTTCCCACCCGACCCCGAACCTGTTCCCGCAAACATCCGCAGCGCCGCCCCGCCCGCCCCCACCCCCCCCCCCAGCCCCACTGCAAAGCCGCCCGCCCGCAGCGCCAGCGCAGCAATATCGCCCAGCAAAATCGTCAATTCCGTTGGGTCGAAAAACACGAACCCCGCCGCCGCCAGCAGCCCAACCAGCGCCGCTTGCGCCGTGCGCGAAGGCATCACCGCTGCAACTGCAAACGCAAACGAGGGCAGCAAAGCAAGCAAAATCAACTGCCCGCCATCGTAGCCAATGGCAGAGCCGAGCAAACTCAGCGCTGCAGCCGCGCCAAACGCATCGAGAAAGCGGTTCCCGGTGGTGGCTTCCATCAGCACCGCCGCCAGCGCCCCCAGCGACATCCCCGCCAGCAGGCCCAACAGCACGTCGGCGGGCGAACCGAACGCCCCCCACACTGCAAACGGACCCACGCCAAACGCCGCCAGCAGCAACGCCGCCGAAAGGCCCGCGGCATTCCACTCCAGCCGCACTTTGCGAACTTTGGAAACAACAACAAAAGCAACCACACAAAGGAAAATTTGATACAGCGCCCCCACCTGATCGTTATTCGGACCCAGCAAGCGCAGCCCCAGGGCTGGGAACGCCATCAACGCCGCCCCCAGCCACCCCGCATAGACCGGCTTGAAGCGTTCGTCTTTAGAGAAATACCAAAGCCCTGCGCTGAAGACTGCCGCCATCACCGCCTGAAGCGCCAGCCCTGCCAGCCCCGCCCAATGGAAATACGCCAGGCTGCCCGAAGCAATCGCCGTCTGCTCCATAGACCACAACATGAAATGATACAAAAACAAACAAAGCGGCGCGGGCAAGGCAAACAACAGGAAAACCAGCAGCGCCCCAATCGAACGTTTCTGCGGCTGAGTGTTTGAAGTACTTTGCAATTCCATCTTCACAACTCCTTTCTCACTCTCTCAATGGCTCAATCTTCCACCGCCGCCTCCGGGGTGATGACCATTTTATGCGGCTGCACATTGAACACCTTGAACGCCCACTGCACCGACGGACCAATCAGCAGCGCAAACGCCAACGTCCCCCAGCCGGCCGGTCCGCCCAACAGCCAGCCAAGCGCCACCACCATCACCTCAATCGCGCCCCTCGCCGCCCGCACGCTCAACCCGCTCACGCGATGAACCGCCAGCATCAAACTATCGCGCGGACCTGCTCCGGCATCCACCCCGATATACACCGCCGAAGCGACGCCAATAATCACCACCGCCAGCAAAAACAAACCCGCCTGCAGGATGAGATTCCCCTTCTGCAGCGGAATCCACGCCAGGAACAAATTCAGCCAGGGACCGATACTCAGGATATTCCCCAGCGTCCCCCAGCCCACCTTCTCACGAAACGCCAGCGCAGCCACCAATACCACAAACCCCATCACCACCGTCATCGTGCCAATCGAAATGCCCATTAGATCCGCCAGAGCAATCTCCAGCACCAGCCAGGTACTCGTTCCTAAATTGGCGCGAATCAACAACGCCAGCCCCAAGCCATACAACAAAAAACCGCCCTGAATTACCAGAAAATCCCGTACAAACGTATTCCAACGAACAGGTTTCAGCATACACTCCTCAATTCAATAAGCCAGCATCATAACACTCATGATACACTCACGCCATGCCGCACATCCTCCTCAAACCCGGCCGAGAAAAAAGCCTTCTGCGACGCCACCCCTGGGTCTTCTCCGGCGCGATTCACAGCGTGGAAGGAAACCCCGCTTCCGGCTCGACCGTAGACCTGCTCTCCGCCGAGGGGCATTTTCTCGCCCGCGCCTCCTACTCCCCCGCCTCCCAAATCCGCGCGCGTGTGTGGACCTTCGAAGACGAACCCGTGGACGAGGAATTCTTCCGCAAACGAATCCGCGCCGCCATCCATGCACGTGACACCTGGCGCCTGGCGCCTGACACCGATTCCTACCGCCTCCTCTACGCCGAATCGGACGGTTTGCCCGGCCTGATCGTTGACCGGTACAACGACATCCTCGTCCTCCAATCTCTCACCGCAGGCTCGGAATACTGGAAAGAGACCATCGCCGACCTGCTGCTCGAAGAAAGCGGGCTTTCCACCCTCTACGAACGCTCCGATGCCGATGTGCGCGAACTCGAAGGTCTGCCGCCAGCCGCCGGTCTTCTGCGCGGCTCGCTTCCCGCCGCCCGCTTTCCCATCCTCGAAAACAACCTGAAATTCCTCGTCAACTTGCAAAGCGGACACAAAACCGGCTTCTACCTCGACCAGCGCCGCAACCGTCTGCGCGTGCGCGAACTGGCAAAAGAGCGCAATGTGCTGGATTGCTTCTGCTACACGGGCGGGTTTACCCTCAACGCGCTGGCAGGCGGCGCAAAGTCGGTGCTTTCGGTGGATTCCTCCGCCGAGGCGCTGGAACTTTGCAAAGAGAACATCGCACTCAACGATTTACCCGCCAGCCGCCACTCCGCGCTCGAAGGGGATGTCTTCCACCTGCTGCGCAAATTCCGCGACGAAAACCGCTCGTTCGACCTCATCATCCTCGACCCGCCGAAATTTGCGCCCACCTCTGCCCACGCCGAAAAAGCCGCCCGCGCCTACAAAGACATCAACCTGCTGGGATTCAAACTGCTGCGTCCCGGCGGGCTCCTGGTCACTTTTTCGTGTTCGGGCGGGGTGGATTCAGCGTTGTTCCAAAAAATCGTGGCGGGAGCCGCCCTCGACGCCGGCGCCGATGCGCAAATCATCGAAACGCTCACCCAGGGGGCAGATCATCCCATCTCGCTGCATTTTCCAGAGAGCGCCTACCTGAAGGGACTGGTGTGTATAAAAAAATAGGACGCGGCAAACCGCGTCCTGCTCTTATGCGGAGATGAACGACTTCAATCATCGCCCAGGCTGGCAATTGCCCGCAGCAAGCCCAGCACCAGCACGCCAAGTTTGATTCCCTCGCCGGGGGTGAGGGCGGTTTGGCGTTCGCTCTTTTCTGCCCGGCGGTTGAGCAGAGAGGCCGCAATCAAACCGGTCACCGCGCCAAGGATGGCGCCAAACAAAAGCGTTTTGTTTCTATTCATGGTTCACTTCCTTCCAAAGAATGCCCGAAGGCCCGCGCGGAGCGCTTCGATGAAGAAAATTGGTCTGACCAGCGCATCGGCTCCGCGCCTGATGTACCCCGCCGCCTTGTGGATGTACTCCTGCGCCCGGCCGGTATAGGCGGGGGTCACATCGAGCAATTTGTGCATCGCATACACCAGCCCCGCCAGCAAGGCAAGGAAAACCAGCAGCCCAATCATGAGGGGGATAAGAATCCAGATGATGGAAACCGCCGCCCAGCGCACCGTATCTCCGCCATCGCGGAAAGCGGCGAGATTGATGAAAAGGATCAACACCAGGCACGCAAGGACGGTCAACGCAATGGGCAGGAGAATCTGCCAAAACAACTGCCTGCGGTGATTGCGGTATGACTCGTGAACCGGCTGGGGAAGTTTGGCGTTCATTGGGTGTATTTTAGCATATCAGCGCTTCACGAAAACGCCTCATAGGAGGGCTTCAGCGCTGAGACCTGCCTCGTCGCTGATACGCTGCGCCTATATCACTTCTTCGTCGTCATCCGGCTTGCAACCATAGGGATACACCGGCAAATCATTTTTCCCGCCGCCATAGATGCCGGAAAATAACGGATGCATGCACATCTCATCCTGAGGCCTAATGACCACCTCATGCTCCACGCTGTATTCGAAATCGCCCTGAATGTACATATCTCCCGCCTTGTCGGTCTTGACCCGCCCAACCACCCCCAGTTCGAGCAGCATCCGTTGAAAGTCGCGGTATCCATCACCGCCGAACACCGCTTTTCCGTGACGGTTGAAAGCCCGTTGCAACTCCCCGGAATCGAACCTATGCCCGAGCGCCAGCAGGCAGCAGCGGCAGGTCTCTTCGGCGGTGGGATGCACCAGGCGGAACGCCCCAAAGATTTCCATGACGATTTTTTCCTCCACCTGGCGGATGCCGTTGACAATTCTCCGCTCGCTGAGCGGAAAGGGAACCCCTCCCCCGTTATCGCCTATGTTTCTGAAAATCGAATTCAACAGCATCAAAAAATGACGCGGGAGCAATTGCGTATGCCGCAAAATGTAGGAAATCGTATCTTCTCTAAACCCTGCCGCATTGGTCACCTGGGGCGGAAGCACCGCCCCAAACAGTTTCAATGCAGCCGAGCGTTCTCCAACATCCAAAGAAGAAAGTCGTTTGAAAAAATCGGGATAATACAATTTCAAATACAACTTCAAGCGCCGGGCGCCCACCAGAATCAACTCGGTTGACTTCCACTGCAGTTTCAACGCGCGGCGAAAATCCTTGTTCTGATTGGAAGAAAACCCCGCCACGCGGCGGTATAACTCGCTGGGCAGGCAAAAGCGGATGTCCACTACATCGCTGGGCTTGTTCATCGCTCCCACAAACTTCAGCAGCCCCCGCAAGGCATCTGCCGCCGATGCAAGTTCCAGCCGAAAATCCTCCAGCGAATCCATCAAAATCACAAAGCGTTTTCCGGCGTTTTTCAGGCTGTCTGTCACTGCAGCCTTCACACCGTCAAACGCCACGCGGTCGAGCCGCCGCAAAACCGCTAAAATCCCTTCATGGGGATGTTGTTGTGTAACCTCATTGAGAATCTTTGCCAGTTTCATAAGCACATCGTCCACCCCGATGGCATCGCGCACCCCCAGCCCTGCCAGATAGAGATTGACCAGGTTTAATCGTTCTGCGGATAAAAACGATTTTTGGGACAACTCCGCAAACACGCACACCCACAGCACCATCTCCCACAGTTCGACAAGCGATTCTACATAGGCATCCTTTGCCGTTGCCTGAATGACCTTTGTAATTTCCTCGAACACCCGCTGAGTGCGAATCTCAGCAATAAACTCATATTCGCGGTCGAAATACACCGTGCGCAAATAGGACGTCTTGCCGGAGCCCCTGCGCCCCATAATGATGGACGGCCGCTGCCGCATATTCTTGTAAATCCGATTGTGCGTCTCGAACAAATCCTCCAGCACGTCCCTATCCGCCAGGTCAATATCCACCGAATCAATCGGGCCGAAGGGATCATCTCGGGTGATATAACGCTCAAGGGGGGTTGACATGGGATTTTTCCTCCACCGCAAGACCTCGTCCTTGAAAAGATTATACAACCAAAAGAGATGTTTCCTTCCCCGCCCTCTCAGCCAAATTTACTATTTGGAGTGTTCCTGTCCAAAAACCGCCCTCTTACACCGAACGCCCCGAAGGTTTTCGCAAATCAAGGCTTTTTTGCTTCAAGCCTTCGGAACGGTGCGCACCATCTGTCATTCTTTGGAGAATGCTCTGTTACAAACACCCTGAAAATTTGTCACTGCGAAGCAGTCTTCTGACAGCGAGGAGATTGCTTCGCTGCTGGTCTCGATACGAGCGAGAAGAACACTCACTCTACTCGACCAGCGTCTCGCAACGACCTCCTTGCAACAGAGCATTTGGAGAGTTTCTATCCAGCGCGTCACCTCCAGCGTGTCACCCGCTGCGGAATACGGTCATCTCCCAACTCGCGGCACAACTCTTTCAAACGCGGCAGAGCGCCCCGCCACTTCAAATCATGCAGCGTCTCTTTCAGCGGCACATCCCTGCGGAGCGTAGATAAGTCCCTGAACAGCAGGGCGTCTTCATAGTTTTCCTGTAAATTGTTGGCCAACGTCGTTGCGCGCCTCAAACCAAGAGGCAGCCGCTTCGGGTCGCGGGGTATCAACTCGATATGCTTGAATTTCGCCAGCACCGCCGCCGTAGATTTTTCGCCCCAGCCGGGAATGCCAGGGTAGCCATCGGCAGAATCTCCCACCAGCGCCAGAAAATCGGGGATCGTTTCCGGGCTTACACCGAACTTTTCCACCACGCCTTGTTCATTCAGATATTTCTCACGCCGCCGGTCCCAGCAGATGACGCGTTCGCCCTCCACCATTTGCGCCAAATCCTTATCCACCGAGCAAATGACAATCTGCTCAACAGATTTTACTTTCTTGAACTTTGCCGCCGCCGTCGCAATGGCATCATCCGCTTCGAACTCGACCATGGGCCAGACCACCAACCCCAGAGCGGCTGCAGCCTCCTCTGCAAGCCCGAATTGGGCAAGCAGGTGTGGGTCCACGCCGGAAGCGGTTTTGTATCCCGCATACAAGCGATTGCGAAACGATTCGATAACATGATCGAACGCGACCGCCACATGAGTCACTTCGGGGTCAGAAAGTAAAAGCAGCAGGCTGCGCATCAAGCCCAGCGTCGCGCCCACCTCCTGCCCGTTTGGGGCTTTTTGGGGCGGCGCGCCAAAGTGGGCGCGAAACAACTCGTAGGTGCCATCCACCAAATGGATTTTCACGCCGCCTCCTCATCACTCTTGCGAGACCATGCGGCTCACTGCCGCAAAATTTTCTCCATCGCCTTTCCTTTGGCGAGTTCGTCAATCAGTTTATCCAAATAACGTATCTTTTGCATCAACGGGTCTTCAATCTCTTCCACACGAACGCCGCACACCACACCCGTGATGAGCGAACTGTTCGGGTTGAAGGCCGGCGCCTGGGCGAAAAAAGCCTCAAACGTACTTCCCTGTTCGATCTGCCGCCGCAAGCCGGCCAGCGTGTACCCCGTGAGCCAGCAAATGATTTGGTCCACTTCGGCTTGGGTGCGGTTCTTGCGCTCCGCTTTTTGGACGTAGAGCGGATACACATCCGCAAATTTCATTCGAAAGACCCGCTGATTGGAATTTCTGTTCATTTCGAAAAACTCCCATACGGCCGCAAAGCCGCCGCTCAACGCACCGCTTTTTTCACCAGCGCTGCGATCTTCTTCTCTTCGGCGGCGGTCAACTTGAGCAGGGCAAAACTGGCGGGCCACATATTTCCATCGTCCAGTTTTGCATCGGGCTGGAAGCCAAAGGTGGCGTAGCGCACGCCGAACTTGCTTGCCGCCTGAAAAAAGCAAATAACCTTGCCTTCAGGAGTGGCATAAGCGGGCATGCCATACCAGGTTCTTGGCAAAAGGTGCGGCGCGGCAGCAGTGACAATTTCATGAATGCGCTTCGCCATCGCGCGGTCATTGGGGTCTTTCATCTTGGCAATCGCTTCAAGCGCTGCTTTTTCCATCCCTTCCCTGCTGGCAGCCGCTTTTCTCTCCCGCAGGGTCTCTCTTAGGGCGGCTCGTTCCTCCGCAGAGAGCCCCTGGGCGGATTTTTGTGTCTTTTTCTTTGGGTTCATGGCAGCCTCCTTTTCAAATCGTCCAAATTACTTCCCATCATACGCTGTTTGCAGTTCAGCGATAATGCTCTTCCTCATCTTTAGCATGGTTTGCATCACGCATCTCGATGTCTCCAGGACGGAAATTGCACATCAACTTTCGGTGGCAATTGCTCCCGCGCGCTCGTAATTCACGATGATGACACCCTTCGATGTGACCGTGCTTTCCGTCACCTTGAACGCCGCAGGGAGCGTGCCATCGGCAAACAACCGCTTTCCACTGCCCAACGTTATCGGATATACCATCAGCCAGAACACATCCACCAAATCATGCCTGATCAGCGTCTGAAGGAGACTGCCGCTTCCCCAAACGTGCAAATCAGGCCCCGGCTGCCCCTTGATTTTGGTGACTTTTTCCACAATATCTCCGCTTAAAAATACGGAGGGCTGCCATTCGCTGGAAGTTCTGGTATTCGATGCGACGTACTTGGTCGCGGTATTGACATTTGGCCATATATCCCCATGTTGAGGCCAATACGGCTCCCAAATTTCAAAGGTTGTGCGCCCCAGCAACAGGTCGAACGGACGATTCATCTGCTTTCTCAGGGCAGTCCCAAGAACCTGGTCAGAATATGGCGCTATCCACCCGCCATGTGCGAATCCGCCGCTGGTATCTTCCTGTGACCCGCCCGGGGCTTGTATGACACCATCAAGGGAAATATGTTCAAGCACAACAACTTTCCTCATGATTGGGGTCCCTCATACGCCTTCTGCAAATCCGCAACAATGATTTTCTTCATCTGAAGCATCTCCTGCATCACCCGTCCCGACTTCTCCGGATCGGGACCGCCCATCAACTCGCCCAACTGCTTCGGGACGATCTGCCAGGACAATCCAAACTTATCCTTCAGCCAGCCGCACATGGATTCCTCGCCGCCGTCAGCGGTCAGCGCATTCCAGAAATAATCCACCTCAGCCTGGTCTTCACAGTTGACGTACATCGAGACCGCCTCGTTAAACTTGAACTGCGGACCGGCGTTCAGCCCCATGAACTCCTGCCCGTCCAATTCGAACGACACGGTGAATGCCCTGCCATCGGGCCCGCGAGAGATGCCAAGCACTTTTGAATTTCTAAACAGCGAGACGTAAAAATTCATCGCCTCTTCCGCCTGTGTATCGAACCATAAGAACGGGGTGATCTTTTTCATTTTGACTTTCCTTTGGCTTTCTTCACATGTTCCGCCACATGTAATTGGATGACTTTTTCAATCAACCTGACAGGAAGCGGCTCATCGAGCAGAAACTTCAACGTCCCCCTGCCGCCGGCATATCGCGCAATCTGACGTTCGAACGCTTCACCCCCCGCCGGGATCGGGTACAGCGAAACATGCTTTTTCCACCCCGCAAAATAGACCAGGTTCCTGCCGTTCAACTCAAAACATGCAATCTTATAACTGATCTTTTCGCGCGCATCCGGCGCCGTGGCTCGAATGATGTCCCGTATTTGCTGCAACAATTTTTGTGTCTGTGGGGGAAAACCTGCAATGTAGTCGTCAACCGTATTTGTCTTCATACTCTCTCCTTCACTAATAAAAAGCCGCACAGCCTATTTTAGAACATCTTTTCTAAAAACACAAGCCCCAATTTACGGGTGCTTGCCCGCATGGAGATGGCGTGCAGAAATTTGGCGCATCCTGTCTGCTTGTTCGGAATCCATGTATAGAGGCACAAGATAATGATTGTTACGAAAATATTTCCGTAATGCTTGCGTAGGG
>JBBITE010000081.1:0-9768 GCA_037440905.1 Anaerolineae bacterium | reverse complement strand
GAGGGTTAGGGTGAGGGTAGGTAATTACCCGGGCTGAGACAAAGGCTTGGGATGGCGGATCCGGCGGCAGGGCGGTTTGAAGCGGTTTTCCAAACAAGGAAGAAAGGTCAAACGGCGGTCAATCCTCTTCAAACAGGATACAATTGAAGCAATCGTCCAGCCGATTTGTGTTCGAGGAAGCCATGTCCAACATCATCCAAAAGACCGCCGCCCTTCTCCTCATCCTTGTCCTGAGCGGATGTTCCTCCGTATCGTTGGAGTTTCTCTCACCCCCTTCTGCCACATCCGCCCCCACCGACACCCCCGAACCGACGGTTACCCGCTTTCCATCGCCCACGCCCACGCGCGATCCGTTTGCGTTGAATACGCAGCCGCCTACGGAGGCGCCCGCCACGCTTCCGCCGGGCGTTCGCCCCAGCCGCACGCCCGCCCCCAGCCGCACTCCCCGCCCAACGATTACTCTGGAAACGCTGCCGCCCGCTCTGAACACGCCTTCGCCCAATCTCTTTAGTTTCGTTCAGCGTTCCACCAATCAATTGGTATGGGGCGGGAATTGTGCCGGTGATCGTTCCATTCTGTTCACCGCTTCGGTGAGTCAGGTGCGGCGGCTGAAGTATGTGCTGCTCTTCTACCGCCTGCAGGATAAATACAGCGCGCGCGGCACGGATTGGGGCGGCGGCGCCATTATGAAGGATAACGACCAGGGAACCTATTTTTACAAACTGGAACTCGAACAAATTCAGGATTACGATCAATTTCAGGATGCCTGGCTGCAATACCAGTTGGTTGCTTCTACCGCCGGCCTCACCGTGCTGGGGCGCACAGTGGTGGATCGCACCAGTGTTTCCGTCACGCATTGCAGCGCCTTGCCCTGACAGGACCCGCTATGAAAAAAATTCTCCTTTCCCTCCTGATGATTGTTTTACTGAGCGGCTGCTCCGGCTTTCAACTATCGGATTTGACCCGCCTCCTTGCTTCGCCTACGCCCACCGCCCCTGCCGATACTCCCACGCCTGAACCGACTGTGACCCTGATTCCCACCATTGACTTTTTTGCCGTCCCCACCGGCACGCCGGTCACCTTCACGCCGGGCGGCGAATTTGTCACTCCCGAACTGCCTGCCACGCCCACCCTGGTGCCTCTGCCCACCTTCTCGGAAGAATTCATCAACGACATGAGCAAAATCACTTTCTTCGAAAAGAACGCGGGCTTCAGGGGCGTGCTGTTTTCAGCCTCCACGCTCTATTGGGGGGAAGGTCCCTGCACCACGCGCAGCATCAAAATGACCGTCTTCGTCGAAGACCCCGCCCGCACCGACCGCGTGTACATGTTCCTGCGCCTGCGCGATAAACAAAACACCCTCAACGTCAGCGAATGGAGCGCCGGCGCCGAGATGATCAAACTGGCAGACGGCTCCTTCAACTACAACATCGAACCTCGTCACCTCCGGCGCTACTTCTACTACAAGAACGCCTGGATCGAATATCAATTTGTCTCGGTCAACGAAAAGAACGAAATTCTCGGACGCACCCAACTCTACGACCGCAACCTGACCCTGGCAAAGTGCGGACTGTGACCCTGCCTGCCGCTCTCCTCTCGCTTCTCCGCCAGACCCCCAGCCTGGCTGCCCTGACCGGAGCCGGCGTCTCACAAGAAAGCGGACTCCGCACCTTCCGCGATGTGCAGGATGGACTGTGGAGGCAATACCGGCCTGAGGACCTTGCCTCTCCCGAAGCCTTTGCCCGCGACCCTAAACTCGTCTGGGATTGGTACGCCTGGCGGCGCGAAGCCGTCAAAGCCGCGCGCCCCAACCCCGGTCACTATGCCCTGGTGGAAATCGAAAAACGCCTGCCGCAATTTACCCTCATCACCCAGAATGTAGATGGTCTGCACCGCATGGCTGGCAGCCGCAACCTGCTCGAATTGCACGGGAACATTCAGCGCGTGCGTTGTTCGGTCTGTTCGCTGCCTGCCGAAACCTGGGAAGACGATTCCGAAGCCGTGCCGCAATGCCGGGTATGCGGCGCTCTGCTGCGGCCGGATGTCGTTTGGTTTGGCGAGGCGCTGCCGCGCGATCCACTGGAAGCGGCGGTGGAGGCGGCGAGGGCGTGCCAGGTCTTCTTTTCGATTGGCACGTCGGGCGTTGTCCAGCCGGCGGCATCGCTGGCGTATGCCGCCCGCAACCGCGGGGCGGTGATTGTGGAAATCAACCTCGAGCCGACGCCGCTCACCCCCAAAGCGGATTTCTTCCTGCGGGGCAAATCGGGGGAAATTCTGCCTCAACTGGTACGCGAAGTGTGGGGATAAAAAAACGGCGCAAGACGGTTGCCTTGCGCCGTGACGTTCACTTCAACACCACCCCGCTTTTGGGCGGGACGGTGAACCACAACCGCCCTTCCCTGAGAGCAATCTCGGATGCCTCCCCAAACACCGGCTTGGGAACCTTCCCCGCTTCATGCGTGACGTGGATCGGCTGCGGCGTTTCCGAAACATTCAGCGCCACCACGAAGGTCTTCTCTTCGAGCGAGCGCGAGAAAGCATACGTGCCGTTCGCCGACCAGAGTCGTTTGTAATCGCCGCGCCGCAGGGCGGGATTCTTCTTCCGCAGGGCAATCAAATCTTTAATGTAAGAGCGCAGGCTGTGATCCCAGCGGCTCTCATCCCAGGGGAAGGACTTGCGGCAGTAGGGGTCATGTTCCCCGTCCATACCGATTTCATCGCCGTAGTAGATGCATGGCGCGCCGGGGTAGGCAAATAAAAACAGCCACGCCAGTTTGAGCGCTGCCTTATCCCCGCTCACGCAGGAAAGGAAACGCGGCGTATCGTGGCTGTCGAGCAGGTTCAATTGCGAGTATGTGATGTCGTGTTTGTAGAGCCGCAGGTTGTGGTCAATGCGGTTTGCAAATTCGTGCGCGTCAATCGAATGACGGATGCCGTGATAGTTGCTTTGCTGGTGCAGCACCCTCAAATCGAGGCTGCCGTTGGAGAAAAAGGCAATCACGGGCTTGGTCACATCGTAGTTCATGATGGCGTCGAACTGGTCGCCTTGAAGCCAGCGCTGCGACTCGTGCCAGATTTCGCCGACGATGTAGGCTTCGGGGTTAACCTTGCGCACGCGGCGGCGGAATTCCTGCCAGAAGGCGTCGTCGTCAATTTCGGTCGGCACGTCCAGCCGCCAGCCGTCTGCACCAAACTGAATCCAGTATTCGGCAACGCTGAAGAGGAATTCACGCACGGCCGGCGTGTTGGTGTTGAACTTGGGCAGGGCAGGCAGGTTCCACCAGGCGCCGTAGCCGAGGGCGGTCAGGCTGGATTCGCCGTGACTGAGCGCTTTTTGCTCCTGCGGGCCGGGGTAGGCGCCCCAGTGCTTTTTGCGGCTCAGGCGGTCGGGGTCAAAGTGAAACCAGTCTTTGTAAGGCGAGCCGTCGCCGCACTCCAGCACATGATGAAACTGCCAGAAGCCGCGCGAAGCGTGATTGAACACACCGTCCAGCACAACGCGCATACCCTTTTTATGCGCCTGATCGAGCAGCAGGCGCAGGGCATCGTTGCCGCCGAGCAGCGGGTCCACCGAGTAATAATCGTAGGTGTGGTAACGGTGATTCGAAGCAGAGGCAAAGATGGGATTCAGGTAAAGAGCCGTAATTCCCAAATCTTTCAGGTAATCCAGTTTTTCGGCAACGCCATACAGATCGCCTCCTTTAAAGCCGTGCGGGGTGGGGGGCGAGTCCCAGGGTTCGAAGGGCAGAGTGCGCGCGGGGTTGCGTTCGCTTTTGGCAAAACGATCGGGGAAGATTTGGTAGAAAACGGCGTCCTGTACCCAGTCTGGTGCGGTGATGGTCATAGTGAAACCTCAAAGTAAAATGTGTGATTCGGCGCAGAACATCCCGAAGATTTCTTGAACATGCTGGCTGAGACGTTTGCGCCGGGGGCAATTCTATCTGGTTTTGGCGGTGTGTACCTTTGTGTACCTTCTTTGCACGGAGTTGCAATGCGGAAGGGAGATTTACTGGAGGATCATCCCGCCGAAGGCAGGGAGGACGAACCGCTTCCGACTCCCCTCAGCCTGAATCCTGCAATGGGGGTCTGTCTTCAGCAACGGTCTTGACTCTGCCACCTCCAACTCGAACTCCATTTCCTTCTCCGAAACGTTCAGCGCGCACAGAACACTCCCGTTTCCATCGGCGCGGCGATAGACGAGGATTTCCTCGGCGGCGAAGATGTTTTCCCGTGCCCCATGCCTCAGTGCGGGCTGGTTCTTTCGTGTCTGGATGAGCGCGCGGTAGAACTTGAGCAGGTCGGCGTTTTGTTCATCGCCCCAGAGCATGGGCATGCGTGCCTCTTCGTGAATGGCGCGCCCGTGCTGCATGACATCGGCGAGTTGGGAAAGCCCCACCTCGGTGCCGTAGTAAACGATGGGCGCGCCGCTCAGCGTGAATTGGCACAGGGCTGCCAGTTTGAGTTTACGCAGGTCGTTGCGCGCTGCCCACAGGAAACGGTTCATATCGTGATTGTCGAGGAAGGACGGGCGCGAGAACGCGGCGGGGAAGTAGGCTTCGTGACGGTCGAGAAAATCGGCGAATTGTCTGGCGCTCCACATGCCAAACGCAAAGGTTTTGCGGAAGGCTTCCAGCAGCATGAAGTCGAGCGCGCCGTCCATGCCGCCCTCGAAGGTGAGTTGGGAATCGGGCGGGTCCACGGCTTCGCCGAAGGTCCAGGCATCGGGCTTGGTCGTGCGGATGACGCGGCGGAAGTCGGCGTAGAAGTCGGGCGTTGGACCGATGCAATAGTCCACGCGGAAGCCGTCCACGCCAAATTCCAGCCAATATTTGGCGGCGTTCAACACGTGCTCACGGGCGGGCGGGTAGCGCAGGTTGATTTGCGGCAGGGTTTTTACGCCGAAGAAAGTTTTGTATTTTTCAGGGTACTGTTCGAAGGTGTACCACTGGACGTATTCGCTGTTGGGGTTTTGCAGCGCTTCGCGGAAGGTGGGATGCTGGTTCGACCAGTGATTGGGAACAAAGTCCATCAGGATGCGGATGCCGCGCGCATGGGCGCCCTGGATGAGCGCTTTGAAATTGTCCTTTGTGCCGAGGCGCGGATTGATTTCGAAGAAGTCGGTGGCGTCGTAGCCGTGATAACTGGGGCTGGGGAAGATGGGTGTGAGCCACAGGCAGTTGATGCCCAGTTCGGCGAGGTAATCGAGTTTGGCGGTGATACCATTCAACGTGCCGTTGCATTTGAGCGAGGGCTTGGGTTCTGTTTTAGGGAAATCGCCGTGAGGGTTGAAGAAGCGGTCGGCAAAGATTTGGTACACGATAGCCTCTTGCGCCCAGGCAGGCGGCGGGTCGTCGTCCACGTAGAAGGCGTAGAAAGTGCCGTTGTCGGCAAAGGTGTTGCCGGCTGCAATGCGGTAACGGACGACGGTCCCTGCCGGCTGAGGCGGAATCTCGCCGCGAAAGGTACTCACATAGCCCCAGAGGAAGGTGTTCCATTCCGAGGCAATCGGTTCGAGCGGGGCTGCGTAACCGTTCGAGGCTTGTCCATTTGCGCCGGCGGGGTCGGTGCCGTCGTTCGTCCAATAGACCCAGGCGCGGTCGTGAGGGTGGTCGGGACCGAGGGTGAGGAAGAGTTGAATGGGCTGACCAGGCAGCGGGTCATGCGGGATGCGTTTGTGGTTGTGGGTGATGCCGCCCAGGGTGCGGCGCAGATGTTCGAGACGAGATTGGTCTGTGGCGAGAGTTCCAAAGATAAAGTCTTCCATGTGAGGTTCCTTGATGGATTTCAAAATGGCTTCTATGGTGTGGCGGACGTTTTCTAGCGTCTCTTTCGGCGTAAGAGAACGCCGAATACGCAAGGTGTAGAGGATGTTCTCCGCCGTCCTTTGCGGCTATTGCGTGAGTTGAATGATAAAGATGCTGTACGGCGGCAATTCGGGGAGGGGAACGTAACCGTCGAAGCCGCCTTTATCATTCGCGTTCAGCGCGGCGGGCGCAGAGAAGTCGAGCAGGGAGGCGGCGTTGTAGGCGCCGGCGAGCGGACCGCTGGTGAGGTCCAGTTTGTAATTGGTGAGCGGGGCGCTGCCGATGTGGATGACCACGAGCAGGGTTTCATCGCGGCTGACGCGCAGATAGGAAAGGATTTTGTTCGAGTTGGATTCGGCAACATAGGTTTTGCCGATGCGCAGGGCGGGATGTGCATTGCGCAGGTGAATGAGCGCGCGATAGTGTTCGAGCAGAGATTGAGCGTCGCCCTGCTGGCTGGCTACGTTGACGGTGGTGTAGTCGCTGTTGATGCGCTGCCAGGGCGTGCCGCTGGTGAAGCCCGCGCCTTGCGAAGCATCCCATTGCATGGGGGTGCGGATGAGTTCATCGGGTTTGGTGCCGCTCATGCCGATTTCTTCGCCGTAATACACAAAGGGAATACCCGGCGCAGTGAGCAGGATGCCCGCGGCAAGTTTGGCGCGCTGCTCTTTATCGGCGCCAAGTTGATTCATGATGCGCGGCATATCATGGTTGGTGATGAAGTTGGCGTTATCCTGTTCGGGGAAATCGCGCAGCGTGGTTTGCAGCACAAAGCGCAGGGTGGAGACGTTCCCTTCGTTAAGTTTGAGCATGGCGGCGGAGAGATCGAAGTTGAAGGCTGAATCGAGTTCGCGGTTGGTGTTGGTGTATTTTTTGACGTTGGCGTTGTCGGTCCATGCTTCGCCCACGGTGAAGGCGTGCGGCGCAAGGCTGCGATAATACTGCCCCCACTCTTCCAGGAAGGCATGGTTGGCTTTCGAGTCTGCCAGTTGGTCATCTTCCACCAGGTAGCGCACGGCGTCCAGGCGAAAACCATCCACGCCCACCTGCTCCAGCCAGAAGGAGGTGATTTTTTTCATTTCCTCGCGCACGGCAGGGTTTTGGTAGTTGAGGTCGGGCATTTGGTCCCAGAAGATGGCGTAGTAGTACTGTCCGTTGCTGGCGCGGTGCCAGGCTTTAGCGCCCCAGGGACCGGGGGCGCCGGGGTCGGTATCGCTCCAGATGTACCAGTCATGGTAGGGGCTGCCGGGCGTGAGCGCTTGCTGGAACCAAGGGTGCCTGGCGGAGGTGTGGTTCATCACGAAGTCTATAATGATTTTGATGCCCCGCTTGTGCGCTTCTTCGAGCAGGCGCTGGAAGTCCTCCAGCGTGCCGTAATCGGGGTTGACGCGATAGTAATCGGTAACATCGTAGCCGTGATAGGAAGGAGAAGGATGAATGGGCATGAGCCAGATGCCGCGAATGCCCAGGGCTTGCAGGTAATCCAGTTTTTCGGTGATACCGTTGAAGTCGCCGATGCCGTCTCCGTCGCTGTCGCGGAAGGAGCGGACAAAGATTTCGTAGAAGACCGCATCGTTCCACCAGGGGAAGCCCTCGGTGCCGGCGTAGGGATCGGGTGCGGCAGTGGCGGCGGGCGTTGGGGGAGGCGCGGTGGGGGTCGGTGATGGTGCAGCGCAGCCGATGAGCAGCAGGAAAAGAAGCGATGCAAGGAGAAGGGTGCGGATGTTTTTCATTTTTTTCTCGGAAAGATGGGAATTGCGCTTCAAACCGGACCTGAGGCACACGCCTGCTCTTCAGCCTATCCTTCCCCCGAAGCCTGCGGCGCATCGAGATTTCCGCCCACCGGCAGCCCGCTGGGGACCGAGGCAGGGATGGTGTGACTCAAGTCCAGCGCGGAAGGCGAGGTCAGCGATTCGAGGAAGGCAAGCAGCAGATGTATTTCCTCATCGGTCAGGCGGACGCCCTCGGATAGGTTACGAGGCGTGTACCATTGGAGGATGGCTGCCAGAGTTTCAGGCTGGTTCTGGCAGGTATCCCGCAGCAGTTCGGATAACTGGTTCGAGTCATACTGCTGCAGGCTGGTCTTGGGGTCGAGGTGATGGCGGACAGCCGCCTCGAGCGTGGTGAATGCGCCGTTGTGCATCCAGGGGCCGCTGAGGGCTACATTGCGCAGCGGCGGCGTGCGGAAGGCGAAGCGGTCGCAGTCATTGCCGGTTTCGCGGGCACGCCCGAGGTCGAGGGGTTGTTCGCGCCCCTTGCCATCGCCGATTTGGGGAACGGCAAGGTTATAGAATTTCTGGTCGGTGAGCAGGGCAGTGGAATGGCAGGCAGCGCATCCGGCTTTGCCGTAGAAGAGCAGCGCGCCTTGTTTGGCTTCTTCGGAGAGGGCGGTTTTGTCGCCGTGCAGGTAACGATCGAAGGGGGAGTCTTCGAAGGTGAAGACGATTATTTCGTAAGCGGCGATGGCGTTGGCGGCGTGCTGAAAGCCCAGGTTTTCCGGCGCGAGAGTGGGATAGGCGGCGCGGAAGAGTTCCACATAGCCGGGGATGCGCAGCAGGCGTTTCATCAACCCCTCCCAGACCGGGGCAGATTGATAATCCACAATCGCGGCAAGTTCATTGGGTTGACCGAAGATGTCCACGTCGCCGCGGTAGCCGCGCATTTCGTCGCGTGAAAGGACGGGGAACATGGCTTGTGCGGCGAGCAGGCTGTCGAGTCCGCTGGGGAGGCGGTCGGAGGCGGGGGTGTGGAATCTGGCTTGAGGTCCGCCTGAGACGCGCCCATCCCAGAAGAAGGCGTTCCATTCAAGATAACCGAGGTTGTAGAGCGGGGAGGCGTTGCGGGGGATGAGTTCCCGTGCGCTGCCCGGCTGCCGTTGGGCGCCCAGCCCAAAGCCGTTGGTGCCGATGGAGACGGAGAGGTTGTCGCCTGTGCCGAGAAGCGGATGATGACAGGTGGCGCAGGCGGTGTCGCGGTTGCCGCTCAGTTCGGGATCCCAAAAGAGCGCTTCGCCGAGTTTTACGAGTTGAGGAGAGGGAGGCGGAGGGGAGGTGAGCGGGCGGACGTTGGCTTTCTCCATCAGGCGCGCAAGTTGGGCATCGGGGTTTGTGGGAAATGGCGATTGGAGATTGGTGATGTGAAGGGTGTGCAGGTATTCGAGGAAGGAGGGCTTGCCGATTTTGGGGACGGCTGTTTGGGGGAGAAGTTGAAGCGCCGTTTCGCCGTATTGGATTTTGTAGCGCTGATCGGCTTTGACATTTGGAATGACCTGTTCTTCGCTGTTGCTCCAACGGATGCGGATTTGTGCGCTTCGCTCTTCACCGAGACCAAAGTAGAGGGTGAGGTCGTTGCCCGCCATGACGCTCGAACCGAGGATGACCTCCTGCATCTGGGTTGTATTGCGTGTAGTCACGTAGATACGTGAGCCGACCGCGTCGCGGTTGACGGGACCAGCGCCGGCGAGTTCGATGGCGAGCCAATGATTGCTGGAGGTTCGCCCCTGCTGGTTTTGGTAGAGGCGGTAGCCTTCATCGAGGTTGCCGATGAGCAGGTCCACCCAGCCGTCGTGGTTGTAGTCGGCGTAGGCGGCGCCGATGCTCATGCGGACGTCCGCCGCTTCGTTGCGGCAGGCGAGGGAGGTGAAGGTGCCATCGGCGTTGTTGCGGAAGAGTTGGTTGGCGCCGATGTCTTTGTGGTTGGCAGTGTCGGCGATGGCGAGGTAAAGGTCGCGCCAGCCGTCGTTGTTGTAATCGAGAAAGACGGCGCCCCAGCCGATGCCCATCGGAAAGTCCACCCCCGCTTGTGCGGCGACGTTTTGGAAGGTGCCGTTGCCCTGGTTTTGGAGGAGTTCCATGGGTCCGACGTTGGAGTAGTAGTAGTCCATGTCGCCGTCGTTGTCATAATCGGCGGCGGCGAGCCCCATGCCAAAGACGGTGGAGTTTGCCCCGGCTTCTCTGGCGACCTG
>JBBITE010000080.1:0-10194 GCA_037440905.1 Anaerolineae bacterium | reverse complement strand
CTGCGCGAATTGGGCGGGGACGATGTCACGTATTTTGCTCCAGACGCGGATCCAGTCGAGGTGGCGAAGCATGTTCGGGCGAGGCTGGAAGCGGAATCCACGTCACGCTGGGCGCGGCGCGCAAAGCACGGTTACGCGTGGGAGCAAATCTATTCGCATCATATTGCTCCGTTGCTCGAGGAGAATCATCCATGACAAAAGCACACAAAATCAAACTGGCTCTGGTGCCGATTGGGTTGGGAAATAACGGACAGGAGGCTTTTCACGCTGCGCGGCGCATTGCCGAGGAGGTCTTGCTGGTGGGGGTTGTACCGGTCAAACGCGGACAACGCATCAGCGCAGGCGCAGAACAAGCCCGCGCAATTCGCAAGCGCTTGATGTCTCTGGGCGGTAACAAAGTGCGTTTCAAGTCCACGGTCCTCGTTTCGCCGCTGGTGAGCGCCGATCTGCAGGAGGTGATTGCTCACGAAAAACCCGACCTGCTCGTGTTAGAGTGGAAGGAAGGGAAGACGTTTTGGGGTGAACCGCTTTCAAACATCCTTGTCAATCCTGCGTGCAATGGAGCAATTGTGCGCGGGAATCTGCTTGCGGAGCCTCAACGAACGCTGGTGCCAATTCGCGGCGGACCGTATGCTGAGCTGGCGTTTCAGATTGGCATGAGTTTGCACTCGAAACAGATGGACGTGCTTCACATCACGCTCACAGGCAATGCAACCGATGCGCCGTTCAAAGGCATGAAGCACATCCTGGCGCAATTTCCCGAGGTCAACCTGCGCATCAAAACCACCGACGATGCCGCCCTGGCCATCCTGGAGGAAGCCCGCAACTATGATACGGTGGTGCTTGGCGCCACGGCGGGCAAATCCACCGGCAATACGCTGATTGGGCCCGTCGCCGAGAAATTGTTGCGCGAATCCAACCTCAACCTGATCCTGGTCAAGACGCGCCGCCCCATGACCGACGCCATGCTCGATGAGAGCGCCGGAGCGACGGCGATCTCGGTGCTGGTGGATAAATGGTTTGCCGAAAAAACCTTCCATGCCGATGAGTTTGCCAACCTCAAAGAATTGATGGCGCTGAAAGAAAAACAAGGCTCTACCATCAGCCTGGCGCTGCCCGCCCTGAACGAGGAGGAGACGGTGGGCAATGTGATTCGCACGGTGAAAAGGGCACTGATGGAAAAAGTGCCTTTGCTGGATGAAATCGTCCTGATCGATTCGAATTCCAACGACCGCACACGGCAAATTGCGAAGAACCTCGGCGTTCCGGTCTACATCCATCAGCACCTGCTCCCCGAATTAGGAGCGCGGCGCGGCAAGGGCGAGGCATTATGGAAAAGCCTGCTTGTCACCAAAGGCGATATCATCGCCTGGATTGACACGGACATCGTCAATATTCACCCGCGCTTCGTATATGGGATCATCGGTCCGCTGCTGCTGAACCGCAACATCCAACTGGTAAAGGGCTTTTACCGCCGCCCGCTGAAAGTAGGCGATAAAGTGCAAGCCGGCGGAGGCGGGCGCGTCACCGAACTCACCGCGCGCCCATTGCTGAATCTCTTCTACCCCGAACTCTCCGGCGTCGTGCAGCCGCTTTCGGGCGAATATGCCGGGCGGCGCACAGCGCTGGAAAAAGTCAGTTTCTTTTCAGGCTATGGCGTGGAGACTGGCCTACTAATAGATATTTTCGAAGAGTTTGGGTTGCACGCCATCGCGCAGGTGGATTTGATGGAGCGCATCCACCACAACCAGGAACTGGAGGCGTTAAGCAAAATGTCTTTTGCCATCATCCAGGCTGTGTTGCGCAAACTGGAGCCGCGTTTCGAGCGCGCCATCATCGAAGATGTCAACAAGACGATGAAATTGATCAAATATGCCAGGGGCGGCTACTATCTCGAAGTAGAGGAAGTTGCCGAACGTGAACGCCCGCCGATGATCACCATCCCCGCTTATCGGGAACGTTTCAAGAAGCGACTGGGGGTTGTCTGACGAGGGATAATAGAAATTGCTCTGTTGGATTTGGGTGGGGGCACAAGATAATGAAACTTGAAAAAATAATTCAGTATTTTCCCCTCTTCGGCGGGGGATCAATCCCCCGCCTCAGTCCATGCAAGTCGGCTGGAAGCCGACTCCGAATCCGCTTCGCGCAGCACCCTTTAGGGTGAGCGGATTTCCATGCCCTGAGCAGGGGCTTGAGCCCCAGCGGATGGGTGGCGCAGGCAGCCCGGGTTTGGCTTTTCCTTCGCTGCCTGGAGACGAGCCACTCCGGACGAGATCACCGAAATAATTTGTTAAGCCTCATAAGCCTGTGCTACGGGATGGTTCGATTCATTTGTTAGTTCGCAATATCACCGGGCGTGGCGCGCAGGCAAATGAATTTTCGGAGAGATACTGCAACAGAGCATCCACAAGCCAAATCTGACGTTTTGCGGCGCGGCGGGAAGGTTATTGGTGATGGGCAGGGCGCAAGATAATGATCTTTAGCGCAGGGCGCGTTCTCTTACGCGCCCGTTTCTTTGTGCGTTTTGTGTAAATCTACCCTTTTGCAGTAGAGTCACAACAGCGGAACCTGCAATTCGACTCGGCGGGAATTGATGAATAACGCCCCTTCGTTTGTTTCAACACGATCATCCTCGAACCCAAAGAAACTCCAAAAAACGGCGCTGGGCTGATTCGTCTCCAGCATTACGGAAAGCGCCGGCTCTTTGTGACCATAATAGCGCGAGCGCCAGCCGCGCGTAGAATCGGGGTCGGCGCGCAGGAGGGAAAATTTGCCCCCGCCTTGACTCAAGCCCAGTTGCACTTTGTATTTCAGCCCGTTCACATCCAACAACACCAGGTTATCTTTTTGTTCGAAGGGAAAGTCAGCGAGCAGCCAGTGAAGCGTGTATTGATGCGGCTGGCTGTCTTCCAGTGCGTCAATCACCAGCCAGCGGTCGCCTTCCAGCGCCATGACCGTGCGTGTGTGGCGGACGGGGGCGTAGCCGTCATGTTCGCCCTGCCAGAGAGTTTTTTCGTGCCTGTGAACCTTGCCCTTCGACCAGTTGGTCCACGTAAAGCGGCTGAGCAGGGTCATCTGGTCTTTGCCGTCTACCGTGACGGTGTTATGGACGGCGGTGCGCGCCAATCCGTTACGCCAGATGCCCTCGCCAGAGTACAGGTAGGTACCGGCGTCAATGGCGATGTTGTGACTGCCCAGCCACAAGTCCACGTGGAGTTGGTCGGCGTGCGAGGGACGCGCGCGAAAGTCGGTGCAGCGGATGAGGGCTTTGCTGTTTGCGCCGCGGAGGAGGTAAATGCCGCCGTTGGGAAATGCTTCACCGCCAGGAGCGCGAGGTTCGTTACTATTTGTTATATTTTCTTGTTTTGCGCTCTCTGTATGCTTCGCGGCGGACGATGACTCTCCCGCCCCTGCCGCCGCGCCGCACAACCAAAAAACATCTTCATCCCAAGGGCCGGGTTCAAAAAGGCGCTCGCCTTTGGTAATGTACCAGCCTAACTGTAATAACGGACGGTAATCGGTGAAGTCGCAGTTGTTGAGGGGCAGTACCAGCGCGCCGTCGTTCGAGCCATAGACGGGCATTTCGCCTGTTTGAGGTTCGATCAGCGACGAGAGGTAGTCGAGCGAGGCGGCAACGGCTTGCCCGATGTGCGCCGAAAGCGGATAGTGGTTGATTTCCGCCAGGCGCATGGCGTAAAGATAGAGGTGCAGCACAAAACGATGATAGTTGAGCGAGTACATCGAATAGGCGCCATCGGGAAAAATCTGTGCGCGGGCTTCGCGTTCGAGAGAGTGATGCCCAAAGGCAAGATATTTGTCGGCGTTTTTCAGGGAGGGGAAGAGAAGTCCCGTCATCCACAACGCGAAGGCTTCGGTGATGGAATGGTTATTATGGGTGAAGACGGCAAATGCACGGTTGCGGTAAATGCGCTCGGCTTGGGCACCAACGTACAGCAGAAACCGTTCGAGACGCTGCGGCGTGGAAGAGGGCGAAGGCTGGAAGGCAAAGCAGCCAAAGGTCCAGGCGATGAGGCGCAGCGCAATTTCCTGTCCATCCACCCAGTTGGGTCCGCTGTTGGGCGGGTTGTGTTGTGCCCAGTCTTCGACGAGAGTCCAAAAGGTTTCGGGGTACTTTTCATCATGAGAGACGGCGTAGGCGCGGACGAGGGGGTAAACAAAGAAGAAGCGATTTGGCTCCCAGATATATTTGATGTCGGTGCTGAGGTCGTCGGAGTATTCGGACCAATGTCTTGCCGGCGGGAGTTCGAAGCCGGAACGAGGGTCTTTGTGCCAGGCGGGAGGGAAGCCGGTTTGGAAAAAGCGGTGAGCAAAGTATCGAATGTCACCGCCCAGGAGACGGTTGGCTTCTTCCACTGCCGTTTGTATATCCCAGGGAACTTGCTGAGGAAAATGCAAAGCGCCGTCTTTGAAAAGAAAAAGAGGCTCTCTTTTGGGTTGGGATGTAACGGCTTTTATGTGTGTCTTGTAATCGTCCCAATCGCCTTTCGGCATCTGCAGGCGCAGCAGCCCTGTGCGCAGGCGAAAGGCATAGGCGAGGCGAAACAGCATCCAACGCGGACCAAGTTCTCGGTAGAGGGAAGCGAAGCGGCGGAGTTTTGTCAACATGATCCTTCAGCATACGCTTGAGCGCAGACGAACGCTTTCTAGCGTTTGTTCGGTTTCCGCGTTGTAAGGTTCGTATCCTTCGCGGTTAGAGAGTTGGCGTGACGGTGCAGGATGTAGTAAATGAGGGGAAGCCCCAAGAGAATGAGGACAGAGGCAAAGCGGCTGCCGCTGCTCCAGGCGGAGGCGAGGCGCAGGGCAACCAGGGTGAGGACGATATAGAGAATGCTGACCTGTGCATGGGTATACCCGCCGATGACGAGGCGCTGGTAAAGATGGGTGCGGTGAGCGGCAAAGACATTTTCGCGCCGCAGCGCACGGCGGAGAAACGTGACCCCGGCATCCATGATGAATGACCAGAGCAGCAACGTGCCAAGCAGGAGGGCATCGCCTTCCTGGTCGGAAGCAAGCATGGGCATGACGGCAAAACTATAACCGAGGAAAGTACTGGCAACATCGCCCATGAAGATTTTGGCCGGCTGCCAGTTGTGCAACAGAAACCCCAGGTTGGAGGCGGCAATTGCCAGCGCAATCCAAAACACGAACGAATCCGCCAGGTAGGAAATGTTGGCAGTGAGCAACGCCCAGCCCAGGCCTGCCGCAAACGCCACGCCGCCCGCCATGCCGTCAATGCCATCCATGAAGTTGTAGGCGTTGGTCAGGCCCACAATCCATAAAAAAGTGATGATGCCCCCCGCCGCGCCGAGGTGCAACTTGCCCAGCAAAGGGATGGTCACCGAATCGAAGTACCCCAGCCCCCAAATGGAAACGGCGGCCACCAGCCCCTGCACCGTAAAGCGCACACGCGGCGAAAGAGAGTGCAGGTCATCACGCCAGCCGAGATAGGCAATGACCAGCCCGCAAATGAGATAGATGAGATAGGGACTCCACCCAGCGCTTCGGGCGAACCAGAAGCCTGTTCCAATCACGAGCAGCACAATCGCCAGCCCACCGCCGCGCGGCGTCGGCAGAGAGTGCGAACTGCGTTCGTTAGGATGATCGAGAATGCGGCGGCGTTCTGCGTAGCGGCGGATGATCCACACGCCGAGGTAGGAAAGAACCGCCAGCAGGAGAAAGACGAGGAAGGAAGACATGGGGATGATTGTATACTAAACCAAAAAACATTTCTATGCTCGCTGGGATTGCTTGCCGGATTCGCTCTACCCCGTGGGAGGTTCGCGCAGACAATTTTCCCACGGCAGTCACAGACAGCCCAGTGAAAAAAACTGAGGAGACCAAATGGCATCCTCAGTGTATAGAAAGAAGTTGGGCGCTCTTCCCCCAGAGTATTACCAAAAACAATTTGCCGTAACTCTCTACCTGTCACGGCGAGCGAGCGCAGCGAGCGTGGCAGTCGCCCTGCAAATGTTGGAGGTTGCGCTCGGGCGAGCCTCGGCGTGGTCCGTCGGGCTGGGTCTCGATACGGGCTTTGCCCTACTCGACCAACAGCCCTGGTAATGACACACAGCGGCAGGTAGTTACCAAACGTCAGCAAAATTTGGGGCTGTTCATGAAATTCGTGGCCAATTTTCAAGGAAACGGCTCATCAACATACAACAGCGAAATTACCAGAAATGGTCAGGCAGAAAAGCGCTAACGATGACGTTGAAAAATCATGACGACAGGACCGGTGCCTCCACGAGTTTGAAGAGTCAGGGTATCCGCAGTACAACCATAGGGACCGCTGTCAGGAGGCGGGTATTGCACTGTTTGACCTGAGCCTGGGACTCCGACCACTTCTCCATTAACCACCGCCCGCCAGACGAGAGTATCTTGGTTGGAAGTGATGTTGGATTTGGCAATCCAAGCCAGCGAAACTAATTTATGAAACTGATGCTACGCGGTCCTTGATTGCTGGCGGTTCAAACCGCATCTAGCAATCACGAAGTCAGCCTTCGCTGACTTGAGCGCCTGCGCAGGCAGGCTTTGCGAGGGTCAGCCGCGACTTCAGTCGCCGCGCAGAGAAAACAAGCCTGTTCCACGAGAATCTTGAAGGCGTTCCGCGTAAGGTGAGTTATGAAACACTCTCTCAGGCGGTTTCGCCTGGATCGCCCGGCTATTCACCTCCGGGCGATGCCTTGCGTTATGAGAAACGTCATTTTGATGATGTTCTTGTTCTGTTCAAAAGTTCAGCCACCTCCCCCACCGCCACCCCTGCATCCAGGTCGAACACCCTGCCTTCGGCGGCGCGGAAAAGACGATCCCAAATCGTAAGACCTAATCCCTCCTGCTGCGGCGCGCGGACGAGGATCGCATCCACGTGCAGGCTGTCGAGGCGGCGGATTTGCGCGAAGAGTCGGCGTCCCATCTGCGGCAGGTCGCTTGCGGAACCGAGTTCCGCAATTTCCAGTTTCAGCCCCGAAAAATAAGCGGAGTCTTCCGCGGTGGTCAGCATGCCGATCTTGTAGCCCCTCTCCGTCAACGCCGCTGCCAGGTCACGCAGACGGAGGAGGGCGGTATCCGTCTGAACGGAGAACAACAGCAGGCAGGCTTTAGGCGAGTAATGCCGGGCAAGCATCCCCGGCGCAGCGACAGACGCGCCTTCCTCCATGCCGATGTAACGGCGCACGACCTTCAGGTCTGGAATCCGCTCACGGAGGAGGTCAATGGATAATCCGCCGGGACGTAAGACGGTCGGGGACGAAGCGGTGAGGTCGAGGATGGTGGATTCCAGCCCGATAGGACATTCGCCGCCGTCAAGGACAACATCCACATGACCGTCCAGGTCTTCCAGCACGTGGCGGGCAGAGGTGGGGCTGGGACGGGTGAACAGGTTGGCGCTGGGCGCAGCCACCGGCAAGCCGGAACTCTCCACCAGCGCCAGCGGAATGCGGTGATTGGGCATGCGAACCGCGACCGTATCCAGCCCTGTGGAGACATTCGGCGCCACCTGCGCCCCCTTTTTCAGGACGAGCGTCAACGGACCGGGCCAGTATTCCCCCGCCAGTTCATACGCCAGGCGGGGAATCTCGCGCGCAACCTGTTCGAGTTGAGAAATGGCGGAAAGATGCACAATGACCGGGTCGTAGGCGGGGCGTCTTTTGACCTCGAAGATGCGCCCCACCGCCAGCGCGCTGAAGGCGTTGGCGCCCAGCCCATAGACGGTCTCGGTGGGAAAGGCAACCAGCCCATCGGCACGCAGACGTTCCGCTGCCTGCGCAATGACGGAGGGATCGGGGTTGTGCGGGTCGAGCGTGAAGGTTTGGGTTTTGACGGAATACAAAGGGCTATCCTTCGACCAGCCTGAGCAGCAAAGCCAGCGTCTCGTTCAGTTTATCGCGGCGGTCGAGGTGTTCGACCAGATAAGCCCGCGCATTTGCGCCCATTTGCTGCACACGCTGGGGATTGTTTGAAAGTTCGAGAACGGTTTTTGCCAGTTCCGCATCGTTGCCGGGTTGAACAAACACGCCTCCCTGCGACGCTTCCATCAGCGCACGGGAAACCCCGTCAATGACAAGGATGGTGGCGCGCCCGGCTGCCATGTAGTCGAAGACCTTGTTTGGGTAGGTGGTGCGGAACATCGGAATATCCTGCAAAATGGCGAGGCAGGCATCGGCGGCGGCCAGGACGCGCGGCATGTCCTTCTTGGCGCGCACGCCGGCAAAGATGACATTCGAAAGGTTCATGCGTTCTGCAGCGGCTTGCAAACGCGCCCGCTCTTTTCCATCGCCAAAGAGGACAAAACGAATCTTCTCCTCCCCTTTCAGCCGCTCTGCCGCACGGAGCAGCGTATCAATATCGTTGGCTTGTCCCAGCGCGCCGGCATACAACACCACGAAGGTATCCTCCCGCAGCCCCAACTCGTGCCGAATGGAAGACCCATCCACTTCGGGATTGAACATCTCCACATCTGTGCCGTAGGGAATATAAGTCACTTTTTCAGCCGGTACGCCCATCGCCAGCAGATACTCGCGGTAGGCGGGAGAGTTCACCAGAATATGCGTCGCGCGTGCATACAAAAACCGCTCCAGCCAGCGCGCCAGCGCAATTATAAGCGGGTTCTTCAGCACCCCCATGCTCACCGCAAATTCGGGCCACAGATCGCGCACCTCCAGCAGGAACGGTTTGCGCCGCACCCATGCCACAAACCACGCCGAAGCCGCCTGAAAGATGGGCGGCGTCGTCCCCATCACTACATCCACGCCGCCTGTCTGCAGAGCCGTCCAAACCGAACTGAACATAAAACTGAGAAACGACACCACACGCCAGAAATAACTGCGATGCAGCGTTGGGTAAATATAGGAGCGCAGCACCCGCACGCCGTCGAAATTTTGCTCCACGAACACCCCCTTCCGCGCCACCGTGCGCTGACCGGTCTGGTAATTCAAATCGCTGGCGACGATGACAAGTTCATGCCCGCGGGAGCGCAGGAATTTTGCCATCTCGAAATGGCGGGTATGCCCGGGTTCATCGGGAGAGACAAAGGCTTGATTGATAAGCAGGATTCGCATTGGGATGGGATTATAGCATTGGGAGGCGGATCCGCTTCAGGCTTAAGCGAGAAGCGGGTTCACATCCCCAAGCCTTTTTCCACACTGAAGGTTTCGTCTCCCATCCCTTCCTCCCGGCGATATTTCTCCTGCTCCCATTCTTCCTCGCCTTCTTCAGTTGTTTCTGGCTACGCGCAAAACAATCCTCAAAAACTCTCACATTTCATAACATTTCGGCAAGGCGGCTATCCTGATAGTCTTTGAGAGTTTCCCTCATTACAATTACGCTCGAAGAAAGGACAACGACCATGGAAATTCCACGACACTGGAGACTCAAGAAACAACGCTACGGGCTGGTTGGTGAGGTCTGCCCGCACTGCGATTACAAAATCTTCCCCCCGCGCGATGTCTGCCCGAACTGCGGCGACGAAGCCAAAGAACTTTATACCTTCAGCGGCAAAGGTGAAGTGTATTCCTACACTACCGTTTACGAGGCGCCCGCCGGCTACGAAGCCACCGCTCCCTACACCGTCGCATTGATCAAACTGGAAGAGGGACCGATGGTCACTGCCCAACTCACCGATGTCGAGAGCGACCAGGTGCAAATCGGCATGCCCGTCGAGATGGTCACGCGCAAGATGCGCAACGACGGCGACGAGCGTGGGTTGATTGTGTACGGGTATAAATTCCGCCCGGCGTTACAATCCGCATAGCCCGCCCGTTTCTATCGGCAAAACATCAGCCGCCCGTCAGATTAGATGGGCGGTTTTGTTTTTATATACTGTACTTTCGCCAATTTTCGTGGATCACGAAAACCCTGCCGAATTTGCGCAAGAGAGCGCAAATTCGGCGTTAGAGAACGCCAAATACGCTCTCTTGTGAAGGATTAAAAGCACCATATTTCGTATAAGACATAAAAAGGCGAAACTACAGTTATAAACGATCTGTGCTTGTCCTTTCCCCCTGACATCAGAATAGGAGAGAGGGTAGGCAGTTACGTCTTATTTCTCAAACCGCCTCCCAGCAGGAGACATTGCATCAAATCCAATAATCGAAAGAGCGAACGCGGACAGGCGCTTCAATGATCCAGCCCATGCTGAATGGCGATGACCGCCGCCTGCGTGCGGTCAGAGACGCCTAA
>JBBITE010000079.1:0-10211 GCA_037440905.1 Anaerolineae bacterium | reverse complement strand
TTCTTCGAAGCGGATGAAGAATGCGAAATCTCGTATGCTGATAAGAAAGGCAAATACCAGAAGCAACAATCCATTATGCTGCCGAAGTTGTAACTATGAAATTCTCCAACCGTATTTCACACCTTGAAGCCGAGGGCGCGTATGCCGTATTGGCGCGCGCGCAGGAATTGGAACGCCAGGGGCGCGAGATATTGCACCTCGAACTGGGGCAGCCCGATTTCTTCACGCCGCAGCACGTCAAAGAGAAGGGTATTCAGGCGATTCGCGAGAATAAAACCCGCTATACGCCGCCGGCTGGTCTTGCCCGTTTCCGCGAGATGATTGCGGATTTTGCGGGCAGACAGCGGAACGTGCGCATTACGCCGGAGATGGTGGTGGTGGGACCTGGCTCAAAGCCGGGGCTGTTTTTCCCGACGCTGGCGCTGGTTGAGCCGGGGGACGAGGTCATCTACCCCGACCCGGGTTTCCCCACTTACGCTGCCATGATTGGGGTGGCTGGCGGGGTGGGGGTGCCAATTCCGCTTGAAGAGGAGAATCAATTTTCGTTTGATTTGGATGTCTTCGACCGTAAGATTTCAGACAAGACCAAACTTATCATCTTGAACTCGCCTGCTAATCCCACCGGCGGCGTGATTCCGCTCGCAGATTTGAAGCATATTGCAGAGAAAGCGCAAAAGCACAATGCCTGGATACTGGCAGATGAAATTTACGCCAGACTCGTGTACGATGGAATGGGTTCAGCTCCGAGCATCGCTTCGCTCGACGGGATGCTTGAGCGCACGATCATAGCCGACGGCTTCTCGAAGACTTTTTCCATGACCGGCTGGCGGCTGGGATATATCATCGCGCCGCCCAAACTTGCCGAGCGGTTGGAACTGTTGGTCACACACTCGACTGGCTCCACAGCGGAGTTTACGCAATATGCTGGGATGGAAGCCTTGAGCGGTCCGCAGGATTTTGTGCAGGAGATGGTAGCCGAATATCAAAAGCGCCGCGACCGCATGGTGGAACTGGTGAACGCCATCCCCGGCATCCACGCGCAGAAGCCGCAGGGCGCGTTCTATGTCTTTCCAAACGTCAAGTCCTTTGGCGTTTCGGAGCGTGAACTTCAGTTGCGCTTGCTTGAAGAGGAAGGAGTGGCTGTTTTGGCGGGTTCGGATTTCGGTCCCGGCGGAAGCGGATATATCCGCCTGTGCTATGCCACGTCCATGGATGTTATTGAACGGGCGCTGGAGAAGATGAAGCGCTTCTTTGCAAGGTTATGAGGGGAGGGTCTGGAGTCTCAAAAAAAAGAGACCGAGGTGCACCACCTCGGTCTCTTTTTGCTTTCAGCCTAGATTGTTTTCGCCGTATGCTTTGGCATCTGCCATGGCTTTTTGGACGTTGACGAAAGGCAGCACGATCAAGCCCGCGATAAAGTAGAAGATGAGGGCGAGAATGCCGTAGCGCAGGCTTCCGAAGATCTGATTGGCAAGGCCGAAGATGAGCGGACCGGTCCAGGAGGTGCCGCGTTCGCTGACTTCATAGAAGGAGTAGAACTCGGCTTCTTTCCCTTTTGGGATCATTTGCGCGAACAGACTGCGGCTGATGGCTTGCGAGCCTCCCATCACCAGGGCGATGAAAATTCCCAAGACGAAGAATTCGATGGTGCGGGTTTCGCCTTTGAGACCGCCATAGGCATAGATCACTACGCCGGACCAGATGATCAGGCTGACGATGATGGATTGTTTTGCGCCCATCCATGTTGCCAGTTTGCCCCATAAGAGCGCGCCAAAGAAGGCAACAAACTGGATCATGAGGATGACGGCAATCAAGGTATCCTGCGGCAGTTCAACGCCGCCTCGCGCAATGGGCGCCGCCGCAAAGGTGGAGGAAACCGCAATGACGGTTTGGATGCCATCGTTGTAAAGGAAGTAAGCCAGAAGGTATTTGAGGGTTTCGGGGAAATGTTTGATTTCGCGGAAAGTTTTTCCCAGTTGTTTGAAGCCGATGCTGACGTAGGTTTCGCCTTGCGGGAGGAGACGCGCTGCGTGTCTGGGTCTCAGGCGAGCCCAGGTAAAGAATGAAAATCCCATCCACCAGACGCCGGCGGAAGCAAGGTTGATGCGCACTGCCAGATCGCCCGGCACGCCGAGATTATCGCTGAAGATGAAGAAAGCGAGGTTGAGCGCCAGGAGAATTCCGCCGCCCAGGTATCCCATTGCCCAGCCATAGGAGGAAACGCGGTCACGTTCTTCCTCGCTGGCAATATCGGGCAGGTAGGCGTTGTAAAAAACCATGGCTGCACCGAAAGCCAGGTTGGCGATGATGAATAAAACGCCGCCAAGCCACCATAAACTTCCCGTGACGGCAAACATGAGAATGGTGGCAATGGCACCAATCAACGCAAAGATTTGCATCATGCGCTTGCGCAGATGGGAATAGTCGGCGATGGCGCCAAGGATGGGAAGGAAAAGGACTTGCAGCCCCACGGAGAATGAAACACAGTAGGGGAGGAAGGAATCGGGCGCAATGGGAATGCCCAGGAAGCGCGCCATCCTATCGGGAAATGCTTCCGCCGCTTTTGCCGCCAGCGAAGCGACATACGGGCCTAAAAACACCGTTCCTACTGTTGTGCTGAAGGCTGAGTTTGCCCAGTCGTACATTGCCCAGCCGAAGATTTCGCGCCTGTCGTTCACTGTCACTTTTGGTACTGCCATGTTGTTGCCTCCAGAGTGGATTTTTGCGATTTTATCAGTCAAAACCCAAAATGTCCCCTTTTGTTGCGTTAAAGCAGGATCATGGTAAAATTTAAATGTGCAAGGCATTAGGGAAAGAATCGAAATTCAAAGCAAAAATCCCTTGCGTATATCAAACCCTTCATTTATAATCATCATTTGCTATCCCGCCAAACCAGCGGGATGTCTTCGTGTGTAATCCTCTTCCTGTAAGGTCTCCAGGGCTTGAATTGCATCTGTTACCTGGCAAGAACAAAGTCCGGGGATGGGAAAAGGATATTCGTAACGGCGCACATACCCAAGGTCAGGAGTGAACCGAATGTCTTCTACTTTGCCGAAAAAGAGTTATGCGCGTATTCCCGTCAATATCAATCTCCCCAATCTCATCGAAGTCCAGCTGGATTCTTTTGAACGGTTGAAAAAAGAAGGGCTTGGAGACTTGTTCCATGAGGTCTCGCCCATCGAATCTTACAATAAGGGAATGAAATTATATTTCCCGAGTCGCAGCCCCGAAGCCAGGCAGTGGGGCTTAAAGTATTGGTTTGGTGAGCCAAAGCATACTATTGAAGAGTGTGTGGAGCGCGACCTCACGTATGCCAGTCCGCTGTATGTCTCGGTGCTGCTGGCGGGCCCTGATGTTCCCGAACCGATCAAGCAGGATATTTTCTTGGGTGATTTCCCGGAGATGACCGATAAGGGGACGTTCATTATCAACGGGACGGAGCGGGTGGTGGTCTCTCAGTTAATCCGCTCGCCGGGTGTGTACTTCGAAGCGCCGACGGATCGCGCTACGGGACGCTTGCTCGCCATGTCTAAACTGATTCCTGACCGAGGGGCCTGGATGGAGTTCGAGACACGCAAGTCCGACTACATTATCCTGAAATTCAACCGCAAGCGAACTGTGCCGATTACGGTTTTCCTGCGCGCGCTGGCGGCGGTGGACGATGGGATGAAGGATTCGCCGCTCGTGACCGGCTCGGATGAAGAGCTGCTGGCGCTCTTCAAAGATGTGGACAATAACCCGGAGCGCATGTTCATTGCTTCTACTTTTAAACAGGAACCAGAGTGGGACCTGAGCGGCGGGCAGACGATTGCCGAAGCCGCGCTGATTGAGTTCTTCAAGAAGATGCGGCCCGGCGATCCGGCGACTATCGAGAATGCACGCCAGTTCCTTGAAGAGCAGTTGTTCGATCAGCGTCACTATGACCTTGAGCGCGTGGGTCGCTACAAACTCAATCAGAAACTGGATTTGAACATCCCCATTCCTCATCGCACGGTGACCAAGAGCGATATCATTCGCCTGATCCGCCGTATGATTCAGATTAACAACGGCGTGGAGAAGCCGGATGATATAGACCATTTGGGCAATCGCCGCGTCAAGACGGTAGGGGAGTTGATTCAGAATAAACTGCGCATTGGTCTGCGCCGCATGGAACGTGTGATTAAAGAGCGCATGTCCATCCGCGATCAGGAGCAGTTATCACCGATGACGCTGATCAACATTCGTCCGGTGGTGGCGGCGTTGCGCGAATTCTTCGGTTCTTCTCAACTTTCGCAGTTCATGGATCAAACCAACCCGCTGGCGGAGTTGCGGCATAAACGCACTCTTTCGGCGTTGGGACCGGGCGGCTTGCGCCGCGAGCGCGCCGGCTTCGATGTGCGCGACGTTCATCACTCGCATTATGGGCGTATCTGTCCCATTGAAACGCCTGAAGGTCCGAACATCGGTTTGATTGGGCGTCTGGCATCGTTTGCGCGAGTGAACGAATATGGCTTCATTGAAACACCCTACCGCAAGGTCTTCCGCGTGATGGAAGCCGACGATCCCCGTTTGGAAGGACGCACTCTGCGTGAAAACGTGGTGGACCCCAAGACGGAAGAGGTGTTGTTCAAGGCTGGCGAGAAGATTGACGCCAAAATGGCGAAGCGCCTTGCCAAGATCGGAAAGCCGGTTGCCATAAAGCCATATGTTTCGGATCAGTTCGATTATTTGTCGGCTGATGCGGAAGATAAATACGTCATTGGGCAGGCGAATGCGCCGTTGACGGAGGATAGAGAGTTTGTGCGGGAACGTGTTTCTTCCCGTTATCATTCGGGCTTTATCTTCTCTACACCGGATCAGGTGGATTACATGGACGTCGCTCCGCACCAGGTGGTGGGTATCAGCGCTGCGCTCATCCCCTTCCTGGAGCATGACGATGCGAACCGCGCCTTGATGGGCTCGAACATGATGGCGCAGGCTGTGCCGCTCATTCGTCCGGAAATTCCGCTGGTTTCCACGGGCATGGAATATCATGCCGCGCTGGATTCGGGTCAAGTGGTGGTGGCAGATGCCAATGGTGAGGTCATTTCTGTGACGGGCAACTCGATTACCGTCAAGGAAAGAGGCGGAATACGCACCTATCCGTTGCGCAAGTATCAGCGCTCCAATCAAAGCACCTGTATTGATCAGCGGCCGGCGGTTGTCAAAGGACAGCTCATCAAGAAAGGCGACATTATTGCCGATTCGTCTTCCACAGATAACGGTCAACTGGCGCTGGGACAGAACGTGGTGGTTGCCTTTGTCTCATGGGAAGGCGGTAACTTTGAAGACGCCATCCTGATTTCTGAACGGCTGGTGCAGGAGGATCGCTTCACTTCTGTCCACATCGAGAAATATGAGGTCGAAGCCCGCGACACCAAACTGGGACCCGAAGAGATCACCCGCGACATTCCGAATGTCGGTGACGATGCGATCAAGGACCTCGACGAGAACGGCATCATCCGCATTGGCGCCGAGGTCGGTCCGAACGATATTCTGGTAGGGAAGATTACTCCCAAAGGTGAAAAAGAACTAACGCCAGAGGAGCGCCTGCTGCGCGCCATCTTCGGTGAGAAATCGCGCGATGTGAAGGATACCTCTCTGCGCATGCCGCACGGTGAGCGCGGCAAGGTGGTGGATGTCAAGGTGTTCACCCGCGAAGAAAACTCTGATCTTTCCGCCGGCGTGGATATGATGGTGCGCGTCTCTGTGGCTCAGCGCCGCAAATTGACAGCAGGCGATAAGATGGCGGGCCGCCATGGAAACAAGGGCGTAGTCTCGAAGGTTGTCCCGGTGGAAGACATGCCGTTCCTCGAGGACGGAACGCCTGTGGATATCATCCTAAACCCGCTCGGTGTTCCGGGGCGTATGAATATTGGTCAGGTATTGGAAGTCCATCTTGGCTGGGCGGCGAAGCGGCTTGGTTATCGCGCCGTCACGCCGGTTTTTGATGGTGCATCGGAATATGAAATCGAAGCCGAACTTGCGCGCGCCTGGATCGTTGATCAGGCCTGGCGTGAAACCGCCGCTGCTGCCTGGGAATGGATTAAAGAGCAGGGATATGAGCCGGAAGCAATACAGGATGATGACGAAGTACGCAACCTGTATCTGGCAGAATGGCTGGGCGAGCGCGGATATGATCCGTATGACCTGAAAGATGTGGATTATGCCCGCAAGGCTGCCGCTTCGGAATGGCTGCGCGATCACGGCTATGATCCCGATTCTATTTTCTACACAGACGAGGTAAGCCCGCGCGACCGCGAAGAATATGATAAATCTGCCATCAGTGCCTGTCTGCGCTTGTGGCTCGAAAGCGAAGGACATACAGGCAGAGTAGCCGAGGCGCGATTGCAGGAAGAAGCCCAGAAGGTCATGCTTGAAACGGGGCATCCCATCCCGACGCTTGGCAAACAAATTCTGCGGGATGGAAAGACCGGTCTGCCTTACGATCAACCTGTCACCGTGGGTGTGATGACGATTTTGAAACTGCACCACCTGGTGGAAGACAAAGTGCACGCACGCTCTACAGGTCCCTACAGCCTTGTGACACAGCAGCCGTTGGGTGGTAAGGCGCAATTTGGTGGACAGCGTTTCGGCGAAATGGAAGTGTGGGCGCTGGAAGCCTATGGTGCGGCTTATACGCTGCAGGAGATGCTGACCGTCAAATCGGATGATGTGCAAGGGCGTGTCAACACTTACGAGGCGATCGTCAAGGGCGAACCGATCGAAGAACCGAGCATTCCAGCCTCTTTCCGGGTTTTGGTGAAGGAGTTGCAGTCGCTTGGTTTGGCTGTGGAAGCGGTGAATGAAAACGGCGAGGTCATTCGTTTCGGTAAGGATGAGGAAAAACAGCATCCGCCGCGAATGGATACCGGCTTGCTGGGCATTGGAGAGAAGTTTGTAGGCAAGCAGTAATCTTGACGCTTGTTTGGCAGCGTGATAAAATCACAACCCGTTGCCAATAGAACAAGCGGCTATTTCTCCCGCGAAAGGCATGGCACTACTAATGAGGCCATCAGTGTGTTTGTGGATGGCCTCATTTCTTGTGAACACACATTAAATATTTGTGAAATTAGGAAACTGGAGGCTGAACGTGCCGACGATCAATCAGATGGTCCGCAAGGGCCGCAAGAATAAAAAGGTCAAAAGCAAGGCGCCCGCATTGCAGTACACGCTGAATTCGTTCAAGCAGCGCCGCGTCCATCAGGCAAAGGGAGCGCCGCAAAAGCGTGGCGTGTGTACGGTAGTGCGTACCATGACGCCCAAGAAGCCGAACTCGGCGTTGCGGAAGATCGCCCGTGTGCGCCTGACGAACGGCATCGAAGTTACCGCTTATATTCCTGGCGAGGGGCACCAGTTGCAGGAACACTCGGTTGTCCTTGTGCGCGGTGGCCGTGTGAAGGACCTGCCCGGTGTCCGCTATCATATTGTGCGAGGCTCGCTGGATACTACCGGCGTGGCAAACCGCAAGCAGGGACGCTCAAAGTACGGCGCGAAGCGTCCAAAGTAATTTTGACGGAGAAGGATTAAATGCGTAGAGCCAAACCCGAAAAGCGGGTAATTCAACCCGATGTTCGTTATAACAGCGTGCACCTTCAGACTCTGATGCAGCACGTTCTAAAGAAGGGCAAGCGCAGCCTTGCTGAAAGACTTGTCTATGATGCGTTGGATTTGATTCACGAGCGCACAGGCAAGAACGCGATTGAAGTGTTCGATGCTGCGCTGAAGAATGTCTCGCCTGTAATGGAAGTCCGCCCGCGCCGTGTGGGTGGTGCCACCTACCAGGTTCCTATGGAAGTTTCCGCAGAGCGGCGGCTGACTTTGGCGATCCGCTGGATTCTGTCTGCTGCGCGTGAACGCGCTGGAAAGTCCTTCCCGGATAAACTGGCATCCGAATTGATTGATGCCTCCAACGAAACCGGTGCCGCTATCCGCAAACGAGACGAAACCCACAAAATGGCGGAAGCCAACCGCGCCTTTTCGCATTACCGTGTTTAATTTCACTTATTCCTAAAGACTCAGGATTCCCGAACGAATGGCACGCGAATATCCGCTTGAGAAGTATCGAAATATTGGCATCATCGCCCATATAGACGCCGGTAAAACTACTACTACCGAGCGTATCATGTTTTACACCGGCAAGACCCACCGCATCGGCTCTGTGGATGACGGTACGACCGTCACCGACTGGATGGTCCAGGAGCGCGAGCGCGGCATCACTATTGTTTCTGCAGCGGTTTCAGCCGAGTGGAAGGGGTATCAGATCAACATCATTGATACGCCTGGTCACATTGACTTTACCGCTGAAGTGCAGCGCTCCCTGCGCGTCTTGGATGGCGGCGTCGTAGTTTTCGATGCGGTTCAGGGCGTCGAGCCGCAGTCTGAAACCGTTTGGCGTCAGGCAGATCGGTATGGCGTTCCGCGGATCTGCTTTGTCAACAAAATGGACCGCGTCGGCGCTTCTTACGAACGGACGATTGAAACGATTGTGGATCGGCTGGGCGCTAATCCCATCCCGATGCAGGTGCCAATTGGTTTCGAGTCAACCTTCAAAGGCGTGGTGGATCTGTTGACCATGCAGGCGTGGGTTTGGGAAGACGATTTGGGGAAAGAACCCAAAACAATAGAAATCCCTGCCGAATTAAAAGAGAAAGCCCAGGAAGCGCGCGCCAAGATGGTCGAGAAGATCGCCGAACTGGATGATGACCTCACCATGAAGTTCCTGGAAGCGCAGGAAATCAGCGTTGAAGAGTTGAAGACTGCCCTGCGAAAGGGTGTCATCGCAAACAAAGCGACTCCTGTATTCTGCGGTTCATCCCTCAAGAATAAGGGCGTTCAACTGATGCTTGATGCGGTGATTGATTACCTGCCGTCGCCGGCCGACATTCCTTCGGTCAAAGCGACTGAACCGGGCAATCCTGAAAACGTCTTCGAACTGCCTGCCCGCGATGACGCGCCGTTGAGCGCTCTCGTGTTCAAGATCGTGACCGACCCTTATGTTGGGCGTCTGGCATATGTGCGCGTGTATTCGGGAGTGTTGAGCCAGGGACAATCTGTGCAAAACAGCACCAAAGGCAAGAAAGAACGCATTGGGCGCTTGATTCGTATGCACGCCGATCGCCGTGAAGATATTACCGAGATCCGCGCCGGTGACATTGGCGCCATCCTCGGACTCAAAGAAAGCTTCACGGGCGATACCCTGTGCGACAGCAAAGCGCTTGTCCTCGAAAGCATTACCTTCCCCGAACCGGTCATTTCCATCGCTATCGAACCGAAAAGCACGAGCGATCAGGAAAAGATGGGCGAAGCGCTGCGCAAACTGGCTGAAGAAGACCCCACCTTCCGCGTCCGTTCGGACGAGAACACCGGCCAGACCATTATCTCCGGTATGGGCGAACTGCACTTGGACATCATTGTGGACCGCCTGCTGCGTGAATTCAAGGTTCAGGCAAATGTGGGTGCGCCTCGCGTCTCGTACAGAGAATCGATTACGAAACCTGTTCCCGAAGTGAACTACAAGTACGCGAAGCAATCCGGCGGTAAAGGGCAATACGGGCACGTTGTCTTTTCGCTTGAACCGGGTGAACGGGGAAGCGGCATCATCTTTGAAAACAAGATCGTGGGCGGCGCCATCCCCAAAGAATATATCCCTGCCATTGAAAAAGGCTTCCGTGAAGCATGTGAAACGGGCGTCCTAGCGGGGTATCCCGTGGTGGATTTGAAAATCACCCTGTTCGACGGTTCCTACCATGAAGTTGACTCGAGCGAAATGGCATTCAAACTCGCGGCTTCCATCGGTTTGAAAGAAGGCGCCCAAAAAGGGAATCCAATCCTGCTCGAACCGATGATGAAAGTGGAAGTCGTTGTGCCGGAAGAATATCTTGGCGATGTGATGGGGCAGCTCAACAGCCGCCGCGGCTTGATCCAGGGCATGGATGTGCGTCCTGGCAATGCCCAAGCCATCCGTGCCATGGTCCCATTGGGTGAGATGTTTGGATACGCCACTCAACTTCGCTCTGCCACACAAGGGCGCGGCGTATTCAGCATGGAATTCGACCATTATGCACCTGTCTCACCGGCAGTTGCGCAGGAAATCTTGAAATAAACTTTTCTTTTTCGATAATAAAGGAGATTATCAATGGCGAAGGAAAAATTTGATCGAAGCAAGCCGCATCTGAACGTTGGGACGATGG
>JBBITE010000078.1:0-10583 GCA_037440905.1 Anaerolineae bacterium | reverse complement strand
TATGGAGTCAGCCAGTTTACTGGCGTATTTCGGGAGCACGCTCCCTGACTCCAAAAAAGAAGCAGTCTTCTAACAGCGGCAAGGATCAGCGGGGGGCAAGGGCAATGAGCGCGCCAAAGCGCCCTGTTTTGCCGCGTTCGGCACGATGCGAGAACCAATCATCAGTGTGACAGGCGGTACAGATACCAGCCAGTTCGATGCGGCGGACGCCGGCGCGTTCGAGCAGGGAGTGGTTTGCTTTCCACAAGTCAAAGTGAACGCGCCCGCCATGGCGAGGGAGCATCAGCAGGGCATCCTCGCCAAAGGTTCGCTCCACCTGCACAATGACATCTTCGCCTATTTCGTAGTGGTCGGGACCAATGGAGGGTCCAATGCACGCCAAAATGTCGGCTGGGTTGGAACCATACCGGGCGCGCATGGCGTTGACGGCTGCGCCTGCCACATCCGCGACGGTGCCCTGCCAGCCGGCGTGCGCCACCCCAATGACGTTCTTGCGCGGATCGTGCAAGAGGATGGGGACGCAATCGGCAAAGCGCATGAAGAGCGTGACGTGGGGGGCATCGGTGAGGATGATGTCGGCTTTTTGATAGGGTTCATCCGGGCGGCGGGGGGCGTCGGCACAGACAACGTCGGCGCTGTGAACCTGCCAGACGTCGAAGATGGAAGCGGGGTTGCAGCCCAGGGTTTCGAAGGCGAGCATGCGGTTTCGGCGGACGCGTTCAATGTCGTCGCCAACCGTTCCGCCTACGTTGAGTGAGTCCCAGGGATAGGGGCTGACTCCGCCGCGGCGCGTGAACACAGCATGACGCACCGCCAGCGAATCGAATTGATAGAAGCGCAGTCCATTATGGGTTGTAAACGGCATTGCAGGTCAGTTCCGGGGGATGGATGCAAATTTTTTGACGAAGAATTGACGCGTTTCTGCCATGGATTCTTCGATGGCAGGGTAGGCAAACCAGGCAGTGGCGAAGCCAAAGAGACCGCCGGTCAGCACGCGCAGGAAGGGAGTGCTTTCACGGTAGGGCAGCAGGCGCATGAGCCAGCCCCATTCCATCTGGCTGAAGAGTTGCGAGAAGCCATCTAACCCTACGGGAACGATGCCGATGAGTATCCACAACATCCAATGCAGGGGTTTGAGGCGGCGTCCGCTGGCGGCGTACAGCACGCCAAAGAGGAAGATGGCAGCGTAGATTGCCAGGTCTCGTTCGCAGAGGGCGATTTTGTATCCCATCGTCTCGTTGCCGGTAAACTGGCGCGCCTCATAACGCGAGAAGGCTAAGGGATTTCGTACATCCTGCAAGCCGGTGGCGGCTTCAAAGGTGATGACGCCGGGAATCCCCGCTTCTTCCAGCGGATAATACGCCTGTTCGCCGAACAAGAAGAAAGACCTGAACCCAAACTGATGACACAACGGTTTGTAGAGGGTGTAGATGATGTTGGCGGGGGCGGTCAGGCCGGCATGCATGAACACCGGCGCAAGGATGGGCAAGCCAAAATACAGCAGCATGACAAAATTGAGCAGCGCCAGGTAATGACGCGAAATCCAATACAAGGCGCGGTCGGCAAAGGTGATCTGTGCGCCGCGGGCGAGACGGTCCTTGTGTTCTTCGTGCCCAATCTTATCGAGCTGCCCGCGCCGGTCACTGGCGGCGCCGAGGGTCACAGCGAGTTTTTGACGGTCAAAGGGGTATTTCAGGGTGTACGGTCCAATTTGGACGACGGGAATCTCCACCAGGTACGCCTTGAGCAGCGCCGGGTCGGAGTTAATGTCAATTTCCACCACGCGGTGAGGGTATTGACCCTGCAGCGACTCGAGGTCGGCTTTGGCTTGTTCGCAGAGGTGACAATCTGGCTTGGTGTAGAGGGTAACAGTAAGCATGACTTTATAAGAAAAACCGTCCCGCAGGCTGCCGCCACGAAAAGAGTGCGTTGAACTATAACCTGCGGGGCGGTATGAGGTTAGAGACCGAAATCCACCCAGAAGAATTGACCAGCCGCGGCAATGCGCCCAAAAATACCGGAGAAGAGCATAAAGCCCACAATGACGAGGACAACGCCCATCGCAATCTCGACGTAGTGCATGACCTTGCCGTACTTGCGCAGGGTGAGCGTGACCCAGCCCACGCCGAGGGCAGCGATCAGGAAGGGGATGGCAAGACCAGCCGAATAGGCGGAGAGAAGCGTCACGCCGGTGGAGACGGAGCCGCCGTTGAGGGAAAGAGTGAGAATCGCGCCGAGGACGGGTCCCACACAGGGAGCCCATCCCGCGGAGAAGAAGACGCCCATCAATGCGGAGGAGAAGTATCCCAGTTTGCGATCCGGCGCTTGCTGAATGCGGGTATCGTACTCAAGGAACTTGATGCGGAAGACCCCAATCATGTGCAAGCCAAAGATGATGACAACGACGCCGCCCACTTTGGTCAGCACGTCACGGAAACCGAAGAGCAGCGCTCCCAGCGAGGCGCTGGCGGCGCCCAGCGTGACGAAAACGGCGCTAAACCCAAGCACGAACGCCAGCCCGTGCGTGAAGGTGATGAAGCGGTTGTTTTCGGTGGTTTCACCGCCGGCGGCGCGCCCGCCCAAATAACCGATATAGGCGGGAACCAACGAAAAAACGCAGGGCGAAAGGAACGAAGCCAGCCCTGCCAGAAAAGAAAGACCTACCGTTACATTTGCAATATCCATATATCTCCTAGAAATTTCGCTCGGATGTGACCACAATCGTACCGTGGTCGGGCAGCGAAACGCGTATTTCGGTCTGCGCCAGCGATACATACGGCGTCGTCCAGCGGAAAATCCATTTGGCATCTTCCGGTGTGACGTTGATGCAGCCATGCGAGCGTTTTTCGCCGAAGGCGTTGTGCCAGAATGCGCCGTGAATGGCAATGCCATCTCCGCTGATCATGGTGGACCAGGGGACAGCCGGCGTGGAATAGCCCGATTGGAATGTGCCGGCAGTCATGTTGAGCGAAATGATTTTCCAATGCGTCAACAGGTTGCCCACCGGCGTAGCCAGTTTGTTGTTGACCTCACCCGTCTGCGGATCAAGGATGCCCTTAATGCCGCTGGAGATGCGGCAAAAATAGACTTCGTTGTTGCCTTCAAAACAGGAAAGGGTTTGAAAGTCGAGGTCAACGGCAATGCGTTTATCGTTCGGGTCCACATCCGGGCTGATGGGCGCAGTATCGGCATCGGTGAGGATTTTGAAGGCTGCGCCGTCTGCCCAGTACACCTCGCCATACGCTCCGTAGCCGTATCCGTGCGGAACATCTTCGTTCCAGCGGTATTCCACAAAGCCGTTGCTGGTGCGGATCTGGTCAATCCACACCACCTGGCCGTAATACAAGCGCGGCGGGAAGTTATAAGCAATGTGATCCTGCAGCCACGGAGAGGCGATGTTTCCCTCATGCGCCAAATCCACATACGGTACAGTCACCTCTGCCCAAAAGCCAGGGTAGCCGGGGGGCATTTCCGTAATGGGCGTGTTTGGCAGGTTGCGGGTGGGCTGCAACACAGAAGCGTAGATATATCCCTGCGGCGTCTCCACATAGCGCTGGTTGTTCAACCCGCCCACGACGTTCCCAATCACCTCGCGATTCCACTCCACCAGCGTATCTGCCGGCAGTTTGGCAATCGAACTGTTCACGCCGGGGTCGTTGGTGGGGTTGCTGCGCAGGTCAATGCCCGGGTCCACGGTGCGCCCAATGATGGGGCTGTTGGGGAATTGCGGCAGGCGCTTCGGCGCCGAAAGAGTCTCGAAGTCGAAGGTTTTGAAGCGGGTGAACGCCAAAGCGCTCAGGGCAGCGGCTCCGCTGCCGGCAAGTTTCAAAAATTCACGTCTGGATACTCTACGCTGCATGTGTTTTCTCAATGCGTGTGATATACAAGTTTCGTTGAGGGAGGATACTCTCGATTTTTCTTCTCTCCAACGAGATTAAGAAAATCCTAATCTTCCAGATACGAGCGCAGCGCGCGCAGGCAAGTGAGGCTGACTTTGTGACCAACCTCATCCTCACAATAAACAATCTGCGCGCCTGCCTGCTCCAGCACGGCAACCGAGGCGCGGGCGCGGTCAATCGGCACCATGTCATCGCGCGTGCCATGCGTGACGAACACCCGCTTCCCTTTGAGCGGCTGATTTTTGGCATACACATCCAGCCCGCCAGGGACAAACCCCGCCAGCACCCCCCATTTGCGGATGCGCTGCGGATACAGGAACGCCAGCACGTTGGACATCGCTCCGCCCTGGCTGAATCCCATCACATCGAAATCAGACGCTTCAACCCCCGCCGAAGCCTGGTACTCGTCCACAAAACGAATCAACGCCTCAGCCTGAGGCACAAGTTCCTCGAGACTGGGGCGGCCAAAGGTCGCCGGGTGAAGCGGACGCCAGGAATAGCCTCTCGGCTCGGCGGGGAAAGGCGCGCGCGGGGCGGCAATCCAGTAATGAGACGGCATGTCTTTTGCAAACACCCACATGGAGTTTTCGTCGCCGGTATAACCGTGCAGCATGAGCAGCAGGCGGGCAGGTCTGGCAGCCGCCGGGCGGATGCGCAGCGTCCAGCCGTTAAATTGCAGCAGGGAGGTGTTACTTAGGTCTGGCACGGCTGATGATCCAATCTATGCCGATGAAGACGACGAGGATGAGGATGACGGGAAACAACGCTGCCATCAGGCAGGCAAGCCCCATGCCGGCGGCGCCGGGACCGTAAATGAGATAGATCAGCCCCACCCCGACGACGAACAGCAGGATGAAAGCGCCCAAAGCAAGGCGGACGCCGGTTTGTTTTGAGTATTCACGTAAATCGCGCATGTTTTTTAGAGAAAGGTTTGTTAGAAATCTGAAAATCTGACGATATGGAGAACGGCAAGATTTAGAACCACCGACAATGCATTTTCATACGCCAATGGCGCGGCGCAAACGGTATTGCCACGAGAAGAGTTGTTTCAATTGAGGCAGTGCGGCTGCGGCGGCTTGCTCGCCCAGTTTGGCAACCTCGCGGACATCCACCTGCTGCAAGAAGTCAATGTGGGCAACCGGCGGGCGGATGATGACTTCGGGTTTGTCCACCGCCAGGCGGTATTCGGTGACGGCGCGGTTGCCCATGTCCACCGAGCGGAGGAAGACATCGAGCGCCTGGGTGTAGGATAAGCGGCTGAGGCGCTCCAAAATGACCTGCGGAACATAACCAGGGAGAGGGATATTCCACGTGCGCGCCGGGGTGCCGATGGGCAGGGTGAGGACGACTGCCACCACCGGCAAAGAGGGCGCAAGGGAACGAGCAGCAGCGACGGGTACAGGGTCGAGGGTGCCGCCATCTACCAGTTCGAGGCTGCCAATGCGTTTGGGAGGGAAAATACCGGGGATGGCAATGGTGGCGAGGATGGCATCTACCAGCGAACCTTCGGAAAGCAGGACTTCGCGCCCGGAGCGCAAATCGGCAGCGGTGAGGATGCAGGGGATTTTGAGGTCGGCAAAGGTTCGAGTGCCGATGACGCTTTTCAGCCATTTGGTGGCGCCTGCCAGCCCCAGCAGGGAGGGTCCTTCGCCTTCGCCATGCCCGTACAGGCGCTTCTGGTCGAGGGCGGCGAACATGTCTTCGATTTCGTCGGGGGTGTACCCGAAGGCATGGAAAACGGCAACGATACCGCCGAAACTGGTTCCGGCAACGGCTTGAATGTGAAAGCCTTCCTGTTGAAGGCGGCGGATGACGCCAATGTGCGCGTTGCCTTTTGCGCCGCCGCCGCCGAGTGCGAGGGTAATGTTCATAACGATTGTTTTACCACAAAAGAGGAATAGCCGGGCAGATTATATACGGTTATCCTTTTGCTCTGTTGCAATGATGGGGTTGACAGCAGTGAGCGTTCTCTAACGCTCCACCTTACGCTAGAGAGCGCAAATTACGCAAAATGGATTACCGAATTCAGAAAACACAGGCAGCAGGCTGGCTTGTGCTGAATTTCTGGCGGCTGGATTTGTCAATCCAGCCGAGCATCGCGGCGATTACCCGAGAACCCAAAATGCTGCTTCATACGCGCTTTCGTGAAGGACCAATGATCATCTTTTGGGCAGCAGCGCCGATAAGGCACGCAGGAGTTTCTCCACATCGCGTTTTGTGTTGTAGCCTTGAATGGAAACACGGATGAGTTTGTGTCCGTGCCATTCGATGAGGGGAACTTCGATGCGGTAATCCTGGTAGAGGCGTTGTTTGAGGAGGGCGAGGTCAGTATCAGCTGGGAGGGGAGCAGCGGCTACTTGGGCGAACCAGGTTTCGGCTTGGGAGTGAAGCGGGGCAAGCCCTGTCAGTTGACAGATTCTTTGCTGGGCATACGCCGCAAGGCGGCAGCAGGAGTCGCGTACTTCATCCCACTGATGCTCAGCCTGGAATTGAATGGCTTTCGGCGCTGCCAGAAAAGCGGCAATATCGCGCGTCCCCCACCATTCGTGATAGTCCACAAACGTGGAATCGCCTGGAGTTTCAGATTCGTACCCCCACGAAACAACCAGCGGCTCGAGCAAATGCTGGACTTCGGGACGGGCATAGAGGAACCCGGCTCCTTTGGGGGCGCACAGCCATTTGTGCAGGTTGCCGCCGTAAAAATCTGCGCCGAGGGTATCGAGATGTAAAGGCAGTTGACCGGGGACGTGCGCGCCGTCTATGATGGTGAGGATGCCTGCCTGACGCGCGCGGCGGATAATTTCCTGCACGGGGAAGATGAGAGCGGTCGGTGAGGTGATGTGGCTGAGGAAGATGACGCGCGTGCGCGGCGTGACGCCCTGCCAAAAATCCTCAACGAATTTGGCAGCAGTGGTGAGCGGGAGTTCGATGTGGCGGTTGATGTAGCGGAAGCCGCGTTGTTTAGCAAGGAAGCGCCAGGTGCGATCCATTGCGCCGTATTCGTGATCGGTGGCGAGGACTTCGTCGCCGGGCCCGAGGCGAAGCGAGCGGGCTACGATGTTGATGGAAACTGTCACGTTTTGGGTATAGACCAGATTGTTGGCGTGTGTGCCGAGATAGTCGCCCAGCGCAGCGCGCGCTTCTTTCATGAGACCTGTGAATCGTCTCCCCAAAAACTCAACGGGCTGACGCTCCAATTCGCGCTGCCAGCGCTGGTATTCACGGAAGACAGGCTTGGGCGTTGCGCCAAAGGAGCCATGATTGAGAAAAACAACCGTGGGATCGAGCAGGAAGGTTCGTTTGAGGTTGTGCATGCAGGGGATTATAGTCAAGATGCACGCCAGTACACCGCTGAGAGGCTGAGTTCGCAGAGGTTTTCGAACATTCTCTGCTAAGTGCGGCATTCCCTAAAGCAGAATCTTGTCACTTTTTGGCGGTTTTCGCATCTAATTTTTGAGCATCTATGGCAAAACCATCCTCACAAGGGAAGAAAAAAGCGTCCAAGCGGCAGCCAGTTCGGAGGTCCAAGCCCTGCCGCGCTCCGCGGTTTGGGCAAAAATGCCCGGAATGCGGAAAAGGCAGATTGGATTATGATGGGCTGCTGCAGTTAGTTTGTCCGCTGTGCGGGCATGTGGCTTCCAGCGGCGGCTTCACCTGATAGCCGCTCGCTGACCGGCGTGACCGGCAAGTTAAACCATTACAAGGATTGAAGATGAAAGAAACAACTCAAATTGGGTTCGCCGTGCAACTAAAAGCGGATTTCGAAACGGCGGTTCGGCTGACAACCGAAGCGCTCAAAGCCGAGGGGTTCGGCGTGCTGACCGAGATTGATGTGAAGGAAACGATGAAACAGAAACTTGGCGCAGATTTCCGCCCATACAAGATTCTTGGCGCGTGCAATCCGCCGCTGGCGCACCGCGCCCTGACCGCCGCCCCGGAAGTGGGACTGCTCCTGCCGTGTAATGTGACTGTAGCGCAGGAGGACGATGGACTCGTGAATGTATCCATTGTGAATCCGCTTTCGATGCTGGGGCTTGTGCCGCATCCAGCGCTGGAAGCGGTGGCTCAGGAGGCATATTCCAAATTGGAGCGCGTTGCCGCATCTTTACAAAACCAATCATGGAGCATTTCAAATGAGCAGTAAAAAGAGCAACCGAAAACAATTGCCGTCCAAAGGCAAAAAGCAAACCTTGAGTCCGTCCCTGCTGTGGGCGGGTTTGGGGATCCTTGTGGTTATCCTTGCCGGGGTTTTCCTCTTCAACCCGGGCAAAGAAGCCGCCGCCCAAGCATTGCCGCGCGAGGTGTCGGTGACGGAAGCCGCTGCGCTGCGCGAGACAGGGGCGTTTGTTTTGGATGTGCGCGAACCGGAGGAATGGATCGAGAGCCACATCCCCGGCGCGACGTTGATTCCGCTGGGTGAACTGGCTTCGCGCGTCAATGAAGTGCCGAAGGATCAAAAAATCGTGGTGGTGTGCCGCTCCGGCAACCGCAGCCAGCAGGGGCGCGATATTCTGCTTGCGGCAGGGTTCGACCAGGTTACCAGCATGGCAGGCGGAATCAACCAGTGGAAAGCCGCAGGGTTCGAGACGGTCAGCGGACCGTAACAGCCAAATAAAACGTCCCGCAGGTCCGGTTGTGCGGGACGTTTTTCTTTTACGGGAGGAAACTTTACTTCAATATCTGCTTCATCATCCCCTCGACCGCCCGATAAACCGGCGAGTCATCCCCCAACTCCACAAGGGGCTTGCCGGAGAATTCGAATTCCGCCAGTTCGTCATTCGCGGGAATGACACCGAGCAGAGGCACGTCCATTTTTTCGGCAAAGGCTTTGAGCGCCTCGGGCAGTTCGCCCTGCAGACGGTTGATGATGAGATAGGCGTTTTCGATATTGATATCGAGTTCTTTGCGCATGTCGGCAATGCGTTGGGCGGCAACCAGTCCGCGCTGGGTGGGGTCGCTGACGATGAACAGGTGCTGCACGTCGCGCGTGGTGCGGCGGGAGAGATGTTCCATCCCCGCTTCGTTGTCAATGACGACATAGGCATAGTGACGGCTCAAGCCGTCAATCACTTCGCGCAGGTTGTGGTTGACGGCGCAGTAACAGCCGGGTCCCTCTCCCCTGCCCATGGCAATCAGGTCGAAACGCGAGCCTTCCGCCAGCGAGGAGCGGATTTGGTAATCGAGGTAATCGCGCTTGTTGACCCCGCCGGGCAATGCGCCCATCGCTGCCCCGCCCTGCGCCAGCGACGACTTGACCTGTTCCAGCATCTCTTCGCGGATGTCGCCGACCGTCCATTCGAGGTCGAGCCCCAATACCATGTTGAGGTTGGAGGATGGGTCAGCGTCAATGGCGAGGATGCTGCCGCTCTGGTTTTGGGCAAGGTATTTGATGATCATGCCGGCAACGGTAGTCTTGCCAACGCCGCCTTTACCTGCGAGCGCGAGGGTGGTAGTCATATGGTTCGATAGTCTGTTAGTCACCTGGTCTTGTGGTCTTTCAAGTGGATGGGTGTTGAATTCCTGTCTCCTTATGTGCCTGCCAAATTCAAAGCCGTTACTCCACGATTTCATCGCTTGTCAATTCGTTTAGCATCGCAGTGATTTGCTGCACTGCGGTCTTCAAACTCTCCACGTGGTCATAAACGGGAATGCCAAGCCGGTCCGCCTCCTGCACTTTCAAATCGGCGGGAAGGTAACCGAGCAGAGGAATATCGGGAGTTTCGGCTTCGAGAAATCTGGCTTCTTCTTCGTTACGTACTTTGTTCCCCACGAGATACAAGCGCTGCAAGCCGATGTCGTTGGCGAGTTTTTTGATCTGCGCGGCGGTGCCCAGACTGCGACGCGTCGGTTCGGCGACGATGAGCATGGCATCCACGAAATCCACCGTGGCGCGGCCCAGGTGTTCGACCCCGGCATACATGTCGAGCAGGAGAATGTCGTCGTTGCGGAAGAGCAGGTGGGTAAAAAGAGTCTTGAGCATGGCAGACTCGGGGCAAATACAGCCGGAGCCGCCCACGTCCACGCTGCCCATTTCCAGCAGGCGCACGCCGCGATGAAGGACACTGAAGCGTTCGGGGATGTCGTCCACGCGGGGGTTGAGGGTGAAGAATCCGCCGAGGGTGCCGGGTTTGGCGCCGGTACGTTCTTCGATGAGTTCGTCCATTTCGGCGATGGGGCGGAGTTGGGCGCGCAATTCGGCAGGAAACCCCAACGCTCCTGCAAGACAGGGGGACGGATCGGCGTCAACCGCCAGGACCTGCCTGCCTGCATCGGCATAAGATTGAGCAAGCAATGCGGTGAGCGTGGTCTTGCCCACGCCGCCTTTACCGCTGATGGCAAGTTTCATGGTTCGCTCCTTGTTCGCGGTATGGAGGAGCCGCTATCTCATTCTATAATTTCTCACTGACGCAGAATAGTGACAGATTTCCTCTTTTTTTGGCGATAGAGAGGGATTTGACAACCAGCATGATCAAAAAGCGCAGGGCTGGATTGCTGCTGTTTGCTGGTTTGGATTGCCAAATCCAAACCCATGGCTGACGGATTTGACAATCCGCAGGAGCAAAAAGCGCTGCTCATCTGTCACTGCGAGGGAGCGCAGCGGCGGTTGACTCTTGGTCCTGCCACATCGGCTGCTAATGGTTTACAGAATTAAACCTGTGTTCGGTACATTTATCCGATTTTCTA
>JBBITE010000077.1:1234-11098 GCA_037440905.1 Anaerolineae bacterium | reverse complement strand
GAATCCAGTTTAGCGCCTGAAGCCGCCAGGCGCGGAGGGAGTCGAGAGGGGAGGGAAAAGGCTCAGATGACATGGAAGAGGCGCCGCCCTATGGCTGGTACACTTTGCAGCAATTCCTGCCGGAATTTTTAGCGGCATAAAGCGCCTGGTCGGCGCGGTTGAGCAGTTCGTCGAGCGAGGATGTTGTGGTATCGAGGCAGGCAATTCCAAAACTAGCGGTGACGGGAATCGCGCCGCGGGAGGTGGAGACGGGCTGGCTGCCGATGGAAAGACGCAGACGCTCGGCAATGTGCTGGGCAGTCAGGCAATCAGTACGGGGGAGGATGATGGAAAATTCTTCGCCGCCGTAACGCCCGATCAGGTCGTTGGGACGCGGGTGTTGCCGCAAACGGTTCGCTATTTGAGCTATTTGCGCAAAGCCAGCAGGAAAACAGCCAGTACGGAAACGCCCGCCAGGCTCCATTTGACGGCAGCAGCGAGCGAAGCAAGGAAGACCAGAACGGGTGGTAAAGTTTGGAGAAGGGCAAACATGAGCAGGTGCAGCAGGTTTTCTACGTAATCGAGGGCGGCGGCAAGGAAGGGAAGAGAAAACAGCGTCAGTTGCCAGGGGGCGGGCGGCTGGGTTGCATGGCGGGTGAGGGCGGCAATCCAGCCAGAAAGCGCCAGGGCGTAGGCGAGAGGGTAGAGGAAGTCGAGCCACATGCTTTCGATGTAGGCACGCACGCCCGCTTCGCCCCATTGTTCGAGGACGAATGCCAGGCGCGGCGCGCTGAACGCCAGCTGCAGGTCGAAGATGGAAGGCGCGCCGGGCGGCAGGGCGGCAAGTCCGCGTGAGAGCAGCCAGAATAAGAATCCTGCCAGCGCGGTGAAAAGCAGGGCAAGGCGGGAGGATGCGAGATAGTGATAGAGGCGCTGGATCATGAGGGTTCTCCGGGTGAATTGAAACAACAAGGCAGGACGGATAAAAAAATAACCGAAACGAGTTCGGTTATTTTATCCAACTTTACGGCGACTGTTGCACTTTTCCAAATGATTCTAATAATCCAAATCTGGCGTTTTGCGGCACAGCATGAAGGTTGCTGATTATAGGTGGGGGCACAGGATAATGAAGCTTTACAAATTAATTCTGTAACCGCGCGCCGTCGGCGTTCTCCCCTGGCGCTTGCCCGCCACATCGTCCCCGCAGCGAAGCGGAGTGGGAGGGCAAGTGTTACGCCGACGGGCGTGTAAGCCTGCCCTGAGCCTGCCGAAGGGAGAACGCGCTCTGCGCAAGCATTCCTGAAACATTTTTTCAAAGATCATAATCCCGTGCTACGGGATTGTTCGATTCATTTGTTAATCCGCAATTGCCGTGAAGAGCAGGTTACGAGAGTAACACGAAGACGGTGATAATCAGCAATTGCGCCATCGGATAGTAACTGGCGCTGTCGAAAAGACGCGCCGCCATGCGCCCCTCATTTTGCTGTTTGTAGAGGTCGTAGGCGGGTTTGAGGAGCAGGAAGAACCCCGCCACGGCAGCGGCGACAAAATAGGGGGTGCCCAAAGCCAGAGGCGAAACGCGGTGCAGGAGCAGGCTGAGAGTCACCGTCAGGGCGAGGGCGAGCAGAACGATGAGGCCGGCAATGCGCGTGCCAAACCGCAGCGGGATGGTCTTGGCGTTTACGCGTTGGTCTTCTACGGTGTCGTTCCAGTCGGCAGGGATGTTTTGCCCGCCGATTTCCCAAACGAAGACCCAGGCAAGGACAAGCAGAAGTTTGGCGGGGTCGGGGTTGGGGTCCACCACATAGATGGCGGCAATTGGTCCGCTGGATTTGACCAGCCCGCTGACGAGAGTCCGCAGGTAGGTGACTTTGAGCAGCAGGACGTAGATCACTTCCAGGATGGCGGCGGCGATGAGAATCAAAACGATGACCGGGTTGAGGAAATAGGAACCGATGAGAGCCGCGATGAACCAGCCCGCAAACCAGAGCGCCCCGCTTTTATAGGGCAGGATGCTTTGCGCGAGGGGATACCGCATATCGGAGGCTTCGACCGAATAGCCGGCGTTGATTCCGCCTGCGAATTTTTCCTTATCCACAGCCACGCCCACCAGGTCGTTGAGTGCGTAGATGGCAGTGTAGGCAGCGAACGCCGTGAAAATGGAAAGGATGATTGTGAACAGCGGGGGGAATTCACCCAGCCACAGCAGCGCCACAAAGCCCGGCATGGCGAGGTCTAACACGCCGTGTGTGGTTCGTGAAAGCGCCCAAAATCGTTTCATAGAACTCTCTCCCAAAAGTAGGTTATTTTTTGATGAAGTGCGCCATGTAGTTCACGTCTTCTTTGTCTGCCGCAACCTTCCAGCCGCGGGTGATGGGATTGTACATCAGGCTGGCGAGGCGCACAAACTCTAGCCCGGCGGCGCGGTTCCAGGCTTTGAGTTCGGCGGGGCGGATCAGTTTGGAGTAGGTGTGTGTGCCGCGCGGCAGAAGCCGCAAAATATATTCGCCGCCCACAATGGCAAACAGAAATGCCTTCAGCGTACGGTTGATGGTGGAGAAAAAGGCATGACCGCCGGGTTTGAGCGCTTTGGCGCACGCGGCGACGACTTTCTCCGGCTCCGGCACATGCTCGAGCATTTCCATGCAGGCGATGGCGTCGAAGGAGCCGGCTTCTTTTTCGGCGATGGATTCAACGCTTTCGTAGCGGTAATCTATCTGCAGATTTTGGCTTTGGGCGTGGCGTCTGGCGGATACGAGGGACGCTTCGGACAAGTCCAGGCCTGTCACCTGCGCCCCAGCCTTTGCCAACGCCTCAGAGAGAATCCCGCCGCCGCAGCCCACATCGAGAATTTTGGGGTTGGGCGGGAGCGCTTCCATAATGAAGCGCGTGCGCAGCGGGTTGATGACGTGCAGCGTCCCCATCTCGCCTTTCGGGTCCCACCAGATGTCGGAGACGTTGTCGAATTTTTCGATTTCTTTTGCGTCGGCGTTGTTAAATGATTTCATGCTGGCGGGTACTCCATTCTTTCAGGGTAAGGGAAGCGGATTCGATTTCTTCGGCGCAGATGTCGTTGAGGAAGACGCAGCCGCCGATGCCGTGCGGCATGGGGACGCGCTGCAGTCCGTTGCGGTGGTAGGTGCGTTCGGTCAGCGAAGCGAGGAGCAGGGTCGGGTCGAGGAGAGATGCGTCGAGTTGAATGCCGAGGGAGTCGGTCAGGCGGAAGATGCGTTCCATTTCTTCGCTGGTGAGCAATCCGCGTTCGCGCGCGATGAGGCTGGAGAGCAGAATGTCGAGCAGAACGGCTTCGCCGTGCAGCAGGTGCGCCTCATGCCGCGTCTCAAGCCCGTAACTGAAGGTGTGACCGAAGTCCACTTTGCGGGCGAGTTCTTCTTCGAAGAGGTTGGGCTCCAGTTCTTCGAGCATGCCTTCGATGGCGCGGTTGAGAATGAGAGAGGCATGATCGTTTTGGAAGTGCGCTTCCACGCTTTGCGCGCCATAGAGTTCGAGCAGACGGAAGAGCAGCGGGTCTTTGATGATGGCGAGTTTGATGATTTCGCACACGCCGTTGAGCAGATGACGGCGCGGCAGGGTTTGGAAGAAGGTCTTATCGAGCAGCACTCGCTGCGGGGCGTGGAAGGCGCCGAGGCGGTTTTTGTTGGCGTTGATGTTGAAGCCGGTTTTGATGCCGATGGAAGCGTCCACATAGCCCATCAGGGTGGTGGGTACTTTGATGTAGGGTACGCCGCGGCGGTAACTGGCAGCGACAAAGCCCACCAGGTCGGTGAGGACGCCGCCGCCGATGGCGATGATGGGTTCGTCGCGGCGGTGAATGGGAAACTGGTCCAGTTCATGGACGATGGCAAGGTAGTGGTTGAGGGTCTTGTTTTCTTCACCGCCGGGGAAGACGCAGATGCGGGCTTCGATGTGATGATAGTCGAAGTAGGCGCGCAGCGCCTGCCCGTGATGTTTTTCCACGTTGGCATCCACCACCACAAATCGGCGCGTATCTTCGATTTTGCCCACAGAGAGCAGCGCCCAGTTTTGCGGGTGGAAGAGGTTGGCTGTGTGGATGATTTCGTATTCGATGGTATGTTGAAAGGTGACTTTTCGGGTGTTCATTTTCTATAACTCTAAGAAGTGTGTTGGAGACAAGGGGAAAAGAGCGGCAGCGGGAAGCGCCGCTGAGGAGGGAGAGTTTGGGCGCGCCCTAAATGATTTGACTCCAGTTGTCTTTTGCCTGCAGCACGCGGCGGGCGAGCGCCTGCGCCAATTCGAGGCTGTGATTCTTGTAGTTGCCGCATTGTTCGATGTTGGCGTATGGCACTTCGGTGGCGGCGAGGATGTCGTTCAGGATGCGTTCATATACATCCATGATGACCTGGGCGCGTCCTTCATTGAGCAGGATGAGGTAGAAGCCGGTCTGGCATCCCATCAGCCCGATGGAGATGAAGTTTTCAGGCATATATTTTTGAAAGCCCCACAAGAGGAAATGCTCGAAGGAGTGCATTTCGGTGGTGGAAAGGAAAACGGAATTAGGCTGGTTGATACGCAGGTCCACCGCATAGACGGTATCTCCGCCGGCGCCGGGCCTGGCGCTGCGCAGTTTGACGTGAGGCGCTTTCAGCAAACGGTGATCCAGTTCGCCGATGGTTTCTGCCTTCCAGCCGAGTGTTTCGAGATGGATCATGACTTACTCCTGAGTTGGTCTTGCAAAGTGCATTATACAAACTGGGAAAGATGTTTGTAACTATCTGCCAGGGCTTTTTCCCACGAGGCGACGTGATGATAGAGTTCCACCGAGGCGTAGCCGGAGAAGCCGTTCTCGGTGAGGGTTTTGAAGGTGGCGGCAAAGTCCATCGTCCCTTCGCCGGGGATTTCGTGGAAGTGGACGATGCCGGTCAGCGTGTTGGCGACCATCTTGTCCATCAGCAGTTTGCCGCTGGCATCCTGCGTGGAGCGCAGGTAAATGATGATGGGGCGGGCGCGCTCCAGCACGTCGTAACTCAAACCAGGGACGGAGATGAGGTAAACGAAGATTTCGCTGTCGAAGGGCGAGACGCCGTTGTAGAGGCTGTTGTAATCCACGAAAGCCGGACTGGCAGAGACGTTGACCGAGCCGAGGATGGTTTCGATGAGGCGTTTGCGTTCGGCGCTGGGCGGCTCGTCGTAGAAGTAGATGGGGTGAGCAGGGTCCACCAGCAGGTATTCGGCGGTATCGGGAAAGTAGATGAGGTAACTGGCGAAGTTCAAATCCATCTGCAGCCCTTCCGCCCATTTGACGAATTTCAGGTTGTACCCTTGCTGCGAATCGGAGACGTGCAGAAAACGGGCGTGCGGCGCGGCTTTGGCGAGCGCTTCGAGGTAGTTCTTCTCCGAACAGTAGTTGTGGTTCAGGTCGAGGTGCAGTTGGAAGCGCGGCGAACCGATTTCGTTCACCAGGTTCATCCCCTGTTCGAGGGTTTCGATGTACATGCCGGGTTCGGGTTCGATGAGCAGGGTGATGTCGTCATCGTCGCGCAGTTCTTTGAGGCATTGATGGATGCTGTCCACCAGCAGTTCACGCGGATTGACCGACGGGTTGCTGACGTGCTCGTCGCGGATAAAGCCGCTTCCAAACGAGACGAGCGGGACGTTCAACTTGCGGGCGACGCGAATCCCGCGGCGGATCAGGTCAATGCGGCGTTTGCGCCCCGCCAGGTCTGGGCTCATTAATGAAGGTTCGTGCGGACGCTGCGGCGTGAAGAAGTGTGAAGCGGTGGAAACACAGGCGGCGGTTACTTCGAGCGAGTCGAGTTTTTTCTTGACGGCATCGAGATATTCATCGGTGATGTTGAACGGGTTGAATTGGTCGCGGTGAAAGGAAAGTTCTACGCCGGGGTAGCCCGCTTCGTCCACAACTTCGATGGCGCGTAGAAAATCGAGGTTGGTCAAGCCGAAGGTGCTATAACTGAGTTTGATCATACAACTCTCTCCAGAAATTACTATTGGCAGTTGGCGATTTTACCATGCGGTGGGCGCGGCATTTGAGGCGGATACTCTTCGCCAGGGCGGAAATTGAGCGGAAGCCACGCGTGGAAAGGCGCTTTTTCTCCTAGGCGATTCTGCCTATGCGGAAATACGCCAGCCGGCTCTCTCTTTTGGGGCACAGCATGCCTACAATGTTGCCATCGCTTGCCTTGTTGGATGTTTGCAAGAAAGCAGTAACTGATGTTACGCAGTTCTTTTTTCCTCATCTCTGCGCCCCTCCCAGCAGGAGAGGGGTGGGGGGGAGGGTGCGTAAGGTGAGTGAGCAATAGAAACTGTATGACAGCCTCTCCCTTTCTAACGGTTGAGTTGACTTGCGCCAAGGCGTTGCGCATGATAAAGCGCAGACTGTCGCGGGCGGGTTTGCGCGCCCTGCAAACCTTCGACCTGCACGCCGCGCGCATGGGAGCACACGTCTGCGCCTGCCCGCATCACGGAACAGAAGATTGCGACTGCCAGATGGTGGTTCTGCTCGTGTACGGAAGCGCCGGGCAGCCCGCCACACTCATTTTACACGGCAAAGAGGGGCAAACCTGGCTCTCGATTGTGGATACTCCCTCTCAGCGCGCCGAACCGAAACTGCTGGCTCAGATTCGGACGGCGCTGGAGGCAACTGAATCCATGCCGTAGACAACGTAGCTGCAATTTAGCAAATTGCGCTGCAAAGCAATAGGCAAAATGGCCTATGAAAGGCCGCGTCAAATCGCGCTGGCTGATAGGGCGAAAATCTGTATATTCAGCGGCTATCCAACTTTTGAGAGGTAAAACGATGAAGAAGATATTCCTGTTTTCCGTGATGGCGCTGGCTTTGATCCTTTCCGCCTGCGCGCCCGCGACGCAGTCCAGCCCGAACAACGGAATGCCCAGCAGTAATGGCAATATGCCAATGAGTGGAAGCAACACTTCCATGATGACTGCTACCCCAGGGAGCATGATGGCGGAGAATCCCGAAGCCGCGCACATGATGGAGCCCATCAGCGTGCCGAACGCCCAGCCCGCCACAGAGACCGAAGGCGGACAGCCCCTGGAATTTCGCGTGGAAGACGGCGTAAAGGTCTTCGAGTTGACGACCAAAGCCGTGCAATGGGAAATTCTGGACGGCGTGACCGTCACCGCCTTCACCTACAACGGAACCGTGCCGGGACCGATGATCCGCGTCACCGAGGGCGACCGGGTGCGCATCATCGTCAAGAACGAATTGCCCGACCCAACCACCATCCACTGGCACGGCGTGGAAGTGCCCAACGCGATGGATGGAGTGCCTGATGTCACCCAGGAGCCCATCCAGCCCGGTGAGACGTTCACGTATGAATTCACCGCCAAACCTGCCGGGACCTTCATGTATCACTCGCATTACGAGGGCGATGTACAAGTGATGGCGGGGTTGTATGCGCCGTTCATCATTGACCCGCAGGAGCCTGAAGCCAACCCGCCGGCGGTGGATAAAACGCTGATGATTTCGGAATGGCTGGTGCGCGGCGGCTTGACCTACGCCGCCATGCCGATGAGCGGGATGGAGCCAAACTACTTCACGATTAACGGCAAGGCTTTCCCTGCCACAGAAACCATCACCGTCAAGAAGGGCGACCGTGTGCGTCTGCGCTTCATTGCCATCGGGCAGTTCATCCATCCCATGCACCTGCACGGTGTCCCGTTCAAAATTGTCGCCACCGACGGGCATCCCGTCCCCGAAGCGGCGCAGTTAACCAAGGATACCGTCAGCGTTGCGCCGGGCGAACGCTATGACATTGAATTTGTCGCCACTGAAACCGGTCAATGGATGCTGCATTGTCACATCCTGCACCACACCACCAACGACAACGTCGAGCCGGGCGGCTTGATGATGGTCATCAATGTCGTTGAGTAATACCGTCAACAAACGTCATTGCGAGGAGCGCTCTGCTCTTTGCGACGAAGCAATCTCCTCGCCATGTTGGGGATTGCTTCGTCGGGAAGAACACCATCCTCGCAATGACGAGCAAACCAACCGAAGGAGAAAATCAAAATGCGTAAGTTGATCTTTGTCAGTCTGCTCGTTGCTTTATCCGTTCTGCTGGCGGCGTGCGGAGCAGGCGCTTCGACCCCCGCGCCATCAGCTTCTGCCAAGCCGGTGAACATCGCAGTCAGCACAACGCCTGACCCCGCCGCCGTGGGCGACCTCGAACTGGTCTTCACCCTCACGGATGCAGACGGCAACCCCATCGAAGGCGCGATAGTGGATGTTTCCGCCGACCATACCGACATGAGCGGGATGGGCATGAGCGGTCTCGCCACCGAACAGGGCGGCGGCAGATACTCCATCAGAGCCAATTTCAGCATGAGCGGCAACTGGAAACTGACCGTTTACGTCCGCAAGGATGGATTGGATTACAAAGAGGATATCGAGTTCAAAATTCAGTAGAAAAATGTCCCTGCCCACTTCCCGCACACCATCCATTTTTCACTGGCTGGCAGCGCATTGGTTTGCCGCCTTTCTCCTCTTCTACGGGTTGTGGGTGTTCATCCCCTTCCTCGCGCCCGTCTTCATGCGTCTCGGCTGGGATGGCGCGGGGAAGGCGGTGTATTTCATTTACTCGTTCTTTTGTCATCAACTGCCTGAGCGTTCCTTTTTCTTCTTTGGGCAAAAGCCCATGTACTCGCTGGGCGAGATTCAATCCGCGTGGCAGAACACAAACAACCCCCTGATCCTGCGTCAATTCATCGGCAATCCAATCATGGGCTGGAAAGTCGCCTGGTCAGACCGCATGATTTCGTTCTACACCAGCGTATGGCTGTTCGCTGTCTTATGGTTTCCGTTTCGCCGAAAAGTCAAGCCGCTGGCGTGGTGGGGATTTATCCTGCTTCTGCTTCCCATTGCTTTAGACGGAGGCACGCACTTCCTCAGCGATTTCGCTGGCATCGGGAACGGATTCCGTGATACAAATGCATGGCTGGCGATGTTGACGAAGGACAGCCTCCCAGCGACGTTCTACGCCGGCGACGCGCTCGGTTCGTTCAACTCCCTCATGCGCCTCCTCACCGGACCTCTGGCCGGGCTCGCCATCGTCTGGCTTGCCTTCCCGTATCTTTTTCAAACCCAAACGCTGAACAACCAATTGGACCAATACGATTATGGCAAAGTCATCCAGCAAATCCAAGAACAAAATCCGCGCGCTTCTGGCAGATGACCACCACATCGTCCGCGCGGGGATTCGTCAACTGCTGGAAAGCGCGAAGGATATTCAAGTCATTGCCGAAGCCGGGGACGGCGAAGAGGCGCAGGCGCTCATCGAAAAACACAAACCTGACGTAGCCGTGCTGGATATTCAAATGCCCAAAGCCAGCGGCATCGAAGTGACGCGCTGGGTACGCGTCCATCTGCCCGAAGTGGGGGTATTGATTCTCACCGCCTACGATGACGACCCCTACGTGATGGCTGTCTTGCAAGCGGGTGCCAATGGCTATGTGCTGAAAACCGCCCAGGCAGAAGACCTGGTGCAAGCGGTTCGAGATGTGTACGAGGGAAAATCTGCCCTCGACCCGCATATCACCCGCAAACTGATGACCACTCTCTTCAAAGGTCACAACCGAAAAATCATCGAGCCGCTCACCGACCGCGAACTCGATGTGCTGCGCCTGGCAGCCAAAGGCTTCACCAACAAAGCCATCGGCGTTCAACTCTCCATCAGCGACCGCACCGTGCAGGGACACCTGGCGCACATCTTCGCCAAACTGCAAGCCAACAGCCGCACCGAGGCGGTCATGCGCGCCGTTTCTTTGGGACTGATCACGGGCGAAGGGTTGATGTACGAATGAAGCCATCTCCTTCTCCCCTGCGCCGCAGTTTTACCCTGCGCTTGCTGGCGACCATCATCCTGC
>JBBITE010000077.1:0-1134 GCA_037440905.1 Anaerolineae bacterium | reverse complement strand
CCTTCTCCCCTGCGCCGCAGTTTTACCCTGCGCTTGCTGGCGACCATCATCCTGCCGCTCACCCTGCTTTCGATGGTCATTGCAGTCGGCAGCATCTTCGCGCATCAGTGGGAAATGCGCCTGCATTTATCCGAAGAACAGTACAAACTGGCTGCCGACCCGCTGCTGGAACTGACTCTGGTGGCGCCGCTGGTCCTCATCCCGCCGCTTTTGTTTGCGGTGGCTGCCTTGTGGTTCGCCTCGAAGCAGATTATCCAGCCCTTGCAGCGGCTGGAGCAAAAAGCCGCCGCCCTCGCCTGGGGTGACTTTGAAGCCATTCAGGAATCCGTTGGCGGCATCTCCGAAGTCCAACACCTCCAGATGGAACTCGCCGAAATGTCGCGCAAGGTACAGGCTGCCCAGGAGGGACTGCGCGACTACATCGGTGCCATCACCGCAGCGCAGGAGGAAGAACGCCTGAGGCTGGCGCGTGAACTGCATGACGATACCATTCAGGCGGTGATTGCGCTCAAACAGCGCTTGCAGCTGGCGCAAAAATCCGTCAAAGACCAGAGCGCGCGGCAATCGTTCCGCGAACTCGAAACGCTGGCGGAAGAAACCATCGAAAACCTGCGCCGCCTCACCCGCGCCCTGCGACCGATCTATCTCGAAGACCTCGGATTGGTCACCGCGCTGGAAATGCTGGCGCGCGAGACGAGTCAGAATCACCCGCTGGTGGTGGAGTTTCGCAAGAGCGGGCAGGAACGCCGCCTGGCGCGCGAGGTGGAATTGTCGCTGTATCGCATCGCTCAGGAAGCGCTCAACAACGTGGTGAAACACGCCCAAGCCAGCCGCGCCGAATTGACGATGACCTTTGAAGATGCCAAAATTCAAATGGAAATTCGAGATAACGGTCGTGGCTTCAAAGTTCCCAACAGCCCAACCGAATTCGCCCCCAGTGGACATTTCGGTTTATTGGGCATGCACGAACGCGCCAATTTGCTGGGGGCGCGGCTGGAGATTGAATCCGCTCCGGGCGAGGGCACCCGGCTCAAGGTCCGTTTGTGAAGCGTTAAGCGTCATACGCCATTTTGCTCATACCGCCTCCCGCCATTCTGCGCTCATGCAGGGGCGGGATGTTGCTTATCATGGGGA
>JBBITE010000076.1:0-11158 GCA_037440905.1 Anaerolineae bacterium | reverse complement strand
CTGGTCGCCGCAGGGAGATGCCATCGCGCTCGGCACCACAAGCGGAATCTTCATCTACGATTCGCAAACCAGGGACCTCAAGCGCTTCATAGACACCCAATTCAACGTCATCGCCCTAGCCTTCAGCCCCGATGGAAGCGCCATTGCCGCCGGCTCGCCCTATGGCAACCTTGGGACATGGGAAACCGCCTCCGGCAAAGCCGCCCAGCAGATTTCCGCTAACCCATCTGCCGTCACAGCCATTTCCTATTCACCCAACGGCAGGAATTTCGCTGTCGGTTTCCGCAACGGCAGCATCCGTTACTACGCCGTCAACCAAAACACCCCTATTGCATCTCTGGAAGAATACCCCGCTGTGGAAGACCTCGTCATCAGCGGAGATGGGCGTTTCCTCTACACCAGCAACGGCGGGCGCACCCTCTCGCTGTGGGACATCCAACTCCAGAAAAAAACCGCCGAACTCCCCAACCCTGGCGCCATCTCCCGCCTGAGGTTGTCGCGAAGCCGCAATTTCCTGCTCGCCGGCGGCAGCACCTCCGCCGTCTACCTGTGGGACATGGTCGCGCAGCGGCACGTCAGCACCTTTCCCAACCTGGGCGGCACCACCACCGCTTTCGACTTCTCCTACGATGACAAATATGTCCTCATTGGTCTGAACAGCGGCAGCCTCAAAGCGTTTCAAGTGCCGCAGCCCAGCGAATACTCGAAGATACAAACTCCCCTCTTCTCCGCCTCCGCATACACCGACCCTGTTCGCGCCGTCGCCCTCTCGCCCACCCAACTCATCGCCGCCACTGGCAACTGGGAAGAAGGCTTGAAACTGTGGGACATGCTGAGCGGCGAAAACATCTTCTCCCTCAACCAGAGCATGCGCGCCATCAACGAACTCTACTTCTCCCCAAACGGACACTGGCTGGCAACCGCGCACGAGGGCAACACCGTCCGCGTCTGGCTCGTTCAAAACGCCAGCCTCGCGCATCAAATCGAAGGCTCTCTCGCCAGAGGCAATCCCTTCTCTCCCGATAACAAATTCCTGGCAACCATCTATACCCCGGCCTCGAACCGTGAGGCATCGCTTCGCATTCTGGACCTCGCCAGCGGAAACATCGTCGCCACCCTCTCCGGCTACCCACAAAACGCCTTCGTCCAATTTACCGAAGACTCCAAACTCCTCGTCGCAGGAACGCCCAATACCGCCGTCATTTGGGATACCGCCACCTGGGAAAAACTCGACAGCCACGGCGGACCAACCGCCGGCTGCGGACAATTCTTTACCCCCCAAAACAAATTGCTCTCCGTCATCTCCAGCGCCGGCGTCTTTTTCTCCTACACTCCCAACATCCGCGACATGTGCGGCACGCGCATCGAAGGCGCTACCCTCATGTACTATTTTCCCCAAACCAATCAACTGCTCTTTGTCCTGGGCGATGGCACCGTCTGGCTTGGCAACAAAGACTCACCCGATATTTCCCGCAAACGCTTCAACACCCCCTACCCCAGCCCCCGCTCCATCTTCCTCGGCGCCGACCAGCAATCTGGCTGGTATGCCTACGTCATCCGCACCCAGGTACACATCATCAAACCCAACACCTTTGACCTCACCATTGACCACAACGACGACTACCTCTACCACATCGCCTTTCTGCCCGCCCAAAACCTGATTGCCCTCGGCACCCGCTACGGCTCCATCCACATCTGGAGCCTGCCATAAAAGAGAAAACGCATGGAAGAAGCAAAGACCGGCTCACGCATCAACCGTTACGAAATCCTCGAATCCGTCCGCCGCTCGGAACTGATCGCCATCTACAAGGCGTTCGATCCCAAACTCGAGCGAAACGTGCTCCTCAAAACCATCCTGCACTCCGCCGACTACTCACAAGAAGCGGTGGACTTCTTCCTCGCCGAATCCCGCTCGCTTGCCAAACTCTCCCATCCCAACATCGCCAAAGTGCTGGATTTCGGCAGCGAAAACGGAAACCTCTACCTCGTCAGCGAATACATCCCCGGCGTTCCCCTCTCCGAACGCATGACCCGCCCCATCCCCTGGCAGGAAGCGGTCGAAATCCTGCTCCCCGTCATAGATGCCCTCGCCTATGCCCACTCCAAAGGCGTCATCCACCGCGACCTCAAACCCGAAAACATCCTCCTCACCGCCGATAACCAACCCATCCTGAACGACTTCAGCCTGATCCGCATCATCGAAGAAGAAGAAACCCGCGACATGACCGGCACCACCGTCGGCCTGGGCGCGCCCGAATATATCTCCCCCGAACAAGGCAAAGGTCTCCCCGCAGACTACCGTTCCGACATCTACTCCCTCGGCGTCATCTTCTTCGAAATGGTCACCGGCCGAAAACTCTTCTACGCCTCCAGCAGCATGGAAATCGTCATCCAGCACGTCATGGCAGACCCGCCCAAGCCTCGCAGCATCGTCCCCACCCTGCCGCGCGCCATCGAAGAAATCATCCTCAACGCTCTCTCCAAAGACCGCAGCCAGCGCTACCAATCCATGAACAAACTGGCGGAAGCGCTCAAAACCGCAAAAGAAAATTTGCAGGAAGGAAAAAAACATCCGCCTGCCGCCCGGCGCACCCGCCTCGCCCTCTCCATCGGGCTGACTGTACTCCTCGCCGCCGCCCTGCTGACCTTCGGACTGCGCTTCTACGGACAAAGCGCCGCATCCACCTCGACCCCCAGCCTGATTCCGACCAATCCATCTTTGCCTGCCCTCTCTGCCTCCCCCTCCCCAACCACATCCCCGGCGCCTCCCACCTTTACGCCTGTTCCCGCCGCCGAAACATCTCTCTACCGTTTCTCCGCCATCCCCGTCCTGCCTGGCTTCCGTCTCCCGGCGGGAGGCGCTTCCCTTTCTCCCGCCAACCTCTCCAGCCTCGTCGAACTTGCCCGCTGGGGAACACCCAACATCGTCCGCCTTGAACTGATAGACAACAACCAACTCCTGGTGGCTGGAACAAGCGCCGGCGTGTACTACCTCAACACAAACGACCTCTCTTACCAATACTTCTTCGACACCGCCGGCTCATTGACCGCCCTCAAAGTCTCCAGCGACGGAGAATGGATCGTCACCGGCGACACGCAGGGAACCGTCGCCATCTGGAACAGCGCGGATGGCAAACTCATCAACAAACTCGAAGGCATTGCCAAACGCATCGAATTGCTCGATATTTCTCCCGATAAATCTAAAATCGTCTTCTCCGATTCCCAACGAGTCATCCGCCTTTGGAACGTTCAGCAAAACATCCACCACGCCTTCGATAAAAAACATCTGCTCCCCATCAACGCCCTGCTCTTCGCTTCCGATAGCACCACCGTCTTCAGCGGCAGCGACGACTTCCAGGTTTATATTTGGGATGCCCCCAGCGGCAAAACACTGGGCAACCTGCCCCTCTCCCAAAAAGTTCTCGACCTCGCCCTCTTTCCAGATAATCAATACCTGGCGGCTTCACTCAACCACGCCAACCCCACCATCCAGGTCTGGGACTGGCGCACAAAGAAACTCATCAACACCATCACCGATACCTCCCTCTTTGCCCCTTTCACCCGTCTGACGGTCTTGCCCAACGGTCAAAACATTCTCACTGCCTCCGCCGATGGAGGCATCAGGCTGTGGAACGCCTTTGGAACCGAAAAAGTTTGGGAACCCCCCGCTCAAAATCCAGATGGCACAACCCGCAGCCGCATCCCCATCCGCACCCTCCATGTGGCGCGGGACGGCACGAAATTTGTCGTCATGTTCGAAGACAGACGCATAGAACTCTGGGACCTGGCTGCCCAGCGCATGGTTGTCTCGCGCACTGTCCCCTTTGCCGAGATCAAAGGGATGGCTGTTTCGCCGGATGATAGCCGGCTGGCCATCCAGGGCAATGATGCGGTCATCCGCATCCTCAACGCCGCCAACGGCTCCCAGATCATGCAAATCAACGGCGTCCTGCCGCGCGGTCACCCCATCGCCCCCAATAACCAGATGATCGCCATTCAGGTAAAAGACCTGCTATACCTTCATCCCCTCTCCGCTTCAAATAACAGCCAGCCCTACACCCTGTACGACTTCCCCATCAACGGCGCCGTCCATTACTCGCCAGACAGCACCATCCTCACCGCCTACGGCGACAGAATCATGAAGTATTGGTCCACCGTCTCGGGCTACGAACTTACCCCCCGTCTGAAAAGAACCGAAGCGCGCTGCCTACAATTCTTCCGCCAGGATAACACCTTCCTAGCGGCAGGCTCCGAAATCGGCGTCATCTACTTCCCAGACAACCTGCAGCACTTCTGCAAAATTCTGCGTCCGCCCCGCACCACCGCCGAAGCATTCCTCCCCGACGCCAGTATAATTGTCCTATCCTCCGAAAATCAGGCAGTTCAAGTGTGGGATATTCGCAACGACGGTCGAATGAAAGAAATCCGGCTGCAGTCGCCCGGCTGGGCGCTCGATGCGGCCATCTCGGCAGATGGGAAACTCCTGGCAGCGGCTTCCGCCAGCGGCGCAATCGAAATCTACAGCCTCGAAACCTACGAACTGCTCAAAACCCTGCAACTGAACACAGGCCCTGTCAACCAGGTATCCTTTTCCAGCAACGGGAAATTCCTCATTGCGGGGTCGGCAGATGGAACCGTCAGAGTATTTGGCTTGCAGCCATAAGGGAGAATAGACTATGGAATGGATCGGCAAGAACATAGACCGTTACAAAATCGTCGGCGAACTCGGCAGCGGAGGCATGGCTGTCGTCTATCGTGCCGTAGATACCATGCTCGACCGCAGCGTCGCCATTAAAGTCATTCGCAGCGAGGAAACACACCCGGAAAAATTCATCCGCCGCTTCTTGCGGGAAGCCAAAACCCTCGCCAACCTTTCCCATTCCAACATCGTCAAAGTGCTCGATTACGGCGAATACGAAGGCGCGCCCTATCTCGTAATGGAATACATCTCCGGCGGCGCACTCAAAGCCTCCCTCGGCAAACCAATCCCCTATGCCGAAGCCGCGGCGCTGCTGGCTCCCATTGCGCGCGCCCTGCACTATGCCCATCAACAAAAAATCGTCCATCGTGATGTCAAACCCGAAAACATCCTCATCAACGACTCCGGTCAACCCATGCTTTCGGATTTCGGCATCATCAAACTCATGGATGTGGAAGAATCGCAGGGACTGACCGGCACCGGGCGGGTCGTCGGCACCCCCGCCTACATGTCCCCGGAACAGATTCGCGGCAGAGAAATTGACGGACGCTCCGACATTTACTCGCTCGGCGTCGTATTCTTCGAAATGCTCACCGGCAAAAAGCCCTACAACGCCGCCACCCCCATCGAACTTTCGATGCAGCACCTTCACGCCCCCATCCCCAAAGCCAAACAATTCGTCCGCGATCTGCCTGCCGAAGTGGAACAAATCATCGTCCGCGCCATGGCAAAAAACCCCGAAGACCGCTACCCAACCATGCTCGCCTTCGCGCAAGACCTGGAAAAACTGAGCGGCGCTTCCGAACGCACCACCTCCGAAAGACGGGCAATCAAAGACGGCAGCGCCGAACGAAAACGCTCCCTGCTGCCCGCCTTCCTTGCCGCGCTCCTGCTCGTCATCCTGGGCGTTTCGACTGTTTTCTTTGGAGAAAGATTTTCCTCCCTCTTCGGTCAAGACCCTACCCCCACCGCCACAGCCACACAAACGAAAAACACCGCTTCAAACCCGCCGGCGCCTGTCACTAACACCCCAGCCCTGCCCTCCCCCACACCGACTCACAGCCTCCCCACCCCCACACCCACCGTCTTCGAATTCAAAACCTTCACACCCTCCCCCCTGCCCGAAGTATTCATCCAGCCGCAGAATGTCAACCAACTCATCGAAGTCAAACGTAAAGACCGGGTTTCCGTCATCAAACTGGAGTGGGCGGAAAATGGGAACTGGCTGATTGACGCCGGCAGCAACGTCCTGCTCTTTATCAACCCGCAAACTGCCGAAATCGAGCAGCGCGTCAACCTGCCCGGCGACATCCCTCTCTCGATGGGAGTTGCCTCCAACGGCGGAAAGGTGTACGTGCTGACCAATGCCGGCGTCCGCGTGGTTAACATGCAAACCTTCAAAGTGACCGACACCTTCCCCGTGCCCGGGGGAACAATGAGCATCGCCGCCTCTCCCGACGGAAAATACCTGGCGCTTGGCATCTCCGACAGCAAAGTGCAAATCCTCGATGCTGCCAGCGGCGTCGTGCGCCAAACCATCCGCAGCGCCTATGGCGGCTGGTCGGTCGCCTTCTCCCCCGATTCGAAACTGGTGGTCGGCGGCACCTCCCAGGGCATGTCCATGTGGGAAACCGCCAGCGGCATCTGGGTTCCCACCAGCGGCGGCGAGGGCAGCCTCATCCGCAGCCTTGCCTTCTCCAACGACGGAACCTTGCTCGCCGGCGGAAGTGATGGCATCATCTACGTTTGGAACGTTGCCGATGGCACCCTGCGCTACACCAAAAGCGGAGACTTTGGCGACGTTTACAGCCTGGACTTCTCACCCGACAACTCGCTACTGGTCTCCGGTTCAGAAGATGGAGGCGTCCGCCTTTGGAACGCCTCTTCCGGTGCCTTGTTGAAAACCCTCACCGCCCACACCAGCCCCGTCTTCGGCGTGAGTTTTTCACCTGATGGCAAATTCCTTGCCTCGGGCGCAAACGAAGGCAGCATCCGCATTTGGGGCCTTCCGTAAACCCTTGCCAAGAGAACCGCTCATGAAACTTCTGCGCCTGATCCAAATTGCCCTGCTCAGCGTCTTTCTGCTTTCGCATCCCGCCGCCGCTAGCGCTCAAGCCTCTCTTGACCTGGCGGTCCACTACATCGAAGGCACGCCGCTCCAGGATGAAATTGCCTATCAGGTCAACGTCTATCTCTCGCTCGTTGGTGGAACGGGCCTGCCTATCAAAGACCTTACCCTCAACGCGCTCACCGTCACCGAAGACTCGCAAAAAATCGAAGCGCAAAGCCTGCGCCTGGTGGAAGACGAACCAATCAGCCTCGTCCTGGTCATGGATACCAGCGGCAGCATGGTCGGCACCAAAATCAAAGACGCCAAAGCCGCCGCCGCCAACTTCATTTCAAGGCTGCAGGCGGGCGATCAGGTGGCGCTGTTAACCTTCGATGAAAGCATCAAAGTTCATACCAACTTTACCTCCAACCCTGCCGAAATCCTCGACCGCCTTGCCCTGATTGATGCCGCCCCCGGCAGCGGAACCTGTCTCTACGATGCCACCTACCGCGCCATCCAAACCACCTCGGCGCTTCCTTCTGGACGCCGGGCCGTCATCCTGTTTACTGACGGCGTGGACGAAACTGCCAGCGGCGGCAGGGCATGCAGCGTTCACACCGTGGACGATATCCTCAATGCCGCAACACAGGGCAGCACCCGCACACCGCTCTACACCCTGGGGCTGGGCAGCCGCATTGACGAAAATACGCTCAAACGCCTTGCCGCCCTGAGCGGCGGCCGTTACCTCTACTCGCCGGAGGCATCGCAACTGGAAACCATGTTCGAACTGCTCACCGAGCAGCTGCGTTTCCAATACATCCTCACCTACAAATCCTTTGCGGCGCCGGGCGCGCACACCCTGGCGGTCAATGTGGAATACTTGGGCGCGCAGGACAGCGACACACGCAACTTCCTGCTGCCAGCCCTGCCCGCCCGCCTCACCTTCCTTACGCCTGCCGAAGGGCAAACCGTTGAAAACACGCTGAAAATCGCCGTGGCGCTTTCCGGGCAGGGCGAAACCATCGAACGGGTGGACTTTGAACTCAACGGCGCAGTCATCGGGTCAGATGACACCACTCCCTACGAACTGGAATTTGACCTGAGCCAATCCAACGCAGAGAACTTGACCCTCACCGCCATCGCTTACGGAGAAAACAACGCCGAACTGACCCGCAGCTCAATCAATGTCATCCACAAAATAGAAGAACCCACGCTGCCTCCGCCGCCCACCGCAGCGCCGCTGCCTGAGCCGCCTCAACGCGCCGCATCTCCCCTCACCCTGGTGGGGCTGGCGCTGGCAGGGCTGGGGCTGTTGATCATTGCGCTGCTGGGCGTCTTGCTCTTGCGCCAAAAACAACCAGCGGCAGCCCGCCCGCAGGAGCAAACACCACCGCACAGACGTCCCTCCACCGCTTCCAGCGTGGTAGATGCCGAGGGAACAGTGAGCAGTTTCGAGGTCGGAACAGAAGCGTTGGGGGCGTTGACCGTGGAAACCAGCGACGACCCATCCATGATCGGGCTGCGCTTCGAAATCTCCGCCCCTCTCACCAGTCTGGGGCGCAGCGCCACGAACGACATCGCCTTCCCGCGCGATAATCCCGTCTCCCGCCGTCATGCCGAAATCTTCGAAAAGAACAAAAGACTGTGGCTGCGGGAGGTGGAAACGATGGACAGTTCCGGCGCTTATGTGCCTCCGAAATACGGCACGTTTGTCAACGACATTCCGCTCGGCTCGAACCCTGTGGAATTGAAAAACGGAGACGAGATTCTTCTTGGCAAACGCCTGCGCCTGAGATTCGAAACCTACAAAACACCCGCTGCAGATGAGGGAAGAACGTTTGATGATCTGACGCTGGAAGACGACTCCGACCGAACGGTGGATCAGACATAGCACAGGCAGCCATGCGCACCCCTCCTCAACCCGCTTTATACGAGATTGGCTTCGCGTGTGACGTGGGGCGCAAGCGGCGCGGCGAACCCAACCAGGATGCGCTCGAGGTCGTCGCAGCGGGCGCAGGCGGCAAACCGCACCCGCCGCTGCTGCTGGTAGCCGATGGGCTTGGGAAACACTTCGGCGGCGCGCTTGCCAGCAAACTGGTGATTCAAACTTTCAAAGAAGAATTTCTCAACGCCGAGCATCCCGCCGACTATTCCGCATTGCTTCAGCGCTGCGCCTTCAAAGCCCACCAGGCGGTTCGCATCCGCGGCGCAAGCGACCCTCAACTGGCAAACATGGGCAGCACTCTGGTGGCGGCGGTTTTGGAAGAACGGCTGCTTCACGTGCTCAACGTTGGCGACAGCCGCGCCTACCTCCTGCGCGGCAAAAACATTCTGCAGATCAGTCAGGATCAAAGCTGGGTGGCGCTGCAGGTGCGGGCGGGGCTGTTGACCGCCGAAGAAGCCCGTACACATCCCAGCCGCAACCGGCTCAACATGGCAATCACCGCCAGAAGGACAGAAATCCAACCCTATCTCACTCAGAAGCCGCTGGAAGCCACAGACATCATCGTCTTGTGTTCGGATGGATTGTGGGGAGTGGTCCCTGAAACGCTCATTTGGGCGGCGGCAACCGAACTGCCGCCAGATGCTGCGGTGAAGAAACTAGTATCCCTTGCCAATCAGCAGCACGGACCCGATAATATCTCCGTCATCATCGCGCGGCGGTTCCAGCCAGACCGTGCGCCTCGTCCCGCCAAATTAGCGGATACAAATCCGTAACCTCATCTTCCTTCCACACGCTGGAAACATCAAAGTTATTCGGAGGCACTGTGTCGTTAACCGTCGGTGAAAAGGTAGGACCTTATCAAGTTCTCGAAGAAATCGGCAGAGGAGGCATGGCAACTGTGTACAAGGCATATCATGCCTCACTGGATCGCTATGTTGCCATCAAAATCATGGATGCCACTATGAGCGACGAGCCCGACTTCATCGAGCGCTTCCGCCGCGAAGCCAAAGTCATCGCCAGGCTCGATAACCCGCACATCGTGCCGGTCCATGACTTCAACGAACACAACGGGCAGCCTTATCTGGTTCTGAAATTTATTGACGGGCAAACATTACAGCAGCGCATGAAAGCCTCGCCGCTTTCCAGGCTCGAAGCGTTGGATATTGTCACGGCTGTGGGTGAGGCATTGCAATATGCCCACAAGCAGGGCATCTTGCACCGCGACATCAAGCCATCTAATGTGTTGATTGCCAAAGACGGCTTTGTGTACCTCACGGATTTTGGGCTGGCAAAGATGACGGAGAGCAGTTCGAGCCTGACGGGCGATGCGATTGTCGGCACGCCGCATTATCTCTCCCCCGAGCAAGCGCTCAACGAGCCCATTGACGAGCGCACGGATATTTACTCCTTTGGCGTGATGATTTATGAAATGATTACGGGGCGCGTTCCTTTCAACGCCGATACCGCTTTTACAATCATCGAAAATCATATTTACGCGCCGCCTCCCCCGCCCACCTCGGTGAATCCTCAATTACCTCCCGCCATAGACGAGGTGCTTCTCAAAGCGTTAGCCAAGAAAAGCAACGAACGCTATGAAAATGTCTCGGACCTGGTGCGGGCGTTCAAACAGGCGTGCCTGCCTCAAACCGAGACCCAAGCCATTTCCTCCTCCACGCTCGATTCAATCTCCTCCACCCCTCTCTTGATGACGGAAAACGGCGCATCCTTCCCGCTGACTTCAGACCGCTTTATCATTGGAAGAAACAGTTCAACCAAAAACATCCTCAACGACATAGACCTGACTCCCTACGATACTAAAAAGATCATCTCGCGCCGCCATGCCATGATTCAGCGCAAAGGAAATGAGTTCCTGTTGTATGATTTGAACAGCCGCAACGGCACGTTCGTCAACGGCAAGCGAATTTCTCCGCGCGAGCCATATGTCTTGAAGGGGGGCGATGTGCTGGAATTCGGCGATGGAGGCGTGAAATTGATTTTTAGCAGATAAAGCAGCAAGCCCCGCGGAGATACCGCGTTCGTTGCAAGCCGGGCGCGCTTCCTTTTGGCGCAGCCCGCGTGATGGACCTAGTGCAATGTTCACAAGCCGCCCCTCGAAAGCGGGGCGGCTTTTTTCTACCAATCTGGCTGGGTATGCAGAGGGGAGCGCCTTAAGCCGGCGAATCTTATTTTACAAAACCCGCTGTGCGGGCTGAGCCGCGTTTAGGCGGCTTGCTTTGGTTAGCCCGGACGTGGAATGTCCGGGCGATGCCTTCTTTGCCTAAGAGGGTGTTTCTTAAGTCCTTATAATGCTTTGCCAGATTGACAAATCTGGCAAGATTACGGGCAAACCTCCCGTGTATCGGCTTGGATTTGGCAATCCAAGCCAGCGAAACGAATTTATGAAACAGTCTCTAAGAGAGCGTTTTAAAACTACCTCTACTGCGCGTAAGCGACGTTCTCTAAC
>JBBITE010000075.1:0-11402 GCA_037440905.1 Anaerolineae bacterium | reverse complement strand
GAGGAAAAACATCAAGAGCAAGGCCGCTATGCGCAGGACAGGACAAAGTCCTGTCCTACACTGCATGATGTTTGAACTGCGGCAGATATTCTTTGTGAACAGCAAAAAGTTCATTGGTCATCTCCCGAATCTCGGCCAGCGAGAGGACGGCGGCGGTGAGCGGGTCGTGGCAGATGGCGCGGTACACCATCGTCGGGTCGCCCGCCAGCGAGGCTTGAATTGCCATTTCCTCGATTCCGCTGGAGAGTTGGGTCAGCAAGGCGCATTCGGGCGGCAGCGCGCCGACGTGCATGGGGTGAAAGCCGGCGCGATCCACCAGCACGGGGACTTCGACGCAGGCGCCCTGGGGCAGGTTGGTGATGAGGTGAGTGTTTTGGACGTTGCCGTTGAATTTGAACGGTTCGCCGCCTTTGAGGGCGTTGATGATGTAGGCGGCGTATTCATGGCCGCGCTTCAGGTCGTCCGGTTCCAGCGGGCGGGCGAGTTCGGCCTGCACCTGGTCTTGCCAGGTGGCTTCGTTGCGCTGGTATTCTTTCAGGATGTAGGCGTACTCGCCCGGATTCCAGTTGGTGCCGTGGGTGCAGTATTTTTCGATCAGGTCGGGGCGTTTGCGGAACCACCAGTTGTATTCAGAGTTGTGGCCGCTCGATTCGGTGACGTACTTGCCCAGCGCCAGGTACATTTCGTTGCGCACGGGCTCGGCGTTGTAAATTTCGGGGCGGGTGGTGATGGCCTCGTGGAGCAGAGGGTAGGCGTCTTTGCCGTTCCACTTGAAATCGAGATACCAGGCCTGATGGTTAATGCCCGCGCAGACGAAATCAATTTCGTCATACGGAGCGCCAATCCATTCGGCCAGCATCATGGCCGTGCCTTGCACCGAGTGGCACAGGCCGGTGGTGGAGATGAAAGTCTGTTTCTGGATAGCCGAGACGAGCATGGCCATGGGGTTGGTGTAGTTGAGCAGGACGGCATTCGGGCAGACCTTTTCCATATCGCGCACGATGTCCATCATGGGATTGATGGTGCGCAGGAAGCGGAAAATGCCGCTCGGTCCGCGCGTATCGCCGACGCAGACGTCCACGCCGTATTTCTTGGGGATTTCGATGTCGTGCCGCCAGACTTCGGTGGAACCGGCCAGGATGGTGGTGAGAACCACATCGGCATCGCGCAGGGCTTCGAGCCGGTCGAGGGTGGCGGTCACTTTGGCGGGATGGTTTCCGGCGGCGATCAGTTTTTCCACGCCTTTTTTGGCCCATTCCAGCCGTCCGGGGTGGATGTCCATCAAGGCCAGGTGAGCGTCCTGGAGCAGCGGGAAGGTGAGAATATCGCGGACGAGTTCATGGGTGAAGCCGAGCGAACCGGCGCCAATAAACGTGATTTTGGTCATAAGGTTTTCCTATGTACCTGTGTACTTGTGCACTCGTGTGTTACCTACCTCTTCACGCCGCTCAGCGCAATCCCTTCGATGAACTGTTTTTGGGCGATGAAGAAGATGATGAGCAACGGCAGGATGGAAAGGAACGCGCCTGCCATGAGGACGGTGAACTTTCCTCCCATCTGGAGTTGCTGCTGAAAGAAAGCCAGACCAACCGTCAGCGTGGTTTTGTGCATATCGGTCGGCAAATACACCAGCGGATGCAGTAAGTCGTTCCAGGCGTCCTTGAAAACAAAGATGGACAGCGCCGCAACGGCAGGCTTTGATAAGGGCAGGTAAATCCGCCAGAAGATGTCGAAGAGCGAAGCGCCGTCCATGCGGGCGGCATCCACCAGGTCGCGCGGGATGGTGAGGAAATACTGCCGCAGCAGGAAGGTCCCGAAGGCGCCGCCCCAAAAAGCCGGGACGATGAGCGGGAGTTGAGTCCCAATCCAGCCGAGGTACTTGAAGATGATGAAGTTGGGGATGAGCGAGACCTGCGGCGGAATCATCAGCGTGGCGACAAGCAGGGCGAAGAGAAAGTCCCGCCCTTTGAATTTGACGATGGCAAAGACAAAGGCCGCCATGGCGCAGGTCAATACCTGACCGATGACCGTCAGGATGGAAATTTTGAAACTATTGACGGTCAGGTAGAGAAACGCCTGGTCGGGCAAATCCTTAAAGAGGTCGAAGTAGTTCTGGAGGGTGAACGGGCTGGGGATGATGTTGCGGGAGAATTGTTCGGCAGGGATGCGAAACGAGACCGAAATCATCCACAGAAAGGGGATGAGCATGGTCAACGCGCCGAAGATGAGAACGGCGTAGGCGAGGACGTCGAGGACGATTTTATAAAACGATTTTTTCATGACCCGCTCCTACTCATAGACCACATAGCGGCGTTCCCACCAGAACATGATTGCCATGAAAACCGCCACCAGCAGGGCAAGTTGAATCGCCTGCGCGCTGGCATCGCCCATGCGGAAGAAATGGAAGGCGTTGCGGTAAATTGAATACACCGCCACCGGCACAGAACTATCGCCCTGTCCGCGGCGGGTCAGCATGTAGATATAGTCGTAGGCTTGAAAAGCGTTGATGGCTGAGATGAGGGTTTGGAAGAAAATGCTGGGCGTAATCAGCGGCAAAGTGACTTTGAAAAACTGCTGGAAATCATTTGCGCCATCCAGCGAGGCGGCTTCGTAATAGTCGCGCGGGATGGCGGTCAGCCCGGCCAGAAAAATAATCATCCCTTCGCCAATGGCGCCCCACACATTGACGATGACCACCGACATCATGGCGTTCTCGGTACACAGCCAGCAGACGGGCGCAAACCCCAAAGTTTGGAGGATGAAGTTTAGAATGCCCGTTTCTTTGCCGTAAAACATGTTCCACACCAGCGCGGTGGCAACCGCAGATGTCACGGTCGGCAAAAAGTACACGGTGCGGAAGAAGCCCACGCCGCGAATCTTGCGATTGAGCAAGACGGCGACCAGCAAGGAGAGGGCAACCACGCCCGGCACGTACAGGGCGGAAAATTTCAGCGTGTTGACAAAGGCTTCGATGTAATCTTTGTTCTGGAATAACTGAATATAATTTTCCGCGCCTGCCCATTGAGGGGGATTAATCAGGTCCCAATTGAACAGGCTCAATCCCAACGTCGCCAGCAGGGAGCCAATCGTTCCGAATGCCAGCCCGATGAGGGTCGGAACCAGCATCAGCCAGAGCCAGAGTTTTTCGGGCCCAAGCGGTTTCAGGCCGTAATCCATACACGACTCCTGACCTCACCCCTATCCCCTCTCCTGAAAAGGAGAGGGGAGGCCCTTCCCCAAGAGGAGAAGGGCAGGGGGTGGGGATAAATTACTTGTTGTTTGCCAGCACTTCGTCTGCCGCGGCAATCACTTCATCCAGCGTGGCGTTCAGTTCCGCTTCGCCGTCGAAGACGGGGATCAGCCCATCGCCGACCACGCCAGCCCATTCTTCGTATCCTTTGAAGACGGGTTTCATGCGCGCAAAGGACAGCGAATCAAGGAAAACCCGCTGGTTCAAATCCCCAGGCTGTTTGAGATAGGCATCGCTTTCGGCAACCGACTTGAGGACGGGAACGGCAAAACCCAACTGGGCCAGTTTTGTCTGCCCGGCTTCGCTCAAGGCAAATTTGATGAACTCAAACGCCGCATCGGGGTATTTGGAGCCCTTTGCAATCACAAAGCCCGCGCTGTTGACGCTGGTCGCCCGCCCGGCAGGACCCTGTGGCATGGGCGTCACATCAAAGTTGATTCCCGCCTGGACGTAGCCCGGCACTGCCCAGTGACCGATGGTAGTCATTGCCGCCATGCCCGACTGGAACAGGTCAAAGCCAAATTCGCCCGAAGTGGTCGGCGTAGGCATGACCCCTGCCTTGTACAGGCTGTCAATGAACGCCCAGGCATCCCGCGCGCCGCCTTCGCCAATCAGAGTCTTGGTATGGTCTGCGCTGATGATGTCGCCGCCGTAAGCCCAGATGACTTCGCTCCACAGCAACTCCATGTCCCAGGTATCCGACCAGAATCCATATTGGTCAATCTTACCGTCTTGGTTGGTATCGAGGGTCAATTTTTGGGCGGCAGCCAGCAGGTCATCGTAGGTCCAATCTGCTGTCGGATACGGCACGCCCGCCGCGTCGAACATGTCCTTGTTGTAGAACAGGACAATCGTCTGGAAATCGCGCGGCAAGCCATAGTAGCCATCCGCCGTCTTGTAAGCGGTTAGCGTCTGGGGGTAGAAACCATCTAAAAAGCCGGGGGTGGCATCAATGTAAGGTTGAAGGTTGAGCAGCGCGCCGCGGCTTTGCCAATCCAGGAAGAGCGGGGCGTCCATAGCAAAGACATCGGGAGGCGTGCCGCCCGCAATCAGCGTGTTCAGTTTCGTCCAGTAGGAGTCCCAATCCGAGACATCCACCTTAACCGTGATGTTCGGGTTGGCTTTGTGGAAGTCGTCCACAACCGCCTGCCAGACTGCCAGTTCCTCCGGCGCGCCCCACATGGTAAAGGTGATTTCGACCGGCCCTTGCTGTGATGCGGGCCTGGCTCCGCCGCAGGCCGACAACAACAGGCTGAAAACAGCAAGAACGAACAAGAGTTTTTTCATTTTCTTCTCCTTTACTTAGGATAGCCGCGACACCACGCAAACTGCGCGTGCCAGACAGGGAACGCGGCTATCGGGTTGGACGCACCCCGCCGCTCGCCATTGTTGGATGGAAAATGTTTCAAAGTGTGGAAGAGGAAAACACCTCCTTACAAATCTAATTTGATCACAGATACCAAATTATTAGGCCGGTCGGGATTCAAGCCTTTTGCCAGCGAACGATAGAACGCCATCAGTTGCAAGACAGGCAGATACAGGACGCCGCGCACGCTCTCTGGGATACCCGACTCGAAAGCAAAATCCACGCCCGATTCGCCCAAGGCCACGATCTTTCCCCCGAGAGCCTGCATCTCGTCCAGGACGGCTTTCTCGTGGCTGGAATTCGACTCCGATACCAATCCCACGACGACAGCCTTCCCGTTCACCATGCTCATCGGCCCGTGACGGAATTCGAGAAAATGGAACGGCTCGCTGTGCGTGAGGGTCATCTCTTTCATCTTGAGATTGACCTCGCAGGCCAGTCCATAACGAATGCCGCTGCCCAGGAAGTAGAAGCGGTCGAAGGCCAGGGCTTCGCCAGTTTGACGGGCAGCAGGCTCGAGGTCCCGGATGAGGCGTTGCCCGATCCCAGGCAGGGCAGCCATGGAATCCAACAAGTCCACCCGCCCCGCCATGCGCGCCGCCAATCCCGTTGCCGCCACATACATCGAGGCAAAGGAGCGCGTTTGCGCAACGGACTGCTCTTGTCCCTTGTCGATGACCAGGTTGAAATCCGCCAGGTCTGAAAGGGTTTCAGCGTAATTGCTTATGACCAAAACATCGCCGCGTTTTTCCGCTTTGAATTTCTCGACCGCTTTCACCGTCTCGGTCGTCGTCCCCGAGCGGCTGACGGCAATCAGCAAGCAGCGCAAACTTCCAGTATGCGCGATAACCGTCTGTGGGTTCAACAACAACTCCCCGCCTGGGACAGCCCGCGCAGCGCGGCCAGTGAGTTCCTGGTACAAAGCCGCCGCCGCCAGCGAGAGATAGTAGGTCGAACCGCAGCCCGTGAAGATGACCTGGTCGTAATCCGCGGCACGCGGCAAAGAGACTGCGCGAATCAGGTCCAACGCCTGCGCCCAGGCTTCGGGTTGCGATTCGATCTCACGGTAGGTTGCAAACTTTTCGAAAGACATCCTGGCTCCATATCCAAAATGCGCCCGGCATTCTTGGAATGCACTTTCTTCAAAACACCAGGCGAAAATCAGCCAATAGCATAAGCGCATCACCTAGGCAACAATGACGTTAATGTCCTGCGCTCGCAATGTTTCGATGAATTCCGCATCCGTCCCGCTATCTGTGACGAGTGTATGCACGGCCGTCAACGGAGCCAGGAACGCCGGGGCGATCACGCCATATTTCGTATGATCGGCCAGGATGATAATTTCACGCCCGGCTTTCAAGATGGCGCGGTCGGTCAGCGTTTCGGGCAGGTAATCATTGGTCAGGCCTTGTTCCAGGCTGATAGCGCGAATCCCAATCATGACCTTGTCTGCGCGCACCTCAGATAGCGCCTGCTCGGTGATGTGACCGATGAAAGACAACTCACTATCGCGCAGCATCCCGCCCAAGGCGATCAGGGTGATGTTTTCCCTTTCAGACATCAAGTTGATCACAGGCAGGGAATTGGTGATGACCGTAATCGTCCGCGTGACGAGATGTTGGGCAGCCTGCAACACCGTCGTGCCTGAGCCAAGAAAAACCGTTTCGCCATCCTGGATCAGGGCCGCAGCCGCGCGCCCAATGCGCTCTTTCTCACTTTCCTGCTCATGGCTGCGGCGCAGGATCGGCTCTTCCGGCGCTGCCTGGCGGACCAGGATCGCGCCGCCATGCACACGCTGGATGAGTCCTTGCTCTGACAGCGCTTCCAAATCCCGGCGTACAGTCGCTTCGCTGACGCCGAACTGCTCGCAGATCTGCGCCACCGAGAGCCGTCCCGTCCGTTCAACGAGGCGGGTCAATTCACGCTGGCGTTCATAACTGGACAGGGTGTCAAAGGCGGTCATAATCAATCTCAATCAATCATTATCAATCATCATTATAATCGTTTTCGAAAGAATTTCAAGAGGGAATCCGGAAAATATTCTCAGCCAGGTATAGATGCTTCTTACCAATATCAAGGCCAACCTGGCATTAAACAGACACTCCCCGTGCTAAAAAAACACGGGGAGTGCGCTTTGACTTTGTCTGGTTAGATTTCATCCAAACCGTCATTGTCCATGCCGCCGGGCATGTCGGTTGGATCGAACGGCGGCTCATTGGGATCATATCGCTTTGGAACGGGGGGCGGCGGGATATTGCGCGTCCAGCGATGCGCATACCAGTGGTCCTCGAGGGCCTTCTTTATGTCCTCGTTTTCCTCTGCCAGCCTGTCCATCAATTTCATTTGCTTTTTCACCCAGTCGGCGGGTTCACCGGGTTCCCAATCATCCCGGTCAAGAAACGACCAGTCCACCAGTTGCGGGGCAGGTTTTTCCTGCAAGTCGGGAATCGCGGATGAGAAGAGATGCGCCAGGCCGGAAGCGATGCTCGGTTTGTATTTGACCTTCGTCGCGGGCGCGGGCCAAGGTTTTGTGAACGTAATCGGGGTAGGTTGTCATGGGAACAAACTCGGCTGGCTGGGTTGCGTTGGCAAACTCGCCGCCTTCTCCTTCATCCAATCGGATAATTTTGCTGGCGTCCCCTTGAACGGGTGCGGGAACGGCAGTGCGCCTTTTTGCAGGAGCATCTTGTTGCCTTCCGGCATTTGCTCATGCTCCAAAACAAAAACAGGAATCCAATGATTTTTCAGCGTCTCGGTTGCGCCCGCCCAGGTGCCGCCCGTCTCCGCGTCGGAAGCGACCACGATGGCGTAATCCGCAAGGCAGTAGATGAGGCGATTGCGCCCCATCGCCGCGCCGACGGAGAATCCCGCGTTGGGACTGTACGGCGTGACGAGGCACAGGTCGCCGCGGCTCAGCGCTTCTTTCCTGACCTTGACCTGCTTCTCCAAACTATCCGCCAGCACGCCGACGGCGGTTCCACGCGCTTCGAGCGCCGCGTCCATGCTAAGCGTATCTACGCCCTTTGCCCCGCCCGAATATAACACCTGCCCCGACAAGCCGCAGGCGTTCCCCACAAACTTCGCGCATTCCTGCCCCGCTTCGTCGAGGTGACGCGAGCCGACGACGGCGATGCCAGGCTGACCAAGCAGCGCTTTTTCGCCTGCATAAAACAACACGGCGGGCGCCGAGTCCTTCAAGCGCTGGCGATATTTTTCGGGGTAGTCTGAATCGGCGCGGGTGAGGGGGAAGATGCCGAGGGAGGCGAGGCGGGAGAGGTGGGGGCGGAGGTCGCGGGATAGGAGGTAGGAAATGCGAGTTAGGAGGTCGGGGTCAAGATCAAGTTTGGAGCGGAGATCAGACTCCGAGAGGGCTGGCAGGTCGGAGGGTCGGAGTGAGGCGGCTTGCATTTTCCGCACGAGGGGATTCCATTCGCGCAGGGTGAGCGGCTTGACGGAGTCGTCGTCCAATCCGAGTTGGGAGCAGAGGAGCAGGAGGGAGAGGGAGTCGGGGGAGGGTGTCATGTGTTGAAGTGTCAGGTGTCAGGCTTGCTGTGAAGCGGAATAAATTCCGCCTTACGCGTCGGCGTGGATGGTGCGGGTGAGGGTCAGGGCGTTGACGCGGGCGGCTTTGCTGCGGAGCAGGATTTTGGTGATTTCTTCGAGGGTTGCGCCTGAGTCGAAGAGGTCGTCCACGAGGAGGATGCGCTTTCCAGTTATATCACCGTTCACGGCAAACGCGCCCGCCACGTTATCGCGTTTTTGCGGAAGGGTGCGCATTTCTTTTTGCGGTTTGGTCTGCCGCGTTTTGACGACGCAGGGCTGCACGGGTTTGCGGACGGCGTTCGATAACGCTTTGCAAAACTCATGCACGGGGCTGAACGCGCGCGGCGTGGACGATGGCACGGGGACGATGAGGTCGAAGTGATTCATTTCGGGCTGCGCGGCGAAGAGGCTGCGAGTATGTTCGATGAGTTTGGGAAGGACGCTCGCATCGGATTCATATTTGAACCGATAGACGAGGTCGCCGATTCCGCTGCGATTCCAGTCCGCGCCTTTGTAGGCGCTGTGAAAGTCGAGGGCGAAGCCTGTTGTCCAATTCTCTTTGATGGGGCGGGGATGGGAGGAGGAGAGGAAGGAGGAGATGGAGTCGGATTGCGAGATAGGAGATGCGAGTTGCGAGTTAGAAGATAACGTGTCCAGGGGAGAGATGACGCGCTGCGGCAGTACCGCAACATTTATGTTGCTTCCCTGCGAAATGAATTTCGCGGTACGGTTGCGCGCCGCGACAACACAGCGAATCATCTCGAAGGTGATTTCTTCGGGCAGGAGGGCTTTGATGGGCGAGAGATATTGGGTCGAGCCGACCTTTTGAATCGCCTTCTCAATTTGTTCTTGCGCGCCTTTGGGGATGATTTTGTCCACGTCCAATTTGCCCGCTTCAATGAGTTTGGCGCAGTGACCGTAGATAGTCGTCAGGGTCAATCCGCGTTGGCGCGCGACCTTTTCGGGGGTCATCCTTTCGTTGAGCAGTTGCCCCGTGTATTCCACCGTTCCGCCCGCTTCGAGTTTGGCTTTTGCTTTTCTGACTTCTGACGATTGCAGCGACTTTGGCATTTTGAGCGCGATGGTCTCTTTTTGCTGAATGGCGTTTTCGCCGTGCGGGGTGAGCGCAAGGACGGGATATTCGCCGCCGATGACTTTGATGTATCCCATCTCCGCCAGTTGCTCAATCAGCCTTTCAATGTCGCTCTGCTTGACAGCCGCCAGCCTGCCGTAATACACGTTCTTGTCGTGATGGAACGAGAGGATGTCCTGCGCTTTGGAGCCGTGCAAAATTTGCGCGAGTTTGGTTTTGCCTACTTTAATTTTGACGCGGCGGATGCAATCCAAAATCACGAGCGCGGCGCGCTCGGCATGATTCATTTGCGTAACATCCCCGCTCGCCGTCTCAGGCATGGACTTTCTCGTCTCGCAGTTGTCGCAGCACACGGGCGCGTCGGCGCTGCCGTTATCGCCAAAGTGTTTCAGCACGATTTGGCGGCGGCAGGCATTCGACTCGGCGTAGGCAATCATGCGGTCGAGTTGCTCGGTGCGGTGACGGGTGTGTTCCCTGCTTCGCGCCGCGGCTCCCTGAACGGCGACAGGATTCCACGCTCCGCGTTTGAGGTACATCCGCACGTTGTCGTCGCCCAGATGTTCGAGCGCGCCAATGCGTTCCAATTCGGCGAGTCCCACCCTGATTTTGACGGGGTGCAAATCGGTGCGGCGCTGAAAATCTTCGATGGTCATCCAGAGTTCATCGTTCCCATTTCCAAGCGCGCGGTAGAGGAGTTGCAACTCGTCGGGCAAGATGACACTGTTTTGGATGAAAAATTCCTGCAAGGCGCGGTCTTGCGGGTCGTAAAGCAAAACGACGCGGGCGGGTTGACCGTCGCGGCCCGCGCGACCCGCCTCCTGGTAGTACGCTTCGAGCGAACCTGGGACGGAGTAGTGGATCACCTGACGCACGTCGGCGCGGTCAATGCCCATGCCAAAAGCGTTGGTCGCCACCACGACGGGGGTCGAACCGTTGATGAAGCGTTCTTGAATCCGCGCGCGGTCTTCGGGGAGCAGTCCCGCGTGGTAATACTCGGCTGGCTGTTTGCAGACGAGACGCACAAATTCCGCCACTTCTTCGGCGTCGCGGCGCGTGCCTGTGTAGATGAGGGTGGCGCTTGGTAAGTCCGAATTGAATTCGGACTTACCAAGCAGTTCGCTTAACGCGCGGAACTTGGCTTCGACGTCGCTGCTGTATTTCGCTTCGAGCGTCAGGTTGGGGCGATTGAAGCCCGTGACGATGCGCCTGGTGGAGGCGGGCAAACCAAGCAGGCGCACAATCTCATCCTGCACTTTGGGCGTGGCAGTAGCGGTCAGTGCGACGGTGAGCGGGTTGCCCAGTTGTTTGCGCGCTTCGGCGATGTGGAGATAGTCGGGGCGTGTCGTCCCAGGTTGCAGGCCAGGCAGGCCAGCAGGGTCGCGGTCAGCAAGAGCGTCCTTTTGTTCATCCTTTATTCTACTCCTGTTCGAAGCGACAATTTGGGTTAGAATTTGCTTCATCCATGCCTACGCGATTGGAAAGGAGACGCGCACATGAAAAGACATTTGCCTTCGGTCATCCTGGCAAGCGTAGTGGTAATCGGCAGCCTGGTAGCCTGCAACCTGCCGGTTAGCCAGGGCCAGCAGCCGCTTACCGCGACGCCGCTGCCAACCGCCAGTTCCACGGCAACGATCATCCCCGTCACCATTGCGCCCAGCGCTTCCCCAACCCCGGAGTTTGCGCCATTTTGCGCGCCAGACGTTGTGACCGTCCCAACGCCTGCGGGATGCCACCTTCCGATTGCCGAGCCAGGCGACACGTTTTGCACCAAGAAGGTTCCCTACAACCTGGTCTTCATGAATCCAGGTTCGACCTACGAAACACTGACCGAGAACTTCAGGTGTTCGGACGCAGGCGTACAAGACGGCAGGCAGATGATCACCTGCACGGGCCCAATGGCAGCCTCCTATGAAGTGAAAATTTGCGATTCGGCCTGCGTCGTGCCGAGCGCAGCAGCAGGAAGTCTGCTCTGCCCGTCAGGGTACGTTCTCGACAGCCTGCTGGAGTGCTGTGCGCCGGAAGCGCAGATCACCTAGCCCAACTGTGTGACGCTCGAACTTAGGACCAAGAGTTGCGTGGTGAATTGCGGTGTGTTCAAGAAAAAGTCGGATTGCACCGCGAATTTTTACGCCTGCATCTGGAACGAAAGC
>JBBITE010000074.1:0-11534 GCA_037440905.1 Anaerolineae bacterium | reverse complement strand
TACACCATGCAGGGCAACATGTTCTGGCTGATGCTGCGCGACTTCCCCTACATCAACCCCAGCCTGGCTGCGTTGGAATACGCCAAAGAAAACCAGCCCGACCTCTATAACGCCTACATGTCTTCGCCAATCACCAACGTTCCTCAGGATGCAATTGACGCCGGTCACCGCATTGAAGACGTTGGCGATGCCACGCCGCTCTACGACAGAATTTGGACGGAAGTTAAAGGCGGCGAATAACCCTCAGAAGCGGTTTCGCTGAGTAGTGCAATCCCGGCTGTGCGCAGCATGGCCGGGATTTTTATTAGCAGGGGGCTGGTGGATGCTCGAAAAATCATGTCCCTGGGGCTGAGCATTGTACGGCGGAGGGTCTCGGGTAATTGCAGGCAAGGGGGCTTGGATTTGGCAGTCCACGCCGGCGCGATTGCTGCCTTGTGGTGTTGGTGAATTATTTGTAACTGCCTACCTGTCACTGCGAGCGAGCGCAGCGAGCGTAGCAGTCTTCCCGCAAATGCTGGAGATTGCGCCTCGGGCGAGCCTCGGCGTGGCCCTTCGAGCTGGGTCTCGATACGGGCTTTGCCCTACTCGACCAACAGTCCGCGCAATAACACACAGCGGCAGGGTTCTTCCGCCTTTTGGCTGCCGGTAGGTAGCTGCGATTATTTTCAAAAAATACGCCATTTTATTGCTTAATTGTTATTTTATTGTTGACATTCGTGATAAAATATCATAAAATAGGGCTATGGAAAGTGAAATCGTTAATCAGCCGCTCGATGAAATTGACCGCTTCATTGTGGAAGCCTTGCGCAAGGATGGCCGTGCGGCATTCTCCCAAATTGCCGAACAACTGAACGTCTCACCCGGTATGATCCGCCTGCGCTACAACCGCCTGGTGGAAGAAGGGTATCTGCGGGTGGTTGCCATCACGAATCCGCTGCGCCTCGGTTTCAAGACGATGGCGATGATCGGCATTCGTGTGGACGGAAGTAAACTGCTCGAAGCCGCCGAAAGAATCTCCAAACTGGAGGAGGTGATCTACCTGGTGGTGACCAGCGGGCGCTTCGATATCTTTGCCGAGGTGGTTTGCCGTGACCAGAATCACCTGCTTGAATTCATCACAAGCAAACTCTCGGCAATCGAAGGTGTGCGCGAATCGGAATCATTTATGCACTTGAAGATTATGAAGGAGATTTACTTTTAGTTATCTGATCGCTCTGTTGCAAACATCGTCATCGTTTGTCATTGTAACAGAGCATTATCTGATGGTTTTGGATCATCAGACTACCAGACTACCGGACTATCAGGCCATAAGACCATTGGACTAACCTAAACTAACTCGCAGGCGCGGGTTATAAAACAAATGGAGAAGAAAGGATCATGAAAGTATTGCTCGTTGGAGTGGGGGGCGTGGGGGAAGCCATTGCTATGATTGCAAAGCCGAAAGCGTGGATCGAAACAATTGTCCTTGCCGATTACAACCTCGAACGCGCCAGGGAGGTGCAGAAAAAACTGGGCGACGAAAGCCGTTTCCCGGTCGAGTTTGTGGATGCGGGAAAACAGGAAAGCATCGAAGCGCTTGCGCGCAAATACAACGTTGACCTCATCATGAACGCCGTGGACCCCATCTTCAATCAACAAATCTTCGATGCTGCCTATACCACCGGCGTGAACTATATGGATATGGCGATGACTCTCTCCGAGCCGCATCCCACCGACCCCTATCATCAGCCGGGCGTTAAACTTGGCGATTACCAGTTTGCCAAAGCAGCGGAATGGGAGAAGAAGGGGCTGCTGGCATTGGTGGGGATTGGCGTGGAGCCCGGCATGGTGGATGTGTTTGCCCGCTATGCACAGGATTATCTTTTCGATGAAATCGAAGAACTGGGCGTGCGCGACGGCGCTAATCTGACGATTGAAGGATATGAATTTGCTCCTAATTTTTCGATTTGGACGACCATCGAAGAATGCCTGAACCCGCCGGTGATTTGGGAGCAGGAAAAGGGCTGGTTTACCACCGAGCCGTTCTCTGAACCGGAAGTGTTCGAATTTCCCGAAGGCATCGGACCTGTCGAAGTGGTCAACGTGGAGCATGAAGAGGTGCTGCTCATGCCGCGTTGGATCAAGACTCAGCGGGTGACGTTCAAGTATGGCTTGGGGGAGAAGTTCATCAACGTCCTCAAGATGCTCAAAATGCTGGGGTTGGATAACAAGGAAAAGATCAATGTGAAGGGTGTGATGGTTGCGCCGCGCGATGTGGTGGCTGCCTGCCTGCCCGACCCCGCTCACCTCGGCGATAAGATGAAGGGAAAAACCTGTGCAGGCTTGTGGGTGAAGGGAAAGAAAGACGGCAAGGCGCGGGAGGTCTATCTGTATCAGGTGACGGACAACGAGGAATCCATGAAGAAGTGGGGCTGCCAGGCGGTCGTCTCGCAGACAGCGTTCAGCGCGGTGATTGCGATGGAATTGCTGGAGCGGGGACTGTGGAAGGGGAGCGGCGTGCTGGGACCTGAAGCCTTTCCGCCGCTGCCGTTTATGGAACGGATGGCGGAGTATGGATTCCCTTACGGCATCCGCGAGATGACAAAGACGGGCATCGCTGTTTGAGGCTTCGGGGAGGGGGATGCCTTTCGGACGGAGTTAGGGATCGGGTCGGAAAGAAGCGAAGGCCAGAGACGCGGAATCGTGCGGTTACCGCGTCTCTTTTGTCTGTTTCGGCAAGGTCAGGTTGTGATTTGAACATCCCGCCTGTATAATGGGCAAAACTTGATTTTGGAGGAGGTCGCCATGCCATACGGTTATAACGGCAAGATTTTGCATGTGGATTTGACGACGGGCACGCTGACGGTGGAGGAGCCGCCCGAGTCGTTCTACCGCAAATATTTGGGCGGCAGCGCAATGGGAATGCATTACATCCTGCGCGATGTGCCGAAGGGCGCCGACCCGCTTGGACCTGAGAATGTGTTGACCTTATTCACGGGTGTGGCAACGGGCGCGCCAATTTCGGGGCAGAGCCGCTTGAACGCGAACGCTAAATCGCCCATCAGCGGCGGCATTGGTGATTCGCAAAGCGGAGGATTTTTCCCGGCGGAATTGAAGTTTGCGGGCTTCGATGGGATTGTGATTAAAGGCAAATCGCCCAAGCCCGTGTATTTGGCGATTGTGGAAGGCAAAGCGGAATTGCGCGATGCGGCGCATTTGATGGGCAAGTTGACGGGGGAGGTAGATGATATTCTTCACCGCGAAGTGGACCCGAAAGCCGAGATTCTCCAGCATGGGCCGGCAGCCGAGAAGGGCGTGCTGTTCTCGTCGCTGGTCAGCATGTCCAACCGCCATAACGGCCGCACGGGGATGGGCTTGGTGATGGCTTCCAAGAATCTCAAGGCGGTGGCGGTGCGCGGCACGAAGAAAGTGGAAGTGGCAGACCCCAAGGCGTTGACCGAGTTGAATCGCATTGGTCCCAAGGCGATTCCCGAGAATGGCGATATGGACGGGCTGGCGAAATTCGGTACGGCGGTGGTGGTGTTGTTCAACAATACCATTGGCTGTCTGCCGACCCGCAACTATAGCGAAGGGCAGTTCGAAGGGTGTGAAGCCATCAGCGGCGAGAAGATGGCGGAGACCATCCTCAAAGAGCGCGATACCTGCTACGCCTGCGTGGTCAAGTGCAAGCGGGTGGTGGAGGTAAAAGAAGGGGCATACAAGGTGGATCCGCGTTACGGCGGGCCGGAATATGAAACACTTGGCACCTTCGGCTCGTACTGCGGCATCAACGACCTGGCGGCGGTTTCGCTGGCGAACCAAATCTGCAACGAATACGGCGTGGATACCATCGCCTGCGGTGCGACGATTGCCTTTGCCATGGAGTGCTATGAAAAGGGCATTATCACCAAAGAGCAGACCGACGGCATTGAGTTGAAGTTTGGTAATGCAGATGCGATGCTGGCGGCGCTCAACAAGATTGTGAAAGGCGAAGGCGAGCTAGGGAAGACGCTTGGCATGGGCTCGGAGCGCGCTGCCGCGAAATGGGGCAACGGTGCAGATGAATGCCTTATCACGGTCAAGGGAGCGGAGGCGCCTGCCCACATGCCGCAGGCGAAGCGCAGCCTCGGCTTGATCTATGCGGTCAATCCCTTTGGGGCCGATCACCAATCTTCAGAACATGACCCGTATTACGAAGAAGGCGTGGGCGACTTCAACCTCGACCGCCTTAAGCAGATTGGCCTTGGGTCGCCGCAGCCAGCTTACTCGCTCACCGAGGAAAAGGTTCGCTTCGCCTACGAGACCGAAGTCTTCTACTCCATGCTCGATTCACTCGAACTCTGTCAGTTTGTGTGGGGGCCGACTTGGACGCTCTACGACGGCGAACAGACAGCCGCCATGCTGCGCGCGGTGACCGGCTGGGATGTGACCCTGGCTGAGTTGATGGAAGTGGGGCGGCGGCGCTTGAACCTCTTCCGCGTGTTCAATGCGCGCGAAGGCTTCGGGCGCAAGGATGACAAACTGCCCAAGAAGTTCTTCAAGCAGCTGCAGGGAACGGGTCCGACGGCGGGCTTTGCCCTCACCCATGAAGAGATCAACACGGCGATTGACGCCTACTACAAGATGGCAGGCTGGACGAACGACGGCGTTCCCACCCGCGAGACGCTGCAAAAGCACGATGTGGAATGGGCGGCGGAATATTTGCCGGGATAAGCGTTCCAGTGTCAAGTTGACCAGTGTCAAGTTGTTCAATGTCATAAAATAATGATGGTGCATGATGGCTTTGATAAAAAAGTTTGAAGATATTGTTGCATGGCAGGAAGCGCGGACACTGGTCACAAGCATTTACAAAATAACAAACGCAGGAGCCCTCGCAAAGGATTACGGGCTGCGCGACCAGATACAGCGCGCTGCCGTATCCGCTATGACAAACATAGCCGAGGGCTTCGACTGCGAAGCGAAAATTGAATTTGCACGGTTTCTTGATATTGTGCGCCGTTCGGCAGTGGAAGTTCAATCCCTGTTGTATGTGGCGTTGGATGTTGGTTATATCAGCCAGGAAATCTTCAATGCCGAATATCAACAAGCCGAACAGACAAAAGCCCTCATCGGAGGGCTTAAACGTTCTCTCAAACCAAAAGATATCTAAAAGAAAACACGACACTGGAAAACGTGACACATGAACACTTTGTATTCCGAAAATTTTCCCCACATGACTCCCGCGTGGAGCCGCATTTTCAACTTCGTTGCCGAGCGCGCGGAGGGGGCATACATTTACACAGATGACGGGCGCACACTGCTCGACTTCACTTGCGGCATCGGTGTGACCAATACCGGTCACTGCCACCCGAAGGTCGTGGAGGCGATTCGCGCACAGGCGGGCAATTTCATTCACGCCCAGGCGAATCTTGTCATCCACAAGCCGATGCTGGAGTTGATTTCCGAATTGCGGAAAATCACCCCGCCTTCCATTGACTCGTTTTTTTTCGCCAACTCCGGTGCGGAGGCCTTGGAGAACGCGGTCAAGATCGCGAAAGTTGCCACAGGCAGGCAGAACGTCATCGTATTCAGCGGCTCTTTTCACGGGCGCACACACGCAACCATGGCGCTGACCACTTCCAAGACGATCTATCGCGCGGGGTTTGGTCCGCTGCCTTCGGGGGTGTTTGTTGCGCCGTTCCCCTATGCCTTCCGCCTCAAAATGACGGAAGCCGAGGCTTCGGCATACGCCCTGGAACAGCTCGAATACCTGCTCGCCTCACAGACCGCGCCGAAGGAGACCGCCGCGATCTTGATCGAGACGGTCCTGGGCGAAGGAGGTTATATCGTCCCGCCCGCCTCGTTCATGAAGGGATTGCGTGAAATTTGCGATAGGCACGGCATCCTGCTCGTCCTCGATGAAGTCCAATCGGGTTTTGGGCGCACGGGAAAATGGTTCGCCTTTGAACATTTCGACATCCTGCCGGATATTATGACGGTTGCAAAAGGCATTGCCTCCGGCATGCCCCTGTCTGGCGTTTTCACCAGCACCGACATCATGCTCAAACTCGATGTCGGCTCCATCGGCGGGACGTATGGCGGGAACGCGGTCGCCTGCGCGGCGGGCGTGGCCACCATCCGCGCGATGCGGGAGGAAAAAATGCTCGAAAATGCCGCCGAGCGAGGCATCCAATTAATGAGCGGTCTCCGCAAACTTCAGGAGGAATATCCGCAGATTGGCGATGTGCGCGGACTGGGCTTGATGGTGGGGACCGAATTTGTCGTCGAAGGCAGAGCCGACAAAGCCAAACCGCTGGTCAAGAAAATCATTCACAAGGCGGAAGAGAAAGGCTTGCTCCTGCTCTCCTGCGGCACCTACGATAACACCGTGCGCTGGATCCCGCCGTTGAATGTGACGAGTGAACAGATCAATCAAGGTCTGCGCATCTTCTCCGAAGCACTAAAACAAACGCTTGGTTAATCGAACCCATCCACTCACTACTTTCCACTTTCCACTCTCCACATGTCCTCAACCCTCAACCGCACCAAACTCACCCAACTTCTTCAAGCCGAAGAATCCCTCTTCCACAAAACCCACCCCAAATCCCACGAACTCTATCAGCGCGCGCGTAAGTCGCTGCATGGCGGCGTGCCGATGCTGTGGATGATTCGCTGGGCGGGATCGTTCCCCGTCTTCGTCAAAGAAGCGAAAGGCGCACGCTTCACCGATGTAGACGGCAATTCCTACATTGACTTTTGCCTCGGCGACACGGGCGCGATGACCGGTCACAGCCCCGACGCGACAATCGAAGCCATCAACGAGCAGATTCAAAAAGGCATCACCCTGATGCTCCCCTACGAAGATGTCATTTGGGTTGGGGAGGAACTTCGGCGCCGCTTTGGCTTGCCCTATTGGCAGTTTGCGCTCACCGCCACCGATGCCAACCGCTTTGCCCTGCGCATGGCGCGGCTCATCACCGGGCGCCCCAAAATCCTGGTTTTCAACTACTGCTATCACGGCTCGGTAGACGAAACCTTCATTGTCCTCGACGAAGAAGGCACGCCCATTCCGCGCCCCAACAATATGGGTCCGCAAATTGACCCGCGCCTCACCACCAAAGTCATCGAGTTCAACGATATTGCCGCGCTCGAAACTGCCCTCTCCGCCCGCGATGTCGCCGCCGTCCTCGCCGAACCTGCCATGACCAACATCGGCATCATCCACCCCGAGCCTGGCTTCCACGATGCCCTGCGCCAGATGACGCGCAAATACGGGACGTATCTCATCATTGACGAGACTCACACCATCTGCACCGGCCCCGGCGGATACACCGCTTCATTCGGACTTCAGCCTGATTTCCTGACCCTCGGCAAACCCATCGCTGGAGGCGTTCCCGCCGCTGTATATGGCTTCACCGAAGAAGTGAGCCGCGCCTTCGCCGCCAAACTCGCCGTTGACGACGCCGATGTAGGCGGCATTGGAGGCACCCTGGCGGGCAACGCCCTCTCGATTGCCGCGATGAAAGCCACCCTGCAAAACGTGCTGACCGACGACTTCTACGCCAAAGCCGTTGCCCTGCAGGAAAAATTCACCGCCGGAGTCGAGACGGTCATCAAAGAATTCAACCTGCCCTGGATCGTCAAACGCCTCGGCAACCGCTCCGAATACTGGTTTCGTCCTGTCCCGCCGCGCAACGGAGGCGAAGCCCACGCCGCTGTGGATCACGAACTTGACCGCTACATGCACCTCTTTGCCCTCAACCGCGGCATTCTGATGACTCCCTTCCACAACATGGCGCTCATCTCGCCCGATACCACCGAAGCAGATGTGGACTATCACACGAAGGTTTTCCGCGAGGCGGTGAAATCACTGTTTGAATAATTTTGTCAAAAGTCAAAGGTCGAAAGTCCTTCTGACCTTCGACTTTTGACCTTTGACTGATTGGAGTGCCCATGACCGATTACAAATCTCAAATCTGGCGCGTCAACGCACGCACACAAACACTAACCACCGAACCCGTGCCCGCCTCCTGGCAGCGCCTTGGCGGGCGTGGCCTGATTGCCCGTATCCTGCTCGATGAAGTGGACGCGAAGACCGATCCGCTCGGCGCGGGCAACAAGCTCATCTTTGCGCCCGGCTTGCTCGTCGGTCACATGCTTTCCTCCACTGACCGCATCTCCATTGGCGGCAAATCTCCGCTCACGGGCGGCGTCAAGGAAGCCAACGCCGGCGGCCGCACCGGTCTTCACATGACTCACATGGGTATTCATGCGCTCATCATCGAAGACAAGCCCGAAGATGATTCATGGTGGGTGCTGTATCTCTCGCTCGCAGGCGTAAAATGGGACAAGGCAGACGACCTGGCAGGCTTGGGCGTGTACGCCTCGGCAGAAAAGTTGCTCGAACGGTATGGCGATAAAGTTGCCATCGCCCTCATCGGTCCCGGCGGGGAAATGCAAATGAAGGCGGCGGGCATCCAAAATCTCGATAAAGACCGCATCCCCTCGCGCATTGCTGCCCGCGGCGGACTCGGCGCCGTGATGGGCTCGAAGCGGATCAAAGCCATCGTGTTCGATCATGCCGGTGGGCAGAAGCCGCCCATCGTTAATCCCGAAGCGTTCAAAGCAGCGCAAAAAGATTACACCCAGGCGCTGATGGATCATCCCCAGACGAAAACCTATCACGATTACGGCACAGCGGCGATGACTCAATTGACCCAGCGCTTTGCAGCCATCCCTGTGCGCAATTTCTCGCGCGGCACGTTCGACGAGGTGGAAAAAATCGGAGGCGAAGCGCTGCGTGAGTTTACGCTCACCCGCGGCAAGCCTTCCGACCCCTCCCATGCCTGCATGGCGGGCTGCACCATCAAATGCTCGAATGTCTTCGGCGGAGAAGATGGCAAGGTCATCGTCTCACCGCTCGAATATGAGACCATCGGCTTGATGGGCTCGAACCTCAACCTTGACTCGCTTGACTCGATTGGACGCCTGAACTGGCAGGTTAACGACCTGGGATTGGATTCCATCGAAATTGGGGCGGCGCTTGGCGTTGCGGCAGAAGCGGGCTTGATGCAATGGGGGAGCGAAGCCGATGCGCTGAAATTGATCGAAGAAATTCGCAAAGGAACCGAGTTGGGGCGCACGCTTGGGAATGGCGCTGTCAGCGTTGGGAAGAAATATGGCATCGAGCGTGTCCCGGCCGTGAAGGGACAAGCCATGTCTGCCTACGAGCCACGTTCCATCAAAGGCACCGGTCTGACGTATGCCACCACGCCCCAGGGCGCCGACCATACGGCTGGGCTCACCATCCGCGCCCAGGTCAATCACCTTGACCCGAATGTTCAGCGCGATGTCTCGCTCAACGCGCAGTTGAACATGGCAGGCTACGATACCCTCGGCGCGTGCATCTTTGCCGGCTTTGGCTACGCCGCCACACCCGACTTTGTGGTCAAACGTCTGCTTGCCGCGCGCTACGGCTGGGACGACCTGCCCGATAACATCCTGCAGGCACTTGGCAAACAGACCATCCGCATGGAACGCGAATTCAACCGCCGCGCAGGCTTCACCCAAGAAGATGACCGCCTGCCAAAATGGATGACAGAAGAACCGCTGCCCGAAACAGGAGCAGTGTTCGATGTGAGTGCAGAGGTGATAGACCACCTCTTCGACGGCATTGAATAGACTATATCCGTATTACCCTCTTCCTCCACGAAGTTCACGAAGAAACACGAATTTCTTTTTTCATCTTTTTGAAAATTCGTGCTCTTCTTAGAGAGCGTTTTAAAACTACCTCTCCTGCGCGTAAGCGACGTTCTCTAACGTCACTGGATGCGCTAGAGAGCGCATCCTACGCATTTTGGAAGAACAAACAAGGACTTTTAAAACACTCTCTTAGATAAAGTCTAATGAAAAAAGAGACTTCCGAGGTTCGGCGACTTCGGAAGTCTCTTTGTGAGCCACCGATGGGATTTGAACCCATGACCTGACGATTACGAATCGTCTGCACTGCCAGCTGTGCTACGGTGGCTTATTTCGCGGCGGGGATTATAAAGGATTACAATATTTCCCGCAAGTTTTTTCCGCGTCACCGCGTCTCACTGATAACTGATAACTGCTCACCGCCTTCCTATGAACATCGCCATGCTTTCCTACCACACCTGCCCGCTCGCCACCCTGGGCGGCAAAGACACGGGCGGCATGAACGTCTATGTCCGCGATCTGACGCGCCAACTGGGGCAAATGGGCATCCATGTGGATGTGTTCACCCGCTCGCAAGATGAACACGTTCCACACGTGCTGCACGACCTCGGTTATGGTAACCGCGTCGTGCATGTGCCGGCGGGACCTGAAACGCCGCTCCCGAAAAAAGACCTCGCAGATTACATCCCTCAGTTTGTCCAGGGAGTGGATGCTTTTGCAAAAGAAAAAGGAATCCGCTACGACATCATCCACAGCCACTACTGGATGAGCGGCATTGCCGCCGCTTCTCTTTCGGACCTGTGGGCGGGGACGCCCATCATGCACATGTTCCACACCCTCGGCGAGATGAAAAACCGCATCGCGCGGACCGAGGCGGAGCGCGAGGGGGAGTATCGGCTCAATGGAGAGCGCCAGGTCCTCCGTCAGGCAGACCGAATCGTCGTCGCTACCCTGGCAGAATTGACCCAGTTACGCTTCCTCTACAAAGCAGATGCCTCCAAGATGGTCATCATCCCGCCGGGAGTGGATTTGTGTCACTTTTATCCCATTCCTTCCGACGAAGCGAAGATGTACGTAGGCTTGAAACCCGAAGACCGCATGGTCTTGTTTGTGGGGCGCATCGAACCGCTCAAAGGCGTGGATACGCTCATTCATGCCATGTGCTGCCTGACGTTGAAGGATAAAAGCCGTCCCGTGCATCTGGCGATCATTGGTGGAGACCCTTCTGCCACCCCCGAAAAAATGACCGCCGAAATGAAACGCCTGCAGGCATTGTGCGATGAACTCGCCGTAGGGCAGACGGTGGTGTTTCTCGGCAAGCGCGACCAGGACAAATTGCCTTATTATTATTCTGCTGCCGAAGTGCTGGTGATGCCTTCTCATTATGAATCGTTTGGCATGGTGGCGCTGGAGGCGATGGCTTGCGGCACGCCGGTCATTGCCTCGGAAGTGGGCGGGCTGGCGTATCTGGTGCGTGATGGCGAGACGGGGTTCACCATCCCTGCCGAAGAGCCCGAAATGTTGTGCGATAAAATCTCCTGGCTGCTGAACAATGCAGACCTTCACGCCCGTATGAGCGCTCAAGCCGCCGAATATGCCAAGAATTACGCCTGGGAAAAAATTGCAGCGCAGATTGTGGAAGAATATCAAAAACTGATAACAGCGAAGTGATGTCCCAATGGATTTCGCCACCGAGTTCAAAGAGAGCACAGAGATTCTTCTTACTTTTCTCTGTGGACTCAGAGACTGTTTCATAAATTCGTTTCGCTGGCTTGGATTGCCAAATCCAAGCCGATACACGGGAGGTTTGCCCGTAAACTTGCCTCGACTTTGGCTCTTTGAGCAAAGTTGAGGAGGAAGAAAGAAGAGCCAAAAGG
>JBBITE010000073.1:0-11577 GCA_037440905.1 Anaerolineae bacterium | reverse complement strand
TTTATCGCATTCCCTGTTCTTTTTCAGCCAGTCCAATGACATGCTCGAAGATTTCGAGTGCTTCGTCCATTTCGCTCGTTGTGATGGAAAGCGGCGGCGCCAGGCGGATGACAGATTTGCCGCAGCCGAGCAGCAACAGACCGTATTCAAACGCCAGGTTTTCGATCATGTTGCGCAACTCTTCGTTCGGCTCTTTGGTCCCTTTGTCCTTGACGAACTCGATGCCGATCATCAAGCCTTTCCCGCGCACATCGCCCACCGAGGTGTGACGCGCCTGTATCTCATGCAGCGCATCCAGCGTATATTGCCCCACTTCGGCGGCATTTGCCAAATATTGCTCCTCGAGCAGTTCGATGGTTGCCAGTGACGCCGCACAGGAAATTGGATTCCCGCCGAACGTGTTGCCGTGAACCCCTTTGGGCCAATCCATGACCGATTCGCGGGCGATGCACGCTCCAAGCGGCAGCCCCGAAGCGATTCCTTTCGCCGAGGTCACGATATCTGGTTCCACCCCCCAATGCTCAATTGCCCACCATTTGCCGCTGCGCCCCATGCCGCTTTGCACCTCGTCGGCAATTAGCAGAATACCGTATTTATCACACAACTTGCGCAGCGCCGGGAAAAAACCATCCGGCGGGACGATGTAGCCGCCTTCTCCCTGAATGGGCTCGACCAAAATCCCAGCCACTTCATCGCCGGGGACGTTATGCGCGAACACCTCCTCCTCGATAAACCGCACAACCGTTTCCCCGTAATCCTCGCCCATTTTGCGGTGCAGGATGGGGCGGTACGGATCAGGGAAAGGCACATGGGTCACGCCGGGCATCAGCGGATAAAACCCGCGATGATAATGCGGTTTGCTGGCGGTAAACGCCACCGACCCCATCGTGCGCCCGTGAAACGCCCCAAAGAAACCGATGAAATTATGCCGTTTGGTTTTGTACTTTGCTAGTTTGATGGCGGTCTCCACCGATTCGGTGCCTGAATTGGTCAGGAATGTCCTGGCGTTTTCCTCGAATGGTGCAATCTCATCCAGCTTTTCGCTCAGGCGGATCCAGTTTTCGTGATAAAAATCGGACGAGATGTGCAGGAACTTTTCAGCCGCATCCTGCACCGCCTTCACCACTCTCGGGTTGGCGTGACCGGTGGATACCACCGCAATACCTCCCATCAGGTCGAGGTAACGGTTGCCGTCGGGGTCCCACACTTCCACTCCCTTGCCGTGATCCATCACAAAAGGATAACCGCGCGGGTAGGAGGTGGAAACCACTTTCTTGTCGCGTTCAATTAAAGCCCGGGCTTTGGGGCCGGGCACATTCAATTTTTTCATAAGATACTCCAGATGAAATTGTAAGAAGAAAAAGTGACGAACGTTTCGCCTTGCCGCTATGTAATCGGTCGTATGTTTTTGGAAATCCATTGGCGCAGTTGGCGTTCTCTTACGCCGACTGGGACATTAGAGAACGTCCCCTGCGCGTTTAATTACTGATGTTACGCACCGTCCCGAAGGTTTGGAACGAAAGCAAACCTGATTCTTGAGAACCTTCGGGGCGTTCCGCGTAAGGTGAGTACTTACTTTCAGCGGTTACTTAACGGAACAAAGCGCGGCTTTCTCAGCCGATCCCTGCTTGCTGCTCGATCAGCCTTTTACCCCACCTGGTCGGCTGTCCACCATTTGGTTGCCATCCATAACGGATGTGAAAAAAAACGACGCTTGCACATGGTTACCTTCTCTTGCTCATTGCTTCCCGTTGAGAGCCAGCCTTGCCAGCGCCAACGCTCCCAGCAGACCCGCATCGTCACCCAATGCGGCGCGGGTGATGATCAGGTTGTCTAAATAGTGAGGGTGAAAGACATGCCGGCGCAGACTTTCCTCGAAGGGCTTGAACAGCAAATTGCCCACTTGCGAGACTCCGCCGCCGAAAATCAAAATAGACGGGTCGAAGATGGCGAGGTAGTTTGCCACCGCAATGCCGAGGTACTCACCCGCACGCGCATAAGCAGAGACCGCCAGCCGGTCCCCTTTCAGTGCGGCATCGGCAATTTGGGCAGGAGTCAGATTCGGGTCCGCTTGAAGCGTGGAGGTTTCTCCCGCTTGAATTCGTTCGTTTACGTAGCGCGCAATGGCAGGTCCCGAAGAAAACGACTCTACATGTCCGCGATGCCCACAGCCGCACAACGGACCGTTCGGGTCAATCGTCATGTGACCGAGTTCGGCGCCCATGCCGCGGTAGCCCTGGAGCAGATGTCCGCTGCTGATGACGCCGCCGCCCACACCGGTGCTGATGGTCAGGTACACCATGTCGCTGTGGCCTTTGCCTGCGCCGAATTGCCATTCTGCAAGACCTGCGAGGTTGGCGTCATTATCCAGATAGACCGGCACACCGAATCTCTCGGAGAGTTTGGGGGCAAGGGGAAAGTTTGTCCATTCGGGGATATTGGGAGTATCGAGGATGGTACCGCTGTGCGGGTCGAGCGGACCCGGCGAGGCAATGCCAATGGCAGAGACGTTGCCCTCCTGCCACACGGCTTGCACCGCTTCCACCAGGCGCTCGAAGACGCCAGGTGTGTGTGCCAGGGAGCGGGTCTTGTGATGGGTAAGGGGCTGAGTGCTTTGAGGAGCGTAAGCGGCGGTGCGGATGTGGGTCCCGCCGATATCTATGGCAACGATCAGGCTCATGGTGGTAATTATAACCGAGACCTCCGACGGCATCTTTCGCCCCGCCGGCAAGGGCTTGGATTTGGCAATCCACGCCAGCGGTGTCCAAGCCGCCATTTTTTGCTCGTGCGGATTGCCAAATCCGCACATGCCCCCCTTGTAGGCAATTACCGCGGCATCTTCAATTGACTTTGTGCGTTCTCCCTGCTAGACTTGTTTTCCATGAGCGAGAAAAACAAGGGTAACAAAGATCGAATTTTGCGAAACGTAAGAGAGTTAGGGCGCTGGTTTGTGCCGGGGCTGGGGGTGAAGCGCTGGTTTCTGCTGGTGCTGCTGGGAATTACGTTGCTGGGCGTGGGGCTGGCAATTTTTCTGCTGGATTTGTATCGCACCGATTCCACCAATCCAATTTTGTTGACCATTCTTTCGTATGCCTCGCTGCGGTTTTTTCCGCGCTGGCTGCGGGTGTTGATTTTTGCCGGGGCAGGGGTGGGGTTGGTGGCATACGGAATTTGGCAATTGAACCGCTCGCTGCTGCGCCCTTACATTCGTCCGGGGCGGGCGGTGGTGGATGATTTGACCAACTTCCGTCGGCGGCAGCGCGGTCCGCGGATTGTTGCGATTGGCGGCGGGCATGGTCTTGCCACGCTTCTGCGCGGACTGAAAGCCTATACCCGCAATCTGACAGCGGTCGTCACTGTGGCAGATGACGGCGGCTCGTCGGGGCGGCTGCGCGAGAGTTTCGGCATTTTGCCGCCGGGTGATATTCGCAACTGTCTGGCGGCGCTTTCAAATGATGAGCAGATGCTCACTCAGCTCTTTCAGTATCGTTTCAGCGGGGCGGGAAACCTGGACGGTCATTCGTTTGGGAATTTGTTCATTACAGCGCTGGCAGAAATTACCGGCAGTTTCGAGAGTGCCATTGCTGAATCTGGCAAGGTGCTCTCAGTGGGGGGGCGGGTGCTTCCTTCCACGCTTCATAATGTGAAACTGGTGGCAGATATGCAGCTGCCGCATTCGTTGAATCAGGTGCGGGTGGAGGGGGAGAGCCGTATTCCCAAAATGCAGGGACGAGTTCAGCGGGTGTGGCTGGAACCGAACAACGCCTTGGCGTATCCGCCGGTCATCCGCGCGCTGCTCAATGCCGATATGATCGTGGTGGGACCGGGCAGCCTCTATACCAGCCTGCTTCCCAACCTGCTGGTGGAGGATTTGCTGGGCGCCATGCGCGCCAGCCGCGCCATCAAGGTGTATGTGAGCAATATTGCCACCCAAAAGGGAGAAACCGACCTGTATTCCTGTCATGATCATGTCCGCGTGCTGGAAGAACATGTGGGGGAGCGCCTGTTCGATGTGGTGTTGTGCAACGACAATTACGAGGGACAATTGCTAGATGACTCGCAATGGGTGCGAGTGGATGAAAAATCCCTGGCAGATGGGCGCGTTCGTTGTGCCAACCTGACCGATATAAATTATCCTTGGCGTCACGACTCGAAAAAACTGGCGGAAGAATTAATGAGTATCCTGGAAGAGCGCACGGGACCTCTGGAGTGAACAAGTCTTTCGCTGCTGTGCAATCGAGAGGGTGGTATTTCACAAAAGTATTGGGCGCTCTTACCAGGAGCGAAAAAGTTACTTTCATCCTCATTTCTTTGACGGGGCTCTGTGTTACAATCGTTTTGTAAACTTCATCACAATGCTGTATTGCAAATATCATCATCGTTTGTCACTGCGAGTGACGCTGAGTCTCGACACCGCCCCTGCGGTGGGTGCAGGTGTACAGCCTGCGGCCTGCTCGACCATCAAGCGGCACGAAGCAATTTCCCTGCGTGCCGGGGGATTGATTCCCATGGATCGCAATGACAGCGGAAACAGCAGATTGCAACAGCACATCATCACAAAATAACCATGGAGGTTTATTATGGCAGTCAAAGTTGGTATTAACGGATTTGGACGCATCGGACGCCAGGTTCTCAAGGCGATTCGCGACCGATACCCCAACGAACTAGAAGTGGTTGCGTTCAACGACATCGGCGACATGAAGACCATGACGCACCTGCTCAAGTACGATTCGAACTACGGGCGTTTCAACGGTGCTGTCGAAGTAGCAGACGATGGCTTGCTGCTTGACGGCAAGAAAATCAAAGCCTTCAAAGAGACCGACCCGGCGGCAATTCCCTGGGGCGACCTGGGCGTGGATATCGTCATCGAAGGCACCGGCTTGTTCACCATCAAGGAAGACGGGGTCAATAAGAAAGGTAAAACGGTCAAGGGCGCAGTCAATCACATCACCAAAGGAGGAGCCAAAAAGGTCATCATCACCGCTCCTGCCGAAGGCGAGGATCTGACCGTTGTGCTGGGCGTGAACGAAGACAAATATGACCCCGCTGCGCATCATGTGGTTTCGAACGCTTCCTGCACCACCAACTGCCTTGCGCCTGCCGCCAAGGTCGTCCACGACCGTTTTACCATCAAACGCGGCTTCATGACCACCGTCCATGCCTATACCAATGACCAGAAGATTCTCGATCTGCCGCACTCCGACCTGCGCCGTGCCCGCGCCGCCGCCATGAGCATCATTCCCACCACCACCGGCGCCGCCAAAGCAGTGGCTCTCGTCATTCCCGAACTCAAAGGCAAATTCGACGGCTATGCCTTGCGTGTTCCCACCAGCACCGTTTCCATTGTGGACTTCACCGCCGAACTCGAAAAAGAGACCACCACCGAAGAGCTGCGTCAGGCATTCCGCGAAGCCGCCAAAGAACCGCGGTTTCAGGGCATCTTACAGGCAGTGGATGAACCGCTCGTCAGCATTGATTTCAAAGGCGACCCGCACTCCTCGTCTGTGGACTTGCAGTTCACGATGGTGTTGGGCAAAGAGAAGAGCAACTTCGTCAAGGTTGTCACCTGGTACGACAATGAATGGGGCTACTCCTGCCGCACAGCAGATTTGGCGGCGCTGATGGCGAAGAGCTTGTGAGGCAAACAAGCAGACAGGTACACAGGTACACAAGTTGAAACAAGACCTGTGTACCTGTTTTCGTGTGTCCCTGTATACAGTGGAGTAACCATGAACAAAAAAACTGTAAGAGACATTGACCTGAAAGGCAAACGCGTGTTCATGCGCGTGGATTTCAATGTGCCGATGGCAGACGGCAAAGTCACCGACGATAAACGCATCCGTGCCGCCTTGCCGACCATCCAATATTGTCTGGATCAGGGCGCTTCGCTTCTGCTCGCCAGTCATCTTGGGCGACCCAAGGGCGGTCCCTCGCCGGAATTTAGCCTAAAGCCTGCGGCGGAGGTGTTATCGTCGCTGTTGGGGAGGCCCGTCAAAATGGCGCCCGATTGCGTCGGTCCTGAAGTGGAAGCGATGGCGAAGGCGCTTCAGCCGGGCGAAGTAATCATGCTCGAAAACACCCGCTTCCATCCCGGTGAAGAGAAGAACGACCTCGAATTGGCAAAGCAAATGGCGGTGCTGGCAGACATCTACGTCAACGATGCGTTTGGGTCGGCTCACCGTGCGCATGCTTCCACCGAGGGAATCGCGCGCTTCCTGCCGGCGGTGGCTGGCTTTCTGATGGAGCAGGAACTCGAATATCTCGGCAAAGCCGTTGCCAATCCCGAACATCCCTATATTGCCATCCTCGGCGGAGCAAAAATCAGCGACAAAATTCTCGTCGTCGAAACCCTGCTCTCCAAATGCGACAAGTTGATCATCGGCGGCGGTATGGCAAACACCTTCCTCGCCGCCCAGGGCTTGAACATGCAAGACAGCCTTGTTGAGGAGGCGGCGCTTGATACCGCCAGGGCGGTCATCGCGAAGGCAGGCGGCAAGTTGATCCTGCCGGTAGATGCTGTCATCGCGGACCGCTTCGAAGCAGATGCCAATACGCAAATCGTGGATGTGGATAAAATCCCGCCCGGCTGGCGCATGCTCGATGTGGGACCCAAAACCCTCGACCTCTACAAGCAGGCGCTGAACGGAGCCAAACTCATCGTCTGGAACGGACCCGTGGGCGTGTTCGAAATGCCCAAGTTTGCAGAAGGTACCTTTGCCCTCGCAAGGATGCTCGCCGACTCCGGCGCGGTGACGGTCATCGGCGGCGGCGACTCGGCGAGCGCGGTCAAAAAAGCGGGAGTTGCCAAACAGATGACTCACGTCTCCACCGGCGGCGGCGCTTCGCTGGAATTTCTCGAAGGCAAAGAACTGCCCGGCGTCGCGGCGTTGAACGATAAATAATCGCAAACAGACCCAACCGTACACAGGTACACAGGCATAACTTGTGTACCTGTGTACTTATCTACCTGTCTACCTCTCTACTTGTATACCTTCATCCTCGACATACCAAAACCTCTGGAGGCAACATGCGTACCCCCTTAGTCGCCGGAAACTGGAAGATGAACAAAACTGCCGCCGAAGCGCGCGAGCTGGTTTCGCAACTCCTCGGTCCCCTCATGGATATTGCCGGCGTTGAAAAAGTTCTCTGCCCGCCTTTTACCGCGCTTTTCGCCGTTTTCTCCATGCTCGAAGGAAGCGGCATTGGGCTGGGCGCGCAGAACATGCACTGGGAAGAAAAAGGCGCTTTTACCGGCGAAGTGGCGCCGGGCATGCTGAAAGAGATGTGCGCTTACGTTATCCTTGGTCACTCCGAACGCCGTACCTACTTCGGTGAGACAGATGCGACCGTCAACAAGAAACTGCATGCCGCCCTCCACCATGACCTGACGCCCATCGTCTGCGTGGGGGAAACGCTGGAAGAATACGAGTCGGGGCGGACCTCGGAAGTGGTTCTGCGTCAAATCAACCTCGGCTTCGCCGACATCGCTCCCGCGCACGCTTCGCGCATCGTGGTGGCATACGAGCCGGTTTGGGCAATCGGCACGGGTAAAGCCTCCAGCGGAGAAAATGCCAATGCCGTGCATGGACAGGTCATTCGTCCCGCCTTGAAGCGTTTGTTTGGCGAAGAAACTGCCCAGGCGATTCGCATTCTCTACGGCGGCTCAGTCACGGCGGCGAACGCATCCGAATTCTTCCAACAGCCCGAAATTGACGGCGCGCTGGTGGGCGGGGCAAGCCTGAAAGCGAATGAGTTTGTTGCCATCGCGAGGGCGGCTGCCGCAGCATAAGTTGGACCATAGACGATAAGCCATAGATGATAGATCATAGACCGTAGACTACAGACCATAGAAATCGTCCATCATCTCACCTCAGCGATATTCATGAATCAATTGGCTGGCTTCTTTTGGTTTGTTGCCATGCTTGTGCCGCTGGTCTTTCTCCAGCGGCTTTTGCACCGCGAAATCCAGGCGGTCCTTTTGCTGCTGACGCGCGACGCCCGCTTGACCATCGTTTTCTTTCACATCCTTTTTCTGCCCGGCGTCTTCCTGCACGAATTGAGTCATTTCATCACTGCCAAACTCTTGCGCGTGCCTACCGGCGGATTTTCCGTCATCCCCCGTGCCCTGCCAAACGGACGCCTGCAACTTGGCTACGTGGAAACCGCCAAATCCGACATCGTGCGCGATTCCTTGATTGGCGCCGCGCCGCTCATCTTTGGCACGCTGTTTGTTGCCTATGCAGCCATCTACCGCTTAGAAATGCGTGTCCTGTGGGACACCTTCCGCAACGGTCAATTCGATTTGTTCTGGCTTGGGCTGCGTCTGCTGCCAACCGCCAAAGATTTTTATTTGTGGCTGTATCTGGCGTTTGCCGTCAGCAGCACCATGATGCCATCCGAATCCGACCGCCACGCCTGGCTGGAATTGACAATTTCTGTGGGCGTTCTCTTTGCAGTTGCTCTGCTGGTGGGCGCCGGTCCCTGGATGTTGGAAACTCTTGCCCCGCTTCTCGGCGGCTTTTTGAGTTCTGTGGCGGTGATTTTGGGCTTGAGTTCGCTTATTCATCTTGTGCTGCTCGCGCCGGTTGCCCTCATTCACAAAGTGTTGACCCGCCTGACCGGGCTGGACGTGAAGTAAAGCCTTCAAGCCTCCGCCACGCGCAGCACCTTTGCCCCGCGAATCTTCCCCTGCTTCATCTCCAGCAATGCCGCGTTGGCTTCTTTCAACTCGTACTCTTGAAATTCAGGCTTGATGCCTGCTTCCGCCGCCAGCGCCAAAAACTCGCGCACGTCCGCCCGCGTCACATTCGCCACCGATTTGATTTCCTTCTCCATCCACAGTTGCGAGGAGTAATCCAAGCGAGATAAGACTTCTTTATCCGATTCCTCTTTGCGGATGGCGTTGATCACCAGCCTCCCGCCGGGATTCAAAACCTTCAACGCTTCACTCATTGGACCCCAAACCGGAGTCGTGTCAATCACCGCATCCAACCCCTGAGGCGGATTCTGATCAATCGCTCCTGCCCAAACCGCCCCCAGCGACAAGGCAAACGCGCGCTCCGCCGCATTCCTGCTGAACACAAAAACGGGGGAATTGGGGAACTTGTGCCTTGCCATCTTCAACACCAGGTGATTCGACCCGCCAAAGCCCATCAAACCGAGAGACTGTCCGTCTTGAAGTTTACTCAACCGCAGCGAGCGATACCCAATTGCCCCCGCGCACAGCAGCGGTGCGGCTTCTGAATCAGTGAAAGATTCTGGGATGAGATGCACAAACTCCGCGCGGACTTTCATGTATTCGGCGTAGCCGCCATCCACATCGCGCCCGGTGGCTTTGAACTCGGCGCACAAATTCTCATCCCCTGCCAGGCAGTGATGGCACTTGCCGCACGCCGAGGCAATCCACGCCACCCCCACCCGCTGACCGACTTTCAGGGTTGGGGTTGATGAATTTTCTCCAGCATCTGCTATCACGCCAACCACCTGATGCCCCAGCACCATCGGCAGGCGCGGCGGCGGCGTGCGCCCTTCGATCTCATCCAACTCTGTATGGCACACCCCGCAGCGCGTCACGCGCAGTAACACTTCTCCTGCCTCTGGTTTCGGCTCAGCAATTTCCTCCAGCACAAGCGGGCTGGGGTTATCTTTGATAATTGCAATCTGCCGCAGAAGCATGGCTTTCATATAACACACCGCCTCGATTTACCGTTTACTGCTCACTCCCGCCGCCTACCCTGTCCCAAACTGACGGTCGCCCGCATCTCCCAGTCCCGGCACGATGTAGGCTTTATCGTTCAAATGGCTGTCAATGGCTGCCAGATACAGCGGAATATCGGGGTGCTGTTCCTGCATGGCTTTGATGCCCTGCGGCGCAGCAATCAACCCCACGAATTTGATCTTCTTCACGCCCCACCGCTTCAACACGTCGGCGGTGGCGGTTGCCGAGCCGCCGGTCGCCAGCATCGGGTCGAGAATCAAACAGACCGAAACGCGCGGTTCGGTGGGCAGTTTATTGTAGTATTCGACCGGTTTCAGTGTATGCTCATCGCGGTACAGACCAATGTGCCACACCTCCGCGCTGGGCATGAGGCTCCACACCCCTTCCACCATTCCCAACCCGGCGCGCAAAATAGGCACCAGCCCGATTTTTTCCTTGAGTTCGTAACCCGTCATTTTGGCGAGCGGCGTTTCCAGTTCGCGCGGCATGATCGCCAGGTCGGCGGTGGCTTCGTAGGCGAGCAGCGCTGAGATTTCGCGCACCAGTTCGCGGAATTTTTTCGGCTCCGTATTTTTATCCCTCAGGCGCGAGAGTTTATGAGCAACCAGCGGGTGTTTCGATTCATACACGTTGGACATGTCATCTTCTCCAAAAGAGGGGGTAATCTTGCATGGCTGTATTATAGCCTTCAACCAAATCTGCCACCAAGATTGCGAATGAAAAATGCGTTGTGTATCAGGCTGGCAGGTTGCACTGTCGCGCGGCGCCGCTTTCGGCAGAAAAGTCAATGGTCTCCTGCACTCCGTGAAAGAACAGGCTGCGGAACATGACGGTCATTTCTTGCGGTGAGTAGTGCATGCCTTCTTCGAGCCACCAATCCACAGCGCTCAACAATGCTCCGCTGAAATACGCCGCAAAAAACTCAACCGGCACCTTGAACAGTATCGGAATCGGATCGCTGGCAAGTTTATTTTGCACAAACGTGACAATCGCTTCCGTGCTGATTTTGCGGATACGCTCGAAGTTGCGGCTGGCTTTCGAACTTTTCAGCAGAATGTAATATAAATCCGCATGATCTTTGATGTGTTGAAACACCATCAACAGCGGACGGGGCGAAACATGTTTTGGCGGCTTCGCGTCCGCTGGGGCGTTTAGCGGGAACCACTCCGAAAAAGGAATTTCCGACAGGCTTTGAACGATTTCATTCGCCATTTGGCTGAATTCTTCCAAGAGCAGGTCTTCCTTGTCTTTGTAATGCAGGTAAAACGTGGCGCGCGCCACATTGGCGCGCTCTGTGATTTCCTCCAGCGCAATCTCGTCGTAACTTTTTTGTTTGAGCAGTTCCAGCAGGGCGGTGCGCAGCGCCAGACGGGTGCGCTGAATTCGCCGATCGAGCCTTTTGTTTTTTTCTGCTTGGCGCATGAGAGACCCTTTCATTACGCTGGTGATTGCCCACATCTTGAGGGCAGGGCGTATTCTCAAAAATTACAATGTAAGTTTGGGTACATGCTTTCGAGCGCTCCGCCAGCAAGGGGCTTGGATTTGGCAATCCAAGCCAGCGGTTTCCAGGCCGCCATTTTTTTTGCTCGTGCGGATTGCCAAATCCGCACATGCCTCCCTTGGGGGCAATCACCAATTTCATTACGGCATTGACAAGGTATCGTTCATAATTATAATAGACATTATTCAATAATGTACAAAGTCTATTATCATTAATACGTTTTAATGTCTGATGTTACGCACCGTCCCGAAGGGTTGGAGTGAAAGCAAATCTGGTTCACGAGAACCTTCGGGACGTTCCGCGTAAGAGAGTGTTTTAAAAGTCCTTGTTTGTTCTTCCAAAATGCGTAGGATGCGCT
>JBBITE010000072.1:0-12265 GCA_037440905.1 Anaerolineae bacterium | reverse complement strand
CCAACGACAACATGAACGGCAATGCCAACGACAACATGAACGGCAATGCCAACGAAGCGCCCGGCAGTGAACAAGAAATCTACGGAGTCGTGGAAGCTCTCTCTGCCGACTCGATCACCGTCAGCGGCATCACCTACGCCATCGCTTCCTTCACCGAGTTCAAGACCATCGTCTCGGTTGGTGACCAGGTCAAACTGCATGTGATTGCTGCATCGGATGGCTCTCTCGTTGTCCGCGAAATCGAGCGTACATCCCGCAGTGGTGATGACAACTCTAACGGCAACAAAAACTCCAATGATGACGATCACGGCAACAAAAACTCCAATGATGACGATCACGGCAACAAAAACTCCAATGATGACGATCACGGCAACAAAAACTCGAATGACGATGACCATGATGATGACCATGACGACAACGACAATGGCAATGGCAATTCCAACGATAACGACGATGATTAACCTTCCATCCCTCAGGGCATAACATTTCAGAATGGAACATCTGGAGTATCTCTCCAGATGTTCCATTCTCACGGATGCGCTCGATGAAACTGCAAAAACAAATTCTGCTCTCTATCGGTATATTTCTTCTCTTTATGGCTGGTATGGCGTTCATCCAATTTTCCACGCCCGACATGCCCGATAATGACGGCTTTTACCACATCAAACTGGCTCAAATCATGCGCACCGAAGGGTTAAAACCACCCTTCCCCTGGCTGCCACTTTCCATTCTTAACCCGCAGGAATATTACGATCACCATTTTCTGTATCACGTAGCACTCATCCCCTTTACCTGGTTCGCTGACCTGCGCCTCGGCGCAAAATGGTCAGCAGTGATGTTTTCGAGCCTTGCCTTTCTGGCGCTATGGTGGCTTCTTCACCGTCAGCGCATCCCATACGCCTGGCTGTGGGCGTTGGCGCTGCTGGGTGTTTCTGATGCCTTTCTCTACCGCATGAGCGTGACGCGCGCCCAATCGCTCTCGCTGTGTGTCCTTGCCCTGGGAATGACCCTGCTCCTCGAGGACAAATACAAGTCCCTTGCCATCCTCTCCTTCCTTTACGTCTGGCTGTACGATGCCTTTCCGTTGATAGCAGTTTTCGGCGTTTTGCACGCGGTAGCTGTCTTGCTCTCAGAGCGGCGCATCGAATACAAGCCCCTGCTGTTCATTGGCAGCGGCATTGCCGCCGGCATGATTATCAATCCTTATTTTCCCCATAACATCATCTTTTCCTGGAATCACATGCTTCCCAAATTGACCGACGCCACCGCCGTCAGCGTGGGTAACGAGTGGTTCCCCTACACCACCCGGCAAATCCTCGAAAACTCCTTCCCCGCCCTGCTCTTCTTCGTCAGCGGGATTTTCGCCCTCGGCTTGACCGGTCGCCGCATGGACGTGCGTACCGCCTTTGCCTTGCTTTCTGCTTTGCTCTTCGGCTTCATGCTCATGCAGGCGCGCCGCTTTGTGGAATACTTCCCGCCTTTTGCCCTGGTCTTTGCCGCCTTTGCCTGGGCGGATCATTTTCAGGACCATCAATTTGCCTGCCGCATCTCGACCTCCTCTTCCCTCAAGCAGATTCTCAAAAACGTCCCCCTCTTGCTGCTTGCGGCTGTTGTCATCTTCAGCATCAGCCGCTCCCTTCCCAGAGCACGCAACACAATCCAGGATTCCAAACCCTATGATCTATACGCCGACGCCTCCCAATGGCTGGCGCAAAACACCCCCGCCGGCTCGCGCGTCTTCCAAACCGATTGGGACGATTTCCCGCGTCTTTTCTACTACAACACCCACAACACCTACCTCATTGGTCTCGACCCGACCTACATGCAGTTATATGACCCTGAACTCTACGACATTTGGGTACTCGTTACTCAAGGCAAAGTCGAACATCCCTCCAAACTGATTGCCCTTCGCTTCGGTTCCCAATATGTCCACACCGACCTCAAACACGGCAGTTTCATCACAGTCGCCGAACGCGACCCCGGTTTGCGCGAAGTGTACCGCGATGACCAGGCGATCCTTTATGAAGTGCTCCAAACACCCTGAAGCATCCATCCGCTGCCGGACAAGTCCGCGCGCAAATGTTATACTACCATGCAAACTGCCGTCCTCCTTTTCTCGCTGCCTCTAATCTCTGGGAACACGCGAATCATGTCTGTCTTTGACGAACAAAGCGCGTTAAACGGTTTGCAAAAACTCGATTCGCAAGCCATCGCCGCCATCTACGATCAATACTTCGCCGAAGTCTACCGCTACGTCCGCTATCGCATTGACGACGACGCCACAGCGGAAGACATCGCCAGCGACGTTTTCATGCGCCTGCTGGAAGCCTCGCAAAAACGGCAGGGACCACAATCCAGCCTCAAAGGCTGGCTCATCGCCACCGCCTCCAACGCCGTCAACGACCATCTGCGCCGCCACTACCGCCGCCCGTTGCAGCCACTCTTCGACCAACTGCCCGACGAAACCTCCGCCGCCCTGCATGACGAACTCGACCGCCGCGAACAACATCGCGCCGTACGCTCCGCTTACGCCCAATTGACCGAGGAGCAGCAGCATGTCCTGGCGCTGCGCTTTGGACAGGGATACTCCCTGGAAGAAACCGCGCAAGCCATGAAGAAAAATGTCAACGCCATCAAAGCCTTGCAATTCCGTGCGCTTTCCGCCCTCCAGCGGCTCATTGGTGAGTCAAAAGATGAATAAATACGATATTTTAGAAACCTGCCTCAAAGAACTGGAACAAGGCGAAAGCCTTGATACCGTTCTCTTTCGCCGCCCCGAACTGGCAGACGAACTGCGCCCCCTCCTCGAAGCGGCTGTAAAAGCAAAAGCCATCGCAGCGCCCCCGCCTTCCGAAACCATCCTGCGCCGAAACCGCGCCCGTCTGCTCCAGCGCGCCGCCGAACTGCGCGAACAAAAAGCCGCCCTCCCTTCCCGCCGCCTCTGGTCGGTGCCGCTGCGCCGTGCCCTCGTCATGCTGACCGTCATTGCCATGCTCTTCATCAGCGGCACAAGTCTGGTACGCGCCTCCACCACCACCTTGCCCGGCGACAGCCTCTACCCCGTCAAACGCACATGGGAAGACCTCTCACTCCTCTTCATCTTCGACAACCAAAAGCGTGAAGCCCTCGAGCTTGAACACGAAAACGAACGCCTCGAAGAACTCCAGGAACTCCTTGCCCGCAGACGCACCGCCACAGTGGACTTCGCCGGCTACGTCACGCTTCAATCTTCGACCGAGTGGCTGGTCTCCGGCATCCCAGTCTTTCTCTCCGCCGATACCGTTCTGCCCGCCGCGCCGGTGACGGTCGGTGCGGCAGTGCGCGTGCATGGCAAAACGCAAGGCACGGGCGTCCTTGCCGAATCGATTCAACTGCTCCCGTCTGGCACCCGCCTCCCCGAAGGTGACAGCGGCGAACTAGAAGAAGAAAAAGTGGAAGAGAGCAATCAAAAAGAGGATAAGGAACCAGTTCAAAAGTCTATCACCGAAACGCCTGTTCCCATTCCCGCCTCCGCTGCCACAGCTACCCCCGTCGAACTGTCCATCGAGGGCGTTGTCACTTCCATCCAGAATCAATTGATCGTAGTCAACGGCATTGTCATGGAAACCGGTTTTGCAGAGGAAATCACAGGCACGCCGGTGGTGGGGGCATTTGCCAAAGCAAAAGGCTACTACGATGCCGGCGTTTTCATCGTGAAAAAGATCGAATTTATTCCTCCCCCGCCTTCCAGTATGCCCTCCTTTACTCCAAAGCCTGCTAAAGAAAACACCAATACCAACACCAACGACAATACCAACAATAACGATAACGATAATGATAACCATAACGATAATGACAACCATAACGATAATGACAATGACAATGACAATGACAATGATGACGACTGATTTTGTTGCCATCGAACATTCCCGCAGCGCAAGATTTATCTTGTCTGGTGATTGCCCACATCTTGAGGGCAGGGCGTATTCTCTAAAATTACGATGTACGTTTGGGTAAATGCTTTCGAGCGCTCCGCCAGTAAGAGAGTGTTTTAAAAGCCCTTGTTTGTTCTTCCAAAATGCGTAGGATGCGCTCTCTAGCGCATCCAGTGACGTTAGAGAACGTCGCTTACGCGCAGGAGAGGTAGTTTTAAAACGCTCTCTAAGGGGCTTGGATTTGGCAATCCAAGCCAGCGGTGTCCATGCCGCCATTTTTTTTTGCTCGTGCGGATTGCCAAATCCGCACATGCCTCCCTTGTGGGCAATCACCAAGGAATTGTCTCTTGCTCATGGATGGGAAGTGGCTAAAAGGATGGGCTAAACCTTTTATTACTACGGAGAACACAGAGCCCACAGAGAAAAGTAAGAAGAATCTCCGTGAACTCAGTGGTGAAATCCATTGGAAGGCCCACCAAATTAGCCGCCCCCTGCTCATGCCGAATTAATTTAGCATATCTCCCGCAAGGTATAATTTTCAAAATGACGTCGATCTCACAGCCTTATCAACGCATTCCCCTCATTCATCAAATTGTTGCGGCGCTCGTCAGCGGAGTGACGTTGTTCCTCGCTGCCGTCATTGTGTGGACGCTTGGCTACCAACTCATGTACGCAGGGCGCATCTTTCCCGGCGTCTCGGTGGCGGGCGTGGACCTTTCCGGCATGACCCCCTCCGAAGCGGCGGTGAAACTGCACCAAAACCTGGCCTACCCCATCAGCGGCAAGATTCTCTTCCGCGATGGCGAAAAAGCCTGGGTGGCGACTCCGGCAGAGTTAGGCATGGTGTTCGATCCCTCGTCCAGCGCCATGACGGCGTATCGTCTGGGGCGAAGCGGAGGAATGTTCCAGGCGTTGTTCGATCAGATTCGCGCGCGCAGCAGCGGCGTGTATGTCCAGCCGGTCATCATCTTCGATCAGCGGGTTGCCTACCAATACCTGCGGCAGATTGCCTTGCAGATTGACCAGCCGGTCCGCGAGGGAGGCTTGAGTCTGGAAGGCACCAACGTCATTGCCACGCCCGGTCAGGTGGGGCGCGAATTGAAAATTGACGCCACGCTCATTTACCTCGGCGCGCAATTGCAAACCTTCAGCGATGGCGAAGTGCCGCTCGTCGTTCAGGAGATTCAGCCCCAAATCATTGACGTCAGCGCCCAGGCGGAAACCGCCCGCATGATCCTTAGCCAGCCGCTCACGCTCGTTGTGCCGAACGCCGGCGCAGCCAACCCCGGACCCTTTGTGTACGATGTCCAGGTTCTTGCTAACCTGTTGGGCGTGCAAAGGACGGCGGACGGAGCGCAAGTGGTGCTGAACACGAACGGCTTGAGCGAAATGCTTCAGGTTGTCAAAAGCCGTGTGGATCGTCCCTCCCAAAATGCGCGCTTCATCTTCAACGATGAAACACGCCAGTTGGAAGTCATCGAAGAATCGCAAACCGGGCTGGTGGTGGATGTGGATGCCAGCGTGCGCGCCATCAACGAAGCCTTGCTGCGCGGCGAGCACACCGTTCCGCTGGTGATTGTGGAAGAGCAGCCGCAGGTTGCCTCCACTGCCACCGGCGCACAACTGGGCATTACAGAACTGCTTTGGGCAGAGACTTCCTATTTTTACGGCTCCAGCCCTGAGCGTATTCAAAACATTCAGGCAGCGGCTTCGCGCTTTCATGGCGTGCTGGTGGCACCTGGGGAAGTCTTCTCGATGGGCGAAACCATGGGCGATGTCAGCCTTGAAAGCGGTTTTGCCGAAGCGCTCATCATCTACGGCGGGCGGACCATCAAAGGCGTGGGTGGGGGGGTGTGCCAGGTTAGCACCACGCTCTTCCGCACCGCCTTCTTTGCCGGCTTCCCCATCGTCGAGCGTTACTCGCATGCCTACCGCGTTTCCTACTATGAGATGACCGCCAGCGGCGCCATTGACCCGCGCCTGGCTGGGCTGGATGCCACCGTGTACTTCCCGCTGGTGGACTTCAAATTCAAAAACGACTCGCCTTATTGGATTTTGATGGAGACCTACGTCAATGTCAACGCCCGCACCCTCACCTGGAAGTTTTACTCCACCAAAGACGGCCGCAGTGTTACCTGGGATACCACCGGCCCGACCGATGTCGTCCCTGCCCCGCCGCCGCTCTTCGAGGAAAACCCCGAACTCAAAAAGAACGAAATGAAACAGGTGGACTGGGCGGCAAACGGCGCGAACGTCACCGTTACCCGCACCGTGTATCAGAACGGCGTCATCCTCTTCCAGGACCGCATTACCACCCACTACGAACCCTGGCGGGCAATCTGTCAGTATGGACCCGACTCGAAAAACCCCGAAAAACTGGCAGAGGAGAAAGGTCTCTGCCGTAGCCCCGCCGGCTGACCTGCTCCCGCAGAGCATACGCTGAGAGCCCGAAACACTTTCTCAGACATGGTAAAATCGCCCCCTAAAAATGGAGTGCCAATGGTAAGTGAAACGCTCATCGAAATTCTGCGCTGCCCCAACTGTGTCCGCACCACGGGCGGCGAACTCACCCTGCACCGCAACGCCTGGTTCATTTGCAACGATTGCGGGCGCAAATATCCCATCGTGGACGACATCCCCGTCATGTTGATAGACGAGGGCGATAAATGGGCAAATACTGCCCCGTCCGACCTGCCTGTTCCTCCGCCATCCAAATAGCGTGAACGCCCTGCAGGAATTGCTGAACGACCTGACCAGCGGCGACGAGATGCGCGCCGAAAACGCCGTTGCGGCGCTGACTGCAATGGGAGAAGAGGCGCTTCCTTCCCTGCTGGAATTGAGCCGCTCGCCCGATGCAGACATCCGCTGGTGGGCTGTGCGTACTCTGGCGCAGTCGCCTCACGGCCCGACCGAGTGGCTAATCCCGTTTCTGACGGATGACCCCGCCCCGGAAGTGCGTCAGTGTGCGGCGCTGGGGCTGGCGGGCAAAGCCGATGAAAGCGCCATCCAGCCTCTGGTCCGCGCGCTGAGCGATGCGGATGGCATGGTTGGCAGCCTTGCTGCGGCTGCGCTGGTCAAAATTGGCGCGCCCGCCGTTCCATCCCTGATCGAGGTCGTCAAAAATGGAGCGCAGTCTGCCCGCATCCTTGCCTTGCGCGCCCTGGCCGAAATTCGCGATCATCGCGCCATCCCCATCATGATGAAGGTTATGGAGGAGGATTCCTCGCTCCTGCAATACTGGGCGCAGGAAGGGCTGGAGCGACTCGGGTTGAATATGGTCTATTTGAAACCGGAATAAACAATGAACTTTCTGAAAACCATCAAACGCCCCTCTGTGGGCTTCCTGATCTTTTGGATTTTGGCTGCCGCGCTGGCGGTTGCCGCCTTCTTTTTTGTGCGCGGTATTGTCACTTGTTGGAGCGCCACCCGCCTGCCCGGCATGGCGCCTGCTTCTTGCGGAACTACCATTAGCCTGAATGGACCTGTCTTCAATGAAGAGGGAACGCCGGTTGCCACCAGCGAAGTGGAGACTTTGCCTCCGCCGCCGGTCAACATCCCCAGCGCCGACCTGCCGAAGCCCTGGGATGGAGCCAGCCGCGTCAACATCCTCTTCCTCGGCCTGGATGAACGCGACTGGGCGCAGGGGCTGGGCGCTCCCCGCTCCGATACGATGATTCTCTTCACGATTGACCCGTTATCCAAATCGGCCGGCATGATTTCCATTCCGCGCGATTTGTGGGTGAACATTCCGGGCTTCGGGTACAGCCGCATCAATACCGCGTATTCTTCCGGCGAAGGCAACAAACTGCCGGGCGGCGGTCCGGCGCTGGCGATGAAAACCGTCGAGAACCTGCTGGGCGTGCCGATTCAATATTACGCCCAGGTGGATTTCCATGCCTTTGAAGAAGCCATTGACGCCATGGGCGGCTTGTACATCTGCATTCCCGAACCGATTCAGGTCAGCGTCATCGGCAAGACAAACAAGGTGAAGATCAAAGCGGGATGCCAGGTACTTCCCGGTTACCTGGTGCTGGGGTATGCCCGCAACCGCAAGACGAACGGCGGCGATATAGACCGCGCGCAACGCCAGCAGCTGGTGATTATGGCGCTGCGCGATCAGGTGTTCAACCCTGCCAACTTCCCCAAAATGGTGGCGATTGCGCCGGATGTGTATAAAGAAGCCTCCGCCGGCTTGCGCACCAACCTGTCCTTCGACGATGCGATGCGCCTCGGCGCGTTGATGGCGCAAATCCCGCCGGAAAATATCAAGCACGGCATCATTGATTACACCATGGGCTCGTTGAACAACGTTACGCTTGGCGGCGAGAATGCCAGCATTCTCAAGCCGTTTCCCGATAAAATCCGCGAACTGCGCGATCAAATCTTCGGCGGAGCGGTCAGCCCGCTGGCGCAGGGCGACCCTGCTGCGCTGATGCAGGCGGATGGGGCGCGTGTGCGCATTTTGAACGGTTCGTTCACGCCCAATTTGGAATACAACACCGGCAACTACCTGCTTTCGCTTGGTGTGCCGGTGACGGAGGTTGGTCCTGCCGACCGCGCCTATGACCGCACAGTCATCGTTTTGTATTCGCCCAAACTCTACATGCTCAAATATTTGCAGGCGGTCTTTGGCGTCACTTCCAGCGTGCAGATTCGCATTCAGCCTGACCCCGCCTCTACCGTAGATGTGGAAGTGCGCCTGGGCAACGACTGGGCAAACAGCAACCCCATGCCATGACGGGCAGATAGACGCATTGATAAAGATGGGGACCGTGAGAGTCTCCTGGGTTTTTTCTCCTCTTTCCCGCCGGCGGGAAAGGGGAGTTTGTTTATATTTGCTTCGTCAATCGGCGTGAGGCTGCCGATTTGATAATCTGCAAGAGCAAAAAGCGCTGGCTTGGATTACCAACTGATGCTACGCGGTTCTTGATTGCTGGCGGTTCAAACCGCATCCAGCAATCACGAAGTCAGCCTTCGCTGACTTGAGAGCCTGCGCAGGCAGGCTTCGCGAGGTTGAGCCGCGACTTCAGTCGCCGTGCAGGGAAAACAAGCCTGTTTTACGAGAACCTTCAAGGTGTTCCGCGTAAGGTGAGTTACCAAATCCAAGCGATTCCCAACTCGAACCTCCTCATCGTTTTGTCGCTGCGAGTGGCGTCAAAGCGCCGCGAAGCAGTCTCCTGAAAAGCGGGGGATTGTTTCGCAGTGACATCCTTGCAACCAGCAAGGGGATTTTTTATGGCTGCTGGAAGGTAAGTTTGTAGCCGCCGAGGTAGGTGTCCCCGCTGTCGGTTTTGCAGGCGGGCGGCATGAGGTTGGTCACAATCTCGCTTCCTGTGGCGAGTTGAACGGCATGCGCGGCGCCCGGAATCATGACGAAATCAGCGTAGCCGTTCCCCAGTTCCGGTTTGAGGCCGGTGAATATCTCTTCCCCTCCCGTATCCCAAGTGATAACGATTTTGATGCCGGGCAGCTGCCTGCGGCTGGCATTCAGTACAATCACTTGAAGCAGTCCTTCCGGCAGGTTGGGGTCGCACACGGTATCCTGCCCGATGAGGCGGAAGGGGGCTCCCCGCGTAGGGGTGGGGGTGCGCGTGGGGCGCGGCGTAGAGGTGGGCAAAGGCGGCTGGGTTTCGAGTTGGAAGGGAGTGGGGCTTTCTGTGAGAATGAATCCCGATTCTATGGGAGATGGAATTGTGGATGGGATGGCTTCGATGGGCGGAGGCGCGCTGGTTTCGGTGATTGCGCCCGGTAGAGGAAGCGGAACGTTCCCCTGCAAGGCAAGAGAGAGGACGGCAAGGCGGTCTGCTTCGGCAAAATCGCCTCGGGCGGCGCTGCGCTGTGCCTGGGCATTCAGGGCAGCCAGCGGATCGTCCTCGCCGAGCAGCGCCAGCCTTGCCTGGGCGCGGGGCAGGTTACCGCTGGCAACATACGAGGCGGCAACGAGGGAGCGAAACTGATCTTTGAAGTCGGCGCGCAGCAGGGCGGGGGAGGCGCCGTTCAGGCCCCGGGGGGAGATCAGCCAGGAGTAGGCGAGACCGGCTCCCAGTCCGAGAAGAAGCGAGAGGAGAAGTCCGAAAAGGTAGAGGGGGCGTCTCATTGGTTAATCCCGCTCCAGGCTTGCATGACAGTGACGAGTTCCTGCAGCAGGGCAATATCGGAATCGGCGAAGCCGTTGGCGCGGGCGTAGGCGAGCGCTTCGGCGGCAATGGAGTAGGGAGGCTGGGCGCCGAAGATCGCCAGCCGCCGTGCAGCGATGGCGGGGTCTTGATCGAGGCGGTAGGCTTCGGCGGTCATCAGCACGTAATCGGTTTTGTAGTCTGCACGCAGCGCGTCGGGAGGCAGATCGAAGAATTCCACCGGTTCGATGAACCAGCCATAAACCAGCCCGGCGCCGATGCCGAGCAGGAAAGCAAGCAGAAGGAAAAACCAGCGAGTTGTTTTCATGAGGGAGAAATATCCGGGCAGGTGACCGGCGGCACCCAGAGGCGCTGCCTTACCGTTGCTGTCTTTCGACCCTGGCGGGGTTCGACAGGCTCTGCCGCGCCGGACCCGCCCGGACGGCACAAGCATACCCGATGCCGGGAGGGGTGTCAACTTTTTGGAGAGGAAGGCGCGCATGTGAACTATGTCGGTGGCAAGCCTGTGGATTTGTTCTGTGAGAGATTGCTTCTGAATCGCTTTTTTACTACAAAGCCCACTGAGAGTACAGAGAAAACTAACTCACCTTGCACAGAACGCCTTGGAGATTCTCGCAAAACAGGATTGTTTTCACTGCGCGGCGATTGAAGCCGCGGCTCAACCCCGCGAAACCTGCCTGTGCAGGTTCTCAAGTCAGCGAAGGCTGACTTCGTGATTGCTGGATGCGGTTTGAACCGTCAGCAATCTCTTGAACCTTGCCGTACATGGACTCAGGGAACGCTCTCTAAGCCGCAGCGACGACCTTTGCACGCAGGCGGTGAGAAGGTTACACCTAACAAGTCTGATGGTTTTCGATATTGTCTGTGTCGCCAACGGCTTGTAAAATTTCAATAGTACTTCGGTGCCTACGACAACGCGGATACCTGTTCCACGTTATCGGTTGTTTCTGACCCCCCTTTATTGCTTGAGATGGGTGGAGACAAGCGCATTTTTTATGAGGATATTTGGGCTGTTTCGGGGATCAGGGACTCAGGCGCCGTGTTGAACATCGTTCAAGGAGTTGCTATGTTCGCGCACAATGCATTGTTTCGTCGTCTGATGTATGCTGGCTTGCATGTTGTTCTCATTGCCATTCTTCTTCTCAGTATAGGGATGCAGGTATTTCCCGTGCAGGCAAAAGCGCCTGAAAAAGGGGATACGGCGCCGCTGGCGAACATTCCCCCTGCGGTCTCGCTCAACGTCCCAGCCACCGCCTTCATCGGGGAAAACGTTACCTTTACCGTTACCTTCGACAACACCGATACCGTCCCCGGCTACGGACCGATCATTGACTTGATCATCCCCACCAATGGGGCAGACGGCAACCAGAACACCAACCCGCCGCTGGATGGTCTGACCTTCGTCAGCGCGACCTACCTGGGGAGCAGCATCGAAAACACCGTGTTGACTTTCCCCGGTTCTGGCGGCGTGACCTGCGTCAACCACCCTTACATGCGTGATAATACTGGCGCGTTTGTGTCGGTCTGCGGGAATGCCGGTGATACGCTGGTGGCCCTGCGCCTGCCCTTCGGCTCGTTCACGCCCGATCAGCCCCCGCTGACGGTGAACGTGACCGCTTCGATGAGCAGCCTGGCCGACCTCGGTACCCCGCTCACCATTCAGGCGCGCGGCGGGTATCAATTCGGCTACACCCCACTTGATGATTGGTGCTGCGGTGACAATCCCAGCCTGACTTTCAGCGGCTGGACGAGTGGCAGCGTCACGCCTACGCTCTTTACCCTCACCAAAACCTACACCGGTCCCGAAGACGAAACCGCCACCGGCCCCAACTTCCCGCGCCAGTACACGGTGACGGCGGAGATCGCGCCGGGACAGAGCATGACCTCCTTCACCCTCACCGACACGCTGCCAGCCAACATGCAGTTCGTCACGCTGGTTGGCACCAGTCCGGGCGGCGCCTCTTGCACCCTGCCTTCCACCTCCGTCCCCGGCGGCACGCTTTCCTGTACCTTTGCCTCTGTCAGCGGCACGGTGACGATGACCTTCGAGTATTACATCCCGCTGCGTGACGCGGGCGGCGCCTCGGTGATTGACCCCACCAGCGGCGATGACGTCACCTCCTGCAACAACGCCAGCGGCGGCGGGACGTGGACCCCGCTTGATGCGCGCGATGCCGGCGGCACGTTCACGCAAGACGCGGCTGGCTGTGAACA
>JBBITE010000071.1:0-12338 GCA_037440905.1 Anaerolineae bacterium | reverse complement strand
CTCGTTCCGCCGCGCGAGCCTGAATTGCAGAAAATGGAAGAATATGCGGAGGAGCACGGCTTTCCCATCATCGGTCCCGTTTGCGGGTATTACTGTTACCAACTGGCGCGCATGATTGGAGCAAAGTCGGTGTTTGAGATGGGGTCGGGATACGGATATTCCACGGCTTGGTTTGCGAAGGCTGTAAGCGAAAACGGAGGGGGAGTTGTGCACCACACGGTTTGGGATGAGAAACTCTCGCAGATGGCGGTCAGCCATTTGGCGCGGCTTGGTTATGGGGACCTCGTCAAATATCATATAGCCGAAGCCGTCGAAATGCTGCGCAGCACAGACGGTCCCTTCGATATCATCTTCAGTGACATTGATAAGGAAGGTTATCCCCATTCGCTACCGGTTATCAAGGAAAAATTGCGCAGCGGCGGCGTGCTGATTGTGGACAATATGCTCTGGCACGGGCAAATCCTCGACCCAAACGACCACGAAAAATCCACCGAAGCCATCCGCCGCTTCACGCAGGATATTACAACGGACCCCGATTGGATTGTTTCCCTCGCCCCGCTGCGGGATGGAATGATCGTCGCTTACAAGAAATAGAAAAGCCATGCCTGTCAACTTCGAATACACCCCCAACCGTCGCAACCCGTACACCCTGAACAAATGGACTGCTTACCCAAAAGACGTATTGCCCATGTGGGTGGCAGATATGGATTTTCCCTCCCCGCAGCCGATTCTGCGCGCACTTCACAAGCAATTGAAACAAGGCGTGCTGGGGTATGAATTGCCGTCCAAGGGGTTGTACGAAGTAGTCGCGCAGCGCATGGAAAAACTCTATGGCTGGGCGGTCTCGCCGGAGATGATTGTTGCGGTGCCGGGCGTCAACAGCGGATATAACGTTGCCGCCCGCACGTTTTGCACGCCACAGAGGGGGTATTTGATCCAACCCCCTGTGTATAACGAGTTTCATGAAACACAGAAGAAAACCGGCATGCCGCAGGTCGAGGCTCCGTTGGAGGGAAAAGTTGAGGGACGTTGGATCAGGTACGAGGTTAATTTCGATGCGTTCGAGAAGCAGGCTGGAAAATCTGCCATGTTCCTGCTGTGCAATCCACACAATCCGGTCGGGCAGATCTATTCCCCTTCAGAGTTGAAGCGCATGGCGGAGATTTGCATCCGCAACGATGTGTTGATTGTTTCGGATGAGATTCACAGCGAATTGCTGCTTGACGGCGCGAAGTTCCAGCCGCTGGCATCTCTTTCGCGCGAAATTGCTGCTCACTCGATCACTTTCATTTCCGCATCGAAGACGTTCAATGTCCCCGGCTTGTTCAGCGCCTTTGCCATCATCCCGAATAAAAAGATACGGAAACAGTATCAGGAAACCGTCTTCAAAATGGGCTTACACCTCGCCAGCCCGGGGCTGACTGCCGCACGCGTTGCCTATGCGGGAAAAGCGGATGCCTGGCTGCGGGCATTGCGCAAACACTTGACGTCAAACCGTGATTTTGCGTTGGAGTACATTGAAAAATATCTGCCGGGCATTCGCACTACGAAACCAGATGCGACCTACCTCCTCTGGCTCGATTGTTCGGAATTGAAACTCCGCCAGTCGCCGTTTGAATTTTTCCTCAAGCGTGCGAAGGTCGCCCTGAGCGATGGCGGTAAATTTGGCAAAGGCAGCGAGAAATTTGTGCGCTTGAACTTTGGCACCTCGCGCAACATCCTGCAGCAGGGGCTTGACCGTATGCGCCGGGCGCTGAAATAAAAGGACGGATGGGGAATACCCATCCGTCATACAATTAACGCTATTCAAATGGCGGAAAGGAGCGGGGGGAGTGCGAGCCTTCCTTTCGTTAGGAGAACGTCTGGTACTCAAGCGGTAAAAGGCTTTTGACCAGGTTAAGGCTTCCCGGTCCTTCCGAGGGCAGACATTTCAGGCGGAACCTCTATGGCTACCTCCTTTCTCTTGGCATCATCATACAACGAAGCGCAGCAGGTTGCATTAAAAAAAACTTACAACCTTGCAATAAAACAAACGGCGTAATTCTATCCGCAATTATCGCGGTTCGATGTTTTCCGCCATCATGCCTCTTGCCTTGCGCCTGAACATCCTTGCCAATAACACAGCGGCAGGAGCGGCAAGCGCAAAGGAAAGCACGCCCGCCAGAATGAGACTGATGCCCGTCACGATACCGATCCAAATGAACGCATAGGTGACGGGATCCTCTTTTACGACGTTTCCATTTGCATCCACACATTGCATTACATAGGCAGTGCTAGGCCGGTGATCTGTAGTGGTCGTTGCATACGTTCGGAATTTGGAGGTCGTCCCGTCTGGACAAATCAGAGGCTCGAGTGTCTGCAAGGCAAAGTCCGTGACCGAAGTGAAACTGCCGACCATCATCCCTGCCGGAACCAGACAGGTGCTCATCAGAGTGAACACAATAAACCAGACCACACATCCTGAAATGGTTCCTGTACTTATAGGTTTCATCGGCTTTTCCTTTTTGTGATAATCGGCTGACGATAAGATGAATCCTGCCCCTTGCCGGGAGTATAATCTAAATCTAATTGTTAGACAATTTCAGGAGGAACCATGACCGTCATTGACCTGACCGTTCAGCCCGACCGCCGGGCGCGCGCCATTCAACGTGCCCGTGAGCGCAACATCATCATCCCCACGTATGCCCAAATGAAAGACCCCTCGAAAATTCCCGCCAAGATTCGGGAAGAATTGAAAACCATCGGGTTGTGGGACATCCACCCCCGCAACCTCTTCCGCATCAACTGGCACAATCAACCCACCGCTTCCGGCGGGACCTTTGGCGGAGTCAACTACCTCGAGCTTCCCCCCTCGCTGACAGGGGTCCCGGCGCGCATCATTGCCCTGGTTGGCAAATGGTTCCCGACCGGCGCGCACAAAGTAGGAGCGGCGTTTAGTTGTCTCGTGCCGAGGCTGGTCACGGGTCAGTTCGACCCGACGACGCAAAAAGCCGTGTGGCCCTCCACCGGCAATTATTGCCGCGGCGGGGCATACGATTCCGCGCTGCTGGCTTGTGAGTCCATTGCCATTCTGCCGGAGGGCATGTCCAAAGAACGATTCGACTGGCTCGCCAGCGTGGCGGGAGAGGTCATCAAAACCCCCGGCTCCGAATCGAACGTCAAGGAAATTTTCGATAAATGCTGGGAATTGAGAAAATCGGGTCAGGACTTGATGATCTTCAACCAGTTCGAAGAGTTCGGCAACTACCTTTGGCATTACGAAGTAACCGGGCACGCGATGGAAGAAGTGCTGCAGCAGGTCATGGGGCCGAACGACCGTTATCGCGGCATGGCCTCTGCCACCGGCTCCGCCGGAACGATTGCCAGCGGCGACTACATGAAGCAGTTATTTCCCGAAAGCAAAATCGTCGCCAGCGAAGCCTTGCAATGCCCCACCCTGCTCGAAAACGGATTCGGCGCGCACCGCATCGAAGGCATTGGCGATAAACATGTGCCGTGGATTCACAACGTCAAGAACACGGATGTCGTTGTGGCGATTGACGATAACGCCGTGGTCAACCTTGCCCGCCTGTTCAACGAAGAAAACGGACGCGCCTATCTGGTTCAAAAAGGCGTCCCCGAATCTCTGGTCTCCAATCTCGATTTGTTGGGTTTCTCCGGCATCTCCAACGTCCTCTCCTGCATCAAAGCCGCCAAATACTACGAGATGGGCGAAAACGACATCATGCTCACCGTGCTGACCGACTCGATGGACCTCTACCGCTCGCGCCTGCACGAAATGCACCAGGAATTCGGCGAATACACCGAGCGCGACGCCGCTGCCGACTTTGCCCGTTACCTGCACGGTCAATCTACGGATCACATGCTCGAACTGCGCTACACCGACCGCCGCCGCGTGCATAACCTGAAATACTACACCTGGGTCGAACAGCAGGGCAAAACCTACGAGGAGATTCAGGCGCAATGGTATGAACCAAATTATTGGACCGATGTGCAAAAACAGGCAGACGAGATTGACCAACTGATCGAAGCCTTCAACGCCGAAGTGGGCTTGCTCTAGCGCCCTTGACATTCCTGCGGCGGAATTTTTAAAATTTCCTCCAACACCATGAGTTGGAGGTGCTATATGGGATACCGTGTCCGTCGCAGACATGAACTGCAGCGCCGACGGCACCGCCGCACCAAGATCGAAAAACTCAAAAAGAAACTGGCTGCGGCGGCAAAACCCGAACGGGAAAAACTGATTGCGAAGATTCACCGCATCAGTCCCTTCGAACCCGTTCCCGAAAAATAACCTTTTATCATTTGCCGGAAGTGGAAAGCGGCGGGTAAAATCCAATCGCTGCTTTCCACTTTCCACTTTCCACTTTCCACCTCCCCCCTCCATGTCCCTCTCCCCCTCCTCCCTGATTCTCGTCTGCCTGCTCCCTAACCCGCGGGATTTGGAGATTGCGCGGCTGCTCGGCTGGTACCGCATTCCGCTTCGCTCCGCCCCGAAAGTGGTTGCCGTGGACTATCTGGCTTTTTACCAGCCCTCGGCGTTTGGCGAGCGCGGCGGGCAGATCGAGTACATCGCCGAAGTGCGCGGACATGAACTCACCACCCGCGCTGAACTATTCAAGGATGAGGCAGACCATCCGCGCGCCAAAGAGGAATATTACAAAATCCAAATCGGCGGATTAGAGAAACTTCCTCAACCTATCCGCGCCGACAAGTGGAAACGGCTGACCTTTCTCTACTCCACCGGTGAATACCTGCTGAAAGCCCGCACCTTGAACGACCTCGTCGTCGCCAGCGATGAACGTCAACTGCTGTGGCGCTCCCTGCGCGAACGAGCCGAAAACAGTCAACTCTACCAGACCGGCCTCTCCGAAGCGGAACTTCCGCCGGAGGTGTTGATTGCGCTGCTGGGCATCAAAGAAGTGCAGGAGCCGTATGACGCAAATGCGGCAGATGTTCCAGATGAATCAAATGAGCCGGATAATGCAAGATAGCAAAAGAGACAAGGGACGAATTTATAGCGTAGGAGAAATACATGATTGAAAAAGCAGACAGGAGTGGAAAAGGCTTTAGAAAATTACTCGTATGGCAAAGAGCGCACGAGTTGACTTTACTGATTTACAAACTCACTGCAAAATTTCCACAACATGAAACCTTCGGCTTGACAAGTCAATTGAGGCGGGCGACGGTATCGGTCGTTGCGAATGTGGCGGAGGGATACGCTGCAGGCGGAAAAGGACAATTCAAACGTCACCTTGATATTGCGCAAGGCTCACTGGCAGAGGCGGAATATTACTTGATCCTTGCACAGGATCTGCATTACATTACTTCCTCCCAATACGAACAAGCCGAAGCGCTGCGCGCTGAAACAGGCTTTCTCCTCCACCGCCCGCTCGAATCCATCACTCGAAAATAAAATCTTTACCCTTTGGCGCTTTGCCCGTTTGTGCTTTTACCTCTCTCCCCTTTTGACACATCTGGAGCATCCTATGCCAACCCTCATCCAAAACGGCACCCTCGTCACTGCAACGGAAACCTTTGCCTCCGACATCCTCATCGAAGGCGAAACCATCTCGCGTATTGGTAAAAACCTTCAACATTCAAACGCTGAGATTGTGGATGCCACTGGCAAATTGGTCATGCCCGGCGGAATTGACCCGCACGTCCACCTCGATTTACCCATGTTTGGCACGGTCTCTTCTGATGACCATTACACCGGCCACAAAGCCGCAGCCTTCGGCGGCACCACAACCGTCATGGACTTCGTCGTCTTGGAAGATAAAGGCTTTCAGTATTCTGTGGATGTTTGGATGAAAATGGCGGAGAAAGCCGCGATTGACTATTCCTTCCACATGAATCTGACAAAATTCAACGCGGTCATTGCTCAAGAGATTCCATCCCTGCGTGAGATGGGCATCACAACCCTGAAGGTCTTCACTGCGTACAACGGACGCCTGCGCCTCGACGATGGCGGCATCTTTCGCGCTATGCAAATCGCCAGGGATAACGGCATGCTGGTGATGGCGCACTGCGAGAACGGCGATGTCATCGAAACGTTGACCGAGCAAGCGCTGGCTGCGGGTCACTGGGATCCCGAATGGCATGCGCACACGCGCCCGGCTTGGGGGGCGGTGGAGTCCCTTTTGCGGGTGGCAGGCATGGCGTCTGTGGCAGATGCGCGCGCCTATATCGTTCACATGAACACCGCCGGCGAAGTGGATATGCTCAAGTATGCGCGTGAACGAGGTGTCAAGGTGATGGGCGAGACCTGTCCGCAGTATCTGTTCTTTACAGTGGACGACCTGCGCAAACCCGATGGCGCCAAGTGGATTTGTTCGCCGCCCATGCGCACAAGAGAGGATAATGCGCGGTTGTGGGAAGGGTTATCGCAGGGAATTTTGCAGACGGTCGGCACGGATCATTGCCCCTTCTTTTTTGACGGGACCCGCCCCATCGTCTATGAAGGAAGCGAGGTAGCCATCCCCGGCAAGGAATTAGGCAGAGACGACTTCACCAAGATTCCCAACGGCTTGCCCGGCATTCAAGATCGTATGCCCGTGTTGTGGACGACCGGCGTGCGCACGGGGAGAATCACCCAAAATCAATTTGTAGCGTATATGTCCACGAACCCGGCAAAGATTTTCGGTTTATACCCGCGCAAAGGGGCGCTGCTCGAAGGCTCCGACGCGGACATCGTCATCTGGGACCCGGAAAAGAAGGTGACCTACGGCGTTGCCATGTCGCACCAGCGCACCGACTACAACCTCTACGAAGGCTGGGAGTTGACGGGATACCCTGAAAAGGTATTCCTGCGCGGTCATCTGATTGTGGATGGCGATGAATGGAAGGGCAGGCGGGGGATGGGGCAATTCTTGAAGAGGGGAGAGGGGGAAGTGTTGTAGGGGCACAAGCGTCACAAAAGTTTCAAAAGCGCCAAAGGTTTCCCTCTGGCGCTTTTTCAGACTTTTGAAACCTCTGCCTCATTTGGTTTGCAGCAGTTCCTTCAGCCGCGGATGGTCTGCATAAACGCCGCGATACTTCTCCGGCAGCAGCGCCGCAATGTGACACATAATCTCGTCGGTGTATTGCTTCAGGGCTTCATCGCGGTTCTCTTTGGGGAGCGGCGGCAGGGTGAAGGCTGGTCCCGCTGTGACGGTCATCCGCGTGCGTTTGAGGCGTTTCAGGTTGGCAAGCAGGTTTTTGTCTTCGGTGCCGGTCAATGCCACGGGGACGATGGGGCGGTTTAATTTTGCCGCCAGGTAACTGACGCCTGGCTTTGCTTCGATGAGCGCCCCCGTGCGGCTGCGCGTGCCCTCCGGGGCGATGACCAGAATGTTGTTTGCCTCCATCAGTTTGATGACCTTGCGCAGCGTCTTGACATCGGGATTGTAACGATCAATGAAGATCAGATTGAAGTATTTGCTCAGCCAGCGGAACAACCGCACCTTTTCCCATTTTTCCGCCACCAGCACGAACATATCCCAATGATCCAGCGCATAGAACGCCATCGGCGCATCCACAATGCCCAGGTGGTTGGTAGCAATGACGAAACTTCCCTCGCGGGGCAGGTGCTCGTATCCTTTCAATTCCACACGCGCCACGAGATTGAACAAAGCGCGGATAACCCAGCGCAGCAAATATTTCATGCTTGCAGCAATTTCCTCAAACGCGGATGATTGGCATACACCCCGCGATATTTTTCTGGAAGCATTGCCGCAATGCGGCACATGATTTCATCGGTGGCTTTGCGCATTGCCTCTTCGCGCCCCTTGCCTTTTGGAATTTCGACGAAAAATGGCTCGCCGGCGGTAGCGGTGATTTTCAAACGGCGGAAACGCTTCAGGCTTTGGACGACGCCGCGATCTTCCGTTCCGGTGACTGCCACCGGAATGACCGGATACCCGCTCTTTGCCGCCAGAAACGCCACCCCCATCTTCCCCTCCTGCAGCGCTTCGGTTTTGGACCTCGTACCTTCCGGCGCGATGACCAGCAGCCCGCCTTTCTCCATCCTCTCCAGAATTTGCCGCATGGCGGTGTAATCTGCTTCGAAACGATTGAGCCAGATGCCGTTGGCGGCGCGCCCCAGCGCCCCAAAAATGGGGTGGTTTTTATACTTCTCGGCGATGGGCATGATGATGTCTTCCCGCTCTATCACTGCCAGCAGCACCGCCGTATCCAGCCTGCCCAGGTGATTTGCCGCCAGAATGGCATTTCCCTCGGACAGGCGATCCAATCCGCGCACCTCGATGTGCGCAATCAACCTCATCACAAAACGGACAATGGAACGTAAGGTTCGGTATTTCATTGCGCCAATTTTACAACAAAGCCGGCCGCGAATTTTCACAAAAATGAAAAAGAAATTCGTGTTTCTTCGTGAACTTCGAGGGTGAAGAGTGTAATACAGGTTTGCGCCGGCAAAAAAAACGGGCGTTCCTTTGCCGCCCGTTTTGCCGTCCGCTGTCGTTCTCACTTCCACAAATAATCCAGGTCATTCTTCCTGGAAGACTGCTCTCTGCCGTATTTTTCGAAGATGCGCTGGAAAATCATCATATCGCTGGGCGCCATATTGATAATCTCAAAACCCACGTTGAAGGAAGTCGGGTCTATATGATCGGGACGGCACCACTTACTGCGCGCCACAAAGACCATAGCAGTTTTATCTGCCACATCGGCGGTCAGGTCAATTTGCAGGCGAAAATCCTGCCCCGGTGGAATTTGTTTCGGACAATCCAGTTTGAATCCGCCGGTGCTGATATCTGCTAGGTAACCGATAATCTGTTTGGTGGCTTCATCTTTTACTTGCATGTAGTAGGCGAATTCGCGGCGATCCTTTTTTCGCTTTTCTGCCATGGCGAAAACTCCTTTCTGCTCGCCTCAGCCTTACCCGGAGACAAGCCTAGAATCCACAAGCAGCGATTGCACCAACTAAAATCGTCTCAAACCCTTTGCCAGAATATTTTACTCCGCTTTCAGGATATGCGTGATGATAGTTGCGCCCGAACCGCCGATATTCTGAGCCATGCCAATTTGCGCACCATCCACTTGTGTTTCGCCGCACTCCCCTCGCAATTGCTGAACGACCTCCACAATCTGATACATGCCGGTTGCGCCTACCGGGTGCCCCCGCGCCTTCAACCCGCCGCGCGTGCAGACCGGCACATGCCCCTTTGGGCTGATTTCTCCCTCCAAGCCCAGGCGCACACCCTGTCCCCGCTCTGCAAAGCCGCACGCCTCCAGCGATAACGCCGCCATAATCGAAAACGCATCATGCAACTCGAACACGTCAATCTCCTGCGGACTTACCCCCGCCATTTCATAGGCTCTTTTGGATGAAGCATACGCCGCCGAAAGGAACAGCGGATCTTTTCTCGAATGGACAGCAATCGTATCGGTCGCCGACGCCGAGCCTGCCACCACCACCCTGGGCTTTCCCTTCACCGACACCACTTTCTCTGCCGGCACAATGACCGCTGCCGCCGCCCCGTCGCCGATGGGGGAGGCATCCAGCAGGTTGATTGGCGTAGCCACCATGCCCGAGCGTTCGAACTTTTCGGCTGTAATCCGTTCATGCAGGCGGGCAAAGGGATTGTACATGGCGTTCTCATGGGCATTGATGGAGAACGGCGCAAAGTCTGCGTGCTTCCAGCCGAACTCGTGCATATACCGCCGCATGATGAGCGCATTCAGCCCCACAAAGGAAATCCCTTGCTCCACTTCATAATCGGCGTCTGCTGCCGTGGCAAGCGCGGAGGTGACCTCGCGCCCGGGTTTGTCGGTCATCTTTTCCACACCCACCACCAGCGCCGATTCGATATCTCCCGCCGCGACAGCCATCAGCGCCGAACGAAAGGCTGCCGCTCCCGAAGCGCAGGCGGCTTCCACTTTGACGGCTTCCTGCCCCCACAGCCCAACCCAATCCGAAAAAAAGGTTCCCAGTTGATTCTGCCCGTTGATCATGGGCGAGAGCATATTGCCCACGAACAGAGCATCCACTTTTTCCAGACCCGCATCCTGCATGGCGGCAAAAGCGGCGTTCCCCCCGATCTCCCGCAGCGAAAGATCCCAATGTTCGTCAATTTTTGTCTGACCAATCCCAAGAATTGCAATTTTTCTCATAGCGCCTCAAACAAATTATACTTGCCCACATTGTAGCCGCTTGAACTATCAGGGACTATCAAACATGGAACATGCCGTCTGGTTGGAAAAACTTTATGAGGCTGTAGCAGGCTTGGGCGAGGAAGGACGCGAAACGGTTGACTTTCTCAAAGCCCGCGGGGTGAAGATCGGCTTTCAGAAGGTGCGTCCAAGTGTGGGAGCATTCTGGACTGTTTTCGGGAACATACGTCTGAATTCGCATTATTACGGGTATGAGTCGTCTTTGGACGAGTTGCGCATCAGGACGTTGATTGTGCATGAAGCGCGTCATTTGCGGCAGGGGATTTTGACGGCATTATCGGTATATGGGGAAGTGGATGCCTGGCAGTTGGAGTTTCGTGTGTATCATCGCTTGAGCGGGAAGTACCCGCACCCTGCCATTGCACAATTGATGACTCTGCCGTTGGTATTCGACAGAAAAGTGCTGCGGCAAGCCGTTGACCTGATGCAGCAGTATGCGGGGAAGGGCTATCGGGTGGATTTGCTGCCGCTTTATCCGTTGGGTAGAGAAATTCGCTATTGGTTGAGCCGTAAATAGCCGCGCAGGCAGCCTTTTGCGGGGAACGTTAGGTTTCTATTAGCGGGGGTTATGATGTGCCACTCCATCATATAAATTTAGTGATATTCCACACTGTATAAATTTGTCTGGTAGATTAGAATACACTTAGGGCATTGTGATAAAATTCACAAATATAACCGTGTTTATCTTGATTTTCTCGAATGCAGAAATCACGGAATAGGAGAATCAATCAATGAAGAAGTTCGTACAGCATCTCGGAAAACCGGTGTGGGTGACGTTTTTCCTGGTCTTTGCGTTGTGTTTTGCCATTGGGGCGGTATTCAGTTTGGTGCAGCCGGCTTCTGCCGCTGAAGATGCGGCGCCTCCCCAGCAGGAAGGGACGAAGTATGTCACATCCAATACGTGTGCTGCCTGCCATGAAGAGATTCACAAGGAATGGAGTGGCACGCTTCATTCGCAGGCGTTTTCCTCTCCTATCTTTCAGGAAGATTGGGTGAAACAGGGCTCTTCGCCCTCCTGTTTGCAGTGTCATACCACCGGGTTTGACGCCAACACAGGTCGTTATTCAGAACAAGGGGTTGCCTGCGAGGCATGCCATGGACCGATGCAGGCGGGGCATCCCGAACAGCCCATGCCTATCACCCCGGATTACACGCTGTGCGCCACCTGCCATAAGACAACCACAGATGAGTGGCGAGCCAGCCGCCACGGGCAGATTAATTTGAACTGCGAGGCATGTCATAACCCGCATTCGCAGGAGCCGCGCGCCGCCACCGTGACCGAGTTATGCACCAACTGCCATAAAGATACCGGCTCCTCGTTTACACACGGCACACATGCCAACTCCGGCCTTTCCTGCAACGATTGCCACATGTCCGCCGCATCCAATACGACGATGACCGGCGGCTTGTTTGCTACAGGGCATACCTTTGTGGTCGGTTCGGAAGCCTGCATTGGCTGTCACAAGGATACGGTTCACACCCGCGATACCATCGTTTCGCTTACCGGTCAGCAGATTGGCGAATCTCCCAGCGCCCAGGAATTGGAAAAACTGGTCAGTGAGAAGGAACAGACCATTCAAAGCCTGGAGGCGCAAAACACCGTGCGGCTTTATACGGGGCTGATCCAGGGCGCAATTGTCGGCTTGATAGTTGGCGGTGTTTCGGCGTGGGTGGTCAGTCAGCGCATTCGGTATGTGGAGGTCGAAGAAAATGACGACACAGAAAAAGAAAACTAGGAGGAAAGCAGTTGTCGAATTGACGCGCGGCGACGTATTGAAAATTGCCGCCGCTGCCGTTGGCTCGATCATTGCCGCTCCGCTTCTGACGACGGGACCGCTCTCTCCGTTTGGGCAGTTGAAACAGGGGCAGTTGGAAGGGGAAAACTACAGCGGTCATGGCGCGCAGACGGGGCAGTATCACTGGGGTATGGTGATTAACCTCGATCAGTGCATCGGGTGCGAGTATTGCATGCGCGCCTGCACCGCCACCAATGATGTCAATCCTGAGGAACCGTGGAATATCGTCGTGGAGGAAAAGACCTCCGCCGGGCATACCTTCTTCCTGAGCCGTCCGTGCCTGCATTGTCAAAACGCCCCCTGTGTGGAGGTCTGCCCGGTCAAGGCAACATATCACCGCGAAGACGGCCTGGTGGTGATGGATTA
>JBBITE010000070.1:0-12953 GCA_037440905.1 Anaerolineae bacterium | reverse complement strand
CTCAGAAGGCTTCCTCTTTTCAACTACCTTTATCAAAAGGCCAAAGTCGAGGGCAGGGTTTTTGTGATCCACTAAAATTGGCGAAAGTACAGTCCGGAAGATTGCTTCTGACCTGATTCTAAAAATCGGATTTCAGGATAAGATATAGCCCATCCATGAAAAACATTCTCAAGAGAATTTCCTCCGCTGCCAATCATCCGTTTGCCGTTCCCCTCATCCTGCTGGCGGTGACCTTCCTCGCCTATGGGCTTTCCTTTTGGCGGCTTGGGTTCTACTGGGACGACCAGCCAATTTCGTGGATCCGTTATCAGTTAGGTCCCGAAGCGACCACGCGCTACTTCTCCGATTCCCGTCCCGTTTGGGCATGGCTGTATCAAATCAGCGGCTTGGTCCTGCCGCAGCATCCCGCGCTGTGGCAGCTCTTTGGCATGTTCTGGCGCTGGGGGGGGGTGTATGTTTTCTGGCTCATTCTGAGAGAATTGTTCCCGCGCCGCAGCGACCTGGCTTTCCTGCTGGCATTGCTGGTTTTGCTATATCCCGGTTTCAACCAGCAATGGGTCAGTTATGTGTACTCGCACTTCTTTATTGTGCTGTTCTTTTTGCTGCTTTCGTGGCGGCTGATGCTGCGCCGAAAAACCATCCCTGCCATGTTCTTTTCAGCCTTGAATCTGGTCATGTTCGAGTACTTCTTCCTGCTCGAATTCATGCGCCCCTTTATCCTGCTGATGTCCATCCGTGAGGAGACGCTGACGCTCCGTGAACGCTTCCTCCGCGTATTCAAAACATGGCTGCCTTACCTGGTGGTGATCATCCTGGCAATCCTCTATCGTGTGCTTGTGTACACTCATCCGGGCTTCGGTTACAGCCTGACCGAGGAAGTGGCGCGCGCGCCAGCCGAAACCCTCGCACAACTCGTTCGCCACGTGCTTTCCAGCCTGTGGACGGCGGCTTTCGGCGCCTGGACGCTGGCATTCCAATTCCCCAACCCAAAAGTCAACGGATTGCGCGCGACCGTTTTATACGTCCTAGTGGTACTTGCAGTCGGCGCGCTTACCCTGCTGCCCCAACGCGCTCATCGAGAGCAGGCAGCCCCCCAGCAGCACGAAGCGCGCTGGCTGCTCGGTCTTGGCGCGCTCATGCTGCTGCTGGGCGGAGTCCCTTATTGGGTGACGAACCTGCCCGTCACGCTCGGTTTCCCCGCCAACCGCGCCCTGCTCTCGTTCATGTTCGGCGCCTGCTTCTTCCTGCTGGGCTTGATGGAACTGTTCCCTGCGCGCCTCCAATATGCCGCTGCTGTTCTGTTCATCGCCCTCTCTGCCGGCAGGCAATTTCTCTGGTCGGTGGATTACCTGCGCGATTGGGAGTCGCAAAAGAACCTCTTCTGGCAGATGACCTGGCGCGCGCCCGGCATTCAGCCAAACACCCTGGTGCTGATGAACGAAGAGTTGAAATTCAACGCCGACAACTCCCTCATCGCGCCGCTCAACTGGATTTACGCCCCGCAGACGCGCGACCGCCAGGTTGACTACCTCTTGCTTTATCCCGTCAACCGCCTCGGCGGTTCGCTTACGGACCTCAAACCTGGTCTGCCCATCCGCTACGACTTCCTCGCCGCATCCTTCAACGGCAGCACTTCCGACACGCTTACGTTCTACTATCACCCTCCCGCTTGCCTGCGCCTGCTCGAACCCGACCTTGACCCCTACAACCGCCTCATCCCCGCCGAAAGCTTGATGCGCGAAGCCTCTGCCTTATCCAACCCTGATCGCATCATCCCTGACGGGCAGGCGCAGATGCCCCCGCTCTACTTCCCCGAACCGCCACACGGCTGGTGCTACTACTTCCAAAAAGCCGACCTTGCCCGTCAGGTCAAAGACTGGGCAGAAGTGGCCCGCCTGGGCGATATTGCCTTCCAACTGGATGATTACCCCAACGACCCCCTCGAACGCTTCGTCTTCATCGAAGGCTATGCCCATGTGGGACAATGGGACAAAGCGCTCGAATACTCCCGCGTCAGTTACCGCATCTCGAAGGAATACGTCGGACCGCTGCTTTGCCGCTTGTGGAAACGCATCGAAGCAGAGACCACCCAAAGTCCAGGAGAAGATGCGCTGAGTCAATCGCAGCGAAGCGAGGCGTTAGCCCAAATCCAGAACCTGCTGGCATGCACCATCCCATGATCCATTCGAAAAAATACCTCCCTGCCCTGGTATTGCTCCTCGTCACCGTGCTGGCATACGGCTTGCTCAGCCTGCGCCTCGGTTTTTACTGGGACGACCTGCCCATCACCTGGATTCGCTACACCCTCGGTCCCGAAGCGCTCACGCGCTACTTCTCCACCAACCGCCCGGTGTGGGGCTTGCTGCATCAACTCACCACGCGGCTCATCCCGCAGGTGCCTGCTTACTGGCAGGTCTTCGCACTCCTTTGGCGCTGGCTGGATGCCCTGTTGGTGTATCTCCTGGTTGCAAAACTGTGGAAAGGACAAGACAGGCTGGCGCTGAGCGTGAGCCTGTTGTTTCTGATTTACCCCGGCTTCAACCAGCATTGGGCGGCATATCTGTACAGCCATTTTTACATCGTGTTGGCTTTCTTTCTGTTTTCGTTATTGTGCATGCTCTTTGCCATCGAACAGCCGCACCGTTACCGCGCGTGGACAGCCGCCGGGCTGTTCTTCTCTGCCCTCAACCTGTGGATGATGGAATACTTTTACGTGCTGGAACTGGCGCGCGTGGGATTCATTCTGACCGCTTTGCGCGGCGATGCGCTTTCCCTCTCCCAACGCTTCAAACGGACCCTCAGCCTGGGGGCGCCCTATCTGGCTCTTTTCACGCTGGCAGTTTTCTCGCGTTTGTTTGTTTTCAACAATCAGGTATATGGCATTGGTCTGACAGAGCGCTTGAAAGCGGCGCCGCTCGAAACCTCGCTTGCGCTGGCGCACACCGTTACAAAGACCCTCGAACTCGCCCTGCGCGATGCCTGGCTGAAAATCTTCGAACCGCCGCGGCTGGCACATGCCGCAGCATTGCTGCCTTCGTATTATCTCGTTGTGGCTGCGGTGGTGATGATTACCCTGGCGGGGTTCCTGCTCTTGTCGCCCCCGCAGCGAAACACCCTCCGCCACGACCTGTCCGATGGACTATGGATGATTGGCTTGGGCGGGCTGGCGGCTTTGCTGGCGGGCGCTCCCTTTTGGATGATTGATTTTTCTCCCTCGCTGAACTGGCCCGCCAGCCGCTTTACGCTGCCGTTCATGCTGGGCGCAGCGCTGATCCTGGCTGGGCTCATCTCCCTGCTCCCCTGGCAAAAGATGCGCCTAGTGATATTGGTTGCGCTGGTGGGCATGGCGGCGGGAAAACAATACCTCACCTCTCATGAATACCTGCAAGACTGGCAGACCCAAAAAAACTTATTCTGGCAAATGACCTGGCGCGCGCCGTCCATCGAACCGAACACGCTGATTCTGATGAACGAGGGCGCGCTCGATTATTACGCCGATAACTCGTTGAGCGCGGCGTTGAACTGGATCTACGCGCCGGATAATCGCAGCGACCGCATTCCGTATGTTCTCTTCTATCCCACCACGCGCTTCAAAAACGCCCTGCCCGATATCACCCCCGGCCTGCTGGTTTACTACGATTACCTGGCGGGTGAATTTCACGGGAACACCTCGCAAACCTTGGCGTTCTACTACGCTCCGCCGGGCTGCCTGCGCCTTTTGGACCCCGAGATCGAGCGTGCCAATCACCTGCTGCCCGAAGGCAGCCTGATGCGTTACGCCGCGCGCCTCACCGATCCGCGCTTGATCCTCCCGCAAACGGAGGCCGCCATCCCCGCCGTTTATGGGCCGGAGCCCGAACAAGATTTCTGCTATTATTACCAAAAGGCTGACCTGGCGCGTCAGCAGCAATTTTGGGATGAAGCGCTGCAGTTCACCGAGCGCGCCATGTCCTTTGATGGGCATCCCTATGAGCCGGCGGAACAGCTCTTATTCATCGAAGTCTATGCCCATGCCGGGCAGTGGGAGCGCGCGCTGGAACTGTCGCAGGGCGTGTATGACGCCGCGCCGCAAGGAATGGGCAGAGCGCTCTGCCGCTTGTGGGCGCGCATTCAGGCAGAGACGGATGAAAGTTCGCAGCGAAGCGCAGCGCTGGAACAGATTCAGAGCAGATTCGCCTGCAGCCTGTGAGCAATGTACTTGTTTGAATAGCGGGTTTGTTCTAGAATAGCGCTGTTCCCGCATTTTGTGATACCATCCGACCTGTACGCAGACAAATCCGCAGTTCGTTGTGAATGAAAGGAGGCTAAGCAGAAAAGAAAATCACCTTACCGCTTGTGCTGTCTGATCATCACCAAATTCACAAAAGAGGAGTCGAAATGCGTAAATCACTTTTGCACTTTGCAATGCTGTTGACTGTGCTGTCGCTTGTGCTGGCTGCCTGTCAGCCAGCCGCTACGCAGGCGCCCGCGCCGACGGAAGAGCCTGCCGTGCCGCAACCTGCGGAACCGTTCACCTTTGGCATGCTCCTGGTGGGTCCGTATAACGACAACGGCTGGAGCCAGGCGCACTACGAAGCCGGGTTGTATGTGGAAGAAAAACTCGGCGCCAAGATGATCTACCTCGATAAAGTCAACCCTGCCGACCGCCAGGGAACTACCCCCGATCAACTCGCCGAGGAACTGGTTGCCCAGGGCGCGAAACTGATCATCTTCAATTCCGACGACATGAAAGATGCCTCCACCGCCTTCGCCAAGAAACACCCCGATATCAAGGTGATTATGGCTTCCGGCGATCAGGTCTGGAAAGACGGCAAGGCATACGAAGAAATCCCCAACCTCACCAACATCATGGGACGCATGGAATACGGCAAGATGATTGCCGGCTGCGCCGCCGCGCTGACAACCCAAAGCGGCAAAATCGGCTATCTTGGTCCGCTGATCAATGACGAGACCCGCCGCCTTGCCGCCTCCGCCTACCTCGGCGCCAAACACTGCTGGGAAAAGGCTGGCAAAGACCCCGCTGACCTGCAATTCAAAGTAACCTGGATTGGTTTCTGGTTCCACATCCCCGGCGTCACCACCGACCCGGTGCAGGTCTCCAATGACTTCTACACCACCGGTTACGATGTCGTCATCTCCGGCATTGACAATCCTGTCAACCTGGCTGAAGCCCAAAAGCAGACCGCGGAAGGCAAGCCCTCCTTTGGCATTGCCTACGATTACGCCGCCGCCTGCGAAGCCGCGCCGGATGTCTGTCTTGGCGTGCCATACTTCAACTGGGGTCCCGATTACGTCAAAGCCATCAAATCCGCACAGGATGGCACCTGGCAATCGCAATTCGTCTGGTCTGGTCCCGATTGGGCAGACATCAACAATCACGACACATCCATGATCGGCTTCGTCAAGGGCAAAGCGCTGAGCGCCGAAGCCTCCGCCGCCGTGGATGCGTTCATCGCTGAACTGGCTGGCGGGCTGAATCTGTGGACGGGTCCGCTCAACCTGCAGGATGGCACTCCCTACCTCGCCGAAGGTGAAGTTGCCACCGACCAGCAGGTCTGGTACCTGCCGCAGCTGCTCGAAGGCATGGAAGGCTTGAGCGCCTCCCAATAACGTCACAATCATCCACCGAGGGGCGCAGACTCTTCTGCGCCCCTTTCGTTACCTGCCCGCACGGCAGCACGAGTCCACATGAATGTTGAACTGAAACACATCCACAAACATTTTGGCAAGGTCCATGCAAACAAGGGCATCAATCTGTCCATCCCTGCCGGCACCATTCAGGGAATTTTGGGAGAAAACGGCGCCGGCAAAAGTACGCTGATGAAGATCCTTTCAGGCTTCATTCAGGCAGACCCCGGCGGTGAAATTCTGCTCGATGGCAAAGCCGTTGTCATTCACTCTCCCGCCGATGCGATTCACGTCGGCATTGGCATGCTGCATCAGGACCCGCTTGACTTTCCTCCCATGCGCGTGCTGGATAACTTCCTGCTGGGGCAAGCGGGCGGCCTCTTCCCCAACCGCGCCGCAGCCGCCCAGGACTTCAGGCGGCTCGCCGAACAATTCGACTTTTCCCTCAACCCCGACAGTTACGTGGATGCCCTCACCGTGGGCGAACGCCAGCAGTTGGAAATCATTCGCCTGCTGTGGCTGGGCGCCCGCGTCCTCATCCTCGACGAACCGACCACCGGCATCAGCGCCTCGCAAAAGACGAAATTATTCGCCACCCTGAAGAAACTTGCCGCACAAGGCATGACGATTATCTTCGTCTCGCACAAACTTGAGGATGTGGAACATCTGTGTGACAAGGTTGCCGTGCTGCGCGCCGGCGAACTGGTGGGCGAAACGGCGCCGCCCTACGTTACCTCCAATCTGGTGGAAATGATGTTCGGCAAAGAAGTGACCCTCGGCGAACGGCAGAGCGCCTGCCAGCAGGAAGTGGTGCTTTCGCTGCAAAACCTCTCGCTCGAAGATGTGCGGCTGAAAATACGCAACGTCAACCTCGAGGTACATGCCGGCGAAATCATCGGGCTGGCTGGCATGGAAGGCTCCGGGCAGGACTTGTTCATCCGCGCCTGTGCCGGGTTGGTAAGGCCCGTCGGCGGCCGAATCCTGCTCAACGGTCGGGATTTGACCGGCAAGTCTTATCACGTCTTCAAACGTGCGGGGGTGAACTTTCTTCCCGCAGCGCGTCTCGAGGAAGGCTTGATCCCCGGCTTGAGCCTCACCGATCACTTCGTCCTGGCAGAAGAACCGCGCGGCTTGTTCATTGACCGCGAAGCCGGGCTGCGGCTTTCGGAAGAACGTATCAAAGCCTTCAACATTCGCGGCACGCCGCTTACGCCGGTGGAGGCGCTTTCGGGCGGCAATCAACAGCGCGCCGAACTGGCGCTGCTGCAAACGCCGCTTTCGTTGATTCTGCTCGAACATCCTACGCGCGGGCTGGATATTGAATCGGTGATTTACATCTGGAATAAACTCAAAGAACGCTGTCTTTTGAAAAGCGCCATCATTTTTATCTCCTCCGATCTGGAGGAAGTTTTGCAATACAGTGACCGTGTGCTGGTCTTTTTCAGCGGACGGGTCTCTCGTCCGCTCGATGCGGGCAAGACGAGCGTGGAGATGCTGGGTCAACTCATTGGCGGAAAGGGCTGGGAAGAAATGGGAGAGACGTATGCTTAAAGGGCGTGTGGGAGGTCTCCTCTATCAACTTGCGGCGCTGGCGCTTTCTTTTGGCGTGGTTTCGTTGATTCTCGTGGCAGTGGGCGCCTCGCCGGCCGAGGCGTTTCGCAGCATCTTTGCTGGCTCCTTTGGCTCGATGCGCAAATTTGCCGAAGTGCTGGTGGCTTTTGTGCCGCTGCTGCTGGTGACGGCGGGGCTGCTGGTGACCTTTGCCGCCGGGCTGTGGAATATTGGCGTGGAAGGGCAGGTAGTGCTGGGCGCGATTGCCACCACCTGGGTCTACCGCATCTTTCTGGACAGCAGCCTGCCTCCGGCATTCGTCATCCTGCTCGCCATCCTGGGCGGAATCATCGGCGGGGCGCTGTGGGCGGCGCTGGCAGGTGTGCTCAAGGTGTTCGGCGGTGTAAATGAAATCTTTGGCGGGCTGGGGCTGAACTTTGTGGCGACCGCCCTTACCATTTATCTCATCTTCGGTCCGTGGAAGCGGCCGGGCGTTGCCTCCATGAGCGGAACGGTACCCTTTCCGGACGAATTTTCACTGCCGCTGCTCACCAATCTACGCATCAGCCCCTGGGCGCTGGCGCTGGCGCTGATTGGCATTGTCATCGTCTATTTTCTGCTGCAAGGAACGTACTTTGGGCTGCGCCTGAAAGCCGTGGGGCGGAACTTCCGCGCGGCGTATTTGCTGGGTATTCCCACCTGGCAGTATTCCATGTATTCCTTTCTCATTTGCGGTGCGCTGGCGGGGGCGGCGGGCGCGATGCAGGTGGCAGCGGTCTATCACCGTCTGATTCCTTCAATCTCCAGCGGCTACGGCTACCTCGGGTTGATGGTTGCGATGCTCATCAATTATCAGGCAGTGTGGGCCGTGCCGGTGGCGCTGTTTTTTGCGGCGCTCAATATCGGCAGTATTCAACTTCCTATTCTTATGAAACTTGATTCGTCGCTTTCCGGCGTGTTGCAGGGAGTGCTGGTGTTATTCGTCCTGCTGGCGGCGGGGATTCGTCAAAAGTTTGGAAGGAGGGTATCGTCATGACCCAGGAAACCCTCCTCATCGGTTTGGCGGGCGTGCTTGCCTCTGCCTCGCCCCTCATCTTTGCAGTGATTGGCGAAACCCTTTCCGAACGCGCGGGGGTGATCAATCTTTCGATGAACGGCACGATTTTACTTGCCGCGATGGGCGGGTTTGCCGTGGCGTACAACACGAACAGCATCCTGCTCGGCTTTCTGGCTGGCATGCTCATTGGCGCGCTGGTGGCGTTGATTGTGGCGTTTGCCGGCATCACATTGCAGCAATCGCAGGTGGCGGTGGGATTTGTGCTGGCGCTCACCTGCCGCGACCTTTCCTACTTTCTCGGTAATCCGTACATGGGCGTGCCGGGTCCGCGCTTGCAGGCGGTGCCAATTCCGCTGTTGAGCGAATTGCCCGTGGTGGGACGGCTGTTCTTTCAGCACGATGTCATCACCTACATCAGTTTTGCTGCGATTTTCCTTGCCTGGGCATGGATTTTCCGCACCCGCCCCGGCCTGATGCTGCAGGGCATCGGCGAGAAACCCGCCGCGGCATACGTGCGCGGCGCCAATGTGAACCTGATGCGTTACGTCTATACCGTTGTTGGCGGCGCATTGATCGGCCTGGCTGGTCCTGCTTTTTCGCTGGCAACGCGTGCAGGTTGGATGGGAACCATCTCCGGCTTGGATGGTTTCGGCTGGATCGCGCTTTCCATCACCATCTTTGGCGGGTGGAATCCGCTGCGCGGCGCGTTCGGCGCTTATCTCTTTGCGCTGCTGCAATGGCTGGGGCTGGTTCTTCAGCCGGTGTTGACTCAGGTGCCGTCGCAAGTGTTGCAAGTGGCGCCCTTCCCGTTGATGATACTGACCCTGCTCTTCGTCAACATTGGCAACGCCGAATGGGTGGAGCGAGCCCTGGCTGCCATGCCGGAATCTGCCCGCCGCATCTTTGCCAAACTGCTGCGCGCCATGCGCACCTCGCCGCCGGCTGCGCTGGGTGTGCCGTTCGAGAGGGATTGACACCAGTAGGAAAAATACAATTTTCGGATGGAAACTACATCAAGTTAGGATAATCATCACAAGAGAAAAATTACAAAATGTCTCATACCTGAAGCGGCTTTCTGTATACTGAAAAAAACTGGAGGCTTATGCCCGCCGTAAAAAAAAGATCCCAGAGCGAGTGGCTTGCCCGTCTTGTGGATTCGCTGCTGCCGGTGTTTGCGACACTTGCCGCGTTGGTGATTGGGGCTGTGATGCTGATTTTTCTCGGCGTCAACCCTCTTGAGGCATATTACGCCCTGTGGGACGGCGCTTTTGGAAGTTCCAACGCGATTGCCGAAACGCTGGTAAAAGCCACACCGCTGCTTCTGGTTGCCCTGGGAATTTGCATTGCCTTTCGCGGGGACGTGATCAATATCGGCGGCGAAGGGCAGATGATTGTGGGGGCGATCCTAGCAACATGGGTGGGGCTGACATTGACCAGCCTGCCCGGCGGGCTGGTGATGAGCCTTGCGATGCTGGCAGGTTTTTTGGGGGGAGCGTTGTGGGGTGGCCTTCCGGGGGTTCTCAAGGCATATTTCAACGTAAACGAAATTCTCAGTACCGTCATGATGAATGCCATTGCCGTGCAGTTGATGAACTTTCTTCTGCGCGGACCGATGATTGACCCCGCACAGGCTGAAGTTGCCTCGAAGATCCCCCAAACCGCGCCCCTGCTGGATATCTTCCGCCTGCCGCGTCTGGTGCCGACCCGCCTGCACTTGGGAGCGCTTCTCGCGGTGGTTTTGGCGGTGCTCGTTTACATCCTGTTATGGCGCACTACGCTGGGATACCGCATCCGTGCGGTGGGGCAGAACGCCCATGCTGCACGGTATGCCGGCATCAGAGTTCAACGGTATATGGTGCTGGCGCTTTTGCTCAGCGGGGCGTTTGCCGGGCTGGCGGGGGCAATCCAGGTCTATGGCGTGAACTATCGCATGATTACGGATGGTTCTGCCTCAGGGTTCACCGGCAGTGCCGGCTTTAACGGCATTGTGGCGGCTCTCTTCGGGCAGTTGCATCCGCTTTGGTCCATCCCCGCCTCGATTCTGTTTGGCGCGCTGTTGGTGGGGGCGAACAAAATGCAAAGGATGGTGCAGGTGCCTTCGGCGCTGGTCATTGCGCTGAACGGGTTGGTGGTGGTCTTTGTGGTCAGCAGTGAAATTTGGAGACGCAGGCGGCAGAGACAAAGGCTGGCTGCCGCCGATTACGAAGAGGAAGAACCGCTGCATGAGAAAACCGGCGAAGCGGAGGCTGGCGCATGATCTCGGACCTTTTTTCAGTCACAGTGTTGATTGGAATTCTTGCTTCGGGCATCCGCCTGGCAACCCCCTACCTCTATGCTGCCATTGGCGAAACCTTCAGTCAAAAGAGCGGGGTGCTCAACCTGGGTGTGGAGGGTCAAATGCTGTTGGGGGCGTTTGCCGCCTTCTACGTTGCGCTGCAAAGCGGAAATTTATGGCTTGGCTTACTGACCGCCATGCTGGTCGGTGCGTTCATGGGGCTGGCGATGGCATATGTGACCGTCAATTTGCAGGCGCAGCAGGGCATCAGCGGCATTGGGTTTTATCTTTTTGGGCTGGGGATGAGCGATTTACTCTTTCAGCGCCTGATGGGAACAGTGGAAACGGTGCAGGGCTTTCCCAAGATTTACATCCCCGTTTTGAGCGATTTGCCGGGTATCGGCGAGATTTTTTTTAGTCAGAACATCCTGGTATATGGCGCATACCTGCTCGTCCCTCTGGCTTGGTTTGTGTTGAACAAGACCACGCTGGGGTTGAAGATCCGCTCGGTGGGCGAAAACCCCGATGCAGCCGATTCGCTGGGGGTGAATGTGGCGCGTATCCGCTATTTCACCATCATCCTGGGGGGAACTCTCTCTGGCATTGCGGGCGCTTCGCTTTCGATTGCCCTGCTGAATGTCTTTCAACAGAACATGACCAGCGGCTCGGGATTTATTGCAGTGGCACTGGTCTATTTTGGGGCGTGGCGGCCGGCGGGGGTGCTGGGCGGGGCGTTGTTGTTCAGCATGGTGAACTCGCTCCAGTTGTGGATGCAGGTGAAGAACATTCCCATCCCCTCCGATATTGCCGTGATGATGCCTTATGTGTTGACGATCCTGGTGCTGGTGGCTACGGTGTCGCGCGTGCGGGCGCCGTCGGCTTTGACGAAACCCTTTGAAAGGGAGAACTGATTGAGGAGAGGAGGTGGCTCGGCGGTTGAATAAAACGCCTCGAAACAGAATCAACTGTCCCGTTGGAAAGACCCGTTCAAATCCATAGCAAGGAGAAGAAGATGAAAAAGTCAGTCTGGTTTGTCAGTGTGCTGATGATCCTCTCGTTGTTGTTGAGCGCCTGCGGCACACAGGCGCAGGAACCCGCCCCGGCCGAGAAGTTCCGCGTGGCGGTGGTGATGCCGAGCGCCATCAATGACCTGGCTTTCAGCCAGAGCATGTATGATGCGCTGGTGCGGATTCAGACGGAAATGGGCGGACCGGAGAAGTTCGAGTTCGTCTATTCCGACGGTATGTTTGTGGTGGATGACGCCGCCGCAGCCATCCGTGACTATGCCACGCAGGGCTATGACCTGGTGATTGCGCACGGCTCGCAATATGGTTCGTCGTTGCAGGAGATTGCGCCGGACTTTCCGAATACCAGTTTCGCGTGGGGCACCACGGTGGATACCTTTGGTCAGCCGAATATCTTCGCCTATGAAGCCGCCTCCCACGAGGGCGGTTATGTCAACGGCGTGCTGGCGGCGACCCTCACAAAGAGCAAGGTGATCGGTGTGGTTGGTCCGATTGAAACGGGCGATGCCAAATTGTATGTGGATGGTTTCAAGGCGGGCGTGGCTGCCACCGACCCGAGCGTGCAGGTGAATGTGAACTACATCGGTTCTTTCTCGGATGTGGCGCTTGCCTCTGAAGCCGCCACGACGCACATCGCCGCCGGCGCCGATGCGATGACCGGCACCGCTCAAATGGTGGTGGGGGCCATCGGCAAAGCCAAGGAAGCCAATGTCTTGTGGTTTGGCACGCAGTCCAACCAGTCTTCGCTGGCGCCGGAGATTGTGGTCGCCAGCCAGGTCTATCACTGGGAAGTCGTTCTGCGCGAGATGATTTCACTCATCCAGAGCGGAACGCTGGGCGGTAAGTCTTTTACTGCCAACCTCAAGAACGGCGGCGAGGTGATCGAATACAATCCCGATTATCCGCTGGATGCCAACGCCAAAGCCCTGGCTGATAAGACCATTCAGGGCATTATTGACGGAAGCATCAAGATTACCCTGCCGTAACTTGCAACATGCATCTGCGGACTTCGGAAGTCTGAAAAGACTTCCGAAGTCTTAAGGACGGCGTGATGACCACAGCGAACAGTCTCCCTTCCGGCCAGCCCCGCATTGACAGCCTGGAGATGCGCGGCATTACCAAACGGTTTCCGGGCGTGCTTGCCAACGATCACGTGGATTTCGATGTGCAGGCTGGCGAAGTCCATGCCCTGCTGGGGGAAAACGGCGCCGGCAAAAGCACGCTGATGAAAATTTTGTACGGGTTGTACCGCCCGGACGAGGGGGAGATTCTGCTCAATGGCAGGACGGTTCACATTGCCTCACCCACAGACTCCATTCGCCTGGGCATTGGCATGATTCATCAGCATTTTATGCTGGTGCAAACCATGAGCGTGGCGGAAAACGTGGCGCTGGGGCTGCCCTCCTCGCGCGGCGCG
>JBBITE010000069.1:0-12959 GCA_037440905.1 Anaerolineae bacterium | reverse complement strand
TGGGCGTAAGGGATTTGAGAGGAGCTGCTCCTAGTACGAGAGGACCGGAGTGGACCGACCTCTGGTGTGCCAGTTGTCGCGCCAGCGGCATTGCTGGGTAGCTACGTCGGGCAGAGATAACCGCTGAAAGCATCTAAGTGGGAAACTCGCCTCAAGATTAGATCCCTGTGTTCCAGTTAATGGAGTAAGACCGCAGGTAGACCACCTGCTATATAGGCAACAAGTGTAAGCGCGTATATCTAAAGGCGTTTAGCTAAGTTGTACTAATGGTCGAGGGCTGAATCCCGTGGTGCGGAGAACTTATTACTCTTCCGCAATTCTGTCAGTTGCTGTTCAGACTACCTTTGTGAATAAGTCTCTTGGTGATTGGAGCGGCGGGGTCACACCCGGTAACATCCCGAACCCGGAAGTTAAGCCCGTCAGCGCCGATGGTACTTGGAGGGCGACCTCCTGGGAGAGTAGGTCATTGCCAGGGGACTTTTTCTTTAACTATCCCGCACACTTTTCTTGTGTGTATTAATCGTGTTATAATGTTCATCGTCTTGGCTGAGGGGCGGGGTTGTCCCGTTCACGAACCTAAAGGAGTGAAGCGTACTTTTGATCTGAAGATCATGCTGACGTTTCGACTGGCTTGCATTATTCCCTCGGCCGAAAATTTCATTCGGCCGATTTTTTGGCAATTTCCATGCGGAAAGGAGGTGACTTGTTTTGGCATCTGTAAACCTGCGCAACGGCGAATCCCAGGATTCCCTGCTCAAACGCTTTCGCAAGAAAGTCGTCAAAAGCGGTGTTTTGAGCACTGTCCGTCGCAAACGCTGGTTCGTCTCTAAAAGCGAACAGCGCCGCATGGAAAAGAAGAAAGCGATCCGCCGCATCAAGCGGCGCGCATTCACCAAAGAAGGTGAATAAACCAGGTAAGTAAAAGAGGTTATATGGCAAAAGAGGAAGAAAAAATTCGAGCAGAAGGTATAGTGGTGGAAGCGCTGCCCGGCACGCAGTTCCGTGTCCGCCTTGATAACGGGCATGAAGTGCTGGCGTATCTTTCCGGCAAAATGCGCAAGCACTATATTCGTATTTTGTTGGGCGATCGTGTGACAATGGAAATGTCTCCCTACGATCTGACCCGCGCGCGCATTACTTTCCGCCAGCGCAAAACCACCCCCGCTCCTGCCGAATAATTGCCATATCCCGAAATCGAAAAGGCTCCCGATTCCTCGAGAGCCTTTTTCTTGTTTAACTGCCTTGCTTACGGCAAATCTCTGTACGATCCCAATACCTTCATATAATTGGCGCGCTCGAATGCCGCCGGTTCCCTAACTGACTTCTGACTCAAACTTCCCTGCATCTGGCGGATGGATTGATATTCCCGTTCCTGCAACCATGCTTGCAGTTCGTTCAACAGCGAACCGACAACCTGAACGCCATTGTGAAGCAGATTCGACGCCATCATCGCCACCTTGGCGCCCGCCATCATGGCTTTCAGCACATCCTGGCAGGTATGGACGCCGCTGGTCAAAGCGAAATCTGCCTTGACCTTCCCATGCAGGATTGAAATCCAGCGTAGGGGCAGGCGCAATTCTGCCGAAGTGCTCAAATCGAGGCTGTGACGAATTGCCAACTCATCCAGGTCGAAATCGGGTTGATAGAAGCGATTGAACAGCACCAGTCCATCGGCTCCTGCCTCCACCAGCCGTTTGGCAAAGTTAGGCAGGGCTGTCACAAACGGACTGAGTTTCACAGCCAGGGGAATGCGGATGGCAGATTTTACCTCCGCCACCAGTTCCACCTGCATATTTTCGATGTCGCTGGAGGTCAAATTCAAATCGGTAGGGATGAAATACAGATTCAGTTCGAGCGCGTCGGCTCCAGCCTCCTCGATACGGCGGGCGTAATTCGTCCAGCCTCCCTTTGAAACTCCGTTCAAACTCCCAATGACCGGAATGGACAATGCTTTCTTCAGTCCGGCCACGTGATTGAGGTATTTTTCGGGGCTGATGCCATATAACCCTCCATCCGGCAGGTAGGAGAGCGCCTCGGCAAACGATTCGCTGCCGCGGTTCAGGTAGTGATCGAGTTCCAGGCTTTCGTGAATGATCTGCTCCTCAAAGAGCGAATACATCACGAGTGCCGCAATTCCCGCCTCTTCCAGCCGCTTTGCCGTGTCTATCTTTTTCGAGAGGGGAGAGGCTGAGGCGACGAGCGGGTTTTTGAGGTTTAAACCAAGATAGGTCGTGGAAAGAGCCGTCATCTCCTACTCCTTTTTGTCTCCGTTGTAGTGCATGGAAGCCATCTGCTGATACAGCCTCCAGCGCGATTTGGCGTCTTCCTGTGCCTGGCGCATTAGTTCCTCGGCGCGGTTTTCGTCCAATTGAGCGAGCATGCGGTAGCGGGTCTCGTTATAGGCATATTGCGAGAGAGGAATGCTCGGCTCTTTGGATTCGATGACCAGCGGATTTTGCCCCTGTGCGGCAAGGCGCGGGTCGTAACGGTACATGGGCCAGTAACCCGACTGCACCGCCAGTTTTTGCTGCTCGAGCCCCTTTGCCATATCGTATCCGTGCGCAATGCAGTGACTGTAGGCGATAATCAGCGATGGACCCTCGTAGGCTTCGGCTTCGAGGAAGGCGCGCAGCGTTTGCTGATCGTTAGCGCCCATGGCAACCCGCGCCACATATACATACCCGTAAGACATGGCAATCAAACCGAGGTCTTTCTTGGGCATTCCTTTGCCGCTCATGGCAAACTTGGCAACCGCCGCCCGCGGCGTGGCTTTACTTGCCTGACCGCCGGTGTTCGAATACACCTCTGTATCCAGCACCAGAATATTGACGTTGCGGCCGCTTGCCAGCACGTGATCCAAACCGCCATAGCCGATGTCATACGCCCAGCCGTCGCCGCCGATGATCCACACCGACTTTTTCACCAGGTTATCCGCCACGCTGACCAGGTCCCTCGCACGCGGATCATCCACCTTGCCGAGTTTTTCCTTAAGTTCGGCAACCCGCTCGCGCTGCGCCTCGATGCCCGCTTCGCTGGATTGGTCGGCGTTCAGAAGCGCCTCCACCAACTCTTTGCCCAGTTCCTTTTCGAACAGCGGCAGCAGTTCACGGGCATATTCGGTTTGTTTGTCTATGGTCAGCCGCATACCCAGGCCGAACTCCGCGTTATCTTCGAACAGCGAGTTCGACCACGCCGGACCGCGCCCCTTGCTATCCACCGCCCAGGGCGTAGTGGGGAGGTTACCGCCATAGATGGAAGAACAACCGGTTGCATTCGCAATCACTGCACGGTCGCCAAACAACTGCGAGACCAGTTTCACATACGGCGTTTCACCGCACCCTGCGCACGCGCCGCTAAACTCGAACAGCGGACGCAGCAATTGCGAATTCTTGATCGTTGAGGGGTTGATCAACTTGCGGTCCAAATCGGGAATTTTGAGGAAAAACTCCCAGTTCCGCGCTTCCGGCTCGCGCAGCGGCGGTTGAGGCGCCATGTTGATCGCCTTGCGCCCCGCCTGCGACTTGTCCTTCACCGGGCAGGCTTCCACACACAGCGTACAACCCGTGCAATCCTCCGGCGCCACCTGCACCGTGTAGGCATAGCCCGGCGAAAACTCCTTGAATTTGGATACGCTATGCTTGAAGGTCTCCGGCGCATCTGCCAGCAGTTTTTCATCGTACACCTTGTGGCGGATGACCGCATGCGGGCAGACCATCACACACTTGCCGCACTGGATGCACAAATCCGGTTCCCACACCGGAATTTCCAGCGCAATGTTGCGCTTTTCCCACTGGGTGGTGGCGGTGGGGAACGTTCCATCCACCGGCAGCGCCGAGACGGGGATACGATCGCCGTTGAAACTGATCATCTCACCCAACACATTGCGGACGAACTCCGGCGCTTCGGCCGGGACGGGGGGCCGGCGCCTGATCTTCGACGTTACCTCCGCCGGAACCTTGACCTCATAAAGATAATCGAGCGTGCGGTCCACCGCCTCGAAGTTTTTCTTCACCACCGCTTCGCCGCGCTTTCCATACGTCTTTTCGATAGCGTGTTTGATTTCGGCAATGGCTGCCTCGCGCGGCAGCACGCCGCTGATGGCAAAGAAGGCGGTTTGCATGATGGTGTTCATCCGCCCGCCCATCCCGGTCTTTTCCGCAACCTCGTAGCCGTTGATGACGTAGAACTTGAGTTTCTTCTGAATGATATCCTGCTGCACCTCGGCTGGCAGGTGATCCCAGACCTCGTCCGGCCCATACAGGCTGTTGAGCAAAAAGACAGCGCCCTCCCGCGCATACTTCAGCATGTCGAACCGCTCGAGGAACGAGAACTGATGACACGCCACGAAGTTTGCCTGATTGGTTTCGATGACATACGGCGCTTGAATCGGCTTGGGACCGAACCGCAAATGCGAGGTCGTCATCGTCCCCGATTTCTTCGAATCGTACACAAAATAGCCCTGGGCGAAGTTATCGGTCTCTTCGCCGATGATCTTGATCGAATTCTTGTTAGCGCCCACCGTTCCATCCGAACCGAGACCGAAAAACACGCAGCGGATGGTCTCTTCGTCCTCGATTGAAAAGGATGGGTCGTATTCCAGGCTGGTATGGCTGACATCGTCGTAGATGCCAATCGTGAAATGGTTCTTGGGTTCGGGCTTGGTCAGCTCGTCCAGCGCGGCTTTGAGCATGGCGGGCGTGAATTCTTTGGAAGATAACCCATATCTCCCGCCAATCACCCGGATATTGGTGCGCCCGCTTTCGACCAGCGCATTCAATATATCCTGATACAACGGTTCGCCCAGCGCGCCGGGCTCTTTTGTGCGGTCAAACACTGCAATGGACTGAACTGTCTGCGGCAGCGCTTTGATGAAATGTTCAATGGAAAACGGGCGATACAGCCGCACACGGATCGCTCCAACTTTCTCGCCGCGTCCAGCCAGATAACGCACGGTCGCTTCCGCCGTTTCGCCGCCAGACCCCATAATCACGACTACCCGTTCCGCTTCGGGGTGACCGGCGTAATCGAACAGGTGATACTGTCGCCCCGTCACCTGGGCAAATTTGTCCATGGCTTCTTGTGTAATGCCGGGGGTCGCTGCATAAAATGGATTTACCGTCTCACGCGCCTGGAAGTACACATCCGGATTTTGGGCGGTGCCGCGCAGTACGGGGTGGTTGGGGTTGAGGGCGCGCTCTCGATGGGCGCGAATCAGGTTTTCGTCCAGGAGGAGGCGCAGTTCTTCGTCCGAAAGCAGATACACCTTGTTTATCTCGTGAGAGGTGCGGAAGCCGTCGAAGAAGTGCAGGAAGGGGACACGGGCTTTGAGGGTTGCCATTTGGGCAATGGCGGCAAAGTCGTGCGTTTCCTGCACGGAACCGCTCGAAAACAGCGCCCAGCCGGTTTGCCGCACCGCCATCACATCCTGATGGTCGCCGAAGATCGAAAGGGCTTGCGCCGCAATCGAACGCGCTGCCACATGAAAGACCGTGCTGGTCAGTTCGCCGGCGATCTTGTACATATTCGGAATCATCAACAGCAAACCTTGCGAAGCCGTGAACGTAGTGGTCAGCGCCCCGGTTTGCAGAGCGCCATGCACGGCTCCCGCCGCGCCGCCCTCCGATTGCATTTCGATCACCAGAGGCACGGTTCCCCATAAATTCTTTTTGCCCTTGGCAGACCATTCGTCTGCAAATTCGCCCATGGCGGAGGAAGGGGTAATGGGATAAATGGCAATGACTTCGTTGAGGCGATGTGCCACCGATGCGGTGGCTTCATTGCCGTCCATCATAATGGTAGTCTTTTTCATGCGTACTCCTTTGGGACGGGCTGAACTGCCCGGTAATTTACATTCAAATAAGTGTATCCCCCGCCGGCTAAAGCGTGTTAGTTATGAATGGCTTAAATCCTTGTGCCTGTTGTCATATTTCGGATAAGAATGGTGGGATTGAAAATTTGCCTCTCTGGTATGGTGTGGCGCCGCCCGCTTTTCACCTCTGAGATTACGGCCACAGAGACAATCAAAAAAATCTCTATCATCGTTCACCTTGCCTCAGATACGGCAGCGCCATGAACAGTGCTGCCAGCGATTTGGCATCGGGAATCTCGCCTCGTTCCGCCCTGCGGATTGCCTCAGCCACCGGCATCTTTTCCACCTCCAGAAATTCATCATCATCGGCCTCGAGCGGATTGTGTTTCAACTCGGTAGCCAGGTACACAACCATAAACTCCGTCGAATAGCCCGGTGCCAGATAGAATTCGCCCACTTTTTGCAATTTGCCCGCCTCCATGCCCGTCTCCTCGCGGATTTCACGCGCAGCGCACTCTTCGAACGGTTCATCGCCGTCGCGTGTGCCGGCGGGCAATTCGAGCAGTTTTCCCCCCGTAGCATGACGGTACTGACGCACGAACAGCAGATTGCCAGCCTCATCCAGCGGCACGAGGATGACCGACCCCCCATGTTCGATGATTTCGAACTTCGTTTCGCGTCCGTCCGGCGTTTGGAGCAAATCACGGCGGATCTTGAAGGCGCGTCCCTGCATGAGTGTTTCCGATTTGAGCAGTTTGAAAGTAGACATGGGGGAGTCCTTTATAGTTGATGAACGCGATTATAAAACAAAAGCCCGGGGATAACCCGGGCTACTTTTGGTCCTTCTTGGGTTTATGGGATGTTCAACGTCTGGCCCGCACTCAGTGTGGCGTCCACTGAAATGCCGTTGTTCTGCGCAATGACCGAAGGTTCGATATCGCCGTAATAGCAGGCAACGCCATACACAGTGTTCGTGTCATAGGTCACGCCGACGGTGAATGTGGCGGGGTGATCGTGCCATGAGCGGTCACCGGGGAACGAACCGCTTTGCGGGATTGTCAAAACCGTGCCGGCGGCAAGACTGTCTGCCTGGGCGGCGCTCAAGCCGCTCAAGCGCAGCAACTCATCCGGGTCCACGTTGAAGCGGCGGGCAATGCAATAGGGGAATTCGCCCGGTTTCAATGTGTAGGTTGCGGGGCGCGTTCCGGCAGGAAGCGACGTGGAAGTGGGTACGACTACAACCGCCTGCGTGGCAGTGGCTGTGGGCGGAAGGTTGATGATGGGCGTCACCGTGGCGGTTACTTCCACAGGCGGCAGGGGGGTGGCTGCCTCAGCGCCCGGCGTGGAGGTTGTTCCGGCTGCGATTGCAGTTTGTGTAGTGATAGTTTCCACATCCCCAATAGTAGCAGGCTGACTGGGAACGGGAGTGGTGAAAAAACTGTTCGGGGCAATCGGCGTATTGGTCGCAGCGGGCGGTGTCGAATAGGGCTGGCGGCAGGCGCCCATCAGAACAGCGACCAGCAAGAGTGTGGAGGCAAGCGTTGCGCCTCGTTTCATTCGTAGCATGGAATTCTCCTCGAGATAGAACAAAAGTTTTGGTGATGGTAGCATATACACTGACCTGCGTCAAGTTTTGCAATGGGAGATTAGAGGGATGCGAAATTCGCTTACACATTCTTTACCTCGCTTGATTTTGGGCCGCCTGCACCTCATCCGCCGCACATCAAGCGTACATGCTGGAGCGGTGTAGGAACCACCAGGTCACAGCCCGGCCAAATGGCATCCACCCCCGCTTCACGCGCGCCGATAACTGCTTCAACCACCCCAGCCTCATCTCCCCGCCACAATGTTTCAACAGGGTCGAGGTTCCCGAACAGCAGCGTTCCCTTCAGCGCTTCACGCGCCGCGCGAACATCCGTCGCCTGATCCACCGAGATTGCCTCTGCCCCCGTCTGCCCGAGCAGGTGCAGCGCCTTATCCATCTTTCCGCACACCGAGAGGACGCGCGGCTGGGGTAGTTTTCCTATCAAATCCCTCTCGGCCGGCAAGACAAACTGCTCATACACCGAAGGTCCCACAAACCCCGCCGAGCCGCCCATATCGTGAATCGTGATGAAATCTGCGCCTGCTTCGCGGTAGGCTTTGCCAATTTCCGCCAGGAAGGAGGAAAGATGAAAGAGCGCATCCAGCACCGCCTGCGGTTCCTTCTTCATCTCCTTTACCATGTTGGGCAAATTGCACAAATACAATAACAGCGTGTAAGGTCCCGGCAGCAGCCCCGCAATGACCGCCTCGCCGCCAATCTCTTCTTTTACCCGCCGTATCGCCTCACAAATGAGGGGAATCCTGCCTTTGTTCCAGCGCTCAATCACCCATTCCCCAATTTCTTTGGTGCTTTGAACGAGAATCTTCCTCACCTGCGGGAACTGCAGCCTGCCATCCTCGTAAAAATTCAATTCCGACCCCAACGCCTCGGCGGGCGCGCACAAATCCAATGGCAGCGTTGCCGAGGGCATTCCCGTCAGTTTGAATGTGCTGGCGGCGGCGCGCGCCATCTTCCCCGCCTCGCCATGCGCCTCATGCAACTTCAACCCTTCGCGCTCCAACCCCTCCGCCGTGACGTGGATCAACCCACTGAAGGCTGGCGCCTCATCCAGTTTGTGACACGACAACAGCGAAAGAATTTTTTCGCGCACCGCCATCTCCACTGCTCACTGTTCACTGCTCACTGCCCCCTCCTCACTTCTTCACCGCCCTCACAATCGCCGCGATATGCTCCGGCGTATTTCCACAGCACCCGCCGACTACTTTCGCCCCTAGTTCGATGTATTTCAGCGAAAACCGCGCCATATCTTCAGGGGTCATATCATACACGCCCTGCTCGGTTTCCACATCCATGTGCGGAACGCCTGCATTTGGCTTTACCCACAACGGAACATTCGGCAGGGTAGCTTGATATTCCCGCACCACCGCTTCCATATTTTCCAGCGTCGTGCCGCAGTTGGCGCCCACCATGGCCGCGCCCATTTCGGCATAGCGTTTGATGACATCCTTCGGTTTGACACCCATCATCGTGCGTGTGCCGCGGTCATAACTGAACGAAACCACAATCGGCAAATCGGTGACAGAACGTGCGCCTTCGAATGCGGCGGTTGCCTCCTCAAATGCAAACATCGTCTCGATCAGCAGCAAGTCCACGCCGCCCTCGGCGAGCGCTTTTGCCTGCTCGGCAAAGGTGGCTTTCACCTCCTCCGCCTCCAGCGGACCGTAGGGCTTGATCAAAGCGCCGACCGGCCCCATCGAACCGGCGACCAGTACCTCGGTCCGTTTTGAAGCGGCTTTGCGGGCAATTTCCGCCGCACGCATGTTCACCTCCGGCGCCCGCTCCTGATACTTCGAGTCTTTCATCCGCAGGCGCGTTCCGCCAAAGGTGCAGGTGAGGATGATATCCGACCCCGCCTCCACAAACGCCGAAGCGAGTTTGAGAATGGTATCGGGGTCGTCAATGACGAGGTCTTCGGGCGGCTTGCCGGGCTTGAGCCCCATCTTCTGCAAGTTCGAGCCCGTTGCCCCATCTGCAACAAGGATTTCCCCGCTGTTCAATCGTTCAAGAAATTTGTTCATGGTATCCTCTTTTTGAACCGCAAAGCACGCGAAGGCCGCGAAGAGATTCTTTCCTCTTTCGTTTTTTCTTTGTGCGCTTCGTGTCCTTCGTGGCTTAAGAAATCATTTCATAAAATTCTTTGCTATCGGGTCCGCCTTGCGGTGCGGAATCAAATGCGCAATGTGCGGGAAGGGTTCGCTCATGTGCGGGAAACTGGTGGCAAGCATAAATTCATTTTGAAACTGCGGGTCGGTGGGCAATTCAAACCGTTCCACTTTGCGTGTCACACTGTCAATCTCGCGGCGCTTCTCGATGTTCAACAAGGCAATGCGCGCGCCATCGCCCGCTGCGTTGCCTACGGCATACACATTCTCCAGCGGGCAATCGGGAATCAAGCCAATCAACATCGCCTTCTCTTTATCAATGTAACTGCCGAACCCGCCCGCCAAAATGATTTTATCAGGGCTTTGCAGATTCATTCGCTTCAACAGCGTGCGCGCCGCCGTGAACAACGCCGCCTTCGCCAGTTGAATTTGCCTCACGTCCTGTTGGGTGATGGGGATGTCGCGCCCGATGGACGTTTCCTCCGCCCAGGCAATGACGTACTCCCAGCCGGCTTCTCCCTCCCTCACCCGCTTCGTTTCGACCTCTTTCCTGAATCGGCCCCGAGAATCCACAATCTGCACCCGGAACAATTCTGCCACCGCGTCAATGATGGCAGAGCCACAAATCCCTTTGGCCTTGCCTGTATTCCACTCTTCCTCGCCGACGATTTTATAGCGCGGTTCGAGCGTCTTCTCGTCAATCTGCACCCGCTCGATGGCGCCCGGCGCGGCGCGCATGCCGTATTCCACATGCGCCCCCTCCAGCGCGGGCCCGGTGGGGGTGGAGGTACAAACCAGCCGTTTGCGGTTGCCCAGCACCAGTTCGGCGTTGGTGCCGATGTCAATCAGCAGCCAGTTTTCATCCTGCTGGTGCGGCTCTTCCGCCAGAATCATGGCGCTTGTATCCGCGCCGACGAACGATGCGATGGTCGGCAGCACATGGACGTTGCCTGCCGCGTTGATGTGAATACCCAACTCGCGCGCTTTCACATCGAGCGACTCGTGAACGACAGGGACGAACGGCGCCAGCCCCAAATCTTTGGGAGGCAGGTTCAACACCAGATGGTGCATGGTGGAATTGCCCACAATCACCATTTCTAGAATATCTTCCAGTTTGATTTCATTGCGGGCGCCCTGTGCCGCTTTCAATGACATGTTTGCCGTCTTTACCGCCTGCTTCAGCAGTTTGTTCAGTGTGGCAATGATTGCTTTGTGCAGTTTCTCCAGCCCGTCGGCATGTTCGATGGTGTACTGGATGCGCGACATCACATCCTCACCGTACACAATCTGCGGGTTCATTTCGGATTCGGCAGCCAGGAGTTCTCCGCTTCGTAAATTGCACAAATACAACGCCACCGTTGTAGAACCAATATCCACCGCCGCGCCGTAACTATCCTCCACATACCCCGGCTGGACCTGAATCACCTCGCGGTCGTTCCACACCGAAACGGTCACCTGCCATTTTGCCTCGCGCAGGGTCTTCGGGAGAGTTCGCAAACATTGATAGTCAATCGTCAACTCATACCAGCGCGGGAGTTTTTCCTCCGCGCCGCGCACCAGCGCCATCGAGGTTTCCAGTCCCTTTGCCAGGCGCTCCCAATCGGCAATGGGGCGTTCCAGGGTGGGCGGGCTCATCGAAACCAGGTATTTTCGAATCGCCGGCTTGATTTCGATTTGCCGTTCGCGCGCGCTCTTGCGGACGATTTGTTTGTTGCCGCGGCTTTCCTCCGGCACGTTGATCAACACATCGCCGCGAATCTTTGCCTGACACGAAAGGCGCACCTGTCCCACTTCCCAGCCTTTTTCTTTCAACAATTTCGGGCGGCGGGCAAAGTAGGCTGCTTCCTCGGCAGAGACGGGAGAGAGGTGTTCACGCTGCGAGGTGATGTTGTACTTCTCGAAGCGCCCCTCTTCGATCAATACCAGGCACTTGCCGCAGGTGGCATTTTCCGCGCAGATGGATTCGATTTCCACGCCCAATTCGCGCGCCGCCGTGCGGACGGAGATGCCCTCCTCCACTTGTCCGCGGCGGCCCGAGGGCTGGAGGATGATGGTGTGTTTGGTCATGGGTGAGTCTCCCTCGCTTGCGGAGAAAAAGCAGAAGCGAACATGCTATGCGCCATTACCGTTTCGGCGCGGGATCTCCAATTTGGCGAACGCCGCTTCCAGTTCAGCAAGAAGCGCTTCTGCCACTTCTTCGGGCGAACCCTCGCGTTCGATCCATTCCCCGCGTTTATATTGTGCGGCATAATCCGAAGTCGAGGTCAGACCCTCTGCCATAGCGTAGGCATCTATCTTATCTTGAATTTTCTGCGAGAGTTGTTTTTTGATGGTACGCCCCTCTCCTTCGACAATAAACGATTGCGGGATATGCTTCCAATAGGTGATGCGATACTTTGCCATGCTGACCTTTTCGATTGTATATAATTTTGATGATTCTACGAGGTCAACGGCGGGCGGTCAATGGAAAAATGCTGAACCCCTGCGTGGCTGATATGGGCGCTGACGCGTCCCGGGCAAAACGAAGGAATGGCATCTCGCGTTGCTGAGTAACTGATGTTATGCGGTTCGTGATTGCTGGCAAACCGCATCTAGCAATCACGAGGTCAGCCTTCGCTGACTTAAGAGCCTGCGCAGGCAAGCTTGGCGAGGGTGAGCCGCGACTTCAGTCGCCATGCAGGGAAAACAAGCCTGTTTTACGAGAACCTTGAAGACGTTCCGCGTAAGGTGAGTGAGTAGGTTAGGGAGAAGCGTTGAAGCGTTTCGAAGGTTTTACAGACCGTAAGTTTTACGGCAAAGCCGAACCTTCGGGACGATCTGCGTAAGGTGAATTTAAGTAATGGTAGTTTCGCTTTTTTATGGCTTATACGAAATATGGTGCTTAAACAGGATTTTAATCCCTCACGGAAAGCGTATTTGGCGGGGTTTTCGTGATCCACTAAAATTGGCGAATGTACAGTAAGTAACCTTTTTATTGAAAAGGGGTTTTTTGAGATAAAGAATGATATTTGTCCAAAAATAGCAAAAGGGAGCAACCATGAATAAGTCGACTCGCCAAAAAGCCTTATTTTTGGGACTTGTTTTGCTGGGGCTGATACTTTTTGCAGTTTTGGTATTTGCAGGGCAGCAAACAGCAAACCAACTGAAGATACAGGCTGAGAACACAGCCCGGAGCGTGGCTACAAGCGCGCAAGCAACAGTTCAGGCACAAAGTGAGCAAACTCTGCAAGCCGTAGCAGCCCAAGCCACCCAGTCTATGGCAACAGCCAACGCTCAGGCAACCGCCAAAATTGAGGGGACAAAACAAATTGACCTTAACCTATTCTCGAATGCCACAATCAAAGTAGCGGTACATCTTCCTTTATCTGATTTTATGTCGGAAAATGGAAGAGATGCGCTTGAAGGTGCGGAACTTGCCCTCGCCCAACGCGCGCAATCTATC
>JBBITE010000068.1:5940-13035 GCA_037440905.1 Anaerolineae bacterium | reverse complement strand
CTGCCCTCCCGATTTAATTTTGGTAGTTTCGCCTTTTTATGGCTTATACCATCGTTCACAAGTTAAGCAAAGTCCGAGGTTGGCAAGATGAACTTTCTGGGGGAGTGTCCACTTTGGTGGGCTTTCCAATGGATCAGGCTTTTCGTGATGCACGAAAATTGGCGAAAGTACAGTAATTTCTGATGTTAAGAAACACTCTCTTATATGCCGCCACCCCGTACCTCCTCCCTGTGGAAAGGGATATAAGGGTGAGGAGAAAGCACAGTGTAATATCAGTCCATACAAGGCTTTCTGTCAGACAAGTCAATTTTCCTGTTGTTTGAGAGTGAGGTTCACGATATTCCCCAGAATGCCAATCGGCAGGGCAACGCCAAGCGCCGTGAGCGCCACCTGCATTTGAGACCAGGTGTAGTCGTAGCGGAAGAAGGGAGTCAGTTCTTCGGGGGCTGAGGCATATTGAAGGTGAATCTGCCACGTTGCCCAAATGACGGCAAAGACGGCAGCGCTGCCCAGCAGAACCCGTAAGGGGTACGAACGGGTCAAGCCGCCGGCGGCAAACGCCAGAGCAATGACGAGACACCCCAGCGGAATGAGCATTCCATGCGGGAGGGTTTTCAGGAAGAGAACGTGAAAGACGAGCAGGGCAATATTGAGCAGGATGGAACCGGCAAAGGCGCCAAACAGCAGGCGCGGCAGAGGGGGCGATACCTGAAAGCGTTCCACGGCTGTGCGCGCGAGGAAAATGCCCAGCCCAAAGACGAGTCCCGCGATCAGCCCGCGCTCAAGGGAGAGCGTGATACGGGCGCTGTCGAACAAGGTAGTAAGGTTGATGGTGAAATACACCTGGGCGGCAATACCCAGCGCCGACCCAAGGAAGGCGGCGAAGTAAGCGCCCACCAGGCTGACCGGCTTTTGAATCAATCGTTGAACGATCCACTCCAGCGTAAGGCGTAAACGGACATTTGTTCGAACAAAGGAGGGCAGGCTGCCGGCAATTTGTTGAATGATGAGCAGGGCATCGGTGCTGCGTGGATTGCTGCTGCGGTTGATGATGAGGCGGACGGCTGAGGCGGCGCGCAGGTGGGCGATCAATTGGGCGGCGGCGTCACCGCTTTCAGAGTCTTCGAGCGCAAAAATGCTCAGCCGTTGAATTTGGTCGGCGTTCAAAGGCGAAGTTCTTTCGCTCCAGGCGCGCCCCGCGGGGGTGAGGATGCGGAGGCTCTGCAGGATGCGGCGGCGGAGATCATCATCGCTGGTGCGGATTCCAATATCAAAGAGGCTGGAGGCTATGCTTTCGGGCAGTCCTTTGGAAAAGGAGCGAATTTCCAAATCGGCGGTGAGATGGTGGAGGATACGCGAGGTAATGACGTCGCTTTCGCGGTTGAGCAGCAGGGAAACCACCGTCAGGCGTTCGCGCGGGTCGGCGGTTGCTGCCCACCAATAGTCATCTTCGTAGCCATAAGTCAGCGCCTGCGCCAGCAAAAAGCCGCCGAAAATGTTTTTGTCAATGTGATTCCGCTCCAGGTCCGCCATGGCAAAGCGCGTCAGCCCAAGGTTATACATGCCGTTTGTTGATTTCCATTGTGCCAACCCCTGCCAGAGGATCTGCTCCACATCCTTTTGATAGAGGGCGGCTTGATCAGAAGCCGGCGGTTCAATGGGGCGATAGGGAACGCCAAAGACGTAACAAATCGCCCGCATAATTTCCCCCGCCGAAAGCGGACGCAGGTCGGGGTTGGCGGAGGTGACGCGCCGCAGCACATCCACCAGGCGGGGAGGCAGGGTGGTATTGATTTCGCGCGGATCCGGTAGTTGGGCGTCGGAATGGAGTTGTTCCATGCCGAGTTGTTTCTTCCCATCCCAAGGCAGATGGCCGGTGAACAATTCGAACAGAAGGATGCCGAAACTGAAAATGTCAGATTTGGGGGTGATTTCCTTGAGGCGGTTTTGTTCGGGAGGGGCATAGGGAGGGGTGCCATGCCCGGTGTGGAAAGCCAGGGTCGAGGTCGAGACGAAGCGCGCCAGCCCGAAGTCGGAGAGGTAGGTATGGCTGCTCAGGTCGAGCAAAATGTTGGAGGATTTGAGGTCGCGGTGGATGACCCCTCGCGAATGCAGAAAATCGAGGGCGGAGGCAATCTCCATTCCATAGCGGATCGCTTCTTCCACCGATGGAGGGCTGGTTCTGATCTTTTGGGTGAGGGTGCCCCCGGCAATGAACGGGCTGACGGCGAAGCGTTTGCCGTCTTCCACCCCGAATTCACGGAGGGGAAGAATGTGCGGGTGACGGAGGTGAATCAGTTGCTGCTGCTGGTGCGCGGTGCGTTCGTCTTCGATCAGCGCTTCGTCGGTTTCGAGGATTTCGTTGAATTTGATGGCATAGATGCGCTTTTCGAGCGGATCGAGCGCGGACCAAACGACGCCCTGACCGCCGGCGCCAATTTGCTCGAGCAGGGTGTATTGGCGAAAGGAAGCGCCTGGCGTAAGCGTACTAATCGGCAGACGGGCAGGAACGGTCATGTGGATGGGAATAGAGCGGGGTTATTGCAAGCCAACGATCTGGCACACAATATCGAAAATAATATGCACTTCGTACCCTGTCGTTTCGAGGGCATTTTGGAAGCGTAAAAGCAGGGTGCGCGTTTGGGCATTTGCAATAGTACGGTCACCGCCCGACCAGCCGCCCTCAGCAGGGATGTCGCTGGGCGAGTCGGGGTCCGAGGGATTCCAGAGGAGGGATGCATCCAGAAGCACGCGGTCGAGTTTTTGAGAGGGGACAGGTTTTACCCAGTAAACAAACACGCGGTTGATGATGATGTTGCCCCCGCTGTTGTTGGTGATGTCCATGCTCAGGTCGGTGCCGCTGATGGAGAGAGAACTTCCCGAAACATTCAGGCAAATCGGTTCATTGGGACTTCCAGGAGTAGCGGTGGGCGACGGCGTGGGAGTAAAGGTGTGGGTGGGCGTGAAGGTATTTGTCGGAGTGAAGGTATTGGTGGGAGTGAAAGTATTCGTCGGAGTAAAGGTATTGGTGGGGGTGAAGGTGGGGGTTCTTGTTATGGTGGGCGAAGGCGTAATCGTGGGGGTACGGCTGGGAGTGGGAGAGAGGGTGCGGGTCGGCGTTGGGGTGAAGGTGCGGGTGGGACCAGGCGTGCGGGTGGGGGTGCGAGTCGGCGTCTGGCTGACGCGGGGGGTGGGGGAAGAAACGTGAAGGACGAGCAGGGTGTTTGTCGGGAAGATGGTGGGGGATAATGTGGCGGTGATGGTGGGGGTGAGGGGGAGGGTGGGGGTGGAGGTAATCTGGCTTTCAATCTGGCTGCGCGCCTGTTCTTCGGAGAGCGGCACGATTTCCTGCGGCGAGCAATATTGCCCCGTCAGCGTGCAAGCCATGTTGAGTTCCTGCTGGCTGAGGGATTCCGGTGCAGAAGGCGGGCTGATGGATTGCACGCCGTTTTCGCCTCCCAGTTTGATGCGGGATTTCTGCCCGGCGCCCACATACTGCTCTTCGCCGTTCGAGACGATGCGGACAGAGCCTTTATAGACCGTCACTTCCATATCGCCGTTCTTGATGGCTTTGACGCTGGCAACGCCCATCAGGGTCAATTCCGAGCCGTTGATGCGCATGTGAATGCCGCTGCCATCCGGGGAATTGATCAGCAAACCATCGAAGGGGACTTTCTCACAAACCATCTGTCCCAGTTCGCTGGAGAAATAGAACGACTCCAGGCTGTCGCTGTTTCCGCTTTGGTTATCGAGGGTGGCGTTGCCAAAGACCACCATTGTCACTGTTTCGCCGGGCAGGGAGCGGGGCAGGTTGGCAATCAGTTTGAAGACGGCAATGCCCCATTCCTGCGTTGTGAGGTTGAGCGGCGAGGCGGTGAGACGGCTCAAATCGCGCACGGGGATGATGTCGCCGCGTTGGGCAAAGCGCTGCGCGGCGGTTTGCGCCAGTTCGGCCTCGAGCATGGTGTTGCCGTAACAAACGCGGTTGGCGCCGGTGCCCTCGCAGAAATTGCCGGAAGCCTGAATAGCGCGGTCAATGAGAACCTGACAACTAGCGTTATTCTCGGCGATGGCGGTGGCGGTGAGGTTGGCAAACCCAAAGGGTAGATAACCGCTGCGCCACAGGGCAATCCCGCCGATACCAACGCACAAGATGGAAACCAGCGCGCCAAATAATAACAACAAGACAGCCGCTTCCCGTTGTTTTTGGCGGGAGGAGCGGCGAACAGGTTTACTGGAGAGAAGCAGTTCATCCCGCCGGCGTTTGGCGGCAGAATGGTTGGGGTCAATTGCCAGAATACGGTTGAGGCAATGCATTTCCTCCCTGACGTTGTACACCGCACGCCAAAGCAGTTCCCAGGTTGCCAGGTGATTACGGTCCAACTCCAGCGCTTCGCGCAGCACCCGCCGTGCCTCCTTTTTTTGCCCAGCCCGCAACAATTCAGCCGCGTCGCGGAGTTTCTGGCTTAGAGGGTCGCTGGAAGCGTTCATACGGTCAATGATAACCGATAAAACTTATTCCGCTTTCTTTTTCTTGCGCGGGTTGTACAACACCAGCAGACGCATCCGCCCAAACTGTAACTGCGAGCCGTTCGTCAAACGATACGGTTTGTTTGGCGCCATGCGTTCCTCGTTCAGCCAAGAACCGTTGGTGCTGTACAGGTCAATGATTTCATACCCGTCTTCCGTGCGGCGGATCATGGCATGCCGCCGCGACAGTCCCATTTGATACCCGCCCAATTCGGTCAGGTCGAGAATCGGCACATCTGAAGGCTCGTCCGATTTGCGGCCAAAAATTAGTTCTGTTTCGAATTGCAAATAGACGGGCTTGGCAGAGCCAGCGGCGTAGATGGCGATGCCATCTTCGGGGATCATATCCTTTTCAATCGGCGCGTCTATAATCTCCCCCCCTGCCAGGTCTGGGATGTCTGCATTTTTGGTGGTCACGCCGCTCTCGGCGGGATCGCGGTCGAACGACGCGCCGCAATGTACACACACCACCGCATTGCGCTCATTCTTATTCTTACAAACAGGGCAAAACTTCTCTTTGAATTCCAACGTCGTTTCTCCAGCGTTGAACTACAAGCACCTCGTCTTACAGGCTACATCATACCACCCCCCGCTCGAACCGCCAAAGCGCCAATAAGACAAATGAATTTCAAAAATGTAAAACCTGACTTTTGGGCGGCTATCTACAAGATGGGGAAAACCCTGTTCCGTTACAACCGATTCTGCTGCCTCGCGTCTCATCTGCCCCCCAAACGTCCCATGCGCACGGTAGCAGCCTAATGATTGCTGCGAATTTCCGGCTTGACACGTACTGTAAGAACGGTAATATCACCGTCATCGAAAATTGCTGAACACACATCAAGAAACTTTAGAAAGGAGAAAGACATGTCCTACTCCCACCCTGAATACCTTGTAGAAACCGAATGGGTCGCCGGTCATCTCAACGCCCCCACTGTGCGCATCATCGAATCCGACGAAGACCCACTGCTCTACGCCATGGGTCACATCCCCGGCGCCGTCCAGGTGGACTGGTTCACCACCCTCCAGCACCCCCTGCGCCGCGATTTCCTCACCAAAGACCAATTCGAAGACCTCGCTTCCCGCCTCGGCATTGCCAACGACACCACCCTCGTCTTTTACGGCGACAAATCCAACTGGTTTGCCTGCTATGCCTTCTGGCTCTTCCAATATTACGGGCACCAGAACCTCAAAATCATGAACGGCGGGCGCCTCAAATGGGAGCAGGAAAACCGCCCCCTCGTCAAGGAAGTCCCCTCCTACCCGAAAACCACCTATCGGGCAAAAGAGCCGGATCCATCCATCCGCGCCTTCCGGGACGACGTATTCAAACACCTCGAAACCAAACAACCGCTGGTAGATGTGCGCTCCCCCAAAGAATACAGCGGCGAACTGCTGCACATGCCCAACTATCCCCAGGAAGGCGCCACCCGCGGCGGACACATCCCCGGCGCAGTCAATATTCCCTGGGCAATGGCAGTCAATGAAGCCGACAGCACCTTCAAACCCGCCGAAGAACTGCGCGCGCTCTACGAAGGAAATGGCATCACCCCCAACGGGGAAGTCATCGCCTACTGCCGCATCGGCGAACGCTCCTCTCTCACCTGGTTCGTGCTGAAATACCTGCTCGGCTATCCAAACGTCAAAAACTACGACGGTTCCTGGACCGAATGGGGCAACCTGGTGAACGCTCCCATCGAAAAATAAAACGCCTCACCCTGCTTCCGTTTGCCCGCCATGAACCCAAACCTTCCTCCCAAACTTCAAGAAATCGTGGATGACTTCGCCGCCATGTCGCGCGAGGAAAAACTTGAGACCCTGATTGCCTACGCTGAAACCTTCCCGCCCCTGCCCGAACATCTGAAAGACGCGCGTTCCAAAATGGAACCCGTCCCCGAATGCATGACGCCTGTCTTCCTCTTCGGCGAGCCGCAGCCCGATGGCGGCATCCTCTTCCACATGGACATTCCCCCGCAGTCTCCCACCGTGCGCGGGCTTGCCACCATCCTTGCCAACGGGCTCAACGGATGCACCCCGCAGCAAATCCTTAGCGTCCCAGCCGATTTCTTCCTGCCCATGAACCTGCAGGAAGCCATCTCGCAGCAGCGGCTCCACGGCTTTGCCGGCGTTCTGGCGCACATGAAAAACATCGCCCGCAAAATGCTCGAACAAAAAATTTAAGAAATCCGCCTCTTGTCAAAAATCCAACTCCGCGTAAAATATAGACAGTTCACCCCGACCTGCCCCCCTCAGGCCGGGGTGAACTATTTTCAGCGCCGCCCCCTTCACCACGGCAGGACTTTCGCGTCACTCACGCTCTCTCCCAGCGGTGTTGCGGCATAGAATAGAATTAAGGCATGAAAAACGTCCTGCTCTCCCTCCTGCTCCTGAGCCTGGCTGCTCTCGCCTGCAATGTGGGGACAGGCGCTCAAGCGCCCGCTTCTCCCTCCCCGACGCCTGCTTCCTCCTCCACTAGCCCTACCCCCGCCGCGGGCCCGCGCGCCCCGGGGGGCCGCCCCGGGGCCGGGGCGCCGGCGCGCGGGGGGGGGCGGGGGGGCGCGGCGGGGG
>JBBITE010000068.1:2978-5930 GCA_037440905.1 Anaerolineae bacterium | reverse complement strand
CCTCTACCCCTCTCCCTCCCACCGACACGCCAGCCCCCTCATTCACCCCTACCCCCACCCCCACCGCCACCCTCGCTCCCTCTCCCACCTCGACCCCCATCCCCACCGTAGAAAGCCTGAAAGCCAAAGTGACAGCAGAGAAATTGAGCTGCCGCTACGGACCCGGCGCCGAATATCTCTATCTCTTCGCCCTGAACAGAGGCGCCAACATCAAACTAGTTGGCCGCACCGACGCCAACCATTGGGTTCTTATAGATAACTCTCCCTACCCCTGCTGGGTCAACTCGAAGTTTCTCGAAATTCAGGGAGACCCCAAAGCGCTGCCCATCCTCTACCCCGGCTTGAAGTTAATCGTCTCGCCGTACTACCCCGGTCCCAGTTGGGCAAAAGCCACTCGAAACGGCAACAAAGTCGAAATCACGTGGGAGGCGGTGCCAATTAGCCCCGGCAAATATGCAGATGAATTCATGCATCAATATATCGTCGAGGTTTGGCGGTGTGAAGCGGGGGAAATCATTTTCGAAACGCTCGGCACGAACTTCCCCTTCATCACAGTGGAAAATGACGAACCGGGCTGCAGCGCCCCCTCGCACGGACGGGTCTTCGTGCAGGAAAAACACGGCTACGGCGGACCGGTGGAAATTCCCTGGCCCCCGCATGAATGAGCGCGGCTACCTCCCCTGCCCCGTCCTCCCCCGGAAGGACTTGCGGTGCAGCGGCGAAAGCCCCAGCCGTTCAATCGCCGAGCGGTGAGCCTGCGTGCCATACCCCTTGTGTTTTGCCAGCCCATAGCCGGGATATTGCGCATCCAACTGGCGCATGAGGGCGTCGCGTTCCGTTTTGGCAAGGATGGAGGCGCAGGCAATGCTCAGGCAGCGCGCATCGCCTTTGAGGATGGAGCGCTGCGGAATATCAAGTTGAGGGAGTTCAAGGCGAAAATCTGTTAGCAGGTATTGCGGGGCAAGTGTGATCTGGTGCAGGGCGCGGAGGGCAGCCAGCCGCACGGCGCGCACAATGCCCTGCTGGTCTATTTCTTCGGGAGCGGCAAAGCCAACCGCCCAGGCAAGGGCAACTTCACGGATTTTCGGCGCGAGGGATTCGCGTTCGAGGGGAGTCATCTGCTTGGAATCGCGCGCCCCGCTCAAGGTCGAGGTGAGAAGCGGTGGGTTGTTGGGCAGCATAACTACCCCCACGGCGACCGGTCCAGCCAGCGCACCGCGTCCAGCTTCATCCAGGCCCGCAATGGTTTGTACTCCGCTTTCCCACAGGCTGGTTTCAAAAACAAGATCGGGGTCAGTGCGCATGGTCATACAGACCGCGCCGGGCGTTGGCGCGAATGCGAAAGATATCTCGAATCATGCGCGCGGCATCGCGCAGGGCGCTGATCTTGGTATCGGCATGGTAATACCAGTGAATGGGAACTTCGCAAATGGGATAGCCGCGCCGCCGCGCAATGTAGAGCAACTCGATGTCGAACGACCAGCCCGCCAGGGTTTGCAAGCGGAAAATTTCCTCCGCCGCCGCCGCAGAGAAGCATTTGAATCCGCACTGGGTATCGTTCAAGCCCGGCAGGATGAGCGTTTGAATGATGAAATTGATACCGCGCCCGCCAAGATGACGATAGGCGGGTTCGTTGTAGCGCACCGCGCCTTTCGCCTCGCGTGAGGCGATGGCAATGGGGCAATTTTCGAGAGCAGGCGGGATGAACTTGAGAATCTCCTCCACCGGCATGGAAAGATCGGCATCGCACATCAAGCGGTATTTCCCCTGCGCCGCGAGCATGCCGCGCTGCACCGCCGCTCCTTTGCCTTGTGCGCTCTGCAGCACGCGGATCACTGGATGACGGCGCGCAAATTCCTGCGCCACTTCGAGGGTGCGGTCGGAACTGCCGTTCTCGACGATGAGAATTTCGGAGGAGAAACTCTGCCCCGCCAGAAAACGAAGCACTTGCTCCAGCGAGGCTGGCAGACGGTTCTCTTCGTTATGGGCTGGAATGATGACGGATAAAAAGGTGGACAAAATGCGCCTGCGGAAAATCCCTCGCCCTAAAAGAGCGGGACGTTTTCAAGTTCATCGCGCTCCGCCCCTTCGCGCGTGGAGAGAATTTCTTTGCCATCGCGCGATAGGAGCAACACCGGTTTGCCCACCTCGAACGTGCCGCCCCAATATTCCTTGCGAGAACCGGTCACAAACTTTTTGCCCTGCTTGAGGCGTTCCAGCAGGTCTTTGCGCTCGATCAACACCCGATCCGAAAACGATGCGCCACGGCGTTCATAGGCGCGCACCAGGGCAATCTGCCCGTTCTTGAAATGTGCTGCTTCGATTACTCCATCGAATTTCATTGACATACTGAAATCTCCGCGTGAATTTTAGCATCAGTCTTTATCCAAAACAAGAAGCCATGCCCAACGGCAAAAATTGCCACGTTTCATGGTGCAACTGTTACAGCAGGTGAAGTTGCCGTGAACGGCTTATAAGGGAAAAAAAACAGACACAAAAAACACCGTGTGTTCTCCGTGTCTGCGTCAGGTCACTGGTCGGGGCGTGGCGCTTTGAGCGCCAGACCTTGGCGCCATAGCGCCACGCACTAACCATCCATCATCTCAGAAAGATATCGCCCTATCCCCCGCCCTTTGATACGGTGCTCCTGCCTCATCGCCTCTGCTCGTGTGCCAAATTCCTCCACTCGAACTAATTCCCAAGGTACCCCCCCACGCGTTGAATGCGACTTCCCCGCATTATGCTCCTGCAAGCGCCTTTGTACATCCTCCGTCGAACCAACATAATAACGTTGCAGCCTTTCACTATGAAGAATGTATACATACACCACGTTGGGGCGTAGCGCTTTGAACGCCATACATTGACTACCTGTTATCTCCAAAAATATCGTTTCTTCTGTCGGGGCGCCGGGATTCGAACCCGGGACCTCTTGCTCCCAAAGCAAGCGCGCTA
>JBBITE010000068.1:0-2878 GCA_037440905.1 Anaerolineae bacterium | reverse complement strand
GTCGGGGCGCCGGGATTCGAACCCGGGACCTCTTGCTCCCAAAGCAAGCGCGCTAACCGGACTGCGCTACGCCCCGAGGAATATTGTGCGGCGAGTATAATGCTTGAGATGAATACCCGTCAAGCAGCGGCAGCCTTCACCATTTTCCTCACGCTTCTTTTCGGACCTTCGGCCTGCCGCCCCTCCCAAACGCCTTCCCCCGCCCCTGCCTTTTCGCCTCCCGCCCCCACCCCCACAGCGACCGCCACCCCCCTCCCCCCTGCCCCGCCCACAGCGACAGTCACCCCGGCCCCGCCGCCCTGCCTCACGCAGCCCGGCAGCGTGGAAGAAGGACTGCTCGACACCACCACCCCGCCGCAGGCATACTTCATCTACCTGCCGCCTTGTTACTACGAAGACACCGACCAGCGCTACCCCGTGCTCTACCTCCTGCACGGACAAACCTACACCGCCGACCAATGGATTCGCCTCGGCGCAGTGGAAGCGCTCGATGCGATGCTGCTCGCCGGCGAAAGCCAGCCCTTCCTCATCGTCTTCCCCGATGACCGTTACTGGAACCTGCCGCCGGGCGCGGGGTTCGGTCAGCGGCTGGTCAACGACCTCATCCCCCACATTGACGCCTCCTACCGCACCATCCCCACCCGCACGGACCGCGCCATCGGCGGGCTTTCACGCGGCGGCGGCTGGGCGCTGCGGCTTGGCTTCACCCGCTGGGACCTGTTCAGCATCATTGGCTTGCACTCCCCCGCCATCCTTCAGGGCGATGCCTCCCAAATCTCCAAATGGATTGCCGACATCCCGCCCGACTACCGTCCCCGTATCTTCATGGATATTGGCGCAAAAGACCAGGAATGGAGAATGGCAGCGGCGCTCGAAGCGCAATTCAACGAACATCAACTCGTCCACGAGTGGCATCTCTACAGCGGCGCTCACACCGAAGAATACTGGTCGGCGCATGTAGAAGAATACCTCCGCTGGTACGCCGATCAATGGAACGAACTGCCGCCGCCATAACCAGAACACAGCCTCCCACTATAATAGGCGTTCTCCGTATCAACCTCTTCATCCACGAATTTCTTTTTCATCTTCGTACCATTCATGTTCTGCATGGAGATTTCATTTTCAGATCAAGTCTAATCCTCTCCTTCAGGAGCATCCATGACCTTCACCTTCCACCGCATTCCCCTCGGCATTTGCAACTGCTACCTGCTGCGCGGCGAACGCACCGTCTTCATTGACGGCGGCGCGCCGGGCGGCATCAAATCGTTTATGGCTCACATGCAGCGCCTCAACGTTGACCCCCGCAGTATCGAACTGATCCTCCTCACCCACGGTCACTGGGATCACATCGCCTGCCTCAGCGCGCTGCGTGAAGTGACCGGTGCAAAGGTCGCCATCCATCACCGCGACCAGCCCTTCGTCGAAAGCGGAACGCCGCCGTTTCCGCCTGGCGTCAACGCTTACGGACGCGCCATGAGCGCCCTCGCCAAAGCCCTCATCCATCCCAAACTTCCCTCCGTCAAAATTGACCGCGTCATCGGAGACGAAGGAATGACGCTCGAAGAGTACGGCATCCCCGCTCAGGTCGTGTACACCCCCGGTCACTCGATGGGACATGTCAGCATTCTGCTCGAGGGCGGCAATGCCTTGGTGGGCGATATGGCAATGAACGATTGGTATCTGCGGCTTACACCGGGGCTGCCCATCCTGGCAGAGGATATTGGCATGGTGGTCGAAAGTTGGAAGAAAATTCTGCCCACCGGAATCAAGCGCATCTACCCCGCTCACGGAGGGGACTTCCCCGTAGAGGTGATCCTCAAAGAAATCGAAGCCTTCGACCGCCTCCACCCCCGCCGATAACGGATTCACCCCTCCACTGCGGCGCTTCGTAACTGCCTACCTGTCACTGCGAGCGAGCGCAGCGAGCGCGGCAGTCTCCCCGCACATGCGGGAGATTGCGCCTCGGGCGAGCCTCGGCGTGGCCCTTCGGGCTGGGTCTCGATACGGGCTTTGCCCTACTCGACCCACAGTCCTCGCAATGACACACAGCGGCAGGGTTCTTTTCCCTTTTGGCTGTCGGTAGGTAGTTACGGCGCTTGACAGAAAGCGCCTCAAAAGGCGGATGGCAAGCGCAGCGCCAACGAACGCGTTTGCCAGGCTGTTTGACCCCTCAGGCGAGGGTTTGCCCGCGTTCAGCGGGTTTCTTGCTTGGTTGATTTGGGTGGGGCTGCACATTTACCGCATCATCGGTTTTCGCAACCGGCTGACGGTGCTGCTCAACTGGGCATGGGAGTATTTCTTCTACGACAATCAGGTGCGGCTGATTACGCGGGAATGATGCCCGGCATTTGTGTGGCAGCATAGGCAGCACACACCCCCAGCGCATTGACCAGCACATGCAGAATAACGGAAACCCACACCGAATTGGTGCGGTGATACATGTAAGCAAACAAAAAGCCAAGCAAAGCCGTGGGCAGGAAGGCGGCCGGGTCGAGGTGTGCTGCGCCAAAGATGAGCGAGCTCAATATACCGCCTTTGACCCAGCCATATTGCTGACGAAACCCCTGAAAGAGAAAGCCGCGAAAGAAAAGTTCTTCCACTATCGGCGCAAAGATCACCCCCACCAGCATAAACCACAGAGGCGACTCCAGCGCAGAGAACAGCTCCAACATACGCATCCCCTGCGTATCCACCCCCAGCAGCATGAGAATGACGTTATGCAGCAGGATAAAGAGATACCCAGCCGGCAGCAAGGCACACCCTAAACCAAGCGCGCTCCATTCGAATTTGCCCAAGCCCAGCGCGCGGGGGTGAATGCGGCGGTAGGTGAAGATGACAACCAGCGGCAGGAGATATGCCAATTGGATCAGGATCAGGC
>JBBITE010000067.1:5631-13265 GCA_037440905.1 Anaerolineae bacterium | reverse complement strand
CGCTGTGTGTTATTGCGAGGGCTGATGGTCGAGTAGGGCGAGCGTTCTTCTCGCCCGTATCGAGACCCAGCCCGAAGGGCCGCGCCGAGGCTCACCCGAGGCGCAATCTCCAGCATTTGCGGGGAGACTGTCGCGCTCGCTCGCAGTGACAGGTAGGCAGTTACCTTTTCTCTCACCTCCTACGGGAAGTAGGGGATAAGTGCCACGGAAACCCTTCCCGGCGGCTTCCCGCAGCGTAGGATTCACTCTGTGCTCAGCCGGCGCCACCCGCAGCAATTTTGTTTGCCGGCGCGGGCAGAGTCTTTTTCCAAAGACGTAGTGTAAAATACGCCCATGCGAACTGTATATTGGGAAAACGGTCAACTCAAAATGATAGACCAGCGTCTGCTGCCTGGTCGGTTTGAGATTGTTGCATTCAGCGATCACAAAGCCGTTGCGCGGGCAATCAAAGAGATGGTGGTACGCGGCGCGCCTGCCATCGGAGCCGCCGCCGCCTTTGCTCTGGCGCTGGCGGGATTCGAATCCGCTTCTTCTTCGACCTCGGACCTGCTCGCCGGCCTGCAAGCCGCCGCCGCCACTTTGAAATCTGCCCGGCCGACGGCGGTGAACCTGGCTTGGGCGGTGGAAAGAGTCCTGGGGGCTGCGGCAGGTGTCGGCGGAGAACGAAGCGCAGATGAAGTCCGTCAGCGCATTCTCGAAGAAGCGCAGCGCATCGCCGATGAAGATGTCGAAATCAACCAGCGTATGGCGCGGCACGGCGCGGCGCTCATCAACGACGGCGACACCGTCATCCATCACTGCAACACCGGCGCGCTGGCAACCGTGGATTGGGGTACGGCGCTGGGGGTCATCCGCATGGCGCATGAGCAGGGCAAGCGCGTGCATGTGCTGGTGGACGAAACCCGCCCGCGTTTACAGGGGTCGCGGCTCACGGCATGGGAACTAGAGCAATACGGCATCCCCTACGAAATCATTACCGACAACATGGCGGGATATTTCCTGAAAGCCGGCAAGGTGCAGAAATGTTTTGTCGGCTCCGACCGCACTGCCGCCAACGGCGACGTGGCAAACAAGATTGGCACCTACATGCTGGCGCTGGCGGCTTTCGATAACGGCGTGCCGTTCTATCCGGTCGTTCCCACTTCCACCATTGACCTTTCTCTCGCGCACGGCGGCTTGATTCCCATCGAAGAACGCGACCCGCAGGAAGTGCTCGGCTTGGAATTCATGGGCGAGCGCGTAGCGCCGCTGCATGCCAAAGCCCGCAACATCGCCTTCGATGTGACGCCCAGCCGCCTCGTCACCGCGATTGTGACTGAAAACGGTGTGGTTTATCCGCCCTTCGAATCCAATTTGCGCAAAGCCGTGCTGGGAGAATAGAGACAATATGTTCCAGGTGCTGCCTCCCACGCGCTACGATTTGCGCTTTTCGCTCGGCGATATTCCCGTTCGCGTTCACCCTCTCTTCTGGCTGATTGCCTTTCTGCTGGGTTCCTCCGGCGATTTGCTCACGATTCCGCTTTGGATCGTTGTTGTCTTTGTCTCGGTCCTCATCCATGAGTTGGGACATGCGCTGGCATTTCGTTTCTATGGCATCCGCTCGCAAATTGTGCTGCATGCCATGGGCGGGCTGACCATTCCTGAGCCGCTGCCGTGGGGCGCGGGGTGGGGGACGGTTTCGCCAACCCCCAGGCAGGAAGTGGTCATTTCGCTGGCGGGTCCGTTTGCGGGTTTTGCGTTTGCCGTGCTTACCATGCTGCTCGCCCTTTTCGCCGGCGGCAATCTGCTGACAAGCCGCTTGTTCGGCATTCTCCCGCTGCCGCTCACGGCCATCCTGCCGTTTGGCGGCAGTCTCTTGAGCATTTTTGCAACCATGCTGCTCTTCGTCAACATCTTCTGGGGGATTTTCAACCTCCTGCCGGTCATCCCGCTCGATGGCGGGCAGGTGATGCGAAGCCTGCTCGTGCAATACGATCCGTGGGATGGGGCGCGCAAGGCGCTGTGGATTTCCGCTGTCGCGGGCGGCGTCATTGCCCTGTTCAGTTTTTTGGTAATGCGCAGTGTATATATCGCCTTGTTATTCGCCATTCTCGCATTTCAAAGTTATCAGTCTCTGCAAAATCGGTATTGACGGCACATGATGGTGATGAAGAAAACGCCCCAATTTCTAGACAAGGCTGTCATCACGTGATAAACTTTTGCCCGCACGACTTCCGGCGTGACGCGCAGCGTCACGCCTTTTGATGTGAACACCTGTGTTCCTCCAGAGGTGAAATGGACATACTGCTTACCGGCTCTGTAGCCTACGATTACCTGATGACCTTCCCCGGTCATTTCAAAGAACAAATCCTTCCCGAACGGCTCGAATCCATCAGCCTTTCTTTCCTCGTGGACGGCATGACCAAACAGCGCGGCGGCATTGCTCCCAACATTGCCTACACCATGGCGCTGCTGGGCGAACGTCCGCGTGTGATGGCAACCGTAGGCGAGGATTTTGGGGACTACCGCGACTGGCTCGAATCGAAGGGCGTAGATACCTCGCTGATGAAAGTCATCCCCGGCGAATTCACCGCTTCATTCTTCGCGACGACTGACCGGGCTTCTGCTCAAATTGCCTCTTTCTACCCCGGCGCGATGGCGCACGCCGCTACCCAATCCATCAAGGACCTGGAGAAGAAACCCGATCTGGTGATTGTCTCTCCCTCTGCGCCGGAGGCAATGATGAAGTTCCCCGCCGAATGCCGCGAATTGGGCATCCCTTATCTGTATGATCCCAGCCAGCAGGTCTTGCGGCTGGATGGGCGTGAACTGGCGCGCGATATGGAAGGGGCGCAGTTCCTGTTTTGCAACGATTATGAATTCGGGCTGATTTCCAAAAAGACCGGCTGGAGCCTGGACCAGATATTGGAGCATGTAAAAGTGCTGGTGATTACGCGCGGCAAAGACGGAGCCGACCTTTACATCGGCGGCGATGCGGTTCACATCCCCACCGTGCCCGAAGATGAAATCGTGGACCCCACCGGAGTCGGCGATGCCTTCCGCGGCGGGTTCCTGGCTGGCTACGCCCGCGGCTTCGACTGGAAGTTGTGCGGCGAGATCGGGTCGCTGGCGGCGGTCTATTGCCTCGAACAGCGCGGAACGCAAAGTCACAGTTACACGCGCGAGGAGTTTGTCCAGCGCTTCCGCAAGCATTTTGACGATAACGGTAAACTGGACGACCTTATAAAGTAAAAAACACAGTCCGCATTCTCTAGTGCGGACGTTCCATCGCCCTGGCGGGTATGTGCCAGGGGAGAACGTCCGCAACATCAATTAAGGAGCAACAATGAGCAATTACGATATTAAAGACATTAACCAGGCAGAGGGCGGCCGCCGCCGCATTGACTGGGCGGAACGCGAAATGCCCGTTCTGCGTGCCATTCGAGAGCGCTTCAAAAAGGAGAAGCCGCTCAAGGGGCTGCGTGTTTCGGCTTGTTTGCACGTCACCACCGAAACCGCCAACCTGATGCGCACTCTACAGGAAGGCGGCGCAGACATCGTCCTTACCGCCTCCAACCCGCTCTCGACGCAGGATGACGTGGCGGCGGCGCTGGTGAATCAGTATGAGATTCCCACCTTTGCCATCAAGGGCGAAGATAACGCCACCTATTACAAGCACATTCGCGCCGCGCTCGAACACAAACCGCACATGACCATGGATGACGGCGCGGATTTGGTTTCGTCCCTGTTCTTCATTGAGATGGGACGTTTTGAAAAGCTCGAACCTTCGCTTGCTGCCTGGGCGCGCAGCCTCTCGGATGCCGAGCGCAAGGAAATGCTTCAGAACGTCATCGGCGGCACCGAAGAGACCACCACCGGCGTCATCCGCCTCAAGGCGATGGAAAAAGACAAGGTGTTGAAGTTCCCGGTCATCGCGGTGAACGACGCGCAGACCAAGCACTTCTTCGACAACCGCTACGGCACGGGTCAATCCACCATTGACGGCATCATCCGCGCGACGAACGTGCTGCTGGCAGGCAAGATTTTCGTGGTGGCCGGCTACGGCTGGTGTGGGCGCGGCCTCGCTTCCCGCGCGCGCGGCATGGGCGCCCATGTCATCGTCACCGAGGTGGACCCGCTGAAGGCGCTCGAAGCGGTGATGGACGGCTATCAGGTGATGCCCATGCTCGAGGCGGCAAAAGTCGGCGATATTTTCTGCACCGTCACCGGCGATCTGAACGTGATTGACGGTCATCATTTCGAGGTCATGAAAGACGGCGCCATCGTTGCCAACTCCGGGCACTTCAACGTCGAAATCAATATCCCCGCGCTGGAGAAGATGAGCGTAGGCAAGCCCAACCTTGTGCGCCCCTTTGTGGATCAGTACACCACCAAAGATGGACGCAAGATCAACATCCTCGGCGAGGGACGCCTGATCAACCTTGCCTCTGCCGAAGGTCACCCCGCCTCCGTGATGGATATGTCCTTCGCCAACCAGGCGCTCTCTGCTGAATATATGGCGAAGAATGCCGACAAACTGGAGAAGAAGGTCTATTCTGTCCCCGCTGAGATTGATGCGGAAATCGCCCGCCTCAAACTCGAAGCGATGGGCGTGAAGATTGATACGCTCACCGACGAGCAGTTGAAGTATTTGAGCTCGTGGGAAGAGGGGACTTAAGTCAGTGGAAAGTAGATAGTAGAAAAAATAGTTGGTAGCCGGTAGTTAGTGGCGCCTCGCGGACACTTCAATGTCTGCGGGGCGTTTTGTTTATGGGATGTAATAGATCGAATAAACCCCATCCGGCGTTTGGCGGGTGAGTTGGAGCAGGCTGAGGGTCTCTGAAAGGGAGTTGCGCAGGGAGGGGGATTGATAGTCGTGGTTGTTTTCGAGCATGAATTGCATCCCGCGTTCATAGACGAGGATGTGGGTGTATCCCTGCGCTTTCCATTGCTGGATCATGGCTTCAGGCGCGCCGTACAGGTGAAGGTCGTGGGCGAAGTTGGCAAGGATGGGGTCCGGCTGGATGCGGCGGGGCAGGTTGTAGGAGCGCGGCTCGAACAGGCTGTAAAGGGTTGCGTTTGCGGGCAGTTCGTCCATTGTTTGCATCAGGGCGGCGTAGGGTGGGTTGACCCGCGCGATGTATTGCCCGCGGGTTTGTGCGCCAAAGGCAACCGCAAAGGGATTGCGCTGCAAGGTGAAGAGGCTGATTTCGAAGACGGTCAATGCCACGACTAGGGAAACAATCAGGTTGAGCAGGAAACTGACGCGCAGGTTCGACCTGTCCAGTCTGGCGAGCGCTTCCCAGCCCAGCGCGGAGGGAATGGCAAAGGGCAGGAGCGCGGGGAAGAGCAGCCGTGTCTGCCAGAGGGCGGCGGAGTTGATCACCCCGAGGGTCCACGCGGCGGCGGATAGGGCGGCGAAAAGGCCGATGGATTTCAGCGACCAGGCTGCGGCGGAGTCCCGACGCGGAGCGGTCCGCAGAATCTCCAGGGCGGCGGGAAGCAGGATGAGGAAGAGGGGTCCGATGCGCCCGTCGAAGTAGTTGGCGTCGCGGTAGCCGAGGGTGGCATCGAGGGGCAGGCGGAGGAGTTGGAGGAGGTTCCAGCCGATGCCAGTGCCGGGGGCGGCGTACCAGTTTGCGAGGAAGTCATCCCAATATCTGCCGCCGAAGGCGAAGGGGTAGAAGGGGTTGCCCATGAAGGCGGCGTTGCGCAGGTACCAGGGCAGTGCAGCAAGGATGGCGGCGAGGCTGAATTGGGCGGCGCTGCGGAAGGCTTTTGTGAACGGTCTTTCGAGGAGCAGGAGCAGGCCGCATGTGAGCGGCAGGACAAAGGAGGTGTATTTGACGCCCATTGCCAGCCCGCAGACGATGCCCAGGGCGTTCAGGGCGGCGGTGGAGGGGGTGGTTTTGAAACGCGAGAGCAGGTAGAGCGCAGCGGCGGTGTAGAAGCACAGCGCCATATCGGCGTATGCCCAGGAGGCGAGGATGGGAAGGGAGGGGACGGTGGCGAGCAGCAGGGCGGTTTTGCGCCCGGTTTCGGCGCCCCATCTCCGCGCGGACCAGAGGAAGAGCAGGGCAGCAGAGAGAACGCCCCAGGCGTAGTGTATCATTTGGGCGGAACGTTCGGCGTTGAATGCCAGCCCCCAGAGGTAGAGGTTTTCGGTGAGGTTGGGAAACCAGAAGTGCGGGATGTTGACCAATTCCAAGCCGCCATCCTGCAAGATGCGGGCGGGCTGTGCCAGGTGGTAGAGCAGGGCGTCGAAGGCTTCGAATTGCGGGGCGAGGGCAAGGGCGAAAGGCAGGAGCAGAAGCAACAGGAGGGCGAGGCGTTCGAGCGGTTTGAAACTGCCGGCGTAGAGGTGAATCTCCTGCGCCAGTTCGCGCGCGCCTTTTTGGAGCGTTCGATGGCTGCCGGCGCCGAAGAAAAACAGCGTCAGCACAAACAGGGCGAAGCGCAGGAAGTGCGGCGCGGCGAGGTGCGCCAGCGAGAATAGCAGCCCTGCCATGCCCAGCAGCCCCATTCCAACCCCCAGGCTGAGGAGAGCGCGCAGGGGAGGGTCATCTTCTTCGCGCCAGCCAGCCCAGCGCAGAAGGTAACTGCCGAAGGCAAAGGCGTTGAAGAGCAGCAGGGCGGAGATGAGCAGAGTCCACAGGGTCTCTGCCAGGCCGGCGAAAGCAGGGAGGTTGGGCTTTTGGGTGGCGTAGAACGCCGCGAGGAGAAGGCCCGCCCAGGTGAGGAAAGCAGCCGCCAGCAAGGAACGTTTCATTTAGCCGCCGCTTTTGAGGTAAATTCCCGTGGGGTCGAGTTCTTCGCGCAGGATGCGCAGTTCGTTTTCGGTGGGAGGCTCGGTGGTTTTCAGTTGCGGGGCGATTTTCAGATCCCAACCGGTGTTGGCTTTGGCTTCTTCCACGGTTTTGCCGGGGTGCAGGGCGGTGAGGGTTATTTCGCCGGTCTCATCGGGTTCGAGGATGCCGATGTCGGTGACGACCGCCAGCATGCCGCCGCCGCGCAGACCCGCCTTTTCGCGGTCGCCGCGCCCGCCGATGAAGCCAGCCGAGGTCATGAATTCCACTTTTTCGGGGAAGCGGCGCTTCTGGTGCGGGGTCATGATGTAACAGCGGTTTGCCCAGGCGGCAATCTCCTGCGAGCCGCCGGAGCCAGGCAGGCGCACTTTGGGATGCTCGTAACTGCCGATGACGGTGGCATTGATGTTGCCGTACTTGTCAATTTGCGCGCCGCCCATAAAGCCCACGTCCACGTTGCCGCGCTGGAGGTAGTTGGCAAAGATGTCGTACATGCTCACCACCGAGAGCGCGCCGCTGACAAGGGTAGGGTCGCCGATGGAAAGCGGCAGGCGGGCGGGTTCTGCGCCGATAACGCCGGCTTCGTAGATCATTACCAGGTTGGGCGCATGAGTGCGCTTGGCGAGGTTGCATGCCAGGTTGGGTTGACCGACGCCAACGAAGACCACGTCGCTATCGCGCAGCAGACGTGCGGCGTTTATGATCATCAGTTCAGCGGAGGAATATTGTGTCATGGGTTCTCCTGTTTTTGTGGAGTCAGCCAGCTTGCTGGCGATGACGGGAGCAAGTCTCTTCGGGAGCAAGTCTCTTCGGGAGCAAGCTCCCTGATTCCAAATTTGTCGGGAGCGA
>JBBITE010000067.1:0-5531 GCA_037440905.1 Anaerolineae bacterium | reverse complement strand
CGGGAGCAAGTCTCTTCGGGAGCAAGCTCCCTGATTCCAAATTTGTCGGGAGCGAGCGCCCTGATTGTTTTTTATGGAGTTAGCCAGCTTGCTGGCGGAACGGGAGCGAGCCTTTTCGGGAGCAAGCTCCCTGATTCCAAATTGTGGTTTGTGGAGTCAGCCAGCTTGCTGGCGATGACGGGAGCAAGTATCTTCGGGAGCAAGCTCCCTGATTCCAAATTTGAGCAATCTCCCTCACTCCAAGGATTTTAAAAACGATTGGATGATGTCAAACACTTCCTTTGGACGTTCCAGCGGAAGCAGGTGGGTGGATTTTTCCAGCGCTTCCACACGGACCTGAGGCTGTTTCTTCTGTACCAGCCTGGCAGCCTTCTCGAAGAAGGTATCGGTCTCGGTGCCGCGGAGGAAGAGCGCCGGCACGTTCAGTTTGGGCAGGTCGCGCCAGAGGTCGAAGTCGTGCAGGCCGCTGCGGTAAATCTGCGCTTCCCATTCGGGCGAATAGACCAGTTCGTAGGCGCCGTTGGAAGAGGGTTTGGTGATGCCGGCAATGTAGGCCCGCAGGCTTTCGTCGCTCAGGTAGCGGAAGAGCGGACGGCTGCGATAGCCGCGAAAGACTGTCTCGAGGTCATCGAAGGTGCGGCGGCGTTTTTGCGCCCGCTGAATGAGCGGGTGTACCTTGTCTCCCAGCCCCACGGCGCGGATGAGACTCCACAAGGCAAGGTGCGAGGGGACGAACAGCACCGGGTCAATCAGCACCAGGGCGCGGAATTTGCCTGGGTCGCGCAGGGCGGCGCGCAGGGTGACGATGGCTCCGATGGAATGACCAACTCCGATGACGGGACCCGCTTCGAGGTCCGATAAGAAGCGCAGCAAGTCATCCGAAAGAGGATGCCAGGTGCGGAGTTCCTGCGGTTTCGATCCATCCCATAACGGGCGCAGGTACATGCCAAAGACGCGGTACTCGGTTTTCAAAAGGTCGAGCAGCGGCTGGTAACATTCGGGCGGGTAGCCGTTGGCGTGCAGGAAGTGAAGCGGCAGCCCCGTGCCGCCGTAATCGAAATGTCTCATACGCGCCCTAATAGTTCCCGTAGTTGATGGGCTGGCTCAGGCGTTGTTCCACCTGCAGGCGGCGGTGGGTGTCGCTGCCGAGTTTTTGCCAGTATTCTGCGCGGTCTTTGACGCCATAGACCCATTCGTCGAGCCAGGCGCGCACGCTTTCGAGCGATTCGCTGATTTTGTCCCACGCCAGGTAAAACTCATTGTCGCGGTCGTAATATCCCTGGGCGTAGGAGGGGTGACAGGCATACGGCACGTGACAGACCGCACTGACGACGATGCCGGGGATCATGGTACGGTTCGGGTCGGACCTGATGACGGATTCGTCCACAATTTCCTCTGCCGTGACGATGACTTTTTTCGCGGCGAAGGCGGCTTCCTTCTGCTCGCCGATGATGCCCCACAGGTGCGCGTTGCCGTTGGCATCTGCCCGCTGCACGTGGACGATGGCAACATCGGGTTGCAGCGCCGGCACGAGGATGACCTCCTTGCCGCCGTAGGGGTCGGGGATGCGTTTGATGTTGGGGTTGACGCGTTCAAGGTCGGTAGCGCCGGTTTGGTTCATGGGCAGGAAGGGCAGCCCCGAGGCGCCCGCTTGCAGGCGGGTAATCATGCCGAAGTGGGAGTATTCCTCCCATTCCAGTTCGCCTTTTTCGATGGCAGAGCGAACCACGCGCAGAGAACCCACCCCCGGGTTGCCCATGTAGGAGAAGATGACCTTTTTGGCGCATCCCGCCGCCACCATTTGGTCGTAAATCAGGTCGGGTGTGGCGCGGGCGAGGGTGAGGTTTTTCTTTCCCTGGCGGATGATTTCATGCCCTGCTGCAAAGGGGATGAGGTGGGTGAAGCCCGCCGCATAGACGGTATCGCCGTCGTGGACGTGGCGGGCAATGGCTTCAGAGAGCGAGGTGAGTTTGGTCATTTTTTCGACTCTTCTTTGGGTTTGGGTTTGAGTTTTTTCAAAATGCTGAAGCGTCCGCTGGGAGGCAGCGTCTTTTTGTATTGAGCGCGAAAGAGAAAGCCCAAAATGAGCAGCACCATGCTCCAGCAGAAGTAACTGAACATGGGGTTTTGTTCGGCTTCGGACATGAGGAAGAAAATCAGCAGCCCGGTGCCGATGAGCAGAAAGAAGGTGCCGATGCGGTAAAGGAGTTCTTTGCGGTCGTAATCCTGCTGCTCGCTCATACTTGGCTCGTTTGGTTTGGTTTTTTGGCAGAAAAGAGAATGCGGCGGAAGGGATAGAACACGGGGCTTTGCGGCAGGGCGGCGCGCATTTTGGCGCGGATGGAACGGAGAAACGCCTCTTTATGTGCGCCGAGCCGCTCAAAATAGGGGATGAGCGCCGTGCCGGAAATCCATTCTACCACTGCGTCGGAATCTTCCAACACGTGCGGGTACACCTTCTCGAAGACGGTAATCTCTTCGGCGCCGCATTCAAAGAGCAGACGGGCGTACTCGTCAATGGTCAGCACCGGGGAATGCCGCTGAAAACCGCCCAGCAGGGAACGAAACGGTTCCTCGGCAGCCGCCTCGCGGTAGATTTGGTGAGAAATGTGGTTGTGGTTGGACGGCACCTGCACGGCGATTTGTCCGCCGGGGGCAAGGCAGGCGAAGAGGCGGGGAATGAGGTCGGCGTGATTTTCGCTCCATTGCAGGGCGGCGTTGCTGAAGATGAGGTCCCATTGACCCGTCAGTGCAGCCTGGTCTCCTTGTTGGAAGGTCAGGTTCGAGGTCGAGAGCGAAGCGGCTTTTTCCAGCATGTGGGGTGAGGTATCCAGCCCGGTCACGCGGCTGTGGGGAAGGCGCTCTGCCAGTTGACGAGAGAGTTCGCCGCTGCCGCATCCCAGGTCAATGACGCGGAGGTTGGGGCGCACGTCCACCAGGGCGAGCAAGTCGTAAAACGGGGCAGAACGTTCGGCTTGAAATTTGTGGTAGAGGTCAGGGTTCCAGGGCATGAGATGAGACGATGGATGCGGGCGGCAGAAAAAAGCCCTCCCTTATTCAGGAAGGGCTGAGCGCCTTATTTGCGTTTGGCGGTTTTTCTAGTGGTCTTTTTGACCGCCTTTTTTGCCTTTTTCACAGGCGCAGGCTTGATGAGCGTTTGGATCTGCTCGTGCATGTAGAGTTGCACGTAGTAGTAGCCGCCGCCGTTTTTGCCAGTTGCGCCGGAGCCTTTCCAGCCGCCGAAGGGTTGGAAGCCAGGCCACGCGCCGGTGGTGGCGCCCTGCGGGCGGTTGGCGTAGGTGACGCCGGCTTGGATGTTGTCGAAGAACCACTTGGTCTCTTTGAGCGAGCCGTAGAAGCCGGCGGTGAGACCGTAATTGACACTGTTGGCGATTTGCATGGCTTCGTCGAGGCTGCTCACTTTGCCGATGGTGGTGATGGGCAGGAACATCTCGTATTTCCACAGGCGGTGGTCATAGGGCAGGTCGGTGACGAAGGTCGGTTCGCAGTAGAAGCCTTTGTCGAAGATGCCGCCGGTTTTGACGTGGCCACCGGTCAGGAAGTTGCCGCCTGCCTGGCTGATTTCTTCGCAGAAGTTCTTGAAGTCGTTGTAGGAGTTTTGGTTGATGACCGGTCCGAGGTAGGTGGCGCGTTCGGTCGGGTCGCCGATGACGAGTTTTTCGGTCTTGGCTTTGAGCAGGGCAAGCAGTTCATCGTAGACCGGCTCTTCCACCAGCACGCGCGAGGCGGCGGAGCATTTCTGTCCCTGCAAGCCAAACGCCGAGCGCACGATGCCGGTGGAGGCATCTTCCAGGTTTGCGTTGCGCGAGACGATGGCGGGGTTCTTGCCGCCCAGTTCCAGCACCACCGGGCGCACATAGTTGCGGTTGGCGAGGTCGCGGTACATCTTCATGCCCACATCGAAGGAGCCGGTGAAGGTGGCGCCGTCCAGTTCGGGGCTGTCCACCAGCGCCTGCCCGAGGGTGGAGCCGGGGCCGGTCACAAAGTTGAACACGCCCGGCGGGAAGCCCGCATCGCGCAGACATTCGGCGTAGAGGCGCACAATCCAGGCGGTGTCGGTGGCGGGCTTGATGACGACGGTGTTGCCTGCCACGAGCGCCGCGCCCACCGGTCCACCCGTCAGCGCGAAGGGGAAGTTGAAAGGCGAAACCACCAGCCATACGCCATAAGGCTTGAGGACGGAAATGTTCGTCGCATCGTAGCCTACCAGCGGGTCTTTGCCCATTTCGCGGATGAAGCCGTTGTTTTCCTCCATCATCTGGGCAGACCAGTACATCAGGTCGGCGGTTTCCTGCACGTCGCCGAGCGATTCCATGCGGTTTTTGCCCACTTCCAGCGCCATTGCCGCGCCGAGTTCAAAGATGCGTTTTTCGATCAGCGCCGCCGCCTTGCGCACCAGTTTGACGCGGGTTTTCCAGGGGGTGCGGCTCCAGGCGGGGAACGCCTTGCGCGCGGCTTCCATTGCCATCTGGGCGTGTGAAGCGTTGCCTTTTTGCATGACGGCCAGCACCCAATCGGTGTTGACGGGCGAGCGGTCTTCGAATTTTTCATCCGCGAAGACCTCTTTGCCGTCAATCAACATGCCGTATTCCTTGCCCAGGTTACCCTTGAGTTTGGCAACGGCTTTGTCGAATCCTTTGTGCAGGTCTTCGGGGGGATTGAACATTGTGGCGTAGGTGAGTTTGAAAGCCATACTTCCTCCAGTTAGAAGTCTGATAGTCTGTTCGTCTCATAGCCCAACAGCCCCATCGCTTGCGCTTCTCGCATCTGGCGGGCTGTCAGCCCATTTGACAACGGCGGTCAAAGTATAGTCGAGGATTTTATGCCCGTCAAAGATAAGCATCGGGATTTGCCATGACGAACATCCGTCACTTGCCGCGTAAGAATTGGCGGAGAGGAAATGTCTAACTTGTACATTGTCCGAACGATAAGCCACCCCAATTCAAAGGATTGAGGACGCTCAAGATGAAAAACCGCTTCTTTCTGACCCTTTGCCTGGCTGCCCTGCTTCTGGCTGCGTGCGCCCCGGCGGCTTCTCCCGCCGCTCCGAGCGCAGAAGCGCCTCCGCTTCAGCCGCCCGCTTCCCCCGTTGTGGTGGAGGCGAGTGCAACGCCCGCCGCCGGCGCTCTGCCCGAATTGCCCGCGCCGACGGCTCTCCCCGTTGCTACCTCCCGCGGCCCCGACCTGCACGCCACCGACCCCGCCACCGTCAACCTGGCTTCCGGGCAGTTGCAGTTTGTGGAGTTTTTCCGTTTTACCTGAGGTACCTGCCGTGCCATGGCGCCCATGGTTCATGGGCTCGAAGCGAAGTATTTCGGCAAAATCAATTTTGTGTACCTGGATGCCGATGACCCGAACACCCGTCCCTTCCAGCAGCAACTTGGGTTTTACTATCAGCCGGAGGTCTATTTGCTGGATGGAGATGGAAATGTGTTAAAGAAGTGGGTGGGGTTTACATCCGAGCAGGAATTTGAAGAAGAGTTTGCAAAGTACCTGCCGTGAAAAAAGAG
>JBBITE010000066.1:0-13476 GCA_037440905.1 Anaerolineae bacterium | reverse complement strand
TTCGGGACGGTGCGTAACATCAGGATGTACGTTTGGGTAAATGCTTTCGAGCGCTTCGCCAGCAAGGGGCTTGGATTTGGCAATCCAAGCCAGCGGTTTCCAAGCCGTCATTTTTTGCTCGTGCGGATTGCCAAATCCGCACATGCCCCCTTGTGGGCAATCACCAGTGGTAAGGCGGTAATTGCCCACCTGTATAAGCAATGTTTTCTAATGTTTGGGTGTATTAGAGAATGCACTCTATGGGAGCGGAGGAAGGTAACGCCAGCGAGCGGGCTGCGTCCAGAAGAGAATGTCCCTGCGGGCGGCGGGGAAGGTAACGCCAGCGAGCGGGCTGAGTCCAGACGAGAATGCCTCCTACGGGCGGGGAGGAAGGTGGTTATATCCAGGCGCGGCGGCGCATCCACATGTACATGCCAAAGGGGAAGAAAAGCATGATGAGGGTTATCAGGGTGAAGACCGGGCGGGTGGTCCATTCCAGCAGGCTGCCATGGGATTCGAAAAAGTTCATGCCGAAGAAGCCGGTAATAAAGGTGATGGGCATGAACAGGGTGGTGATGATGGTCAGGGTTTTCATGATGTCGTTCATGCGGTTGTTGATGACGGAGAGGTAGGTATCGAGCGCGCCGCCGACGAGATCGCGCAGGCTTTCGTTGAGATCATGCAGGCGGACAAGGTGGTCGTAGATGTCACGGAAGAAGATGCGGTCTTTGGGGTCTATCACCTGGTAGTCGTCGCGGGCGAGTTTGTTCATGACTTCGCGCTGGGGGAGGAGGATGCGCCTCATCGCCAGGAGAACACGCTTGAGGGCAAACAGTCTTTCGAGAGTCTCAGGCGAGGGTTTGTCGAAGACCTGATCTTCGATTTGGTCAATCGTTTCGTCAATTCTCTCGACGGCGGGCATGTATCCTGTAACCAGTTTGTCGGCAATTTTGTAGAGCAGGTGATCGGCGCCATCTTGCAGGCTGCGCGGGTCGCGCAGGGAAGCGTTCCAGGTTTCGTCTGCGGCGGGGAGGGGGGAGTCGTGGTGGGTGATGATGTAATTTTTCCCGAGGAAGATATCCAGTTCGTCAATATCGGTGCTCCATTCGTCACCGTTATTGGTGACTGCGAGGTAATTGAGAACGATATAGAGGTAATCACCCCAGTCGTCGAGTTTGGGGGAATGGGTTTGTTGCAAGGCGTCTTCGATTGCCAGCGGGTGAAAGCCGAAACTTTGGAGAATAGGCAGACAGGCTTCGGGCGGCTCGCCGGAAAAATCCACCCAGAGCAAACCGCGGCGGTTACGGATGAGTTTTGGGAATTCACGCGGAGGGACCTCTGTACGGAGAGGGGTGCCAGGGGCGTAGTAGATGGAGCGGATCATATTTTTCTCTGAAGTTTGTGAAAATACAGCCTTGTATTGAAATTATTCAAAATACAGATGTTTATTTTTATAAATAAAAAATAAAAACTTGACAATTTCAAAAACTGTCTTATAATTATTTAAAGATGAAATGAAGTTTTTGGGCTTTCAGTGCCGAATGGCAGAATTCTTATGGACTGCCTTTCTTCCTCTGAAGCAGGGAAGGCTTTTCCGCCGTTTTGAGCCAGGTTATGTTCCTTTACTTTCGTTATCTTACCAGCAAAATGACGGTTTGCGCTATGTTTTTTCTGGCTTCGAGCCTGTTCTTGCAAAAACAGGCTCGTCAATTTCGATAGGAGGCGTATTCATGTATCCTGCACCATCTCGTTGCCCTGTGTGTCATTCGGAGTTAACGGTGGCACGTTTGCAATGTACATCGTGCGACACCGTGATTGAAGGTCGGTTTAGCGGCGGTCCGTTTGGACATTTGAGCCCGGAACATGTTGACTTTATCGTGACGTTTGTTCGATGCGAGGGCAAGATCAACCGCATGGAACAGGAACTCGGTCTTTCGTATCCGACGATTCGCAACCGCCTGCATGAGGTGATCCGCGCGCTGGGGTATGAGCCCGGCAAGGAAGATGCAGCGGAGATCAGCATGGAGCGGCGAAATGCCGTGCTCGAAGAACTGGAAGCAGGCAGGATTTCGGCGGATGAAGCGATGCGCATCTTGCGCGGAGAGGAGTAGTGTGCCATGTCCAGGATTGTTTCGGCTGGGGAGACCCCCAAAGTGAAAGTGGCTGTCGTCGGCGGCGATGTAAGCGTCGTGGGCTGGGACGGCGATATTCTCATCAAAGGCGATGAGGATGAGATCAACTTTGAGCAGAATGGGGAAGAGATAACGCTTTCCTGCGCCGGCGATTTGGCGCTGCGTGTTCCGAAGGGCGCTTCTTTTGAATTTGGCAACGTGGGGGGCGATGCCGCCATTCGCGGCGTGCAGGGCGATGTGTCGCTGCAGGCGGTGGGCGGTGATCTTTCCATCCGTGAGGCGGGTGCGGTGACGATTGGCAGTATCGGCGCCGATTTCAGCCTGCGCCATGCGCATGGAGATGTGCGGGTGCGAAACGCCGGCGGAGATGTGTCCATTCGGGATGCGGAGGGCAAGGTTGTGCTTGATTCGGTGGGGAACGACCTGGCTTTGCGCGGCGCGCGCGGCGATGTGAAGGTGAATGTAGGCGAGGATGTCATCATTTATCTCGACCCGCGCGCTGATGGTGAGTATTCTGTGGTGGCAGGCGATGATATTCTGCTGGTCATTCCGCCCGATGCGGACGCAACGTTGACCATGCAGGGCGATCAGATTGAGGTGGATTTGCCCGGCGTTGAAGCGGATGAAGATGTCACAGAACGGGTGGTGGTGCTGGGAAGCGGCTCGGCAAAGATTTCGTTGAGCGCCGGCGGCGATGTGCGTGTAAGCAGCAGAGAGGACGCCGGCGAGTATGCTGATGAGTTTGGAAATTTTGCCGGAATCAACTTTGATTTTTCCGGCCTGGGCGACCGGATTTCCAGGCGTGTAGAGGAGGCAACCCGCCGCGCCACCAAACGCGCCGAGGAGGCTATGCGCCGGGCGGAACGCCATGCCGAGCGGCATGCGCGCCGTGGAAGGGTGGGGCTGGAGATTGGACGCTGGAACTGGGATTTCAAAGGCGGTCCTAAGCCTCCCGTGCCGCCGGTTCCTCCCTCGGACCCTGTGACCGATGCCGAGCGGATGGCGATTCTCAAGATGCTGGCGGAGAAGAAGATTACCGCCGAGCAGGCGGAGCAGCTGCTTGCCGCGCTGGAAGGAGGCGGGTGATGTCTGCTGAGGAGCGCAGGAAGATTTTGCAGATGGTGGAGGAGGGAAAGATTTCAGCCGAGGAAGCCGTGGCTTTGATGGCGGCGCTGGCAGAGGGGGAGGATGCGGAAGAAGCGGCTGAGGCGGAGGCGGAGGTCCTTGCGGGCGCGGCAGGCGACGGGTCCGCGCAAAGCGAAGCGCCGGAGTTCGAGCGCATCAAGGCGCGGGTGCGGCGTTTGGCATTGATCCCATTGTGGGCGGGGGTAGGGCTCACGCTGTTGAGCGCCTGGGCGGTGTATGCCATTCAGCGCAGCGCGGGGACGAATTTCTGGTTCTATTGCATGTTCTTTCCGCTGATGTTTGGGGTGTTGTTGATTGCGCTGGGCGGCGGGGGGCGCGCTTCGCGCTGGGTGTATGTGGATGTTGACCGCAGAGATGCCAAAGATGGCGATGGACCGAGGCATATCCGCCTGGGGTTCCCCGCGCCGCTGGGGTTGCTGGCGTGGTTCTTTGACCGTTTTGGGGAGAATATGAAGGGGATGAGCCGCGGCAAGGTGAACGGCATCGTTCAGATGATGCAGGCTGCGAGGGATTCAGATGAACCTTTGATGGTGCATGTGGATGACGATGATGTTCACGTGCAGGTGTATATCGGTTGATGGAGTTTGAATGACTGACGCGAAGAAACAACGTTTATTGAGCGGCTTGCTGATTCTGTTCCTGGCGGCGATGATTTTTGCGAACATCGGCGGGAATATGTACGGCGGTTTGCTGCCGTTGTATCTGAAGGACCTCGGTTCTTCGATTGGGCAAATCGGTTTGTTTTTTACCATTTCACAGATTGTGCCGCTCTTTTTGCAGATTTTGGGCGGCTGGATTTCGGATACGCTGGGGCGCCTGCGGGCGATTGCGATGGGAAGCGTGTTTGGGGTGATTGGTTTTGTGCCGCTGGTGCTGGCGGAATCGTGGGGCTGGCTGGTGGCGGCGGTGGCGATTGGGTCGGTGGCGCGGGCGCTGGTGGGTCCGAGTTTCGATGCGTTCATTGCCGAGCATTCCAGCGAGGAAAACCGCGGCAAGGTCTTTGGCATTACGCAGACGATTTTTATGATTGTTTCGGTGGTGGGACCGCCGCTGGGCGGCTGGCTGGCGGAAGACTACGGCTTTAAGTTGATGCTGCTGGTGGCGGGCATCTTTTATTTGATTGCCGCGCTGATGCGAATCGGGATGGCGCGCGAAGCGGCAAAGACCGAAACGGTTCAGAAGAAACTTTCTTTTGCGGGGTTGAAGTCGAACCTGGGGGCGATGGCTGGTTTGATGTTTTCGGGCGGGCTGATTACCTGGATTTTGGTCACCGATGGTTTTCGGGATGTTTCTTTTCAACTTTCGGGGAATCTGTTCCCGGTGTATATGCAGGAGATTGGCGGTTTATCCATTCAGCAGATTGGCTGGGCGACTTCGCTGTTTGGGTTGAGTATGATGCTGGTGACCATTCCCGGCGGCTGGCTTTCGGATAAGGTGGGTGAACGCTTTGGCATTGCTTTGGGGATGGCGCTGATGAGCGCGGCCTTGTTCCTGCTGGTGAATATTCCGCAGGGGAACCGCTGGTTGTATTTTGCGGGCTGGGCGCTGGCAGGGATGGGGGTGGGCGTTTCGACGCCGGCGTATCAGTCGCTAATCAGCAAGGCGGTTCCACAACATTTGCGCGGCATGGCGTTTGGGTTGTTCAGCACCAGTTTGGGCATTGTCTCTCTGCCTGCGCCATGGATCGGCGCGCAGTTGTGGGAGCGCTTCGGCCCGCAGTTTCCGTTTACCGTTACGGCAATTGCCATATTGCTTTCGATTATCCCGATTTGGGTAAAATTCAAACTTCCCAAAGTTGAAGGTAAGGCGGAAGAGAACGCAATCGCCCCTGTTTCATCATGACATCCTGTGTTGGAGGTAGATATGGCATCCGCTGAAGAAAGAATGAAAATCCTGAAGATGATCGAAGATGGAAAACTCAGCGCGGAGGAAGGCGCCAAATTGCTCGCGGCATTGAGCGCCCGGAGACCCACACCGCCGCGTCCGCCGGGGGCGCCCGGCGGGGCAAAATGGCTGAGAATCCGCGTGACCGATACGCGCTCGGGGCGTTCGAAGGCTTCGGTGCAGATTCCACTGGCGCTGGTGGACGCCGGGTTGAAGATTGGCGCGCACTTTGCCCCAGAGGTGGAGGGGGTGGATATGTCCAATGTGATGGAAGCCCTGCGCTCCGGCGTGACCGGCAAAATCATTGACGTGACCGACGAGGAAGACGGCGAACACGTCGAAATTTACATCGAATAGCCGACTCCTTCTCTATGGAAACACACTCGAAACGGCCGGCGGGGATGTTTGCTTTTCTCATCATCTGGCTGGGGCAGATTGTCTCTGTGCTTGCCAGCGGGATGAGTCAGTTTGCGCTGACGATTTTCATGTATGAGAAGACAAACAGCGCGACCGCTTTGGGGCTGATGCAGGTGTTTTACATCACCCCGTTTTTATTGATTTCTCCGTTTGCCGGCGTGATGGTGGACCGCTACAACCGCAAATGGATGATGATGATCAGCGACCTGGGAGCCGGGCTGGCTACGCTTGGTATCCTGGGCGTTTTGTATTTTGATGTCTGGCAATTCTGGCATATGTACGTTGCCTCGGTCATTTTTGGGTTGGGCAATGCCTTTCAGTGGCCGGCGTATTCTGCCGCCATCTCCACCATGGTTTCAAAGGAACAATTGGGGCGCGCGAATGGCTTGATGTCCCTCATGGAAGCGGGGCCCGGCGTTCTTGCACCCATCCTGGCCGGGGCGCTGCTGCCTATCATCCGCCTGACGGGTATTCTCTTCCTGGATGTGGCTACTTTTCTCATTGCCATTGGCGCTCTGCTGGCGGTGCATGTTCCCCAGCCGCCTCGCACGCAAGAAGGGATGCAAGCCGGCGGCGGGATGTTGAAACAGGCGGCTTACGGTTTTCAGTATATTTTTGCCCGCCCAAGTTTGCTTGGCTTGCAGTTGATCTTTTTTGCCGGCAATTTGTTTGCCGGCATTGGCTTTACAGTTTTCGCGCCCATGATCCTGGCGCGCTCCGGCAGCAACAGCCTGATGCTGGGAACGGTTCAATCGGCGGGAGCCATTGCCAGCGTGGTAGGCGGCGTGTTGATGTCGGCTTGGGGAGGTTTCAAGCGGCGTGTGCATGGTGTGTTGCTTGGATGGATCATCAGCGGCTTGGGCATGGCGGTCATCGGGCTGGCAGGTGGTCTTCCCATTTGGATTACGGGAGTTGCCATTACTTCGCTGGTTGGACCTCTGGTGAACGCTTCCAATCAGGCTATCTGGCAATCGAAGGTGGCGCCCGATTTGCAGGGACGCGTCTTTTCTGCCCGGCGCCTGATTGCCTGGTTTACAAACCCTATCTCCCCGATCATTGGCGGCACGCTCGCAGACTTTTGGCTTGAGCCTGCCGCCCGTGCGGGGACGGGTCTGCCTGCCGCGTTTGCCTGGCTGGTGGGGCAGGGAGCAGGCGCCGGCATGGGGCTGCTCATCGTCTTCTGCGGTGCAGCCGCCGCGCTGGTGGGCATGGCAGGCTACCTCGTCCCTCCCATTCGGCACGCCGAAACGCTTCTTCCTGACCACGAGGCACTTCCCGCCGCAGAGCCTGCTTGAATTTCAGAAAAACCAAAGGCTGAGGGGGCATTCTGAATAAAGCCCCAATGGTACAATTGCGGCGCATGAAAAAAAGCCACATCCTCTTGATGTTCCTTGCGTTATACAGCCTGGCATGTCTCGGCATGCTGGGCTGCCTGTTGGTCACGGTGATGGTCTTTCCTTCCCTTCAGACGGTGGATGTTCCACAGACGCCCTCCCTGCCTGCCTGTGAAGCAGCCCTCCCCAGCCTGGTACAACAATCATACGATAGCAACGCTGCCGGCGAAGAACTAGCAACGGAATACACCCTCGTCACCTACGTGGTTTACGGAGATGATCAACTCATCGTCCATGAAAAGCCGTATGTCCCCGAAAAGTTTCGCGCCTACCAGGAAGATGCCGCCCGCCATCGCGAATTGTGGAACCTTTTTGTCCGCCTTGTTCCGCCGGAATATCTTCATCAGGTGGACTACTTCACCCTCACCACAGACGGTCCCGCCGGGAACCTGGGCAGCGTGGTGCAAATGACCGACAGCCGCGACAGATGGTGGCTGTATCTCGATATTCAGGACGCGGAACATTACGCCGATTTGGTCACCACCCTCATTCACGAGATTAACCATCTCCTCACGCTCAACTCCTCCCAATTCGAAACCGACTGGGACGTGTTCTCCAACCCCGATGACCGCGATGCCTACGAAAGAGCCGAAGCGGCTTGCGATACCTACTTCACGTGGGGCGGATGCAGTTACCCCGATTCATATCTCAACCTGTTCTTTGCGCGTTACTGGCGCGATCTTTACCCCGAATGGCGTGAAATCAGCCGCGAGGAAGACAAGGAAACCCTCGATACTTTACTGGACGATTTTTACAACCGCCATGCCGACCAGTTTGTCTCCGAATATGCCGCCACCAGCCCCGATGAAGACATCGCCGAGTCGTTCCTGTTCTTCGTCCTCAACCCGCCGCCAGCGGGAAATACCATTGCCGACGAGAAAATCCTCTTCTTCTACGAATTTCCCGAACTGGTTGAAGTACGCGCCTCCATGCGGGGGGCGCTGTGTCCTCCGCCCGCTCCCTGAGCGTGCATGTAAGCAAAACGTCCCGAAGGTTGGTCGAAGTCAAACCTTCGGGACGATGTTTGCACGAACCTCTTTTATTGCGGTTTGTATGCGGTGATCTTTGCGCTATACACCGCCTCATACACTGCCTCGCGCGGGTAATTCTTTACATCCAGTTTCATTTCGTCGAGCGCGGAGTCAACCGTCTCCCTGTCGAAGAACACCGGCGTGACAGAGATGTTTGTAAAACCCGCCGCTTCCATCATGCCGATATATTCCTGCGCCTCCACCGCGCCCGCCACACAACCCGCCCAGGCCGCCATGCTTTGTTTTGCCTCTGCGGGCAGTTCACCAGCGGTGACAATATCCGAAACGGCCAGTTTGCCGCCGGGCTTGAGCACGCGGAAGGCTTCGGCAAAGACCTTCGATTTCTCCGGCGAAAGATTGATGACGCAATTCGAAATGACCACGTCCACGCTGTTCGATTCGACGGGCAGCGCTTCGATGAATCCTTGGCGGAACTCGACATTGGACAAGCCCAGACGCTTCGCACTACGCCGCGCCTGCTCCAACATCTCCGGCGTCATATCCACGCCGATGACTTTTCCCGTCTCGCCCACCTGTTTGGCGGCGAAGAAACAATCGAGCCCGGCGCCGGAGCCAAGATCGAGAACCGTTTGCCCCGGCTGAAGCGATGCCAGCGTAATCGGGTCGCCGCAGCCGTAACTGACCGCGGCTTCGCCGTCGGGCAGGGTTTCGATCAAGGCGGAGGGGTAGAGCGCATTGTCGGAGCAGGAACAGGCTGAAGGTCCGCAGCAGGAAGCGGAATTTTTGATGCGCTCGGCGTAGTGTTCGCGTACTGCATCATGGATGGGGGTGGGGGTCGTCATTTTGTCTCCTTATATAGATATTCGTCTATGTGTTTGAGTAAAAATGATGGGATGCCGCCCGGGCAGGCATCCCGTCATTTCAACTTTCGATGAGGTGCTGAAGGGTTTGGGTAGTTTCGGCTTCGGGGGCGAATTTGATCATCAATTGCCCGCAGCAGTAGGCAAGCCGCTCCTGGTTGAGGGTGTAGAAGGTTTGCTTACCTTCTTCGCGCGCGTTCACCAGCCCCGCCTCGCGCAGGATGGCAAGGTGATGCGAGATGGTAGGCTGCGTGAGGTTGAATTTTTCTGCCAGTTCGCCCACAGAAACTTCACGGCAGCAGCAGGCGCTCATGATTTTCTGGCGGGTTTCGTCGGCGAGGGCTTTGGCAAAGAGGACGGGGTTTGCTTTCATATAGATAACTTTCTATGTGTATTATATAGATGTTTGTCTATTTGTCAAGGGGTTGCGGTGGGGGTGATGGTGGCGGCGGGGGAGGGAGTGGCGGTGGGGGTGAAGGAGGAAAGCGGGCTCGGTGTGACGGTAGGCGCGACGGGATAGCCTTCGAGCAGGATTTGCCAGGCGATGTCCAGATCGTCGCTGGCGGCAACGGGGAAGTCTGGCAGGTTCTTCAGGGCAAGGTCAAGGCGGAAGAGGGCTTCGCTCAAGTCGGTTTGTTTGGATGCGGGCGCGGTGGTTTGCAATTGCGCCAGAATGTCGCGCGCGGCTTGCACATCCATGCGCGCCAGCCCGTAGTTGCTTTGGTAGAGGAACAGCCGCGCGCGTGAAAGCAGCTCCATTGCCTGCAGCAGGTTGGTTTGATAGGTTAGGTCGGTGAGCGTGTCGTTGCGTTGGGCGTCGGCGTTTTCGAGCGCGGCAATCTGCCCGCTGTGGGTGGCTTGAACGGCAGCCAGGGTTTGGATGGCGGAGGCGCTTTCAGCCTGAGAGTTGCTTTGGGAGGTCTGACCCGCCTCGAGCGTGGCAAGCTGCGTTTGCAGAGCCATGATCTGGAATTCGAGTTGACCCTGCTGCAAGGCGAGTTCGTTGATTTGCGAGGTATTTTGTTCCACCGGGCGGATGAAGTTCTCATACACGAACGGCGCGCCGTAATAGATCAGCGCTCCGCAGCCGCCGATGAGGATCACGATGAGGATGAGGCGCAGCACAGCGAGGACAAAACGCCTCACCACCTGACCGAGGGACTGGCGCGGCTTCTCAGCCTCTTTCTCATCCTTGTCTTTTTCCTCGTTCTTTTCAGCCCGCTCTTCGATCCTTTCTTCGAGGGGCATTTCTGGGGCGGGTTCACGCTGCTCTTCATTGGAGACGGCAGGTGTCTCTGCCTCTGTTTTCTTTCCTTTTTTCATGGTTACCTCCTGGAAGTTTGGATACCGCTGGCTTGGATTGCTAAATCCAAACCTCTTGCTTGTGCGCTATTGAATGGCAGTGGGGCTGCAGCGCATGGTACGTCGCAGCCCCCCTGTCCATGCGGGGTTATGCGCCGGTCAACTCGCCCAGGCGTTCGATGTATTGTTCCAGCACGGCGAAGGCGTCTTCGATGGGCTGGGTGGAGGTCATATCTACGCCGGCAATTTGGTAGAGCTCGAGCGGCGGTTTGGAGGAGCCAGCCTTGAGGAAGTTGATATGGTCCTGCGCGGCGCCGGGTGTCCCGTTCAAGATGCGTTTGGCGATGGCGTGAGCGGCGGAGATGCCGATGGCATACTGGAACGAGTAGTAGTCAATGTAGAGATGCGTGGTGAAGGTCGCCCAGGTGATGCCGACACGGTTGCGGTCGAGCGCCATTTCGCCGCCGTAGCCTTCGCTGAACAGGTCTGCCATGAGGTTGATCATGGTTTCGGCGGTGAGAGGCTGTCCTTTTTCGACGCGCTGATGCGTTTCGAGTTCGAAGCGGGCGAGGGTGGGCATGATGAAGAAGTAACGGTGAAAGTTGCCCAGGGCTTCTTCCAGCAGGGCAATCTGGAAGGATTTGCTGGGGTTGGTGTTGAGCAGGTAGGCGCGCGTCATTGCCTGGTTGAAGTTGGAGGCGGTCTCGGCGATGATGGAGGGGTAGGTGTAGTAGATCATCGGCTGGGCGCGGCTGGCATACCAGGCATGCATGGAGTGACCGAGTTCGTGCGAAAGGGTGCTCATGCTGCCGATGTCGTCGGTGTAACTCATCATGATGAAGGGATACGTATCGCTGGGGACGCGTGTGGAGAAGGCGCCTTCGCGTTTGCCGGCGTTTGGCGACCAATCCACCCAGCGCTCTTCGAGGCAGCCTTTGCGCATCACGCCGACGTATTCCTCGCCCATCGGCGCCAGCCCTTCGCAGATCCACCCCACCGCCTGCTGGAAGGGAACTTTGTGTTTTTTGGTGGTGAGCGGCGCCCACACATCGTAGGGGTGCAGGGTTTTCACGCCCAGCGCCTTGCGGCGGATGCGCCAGTATTTGTGCCAGAGGGGGAGATTCTTTTTGAAAATCTCGAGCAGGTTGTAGAACATCTCTACCGGCACTTCGCCGTTGAAGAGTGTGGCTTCGAGCGAGGAAGAGAAGCCGCGTACTTTCATATTGAACACATTCTGTTTGATGGAGGCGGCGAGGTTGCCCGCCAGCGTGTTCTTGTATTCCAGGTACTTGTCGTGGTAATTTTCCCAGGCGGTTTTGCGCGCTTTGCGGTCGGCGGAGTGCATCAGGGCGTTCCTGGTGCTTTGAGTGAGTTCGAGGGTATTGCCTTTGCTGTCGCGGGCGGGTTTGAACTTGAAATCGGCGTTTGCCAGTTGAGTGGCGGTGCTGCGGACGGCGCCGAACGGGTCGCGCAGCAGCCCCAGCACTTCTTCCACTTCGGCGCTGCGGACGTGCGCCTGTTTGCGGAACAAGTCGGCGATGAAGCGCTCGTAGAGTTTCATGCGCGGGTCATCTGCCAGCCATTGGCGCAGTTTCGCTTCGCCCACTGACAGTAATTCGGGCTCCACGAAAGAGGTGGCTGCCCCCACCTGAGCCAGCGCCGACATGGCTTTGCCGTTCATCGCTGCGCCGGCTTCGTCGTTGGCATCCACCGCATTGGACATGGTGGCATAGACGCGCACTTTCATCGAGCGCTGTTCGAGGGCGTCGAGGGCGTTCATGGCGGCGAGGAAGGTGTCCACGCTTTCGCCGAGGCGTCCCTGGTATTGTTTGATCTGCGGCAGAACCTGGAGGATGTTTTTGATTTCGGCGTCGAATGCTTCGGGAGAGGGGAACACGCTTTCGGCATTCCAGGTCTGTTCTTTGCGGACTTTGGAGCGGGGGAGGGGGGTAGGCATGGGCGCTTCTTTTTCCTTTCGTGGTTTGTTTAGTATTCTGTAGTTTCGCCTTTTTATGTCTTATACGAAATATGGTGCTTTTAATCCTTCACGAGAGAGCGTATTTGGCGTTCTCTAACGCCGAATTTGCGCAAGAGAGCGCAAATTATGCAGGGTTTTCGTGATTCACGAAAATTGGCGAAAGTACAGTAGTATTTTCAGGCTGTGTATTTGTGGGCGGAGGCTCTTTTGGCGTTGTTTGCCCACTGTTGGAGCAATTCGGGCATGCGCGCCTCGAACGTTCCCTCGGCGATGTAGCCTCGTATCTGTTCCATCAGTCGAATCAGGGCGCGCAGGTTGTGGATGGAAAGCAGCGTACTTGCCAGCAGTTCCTTTGCCACAATCAGGTGACGAATGTAGGCGCGGGTGAAAGTGCGGCAGGTGTAACAATCGCAGGTTTCGTCTATGGGGCGCTCGTCGCGGGCGAAGGCGGCGTTCATCAGGTTGAGGCGTCCTTCGGGTGCGAAGGCGGAGTGATGGCGGGCAAGGCGGGTCGGCAGAACGCAGTCGAAGATGTCCACGCCGCGGGCGACGCCGTTGATCAAATCTTCGGGGGTGCCGACTCCCATCAGATAGCGCGGCTTGTCTTCGGGCAGGAGCGGAACGACGACCTCGAGCATGGCGTGCATCTCTTCTTTGGTCTCGCCAACGGAGAGTCCACCGATGGCGATGCCGGGCGTATCGAGAGAGGCGATGAATTGGGCCGATTCAGCCCGCAGGTCTGGCTGGACGCCGCCTTGCACAATCCCAAATAACGCCTGGTCGCGGCGCGTTTGCGCTTTGAGGCAGCGTTCCGCCCAGCGGTGAGTCCGCTGCATGGCGATTTTGCTGTAGGCGTGGTCGTTGGGATCGGAGCATTCGTCGAACGCCATGATGATGTCGGCGCCGAGGTTCTCCTGAATGGCAATCGCCTTTTCGGGCGTGAAGCGGTGAGTCGAACCGTCAATGTGACTCTTGAAGGTTACGCCGTCGTCATCTATCTTGCGGGTTTGCGCGAGGGAAAAGACCTGAAAGCCGCCCGAATCGGTGAGCATGGGACGGTGCCACCCCATGAACTGATGCAAGCCGCCCATCTCGCGCACGAGTTCGTCGCCGGGACGCAGGTAGAGATGATAGGTGTTGCTCAACACCAGCGTGGCGTTGATTTCTTTGAGATGCTCCGGCGTGAGCGTTTTGACGGTTGCCTGCGTGCCAACCGGCGCAAAGACGGGCGTGATGAGGTCGCCGTGAGGGGTGGTGAAAATCCCCGTGCGGGCACGGTTGTTTTTGGAGGTAACGGTGAATTGGAACATTGGGTTGATTATAAGAGAAAAAAGCGTCCCGAAGGCTTTTCAACCTTCGGGACGCTTTTAACTTTACAGAGCAAAAACGAAC
>JBBITE010000065.1:0-13511 GCA_037440905.1 Anaerolineae bacterium | reverse complement strand
CCCTCCATCTCCCCCGCCCTCGGGCGCGCCGCGCTGCGCGCCCTCCTCAAAGAACGCTCGCCCCTCGGACCGCTCAAAGTGATGGCAAAGCACGTCGGGCGCTTCTTCCAGATTCCCCTGCCGGGGTTCCGTCCCTACGTGGTCTTCGGTCCCGAAGCGAACCGTAAAGTCCTCGTCACCGAGCGCCAAAAACTCCTCTGGCGCAACACCGACCCGGTCACCGATTTGCTCCGCCGCGGCGTCCTCATCGTGGACGGCGAAGAACACGACCGCTACCGCCGCCTGATGGAACCGCCGCTTCACCCCTCGCAACTGCCCGCCTACACCGAGATGATGATCCGCCAGACCGACCGCGTCACCTCGCAATGGCAGGACAGTCAAACCGTGGATATGCTCGTCGAAAGCCGCAAAATCGCCCTGCTCATCATCATGCAAGCCCTCTTCAGCAAAGACGTGTGGGACGACCTGCCGCGCCTCTGGCATCCCATCCTCAAGGCCATCGAGTTCATCTCCCCCGGCGCGTGGATTCTCTGGCGCAACATACCGCGCCCGGGTTTTCGCAAACCGTTGAAAGAACTGGATGAATATCTATTCAGCATCATCGCCAATCGCCGCTCGTCAATCTCCAATGACCAATTACCAGTTACCAACGACCTCCTTCAACACCTGATTGACGCCGGCCTCACCGACGACCTCATTCGTGACCAGATGCTGACGATGATGATCGCCGGTCACGATACCTCCACTGCGCTTCTCGCCTGGACCTTCGTCCTGCTCGGCGGACACCCGGACATTTTCCAACGCCTCATCAACGAGGTGGAGACGCTCGAAAAATCTCCCCTGCTCGATCAGGTCATCAAAGAGGCGCTGCGGCTGTATCCGCCCATTCACATCGGCAACCGCCGCGCAGCGGAGGAGATTCACTTCGACGAAGGCTCGGCGCCTGCCGGCGAGCGCCTGTTCTACTCCATCTACCTCACCCACCGCGACCCCGCCATCTGGGAAAACGCCGACTCCTTCTGCCCCGAACGCTTTGCCCACGGACGCAAGACCCCGCCCATGAGTTACGTCCCGTTCGGCGGCGGTCCGCGGGCGTGCATCGGCGCGGCGTTCGGACAGGCGGAGGCGCGGGTGGTTCTGACGCGCCTGCTTCAAACCTTCACGTTTCAACCCGTCAACCTCCATCAAATCCGCCCTTACATGGGTGCAACGCTGGAACCCCGCCCCGGGGTGAGGATGATAATCAATCGCCGTCATTGCGAGGAACGAGCGGCAGCGAGTGACGAAGCAATCCCCCAGTCGGAGGAGATTGCTTCGGTCGGAAGAGCGCCGACCTCGCAATGACGGAACACTAAAAATGACCTACTTCGGCTTTCTCCTCCGCTTTCTCGTACTCCCCATCATCTTCTTCCTCGCCATCACATGGTGGGACAATAAAAACAACCGCCCTACAAAAGGCTTCGCCAACGGGCGCGCCGTGTGGATCGCCATCGGCGTTCATATTTTTCTCGCGGTAGCGTATACCACCCCCTGGGATAACTACCTCGTCGCCACCGGCGTCTGGTACTACAACCCGAACCTCGTCACAGGCATCGTGTTGGGATACGTGCCGATAGAAGAATACACCTTCTTCGTCCTCGAAACGGTTCTCGCAGGATTGTGGTGGTGGTTCCTCGCGCGCCGCATCTCGCCGCCAAAAACAGAATTCAAGCCGAACAAACGACTTGTGTACCTGTCTGCCTGTGCACTTGTCCTACTATGGCTGGTCTTCACCGTTCTCTTCTTCAGCGACAATCAACCCCTCACTTATCTCTCCATCACCCTCTTCTGGGCATTGCCGGCGATCCTGCCGCAGTTCCTGTTTGGCGCGGATATCCTCTGGCATCACCGCAAACTGGTGTTTTGGGGCATCATGGTCCCTGGCACATACCTCTCGTTGATGGACATTGTCGCACTGACCGAAACGACCTGGTTCATTTCGAAGGAGCAGACGACGGGCATCCTCTTCTTCGGCATCCTGCCGCTGGAGGAGGTTGTCTTCTTTTTCATCACGAACCTGCTCATCATCTTCGGTATGACGCTGCTGCTGGCGAACGTCAGCCAGGGAAGGGTTCAGGAATTGAAGCAGTTGCTCGGAAACTTAAGGCGCTATGGAAAACAATCAGAGTCAGTTTGATGGGAAATCTTTCCTGAATCTCGAAACCTTCCGCAGGAACGGGCAGGGAGTAAAGACCCCCGTTTGGTTTACACAGGATGGGGCGACGATCTACGTCCGCACGGTGGCGAATTCAGGGAAGGTCAAACGAGTGAGGAACAACGCGGCAGTTCGAATCGTCCCGTGCGATGCGGGCGGTACCCCCAGCGGGGAGTGGGTGGCGGCAAAGGCAGTCGAGGTCACAGACGAGGCGACGGCGAAGCGTGTCGCTGCTTTGCTGGAGAAGAAGTATGGGGTGGTTCAGGTCAGGTTGTTTGCCGCGCTAACCGCCCTGCGCCGGGAGAAATATACGGTGCTGAAGATCGAGTTGGAGTGACTCGAACGTTCACTTCTCTTCCTTCGGCGCTTCGCGGACGATGTAAAGCGGCCTGCCTTTGGCTTCGTCGTAAAGACGCCCAATGTACTCGCCGAGGATGCCGAGCGAAATCAACTGTACGCCGCCGAGGAACAGCACGGCAATGAGAGTGGTCGCCTGCCCAAAGAAGGCTTGCGACCCGCTGGCGCGCAGGTAAATGACCACAGGAATCGCAAGGATGGCGATGCCTGCCGAGAAGAAGCCAAAAAACGTAGCAACCTGCAACGGGAAATAGGAGAAACTCGTAATGGCGTTGAGCGCCAGGCGGAACATTTTGCGGAAGGGATATTTGGTTTCGCCGGCCGCACGCGCCGCACGCTTGTATTCCACCCCAACCTGACGAAAGCCCACCCATGCCGACATGCCGCGCGGGAAGCGGTGCCGCTCGCGCATGGATTTGAGCACATCCACCACCTTGCGATCCATCAGGCGAAAGTCGCCGGCATCGAGGGGGATTTTGACATCGGTGATACGGGCAATGATGCGGTAGAACAGGGAGGCGGTCCACAATTTGAACCAGGATTCACCCTCGCGCGCGGCACGGACGGCGTACACCACTTCGTAGCCTTCCTTCCATTTTTCCACCATTTGGGGAATGAGTTCGGGCGGGTCTTGCAGGTCTGCATCTATGACGACGACAGCGTCGCCGCGGGCATAATCCCAGCCGGCGGTGATGGCAATTTGATGCCCAAAGTTGCGCGCAAAAATGACCGGGCGGACGTGTTTGTCCTTTTTGGCAAGTTCGCGGATGAGGTCGGTCGAGCCGTCGGTCGAGCCGTCGTCCACGAGGATGAGTTCCCAGGGCTGCTCCATGGATTTCATCACAGCGCTGACGCGGCGGTGAAGTTCGTGGATGTTGTCTTTTTCGTTGTAGATGGGGGCAATGATGGAGTAGGTGATTTTCATAGTCTGTGAGCAGGATGCGGCGCCGGGGAGAAACGCCATCTTGAGGCAGAACAGGATTCGGCGCGGCGCGAAGCGGAGGTTATGATTCTTTTGTCTTTCGAAGTTTGAGGCGGCTGCGTTTCGGCGGGTTGATCTTTTCGGGCGGAGCGACGAATGGCAGGGCATCTTCCTCAGCAAACGGCGGAAGCCCCAAAATTTTGCGGCGCAGGTAACGAACAATGATGGCTGCCGAAGCCACCAGCGGGACGACCAGCAGCGCTCCCAGGATGCCTTCGAGAATGGTGGCGATAATGATGATGATGAAGACCACTCCTTCGTTCATGTGAACGCTGCGCCCCATAATCAACGGACGCAGGAAGACATTCTTAATGCTGATCAAGATGAGATAGACCGCCACGACGATACCCGCCACCCAGAAGTTGGAAAGCGGTATCCAGGTGGAGCCTTCCAGAAGCGCAACGCCAGCCGCCAGGATAACCGCCAGGAAGGGACCGACATCTGGCACGAGCGTGAATAAGCCTGCCACCATGCCCAACACCAGCGCGCCGGGAATGCCCAGGATGAGCCAGACGATGGTGAAGATGACGCCCACCACCAGCATCAGGACGATCTGCCCGCGCAGGTATGCCATCCAGATATTTTTGACGCGGGCGTATAGTTCTTCGATCTCTGCGCGGTAAGGCGGCAGGGCGAAAGAAAACAGGTTCGCGCGCATTTCGTGCCAGTGCGCCAGCAGCAAATAGACGCTGACCACGATGACAAGGAACCACAGCACACCTACGGAGGTGGTTTCGAGCAGAGAGAGAAATTCTTCCGGCAGAGGCGCAAGCAAAGCGTTTTCCAGCTGGGAGAGGCTGTTTGCCCAGCCTTCCAGATGAAAGACAAGCGCGCCAAAGCGAACGGGCTGCGCAAGCGTGACCGCCAGTTGACGCGAGAGGTCGAGCAGGTCTTCTACGACGATGCGCGCTTCGTCATAAAAGATGGGCGTCATGGCGGCGGGGATGCCCACCAGCAGGATGAGGGCGGTAAAGAACACCACGTTCACGGCTGAAGAATGTTTGATGTTCAACCGCGCGCGCAGGAAATCTACAGCGGGGTTCAAGAGATACGCCACAAAGCCGGCGATGATGAAATTGCGCACCGCTTCACGCGCGTAGAATAAAAACGCTACGAATGCGGCAAACAGCAGAACGCCTGCCAGATACCGGAAAGACTGCGACCATTGAGTTGTCCCTTTCATAGCAGTTTTCGAATAGCCTCCAAAGTCGGTTCGATAATGGGCGCCTCGCCCACCGCCTGCATGGCAGCGCGAATGTCCTTCAGCCCGCTGCCGGTATTCAGCACAAGAATCGGATCTTCGCTTCCGACGACGCCGGAGCCTGCCGCCCGCACCAGCCCGGCATACGCTGCCGCTCCGGCCGGCTCGGCAAAGACGCCCGCCCGTCCCAGTTCGGCGATGGCGCTGAGAATCTCTTCATCGGAGACGGTGATGTATGTGCCGCCGGTTTCTTTCGCGGCACGAAGCGCCCTCACGCCGTCGCGCGGCAGGTCCACAGAAATCGAGTCGGCTATCGTTTTGGCAGAGACGGGGATGATGGTCTCTTCGTTCCGCTGGAAGGCGTTGGCAATGGCGGCGGAACCTTCGGCCTGAACGCCGATGATGCGCGGCATGCGCGTCAGCCAGCCCAGGCGCAGCAGGTCTTTGAAGCCTTTGTGCAGCCCGGAGATGATGTTGCCATCGCCCACCGAGACGAAGATGGTGAGGGGATTGTGGTCCACACCTTCACCGATGCGTTTGTGAAATTCGGGGTGAACGCCGTGCCACCATTCCCAAATTTCGAAAGCGGCGGTTTTTTTGCCTTCGGCAGTAAAGGGATTGTAGCCCGTGTTACGGCAATACCAGCCGAATTCATTGGCACATTGGATGGTGAGGTCGAAGGCGTCGTCGTAGGTGCCATCCACCAAAATAACCTTTGCGCCAAAGACGAGCAGTTGCGCCACTTTTGCCGGCGGAGCCGAGCGGGGGGCAAAGATGACGGCTTTTTGTCCCGCCGCGGCCGACATGCCCGCCAGCGCCGCGCCGGCATTGCCGGTGGAAGCGGTGACCACCACTCTGGCTTTGATCTCGCGCGCCCGCGCCACAACAATGGCAGAGGCGCGGTCTTTGAAGGAAGCCGTGGGGTTGCGCGATTCGTCCTTGAGCCACAGGTTTTGAAGTCCGAGTTTGGCAGCGAGGGAGGCAAGTTGAAAGACCGGGGTCCCGCCGGCGGCGTGCAGGGGGGTTGCCTCTCCCTGCGGGGCAGGGACCGGAATGAGCGGTGAATAGCGCCAGAGCGATGGGTCGTGCCGGGAGAAAATATCTTCCGGCTGATATTTGGCGCGGATGGCGTCGTAATCGAGGACGACATCCAGGTTCCCGCCGTCTTGCAGGCAGGTGTAGGTGATTTGAGCGGGAGAATATTCCGTACCGCACAGAGAACAGCGATAGCCAATGAACTTGCCCATAGAATTTCCTTTTGAGTCTCTCAATTGTACCCTGAGGAAGCCAATGCAAAAGGCTTATCTTGGAAAAGGCTGTTATCTGGGCGTATTCGGCGCTCCCGTTTGGGTAAAGTTAGAAAATGTCACCTGCGCTCTTTCAGACACGTTCTTAAGGCAATGGTACGCGGCGCCTTTGCCCCTCTTACTCTGGCAGCGGGCGAGGGGCAAGGGCGCACAACCAACCGTTTGGCGCGGCGCAGGCAAAATGGAGATGAAAGCCAAAGAAACAGAACCAGCCGCCGGCGGGGAACGAAGCGTTCGTCAAAATCCAATATCGAATTGTCATGCTTCTTTCATCCGTGATGCACAGTTTGCGGATATAATTTTTGCGTTCCTGCGGAGCCGTATCAAATGCCTTCTTCTGAACGTATCACGGTTGGTGTCTTCGCGTCACAGGTGGGCCGCGCCTGGGGGGCGCAATTTCTTGCGGGGGTGGCGGATGCGGCGCGGGAGTTAAACGTCAATCTGGTCCATTTCATTGGGGGAAAACTTTCCCCCATTGTAACCGGCGGGGCGAAGCCGTCTTTTGGTTTGTATGATTTGGCGACGCCGGACCAGTTTCACGGTCTGTTACTGACCGCCGACGTGGCTCATGGAGTGAGCGCGGCAGAGTTGGAGATGTTCCGCGCTTTGTATGGAGACCTGCCCATCGTCACTCAATCGGTGCCGCTCAACGGCGCGACGATGTTCATCCCGGATAATGTGCAGGGGATGAGTGCGTTGATCCGTCACTTGATCGAGCACCATGGGTATAAGCGGATTGCGTTTGTTCGCGGGCTGGCAGGACAGATTGATGCCGATCAGCGTTTTCAGGCATATCAGGATGAACTTAAGGCGCACAATTTGCGCTTCGATGAAAAACTGGTGGTGAATGGAGATTTCACGCCAGAAAGCGGACGGGAGGCGGTGCGCGTCCTGCTCGACGAACGAGGCGTTCGCTTTCAGGCGGTGGCAGCGGCAAATGACCGCATGGCGTTTGGGGCGCTCGAAGCGCTGCAGCAACGCGGCGTGCGTGTACCAGACGATGTGGCTGTGACCGGTTTCGACGATCAGCGCGAAGCCCAGGCGTTAGGTGTGCCGCTGACAACAGTACGGCAGTCGTTCTATACGGCAGGGAAAAACGCCCTCCAAACGCTGGTTAAACGCATTCAGGGACATACTATTCAGCGGCAAGTCGTGACGCCGACGCAGCTGCTCGTGCGCTGGTCCTGTGGCTGTTTGCCGGAGAATGTCCGTCAGGCGGCGGTGCCTCCGCGCGAGGTGGCCAAAACCGGCAGGCTGGAAAACAAGCGCGAAGCCGCCATGCGCGCGCTGCTGAACTCGGCGGGCGTTACCGAACAGGACTCCGCTTTGCCGCAATACCGCCAGGCTTTTGGTCATGCCTGGGAGGCCTTTCTGATGGCATTGCACGAAAAGGCAACCAGCGACGACTTTTTGAAAGCCATCAACGCCATGATCGAGGTGATGCAAGGGCAGAATCTACCGCCGCTGATCTGGCACAATGTCCTCTCGATGATGCGCAAATACGCGCTGGGCGGCATTACCGATCACACCGTCATGCTGCAGGCGGAGAATTTGTTCCAGCAGGCGCGTCTGTTGACCAGTGAACTTTCGCAGCGCTGGCAGGCTTATCAGCGCCTGGCGCTGGAACAGCAGGAAGAACTTTTGCAGGCGTTCAGTTTTTCGATGGCGCCCGCCATGAGCCTGGATGAAATCGGCGCGGCGATCTCCAAACACTTCCCGGAGATGGGCATCGAACGCTGGTATGTGATGTTCTACAGCGACGTAAGCGCGCCGCAGCCCATCACCGCCCCGCCGCCGGAAAATTACCGTCTGCTCTTGCAATACGAAAACGCCAAATTCGAAGTGCCGCACAAGCCGGTTCCGCTTGGCACCGGTCAACTTGTGCCGCGCGGCAAAACGCCCGCTAGCCATCGCTACGCCGCCGTCGTCATGCCGCTGACGCTGGCGAAGAACCGCTTTGGCTTCATGTGGGTGGAAATGGGCCCGCAGGATTGGGAAGTGTACGCCCGCATTCGCAATCTGGTCAGCAGCGCGCTGCTGCGCACCATGCTGGTTTCGCAAAGGGAAGAGGCGCAAAAACAGGTGGAACACCTGCTGGCAGAGGCGCGCGAACGAGCGCAGGAACTGGCAATTGCCAAGGAGTTTGCCGAAAGCATTGCGGCGGAAAATGCCAAACTTTATTCGAGCGAACAGGCGCGCCGCCGCGCGGCAGAAGCGTTAAGCCGTGCTTCGCGGCAGTTATCGCTGCTTTCCACCGAGGCGGAAGTCGCGCAACAAATCATCACCCAACTGTCTCAAATTCTTCCGCTCGAACGCTGCGCCCTGTTCCTGGAGGATGTCAATGGCGAACCGCGTCTGCGCGGACACAGCGGCCTGCCGCAATACGTGCCGGTCGAAGACCTGTTTTACGAAGCCGGTGGAAAGAACCTCTACCACGTCATCGCACGCCGCGGCGAACATCTGCTGATTGAAGATGTCAAAACTGTCAAAGGCTGGCGCCAGCCCGAATGGCTTCCGCTCGACCGCTCCTGGCTGGGCATTCCGTTGCTTGCCAAAAACAAGGTCATCGGTTTACTGACAATGAGCCGCGCCGAAGCCGGCGCCTTCAACGCGGATGAAATCCTGCTGGTTGGCACCTTCGCCGTCCAGGCTTCCATTGCCCTCGAAAACGCCCGTCTGTACGACAAGGAAATGAGTTTCAACCAATTACTGGGGCGCATGGTCGAACAACGGGTGGACGAACTCAACCGCGCCCTCACCCGCCTCGAAAAACTCGACCGCAACAAAAGCGACTTTATTCAAGTGGCGGCGCACGAACTGCGCACCCCGCTGACCGTCATTAAGGGCTATATGGGCATGCTCAAAGCCGCCCCTGCCATTCAAAACGACTCCACCCTGCGGCTTGCCATGGACGGCGTTTTGCAAGGCACCGATCGCCTGCATCAGGTGGTCAACAGCATGCTCGATGTGGCGCGGCTCGAAAACCAGGTGCTGACGCCTCATTTTGAAAAGGTGACTCTCGGCACGCTCCTGCGTCTGATCCAAAAGGACTATGCCCAGGATTTACAGGCGCGTCGCCTGAACCTCGAACTTGATCCCGCCATCAACGATCTGCCTCCGCTGCGGGCGGATTCCGAGCTGCTGCTCAAAGCCCTGGATAATGTAGTAGTCAACGCTATCAAATTTACGCCCGATGGCGGCTCGATCTACATCAGCGCCGCCACCGTTCACGATGGACGCGAGGATGTGTGCGAAATCCGCGTGCGCGATACCGGCATTGGCATCAACGAAGCAGATAAAGAAATGATCTTCGAAAAACTCTACCAGGTGGGCAAGGTCGAATTGCACTCTTCGGGACGCACCAAATTCAAAGGCGGCGGCCCCGGCCTGGGGCTTGCCATCGCGGCAGGCATTGTCAAAGCGCATCAGGGAAAGATCTGGGTCGAAAGCCCCGGCTGCGACGAGGAAAATTTGCCCGGCAGTACGTTCATCATCCAAATTCCACTGGCAAAGTAGGGAACTTACCCAGAATCAAAAAAACTTCCGAAGCCATCGTCAGCCTCGGAAGTTTTCCTCGAAACAGAAACAGGTTAATCGGGAGTCCGAATCGAAGTGCTGTTGCGGTCGAAGTAATTGGTGAAGCGCGTCCGCAGCGGGTCGAGCAATCCAATGTGCGCCAGCATCAAAATCGAAAAAGCCGCCATCCCAATCAGGAAAAACAGGTCTCCCAAAATGTAGATGGATTTTCCGCCCACGAACACATAGCGGAACACAATCAGCCCCAACTGAATCAGGCTGGTAATCAACAGGGGAATGGCAAACGGGCGCAGGTTGTGCCCCTCCACAATCAGGTGCAGTCCCACCAGCGCCGCCAGCGCCGCCCCCATGACGAGCACATACCTTGCGAACCGCCACGCGTCGTACTGCTGCATGTACAACCGATCCATAATCTCGACGTAGAGGTAGCAAATTCCCGCCAGCCAGAGCCACATGATGGCATTGAGCAACACCGGCAGGATCAAATTCCCATAGACGCGGATCGCCAGCATCGCCGCCGCCCAGCCAATCAGGTAGGCAATTCCCAGGGCAATCACCGCCCCAACCAGCCCCGGCGAAACACCCCGCGACGGACCCAGAACATCGTATGCCAGTTTTGCTCCGCCCAGCATGGCGCTGCCCAACGCACCCAGACTGATGAGGGACATCAGCAGGCTGAACATTCCCCTCTGCGAAACACGACGGCTTTTGCGCGGCTGTGTTGGGAGCGGCGACGTACTCTTACGGTCGTTCATCCCGGCCTCCTACCCTGAAAGAATAAGTTCTTTATGAGGTTTTGGAAAGATCGAATTTCATTATACTCGTAAGACTGCGCCCGTTCACCCGAAGTTCCCATGGCGGTTGCCCCCCTCTTGCACCCGCTTCAGCCCTGACCTGAGGCCGGCGCCGCGCCAAACGACCTTTCCCTACCCCTAAAAAACATCCGAGTTCTTCACGAACCCGGATGCCTTCTGCAGGATTTGGGTATTAGAGAACGTTCCCCTGCGCCGTTTTAGATATGGATCGGGCTGCCTTCTGCCCCGTGCGCCGCTTCCATCAGCACTTCCGAAAGTGTCGGATGCGCATGGACGTTGCGCGCGATCTCGTGCGGGGTCAGTTCCATCATGCGCGCCAGCGTTAGTTCGGGCAGCAGTTCGGTCACTTCGGGACCAATCATGTGCGCGCCGAGAATCTCGCCGTATTTCTCGTCCACCACGATCTTCACAAAGCCGCCGTAATCGCCCAACCCCAGCGCCTTGCCGTTTGCCTGGAAGGGGAAGCGCCCGATTCGCACTGAATAGCCGCGTTCCTTTGCCTGCGCCTCGGTGAGACCAAACGAGGCAATTTGCGGCTGGCAGTAAGTGGCGCGCGGCATCATCTCGTAATCGAGCGTCACCGTTTCTGCACCGGCAATCACCTCCGCCGCCACAATGCCCATCGCCGAACCGACGTGCGCCAGCATGAGTTTGCCGGTCACATCGCCAATGGCGTAAATGTTGGGCACGCTGGTCTGCATCTTCTCGTTGATTTCAATGAAACCGCGCTCGTTGATCTTGACGCCGACCTCTTCCAGCCCCAAGCCTTTGGAATTGGGACGGAAGCCAATCGCCACCAGCGCCTGCTCCGCTTCGAGGGTCGTTTCTTTGCCCTCGGCGCTGACCTTCACCTTCACGCCCGTCTTCGTCGCTTCGACCGATTCGACCTTATGCCCGGTCAGCGCCTTGATACCGCGCTTCTTGAACTCCTTTTCGAGTTCCTTCGAAATTTCCTCATCTTCGAGGGGAACCAGCCGCGGCAGCATCTCCACGATGGTCACCTCCACACCGTAGGAATTCCACACGGTGGAAAACTCCACCCCAATCGCACCCGACCCGATGACAATCACCGACTTCGGCAGTTTTTCCTGCAAAATCGCTTCCCAATAGGTGACGACCTTTTGCCCGTCCACCTTCCAGGCGCCGGGCACTGCCGCGCTTGCGCCCGTGGCAACGATGATGTTCTTCGCTTTGAGCTCGGTGACCTTGCCGTCCTTGTCTGTGACGTTGACGGTATCCTTCGCCTTGAACTTCGCTTCGCCCATGAAGACCGCGATGTTGTTCTTCCGCATCAGGAAGCCGACTCCCTTGGTCAGGCGATCTGAGTTCTGGCGCGAGCGTTTGACCGCCACGCTGTAATCGAGTTTGAGATTCTCAAACGAGAAGCCAAAATCCCTGCCGCGCTCGCGCAGGATATGCGCCACCTCTGCGTTTTTGAGCAGCGACTTGGACGGGATACATCCCACATTCAAGCACACGCCGCCCAGCCATTGTTTGTCCACGATGGCGACCTTCTGCTTGAGTTGTGCGGCGCGGATCGCGGCGACGTACCCCGCAGGGCCCGCGCCGATGACGATCACATCAAAATTTTCTGCCATGATTTTCTCCAAAAGAGATTTGAGATTAGAGACTTGAGATTGCTTTGTTGCAATCATTCGTTTTTGCCGTCATTGCGAGATGCCGAAAGCATCGAAGCAATCTCCTCGCAGGCAGGGAGACTGCTTCCCTTCGACAGGCTCAGGGCAAGCGCTCCGCTCGCAGTGACAGACTCTGAAGGTGTTTGCAACAGAGCAACTTGAGATTTGCAACCAATTGTACTACTTTAGATTCGACTTCAAAAACTCAAACGTGCGTTCCCACGCCAACGCCGCGGCAGACGAATCAAATTCGGGGCGATCCGTTTCCATGAACCAGTGAGCAGTTTTCGGGTAGAGATGAATCGTCACCTCCACAGCGGCGGATTTCATATTCTGTTCCATTTCCTGCACTTGTTCAAAAGGCACCCACTCATCCCTTTCCGCGTAGTGACCCAACACACTCGATTTCATGTTGCTGAAATCCGTGCTCCAGCCTCCATAAAACAAAACTGTCGCGGCGACATCCGGCTCTCTCGCCGCAGTGATTAGCGCCCAATCTGTGCCCATTGAAAAACCCACGATACCAATCGGCGCAGCGGGTCGAAGCGACACAAGATGCTCCTTCGCCGCCTTGACCATCGCGCTCATGGCATCCACATCGCCTTCGGCTTCCTGCTGCAAGGTTTTCGCCTCCTCGATCGTAGCGCCGATACGACCGTGATAATAATCGAGCGCGAGCGCTGTGTATCCATGTTCTGCAAGTTGATCGCAAACCTGTTTGAAAAAAGGTTTGAGCCCCCACCACGAAGGCAATACGAGAATGCCTTTCCCGCCGCCATCTGCCAGATAAGCATTAACCTTCTTGCCATTCACATCGAGTTGGATTTCAGATTTTTGGATGGACATGGGATTTCCCTAGAACCAGCGCCTCACGCTTGACCGGTAGCGGGTGTACTCTTCCCCGAATTTTTTCTGCAAGTAAGCCTCCTCGTGCTGAATAACAAGGCTGTTCATGTTGACGATCATTACAGGAACGAGCAGCGCGCCCCAGATCGTCCCTGAAAATAACGGGAAACCCGCCAGCATGAGAACGAAGCCCAAATAGATTGGGTTGCGCGTGAAGCGATACGCTCCCGATGTGACGAGTTTTCTCACGCTCCCGTGCGGGTTGAGAGTTGTGTGCGCCTTGTAAAATTCCACGAATGCGGCTGCGCCCAGCAACAAGCCAGCGACCACCAGCACAAAACCCAGATTACGGATCGCGCCCGGCAGGACGAGCGGAATAAAAATCGCCCACTTTGCCGCGTATGCAGCGGCGAGGTGAATCGCCAGCAATACTGGCGGATGGATTTTCACGTCGGCATGATCAACAGTATCTTCCATCATTACTATTCCTCAGCACTTCTAATGTTGACACTCGGAACTTCTCACTTGGAACTTGATACCCGAAACTTGGAACTTGACATCTGAAACGTGGCACTTGGAACTTACGCCCAATTCTCCAGCGTCTCCTTCACTTTCGCCAAAAACCAATCCGCCGA
>JBBITE010000064.1:0-13746 GCA_037440905.1 Anaerolineae bacterium | reverse complement strand
CTCAGAAGGCTTCCTCTTTTCAACTACCTTTATCAAAAGGCCAAAGTCGAGGGCAAATTCGATGTCTCCCAGGCGCGTCCGCACTGTTTTCGGCTTGAACCCATTGGCTTGGTCGCGCCGCTTTTCCGAGCGTTCATAAGGCGCTGCCCCCAAATACTGTTGCCGTTCCGCTTTCATGGCTGCATTGACCACGATGCGGATCAATTCTGGCAGGAAGTCCAGCCCCTGTTCGGCAATCTGTTCCACGATTTCGTTTGGTAAGGTACAATCGCTTTGGTAGGTCATGGTCATTATCCTTTCTGAAGTTGGTCCTTCCGAAAGTATATACCAGACCTACCGCTTTCTCAATTTTACAGAAACAAGTTTACACTAACAAACATTCTCTCAGTGTTCTCTGTGGTAATAAAAGGTTTAACCTATCCTTTTAGTCATTCCCACTCACCGGCTGAGTTTCCTGATTATCCCGAACTGACGGTAAAATAAAGTTCCATTTTGTCTTTGAAGAAGGAATGAACTGAATGACTGCTGAACGACTACAAAAAATTCTGGCGCAGGCCGGGTATGGTTCACGCCGTGCCTGCGAGGAGTTCATCTCTGCCGGGCGTGTGCGCGTCAACGGCAAAATTGCCCAACTTGGGCAAAAAGCCGATCCTGCAGTGGATGTCATTACGATGGACGGTAAGCCTATCGAAGCAGCAGAAGCGCTGGTGTATATCGCCCTGCACAAGCCGCGCAACGTCCTTTCCACCGTAGATGCTGAACCGGGCGACGGGCGCCGCACCGTGCGCGACCTGGTGGATGTGCCGGAGCATATTCACCCCGTGGGCCGGCTCGATTATGAAAGCGAAGGGCTGGTGCTGATGACCAACGACGGCGACCTGACCAACCGCCTTACCCATCCGCGCTATGGTCACGAGAAGGAATATCGCGTGTTGCTGGCGAAGCGCCCCGATCAACAGCAGATTGAAACCTGGGCGAGGGGCGTCGTTCTCGAAGACGGTTACAAGACTGCCCCGGTGGAAGTCCGCATTGAAGCAACGCAGGGAAAGGGTGCCTGGGTGAGGGTCGTCATGCAGGAAGGACGCAAAAGGCAAATTCGTGAGACCTGCAAACAGTTGGGGCTGCCGGTGGTGCGGATTGTGCGCACGCGCATCGGCACCCTGCGCTTGGGAAACCTCAAACCGCGCCAGTGGCGTTACCTGACCAAAGCCGAAGTGGAAGAATTGAAAAGCGGCAAGGTGTTAAATCGAAGGAACCGCCCATAGGCGGTTCCTATTTTTTAGCCGGGGGAAGTTAACTCTGCCGAATATCCCAGAATTTCTTCACCACATCCTTCAAGGCGGCTTTGACATCGTTGGGCTTGATTCCTTCCACTTTGAAGGTCAGAATTTTCGTGCTGGCATCTTCGCCGGCAAAAAAGCCGAACGCCACAAAATTGCCGCCGGCGTTGGCAATGGCTTTGGTGACCTTGGCAAGTTCGCCAGGCTTGTCTTCGATAGTTGCCGTCACACGGACGCCTTTATCGCGGGCGCCCATCAACTCCAGGAAGACTTTAAACAGGTCGGTTTCGGTGATCATGCCCACCACGCGTTCGCCATCCACCACCGGCAAGCCGCCGATTTTTTTGTCCGCCATAATGCGCGCGGCTTCTTCGATGGGCGTATCGCGGCTGACGGTGATGACCTTTTTCGTCATCACATTCTTGACCTTGACCTTGCTGATCAGGTAGTTCATTTCCCAAACGCTGAGGGTGGTGGCGGAAGAGGGCGAGGCGTTGAGCAGGTCCCGTTCCGAAACGATGCCGACCAGTTTGCCGTCCTTGATGACCGGCGCGCGGCGGATATGTTCTTTTTTGAACATCGCCAGGGCGTCGTTAATAGGCGTATCCGGCGAGACGGAAATCACAGGGCGGGACATTCTTTCACCGACGAACATGGTTACCTCCTGATGAGTTAAAAGTGGAGTTTACTGTCAGCGATTATACAACGGCTTTTTGCGGCGCCGGTCACCAAATTGGAGTGATTTAGGTCATTGAAAGTTATAGTCCCAGGTATGCCGAGCGGACATGTTTATCTTTCATGAGTTTGCGGGCGGGTCCCTCCAGTTCCACCCTTCCTTCTGCCAAGACATAACCGTAATCACTGATGGCGAGTGCCAGTTGCACGTTTTGCTCCACCAACAACAGGGTAATACCTTCCTCGCGCAACAGTTTCAGACTGTCAAATAACTGTAGCACGAGCACCGGAGCGAGCCCCAGCGATAACTCGTCAATGATGAGGACGAGCGGATCTGCCATGATGCCCCGCGCCACGGCAAGCATCTGTTGTTCGCCGCCGCTCAGGGTGCCGGCCTTCTGCTTGCTGCGCTCTTTGAGACGGGGAAACATTTCGAAAACGCGCTCTAGGTTTTTATGGAAGTTGGGTCTGGCGCGCTGGTTGGTCGCTCCCATTTCGAGGTTCTCGTACACCGTCATGTCGGTGAAGAGTTGACGTCCTTCGGGGACAAGCACCAGCCCCATTTCGGCTTTGGCATAGGCGGGCAGTTTGCTGATATCCTTCCCTTCGAAGAGGATGACGCCGCTCCACGGGCGAAGTAATCCCATCACCGTACGCAACAGGGTGGTTTTCCCAACACCATTTCCTCCCACCAGGCAGGTTAGTTTCCCCTTTTCAAGCGCCAACGACGAACCCCATAAAATTTGCACGTCCCCATAACCAGATGTCACGTCTTTGATTTCGAGCAGAGCCATGTCTATTCCTCCTCCAGCAGTTGATCTGCCAGTTTCGGATCGCCCAGGTAGGCTTCGATTACCTTTTCGTCTTTAGCAATTTCTTCGGGCGAACCCTCCGCAATCTGCTGGCCGTAATCCAGCACGATGATGCGGTCGGAGACGTTCATCACTGCCCTCATCAGGTGTTCGATCATGATAATCGTAATGCCCCGTTCGCGGATCTTCAGAATGGTCTGGATCATACCTTCGATCTCAGATGGATTGAGACCGGCGAGCACTTCATCCAGCAGCAGCAGATAAGGACGCGCCGCCAGTGCGCGCGCCATCTCCAGACGCTTCTTTTGCGCGACGTTCAAACTGCCTGCCGGTTGATTGGCTCTGGGCGCCAGCCCGACAAATTCCAACACCTCGTCTGCGATGCGTGCGGCGTGGTGGAGCGGTTGATTTTCGTGCCCAAAACATGCGCCTACCATCACATTTTCCCGAACCGTCAGTTCGTTCAGCGGTTGGACGATTTGATGTGTGCGCGCCATTCCCAGATGGGCATGTTCATAAGGCTTGGCGCGCGTCACGTCCCTGTCACGAAAAAGGATGCGGCCTTCTTCCGGCGGGAATACGCCATTGATAGCATTGAAGAGAGTGGTTTTACCGGCCCCGTTCGGTCCAATCAATCCGAGAATTTGTCCCTGAGGCAGGTCGAAGGTCACATTGATAAGTGCCTGCAAGCCGCCGAAACGTTTTGAGATGCTTTGTACGGAAAGTAGAATGGTCATACCAGCAGCCTCCTCAGCGGCGAAATTCGGTGACGCAGCCAGCCGATCGCGCCTGCAGGGATGAACAACACAATCATGAGCAGTAACGCGCCTGAGACTGAAAGTTGAATATCCTTGAAGACCGGGCTGGTGACGAGATAGCCGCGCATACCCTGATAGGCAAGTGCGCCGAGGATGGGTCCCAAAACAGTGCCCTGCCCGCCGAGCATGACCATTACCAGCAACTCAATGGAAGCGTGCAGCGGGAAGGCATCATGCGGCTCCACATTGCCGTTTTTGAAAAAGAACAACACGCCCACCATGCCGGGAATGATAGCAGAAAGAACATATGCCTGCGTTTTTGCGCGCGGCGTTACCACGCCCAGCACCTCCGCTGCATCTTCATTTTCCCGTATGGCAAGCAGCCCCAGCCCAAACTTAGATGAACGCACCAGATAATTCAGAACAAGCGCCAGTATGGCCAGCGCCGCGCCAATGTAGAAGGCGGTTTGCAGCGCCTGTGCCGCACCGCCATACGCTTTGTACACACTGAAATTGAGTGTGATGCCGGTCGGCCCGCCGAACAATTCGAAGTTATTGATGAACGCCCGCATCGCTTCGTTGACGCCGATGGTTGCCAGCGCAAAGTAAGCGCCGCGCAGCCTCAGAATGGCGGAGCCGAGCAGAAATGCCAGGAGAGCCGAAGCGGCCCCTCCGCCGAGAATGGCTTCCCACAGCGACCAGCCTTTTTCCGTCAGAAGGTAAATACCCACATAACCGCCAAAGCCATAAAAGACAACATGCCCGAAACTGACATAACCCGTGTAGCCAAGCAGAATGTTCAAACTGCTTGCCAGCGCAATGGCTTTGAGAATGGTGAAGGCGCTCTCCCGATTTGCGGGATTGTTGGTGACAATGGGCCAGAGTGCCAAGGCGGTCACTGCCAGCAACGGCAGCAAAATGCCAGAGAGTTTATGCCATGCTTTCATTTTCTCGCTCCAAACAAACCGCTGGGTTTTACCAATAAGATGAAAACGAAAAGAACGAACTCGATCACCGGCACCCACGATGTCTCCAGAAAGGCAGGGATAATTCCTTCCAGAATGCCCAAAATCAGCCCCCCAAACAGCGCCCCAATAGGATTACCCAGCCCGCCGAGTACGCCAATGACAAAACTCTTCAATTCGTATCCTGAACCGGAAAGGATGCTAAAAGGGAAGAAGGTGGCAATCAACCCGCCTGAGACCGCCGCCAGCATTGTGCCAATGCCAAAACTCAGCGCAAGAATGCGCGTGGACGGCACGCCCATCAACTCCGCTGCAGCGCGGTTATTGGCAACCGCGCGGATGAATTTTCCCGGCCGGGTACGATATAGAAACAGGTACAACCCGCCCGTAAACAGCAGCGTCACCCCTGCTGCGATGACACGCGTTCCCAGGATGGTCGCTTTCCCCAATTGGAAACTCCCCGCCGAAAAATCCACATTGTAGGGAGAGGTGGTGAGTGCCGCGGTGCCCAGCCCGATGATGATCATATTCACCGAAAATGTGGCAAGCAGCGATGAAAGGTGCGGCGCATTGATGACGCGGTGAACCGCTGCCGTATAAATCAGAATGCCGATCAGCAGCCCAACAATTGCAATGGGGAGAACGCCTATGTAGGGGTTCATCCCCAAGCGGGTGTAAATGAAGAAGGTGCTAAACATCCCCAGTGCGATAATAGGTCCATGTGCCAAATTGATGACGTTCATCACACCCCAGATGAGCGTCAACCCCATGGCGGCAAGCCCGTAAACAAAACCAAGCAGGATGCCATCCGGCAGGGAAGCCAATAATAAGTTGAATTGTTGCATACTCATCTCCCGGTAATCTCTGGACGGAAGCCTCCCGTCTCCAAAGCGAAACCGCGGCACTCGATACAATAAGCAGGGGCAGGTTGAGCCTGCCCCTGCCAGCCTTTCACACTTCTACGGCGACGGAATCGGATAAAGAGGTTCGGCGGTTGCCACATCGGCAGGCCAGATGACCACGCGTTTCAGTTCGCCGGCCTCGTTTTTCTGCCATTGTGCCACCACCATGGTGTGACCAATCTGCAGCCCGTGCGCTTCGGGAGTCGTATCGAACTTCACCCCGCCCCAGAAGGTGAAGATGTCCATCGCTTCAAGCGCCGCTCGAACCTTTTCCGGGTCCACCGAATCGGCATCTTCGATGGCTTTTTGCAGCACCAGGCCGGCAGTGTATCCGCCCGCCACGTGGTAGGTGGGCTTATCGCCGGTCATGGCTTCATAAGCCGCGGCAAACTCCGCCCCGGTTGGACCATAAAACTCCTTGCCGAGGGCGGCTGCTTCTTCGGGAGTATGTGTGGCAGAAAGCTCCCACTGGCTGGAAGTTGTAATTCCCAGTGCGGCATCGCCCAGCTCGGGGAACTTCGAATCGGCTGGAGCGACCAGCAGGGAAATGAATTTCAAGCCGGCTTTGCGCTCATACAATTGGCGGGCAAACGTGCTGCCATCGGGGTAATGTCCGCCGCCCAGCAATACAGTGGCTCCCGAATCCACAATCTTGTTGATCACCGGCCCAAAGTCAGTTGTGTCCGAAGCGTACCCTTCATCCAGCACAACCTCAAAACCCTGCGCCGCCAGATAAGGCTTTAATCCCTCCATCACCGCCGTCGAAAACTTATCATTCTCGTGAACGATGGCAACCTTGGCGGACGGATCGAGCGTTTTGAGCATATCCACCGTGCTGAGCAGGTATTGGCTGCCCGGCGTATAGAGCTGAAACAGACTGGTATTCCCGGTCTTATAAGCGTCATCTTCGGCGGCGCCGGCTGTGATCATGATTTTGCCGTTCTGCTCCGCAATGATGGATGCCGCGGCGGTCAACCCGGAGGAATACGGGCTGATGAGAAAATCGGCTTTATCTTCCGTGATGAGGCGGGTGTAAAGTTCCTGCACACGCTCTTTCGCCGATTCATCGTCGTAGGTCACCGCCTTGAATTTGACCACCGTCCCGTCGCTTAATTTGATTCCCCCGGCATCGTTCACCTGCTGCATCCATAGATTGAGACCATTCACCTGGCGCTTTGAGGATACCTCCTGCGACCCGGTGAGAGACGAAGTGAAACCGATCACCACCGTCACTTCTTTGGGCTGTGGCGGTGCGGTGGGTTGTTGTTGCGCAGGCGCCGAAGACTGAGCCTGTGTTGGCGCAACAGGTGCGGGCGCTTCCACGGTGGACGCGTTGCCCCCGCAGGCAGCCAGCAGCAGCCCCAGCACCACGACAAATGCAAGGATATTCAACGAACGTTTCATTTCTATGCCTCCTCCAGAAAGGTAGAGTATCGAACTGGAGCGGAAATCTTTCGCTCTTTCTCTATTCTAGGAGGTACATCCAAATTTTTACTAAAAATTCCGGGACGGTTTATAAAAACATTGTAAAAACTACCCCTCGAACCGATACCCCACTCCATGCTCGGTTTGCAAATAAAGCGGATGCAGCGGGTCGCTTTCGATCTTCTGGCGCAGACGCCCCATATACACACGCAGATATTCCGCCTCGTGATTGTATTCCGGCCCCCACACATTCTGCAAAATAGCGCGATGACTTAACGTTTTGCCGGCATTTTTCATAAGATAAACCAGCAGATTGAACTCTGTGGGCGTCAACTCCACTACACTTCCCCGCACCTTGACCTGATGCTTCTCTATATCCACCTCCACCTCGCCCCGCACGATTCGACCTCTGCCCGAAACTGTTCCCGCCCAATCGGCTCTTCTCAACACTGCCTTCACTCGGCCCAACAACTCTCCAACCCCAAAGGGCTTCGTCAGGTAATCATCTGCCCCCAAATCGAAGGCCCGCACCTTGTCTGCTTCCTCGCCCATGGCTGTCAGGATGATGATGGGCACATGCGACTCTTCGCGGATGCGGCGCGTGGCTTCCAAGCCGTCCATGTGCGGCATCATAATATCCATAATGACCAGATGAACGGGTTCATTTTTGAAAATCGCCAGCGCTTCCAGCCCATTGGCGGCGCATGCCACTTTGTAGCCGCGCACCTCCAGGTTGCGCTGCACAAACTCACGCAGAGGCTTTTCGTCGTCCACGACCAGAACGTTGATGTTCATTGTTCCGCTTTCTCCCGGTGGCAGAGACTGCCACCCTGGCTTTGACCGGAATTGTAAACACAATACACGCGCCCTCCGCCTGCGGTTCCACCCAAATTTTACCGCCATGAGCCCGCACTAATCCCTGGCAAATTGCCAATCCCAACCCCGCCCCGCTGACCGGGCGTGTCAGGCGTTCGTCCACGCGGTAGAAACGCTCGAAGACCCGCTCTCTTTCCTCTGGCGGTATCCCCGGCCCGTTATCGCGGATGCGGAAAACGATTTCGCCGGCTTTTCGTTCCACCTCCACTTTGATTGTCGCGTTCTCCCCGGCATACTTGACCGAATTCTCAATCAAATTCCGCAGAATCGATTCCAGCCGCAGGCGGTCGGCATAGAGGGTTGCCGCTTTTGGCGCTACAAATACCTCGAAGATATTGTGGGGCGAAAGGCGCGCCCCCATTGCTGCATTGTGGATTGCGGTTTCGGTATCGCACTTTTCCATTGAAAGTTTAAGTGAGCCAGCCTCGATGCGCGAGAGGTCGAGCAGGTTATTGACCAGGCTGGTCAGGCGGTCCGATTCGTTCGAAATGATAGTCAGGAATTCGCGCTGCGAGGCGCGGTCCCATTCCACGTCCTCCGCCAGCATAGTGGAGACGTATCCCTTGATGGCGGCGAGGGGGGTCCGCAGTTCGTGAGAAACGGTGGAGATCAGGCTGGAGCGGACGCGGTCAAGTTCCCAATCTGCGGTGATGTCATGAAAGAAGATGCCATGACCGATGGGAATGCCTTCCTCATCGTTGACGCTGAACACTTCCAGGCGCAGATGTACCGTCTCGTTTGGGAGTGTGCGGGTGATCTCGATTTTGTTTTTGCGTCCTGCTTTCAGCAGGTGTTGAGGCGGGGTGGAGGCTTTGTCAATGATGCGGGCAAGGATGTGGTCGGCATGCATGCCGCTCAGGGTTTTGGAGTCGAGTTCCGCCAGTTCCCCCACGCGCTTATTGGCATAGATGACTCGTCCGTGCAGGTCGGTGAGGATCAAGCCATCATGCAGCGACTGAACCAGCGCTTCAAGACGCTGCGTCTGTTCCCGCAGCTGCATGTCGCTGCGCTCGAACAAAACGGCGTTCTCGATTGCCATGGCGGCGTGGTTGGCAAAACTGGTCAGCAGTTGGATTTCGTTATGGGTGAATTCGTGCGGAGTGGGGTGAAACACCAGCAAGGCGGTGGGCGGCGCATGTTTTGTGTTGAGCGGCACAGCCAGTATCGCGCGAAACCCCTCCAGCCGCGCGCGATGTTTGCGGATATTGTATGAGGGGTCGGTTTCTGTATCACTGACCTGCACCGGCTCGCGGGCGTGCAAGGCGCGCATGGTTACCGAATCCGGTTCGGATGGCTGAATGGATAACTGCTCGGTAAACTGTTTGGAAAGCCCGCGGCTGGCACGGATACGGAAACTGCCATTGGTTTCATCGAGCGCGATCACGGCGTACATTTTGATTTGGAGTAAGCGTCCCATTTGCTCGAGGATGCGGTTAAGGACGGTCTCCGGATCGAGCGATGAGACGACCGCTGTGCTGGTCTCCAACAATGTTGCCTGTTCCTTGATGCGCTCCTGAATCGAATCCCGCATGCGGATGATGCTTTGAATGAGGTTGCCGATCTGGTCGCTGCGCTTGGCTTCGGAGACAAGCTCGCGCTGTTCTTCGGCGCTGATGGGCTGGTTCAGCCCAATTGCCTCGCTGATGCGTGCCAGCCGTTCGATAGGGCGGATGACCCGCACACTCAGCATTCCCCAAAAGAAGAGACCGATGAGGATAAACGTCGCCGCCGCAACGATCACAATACGCCGCAGGATGATCTGAGTGCCGAAAGCGGCAGAAGTGGGGCGACTTACCACCACCAGCCAACGGATGCCGGATACGCTCGTGCGAGTGTACAGCCTTTCTTCCCCGTTCAAGTCTTTATAAATTTGGGAATGCACGGGGCTGTTGATGTTGGCGAGCAGAGCCTGGGGGAGAATATCGCCGGCAGGGCGGAGCAGCAACTCTTGCCGGGGGTGGGCAATGATTTGACCGGCAGAATCGAGGATGACCACCTGCAAGCCCTCTTCACTTTGATGCTCCGAAAGGATGGCGCTCAGCGCCTGGCTCAGGCTTTCGAGACGGATGTTGGCGCCCACCAGCCCTAAAAATTTTCCATCCTCCGACCAAAGCGGCATCACCGCAGTTGCCACCGCCTGGTTTGTGGTGGGAGAAATGCGCCCCTGTGAAACCAGGGGCTCGTGAGATTGCAAGGCGCGTTGAAAGTAATCGCGGAAGGAAAAATCCACGCCGATGGTGGAAGACGGTCCCTCAGGGTAGTGATATGCCATGATGCCGTTAGCGTCCAGGCGATATACCAGGTTGACCTCCGGCGTGGTACTGAAGATAACGCTGAATACCTGCCGCATGGCGGCCGGGTCCCCTTCGATCACACCAGGGTAGGATGCCAGCCCGCGCACCGTATCCAGCGCTTTGGTGATGGCAATGTTGGTTTCCTGTGAGATGGACTGCGCCAGTGCCAGGTCGCTGGTTTGCACATCTTGGCGGATGCGCATACCAATCAGCCCATCGAACACCCACAGCGTAATGAGAAACGGCACGATGAGCAGAAGATAGAACGCAAGTAGCCGCAAACCAAGATCGCGGTGAAAAGCGAGCCAGCGGCGCATCGTTATCTCACCTGGCAAACTCCTTGATGACGCGCGCCATGTGACGGGCATGCTTGAGATACAGGTCAATGCGGATGTTCTCGTTCGGAGCATGGGCACGGGTATCGGGGTAGCCCAAGCCGGCGGTCGCCACCGGCAGGTTTAGGTCATGCACGAACGGATAATTCGGGCCGGAGCCGCCCACCATGGGGACCAACTGCATCGGCTGCTCGTACACTTCCTCCGCCGCCTGCACGACGGTTCGAACGAAGGGGTGGTCTGGGTCGGTCCGAGCAGCGGGTTCTCCGCCCAGGAATTTGATTTGCACATCCTCGAAGCCGTGCGCGTCGAGGTGGGCGCGCAGTTTTTGGAGGATGTCTTCTGGCTTTTGGTTGGGGACGAGGCGGAAATCCACCTTGGAGGAGGCAAACGCCGGCTGGACGGTCTTCGAACCGGGTCCCTGATAGCCGCTGGTCAAACCGCAGATGGTGCAGGTGGGTGTAAAGACTTCCTCCATTTTGAGGTCGGTGCCGCCGCTCAAGCCCTTGATGAATTGTTTGACGCCATAGCGTTGTTTGTACTCTTCCGCCACGTCGGGCAGGGCCTCCATCAGTTCGCGGTCGCGTTCGCTGGGCGGCACGATGTCGTCGTAGAAGCCGGGGATGCGGATACGCTCATCGGGTCCTTTCAGCGTGGACAAAGCCCAAACGAGACGCCACGCAGCATTCGGGAAGATGGAACCGCCCAGCCCGGAGTGAACGTCAATGCCAAGCGCTTCGACGGAGAGTTCCACATAGCAAATGCCGCGCAGCCCAAGATACTGCATGGGTACGTCGCGGTGATCCACACCGCCAAATTCCCAAATGCAGGCATCGGCTTTGAGTTTTTCCTTGTTGTTGCGGATGAAGTCGTGCAGATGCACGCTGGAGGTCTCCTCTTCGCCCTCGATGATGAATTTGATATTGCAAGGCAGTTCGCCTTCGGCGGCGAGGATGGCATCTATGGCGTGCAGGCGCGAAACGATGTGACCTTTGTCGTCGCTGATGCCGCGCCCATACATTTTGCCATTGCGGATGACCGGCTCGAAGGGCGGCGACTCCCACAACTCAAGCGGTTCAGGCGGCTGAACGTCGTAATGATTGTAGAAAAGCAGCGTTTTATCGCTTTTGCCCTTACGCTCTGCAAGGACAACCGGCGCGCCTTCGGTCTCGGCAATTTCAGCCGTAAAGCCGCGCTTTCTCAACATCTCTGCCACGAGGGCGGCGCATTCCTTCAAGCCCACGCCCTGTGCACTGATGCTGGGCTGTGCCACCAGCCTGGCAAGTTCCTCGAGGCTTTTTTCCAGGTTGGTTTCGAGGTACGTATCAATGGTTCGATAGTCCGACATGCTTTGTTCTCCTTATCGCACAAAATTGGTCAGCCACTCCAGGGAATAGTACCCTGCCATTGCAAAAAAGAGCATTTTGATAATCTGCCCCGCCCAGGTGAAGAGCAGAAAGGTTCGCAGCGGCAATTTGGTAATGCCTGCCGCAATGCCCGCCACATCGAAGAACGGGTTGGGAATAGCAGAAAGCACAAACACTGCCCAGCCGCCGTATTTTTCCACCCAGGGGTGCAGGCGGTTGTAAATGCTTGTTTTTTCGACGATCGCCTGCCCGCTAAACCCTGCCAGATAACCAGAGAGTTCTCCCAGCGCGCCGCCTGTGCCGGCTGCCAGCCCCACCCAGAGCGGGTTGAACACGCCGCCCATCGCATAAATGATGGCGACGCCCGGCGCCGGCAGGAGCACCGTCGCATTTGCCATGAGGGCGATGAGGAAAATGCCCGCATACCCAAAGCGCTCGAACTCTTCCACGTGGCTGCGGATGCTGTAGATATAGGCTGTGATTGCAACCACCGCCAGAAGCGCCAGCGCTCGCAGCAAATTTTCGCGCAGGCTCGATTTGGGCTTCTGCTCGCTGACGGGAAGCGCAGCCGCTGCCGGCGCAGAGGTTTGAGACGCGGCGCTTCTTTCCGCGCCGGCAACTGGTTGCTGAACCCCGGCAGTTTGCTTCGCTGTGACCTGTTCCCGCTTCGAGCCGCGCCCTGAGCGTGCAGAAGCGCGGCTCTTTGGTTTGGGACGGGAAGCCTTGCCTGTTTTATTCGGTTTCTTCGATGGTGACACGGGTGATCTTCACTGCGGGGGCGCTGCGGTTGTTGGGGTCGCGCGGCGGGATGGACATGAGGACATCCAAGCCTTCCACCACCTGACCAAAGACGCTGTGTTTGCCATCCAGCCAGGGAGTGGGGACGTGGGTGATGAAAAATTGCGAGCCGTTGGTGCCGGGGCCGGCATTTGCCATAGAAAGCACGCCTTGTTTATCGTGGCGCAGAGATGGGTGGAATTCATCTTCAAAGCGGTAACCGGGGCCGCCCATGCCGGTGCCGGTGGGGTCGCCACCCTGCGCCATGAAGTTGGCAATCACGCGGTGAAAGATGACGCCGTCGTAGAAGCCCTGACGGGAGAGGAAGACGAAATTATTGACGGTTTTCGGCGCTTTATCGGCAAATAATTCGATGACCATGGTGCCGTTGTCGGTTTCCATGTGCGCTTTGTATTTTTTATGGAGGTCAATTTCCATGGCGGGCGGGGTTTTCCATTGTTGGGGCATTGGGTATCTCCTTGTGGGTACATTCTTTCTATTTTCTGCTTTTTTCTACTCTCTACTTTCTACTTTTTGTATTGTAGTGGAAAGTGGAAAGTGGATAGTGGATAGGCAGATTATTTCAGTAACGCCTCGATGCGTGCTACGACCATATCGAGGGCGGCGGTGTTGTGTCCACCTTCGGGGATGATGACATCGGCGTAGCGCTTGGAAGGTTCGACAAATTCGAGGTGCATGGGGCGGACGGTGGACAGGTATTGTTTGATGACCGATTCAGTGGTGCGCCCGCGCTCTTTCAGGTCGCGTTCGAGGCGGCGGATGAAACGGATGTCGGAGTCGGTATCTACGAAGATTTTTACGTCGAACAGTTCGCGCAGGGCAGGCTCGGTGAAGATGAGAATGCCCTCCACCAGGATGACGATGCGCGGCTGGACGGTGTAGGTTTGGCTGGTGCGGCTGTGGGTGGAGAAGTCGTAGATCGGGACCTGAACAGGCTTGCCGTCGCGCAGCGAAACGATGTGCTGGATGAGGAGTTCGGTTTCGAGCGAGTTGGGGTGGTCAAAGTTGACTTCTGCGCGTTGAGCAGGAGGCAATCCGCTCAGGTCTTTGTAGTAGGAATCGTGCTGGAGGAAGGCGATGCGGTCTGGTCCTACGCGCTGCAGGATTTCTTGAGCGACGGTTGTCTTGCCCGACCCCGATCCGCCGGCAATGCCAATGACCAAAGGTTCTGGATGTTTCATGCCCGCATTATACCCGCAATGAAAACCCCTCGACTTTGGCCTTTTGATAAAGGTAGTTGAAAAGAGGAAGCCTTCTGA
>JBBITE010000063.1:0-14318 GCA_037440905.1 Anaerolineae bacterium | reverse complement strand
TCTGTCGGTGGCAACACCGTGAGGGTTCGACCCCCTCTCGCCCCACAACAGCCCTGTACTGCTCGAAAGTAGAGAAGTACACGGGCTCTTCTGTTTGAAAAACACAACAGCCTTTTTCAGCAGCCTGCAGCGATTTCACAAACCAGCGCCGTGTACCCATTTTGACGAAACGCCGTGCCTATTTGCGGGCGGCGCGGCGGGAATTGTCTTCTACGTCCAGCAAAATAAGCAGCACCTTGGAAATTCCCTGCAGCGCAAAGAAATAAAGAAGCCCGGGGAGCGGTTCCACAAGATACGGCTTGAAAATGCCGAAAGCGCCCAGAAACGTCATGCCTTTTTCGAAAAACAAGCCGTTTGCATACTGGACAAAGAACAACAAAAGCGAAAACAGCCACGACAACATATAAATCGTCAGCACCACCCAGGCAGCCACCTCCGCCCAGCGCGAGAGCCGCAGCACGCCGTCGCGGTCGAAATAGGTCCCCAGAAAATTCCTCTGCTTGTCGTTCGATTCAGCCATTCCAGCCTCCGTATTTTTTGCTGCCATATTGGTTTCCGACGCTAGAGAGCGTCACTTACGCCTGTTATAATACACCCCTATGACGCTGCCTGCCGAAAAAAGTTCCTCAACCAAACACCCGGCGGCCGTCAGAAAAAGCGATTGATCCAAAAGGTGCAACGAATGAGTCCAGAAGAAATAAAAAGCAGAATCCCATCCTTCATCCGTGAGGCAGTGGCAGAAGATTTGCGAACGGGGCGCTTTACCTACGTCCGTACGCGGCTGCCACCCGAACCCAACGGTTATTTACACATTGGGCATGTCAAAGCCTTTTTGATTGATTATTTCACTGCTCAGGAGTTCGGCGGCGAACTCTATTTGCGCTTCGACGACACGAACCCATCCAAAGAAGAAACCGAATTCGTCGAGGCCATCAAAGAAGATGCCGCCTGGCTGGGCATCCAATGGGTCAAAGAGACCTACGCCTCCGATTACTTCGACCGCCTCTACGAATGGGCTGTGCGCCTTGTGAAAATGGGGCTGGCATACGTGGACGATCAATCCCAGGAAGAAATGAGCGCCTCGCGCGGAACCCTGCCCAAAGGCACCAAATGGAGCGAAACCGAGCCGAACATCAAACCCGGCGTCGACTCTCCCTGGCGTAACCGCTCGGTGGAAGAAAACCTCGACCTGCTGGAGCGCATGAAAAACGGCGAATTTCCCGAAGGCAGCCGTGTGTTGCGCGCCAAAATTGACATGAACCACCCCAACCTGCTCATGCGCGACCCGGTCATGTACCGCATCATGCACATCCCGCATCACCGCACCGGCGATAAGTGGCACATCTACCCCACCTACGATTGGTCGCACGGCCAAAATGACTCGATGGAGGGCATCACTCACTCCCTCTGCTCCAACGAATACATCATCCACCGCCCGCTGTACGAATGGTTCCTGCAAAAACTGGGTGAATTCCCCAGCCGCCAAATCGAATTTACCCGCCTGAACCTGACATACGCGATGATGAGCAAACGCAAACTCCGCAAACTGGTGGAAACCGGCGTCGTGCGCGGCTGGGACGATCCGCGCCTGACCACCCTGCGTGGCTTGCGCCGGCGCGGCGTCACCCCGCAAGCCATCATCAATTTCATCACCGGCCTGGGCGAAACAAAAAACGACTCCTGGGTCGAAATGGCACAGTTCGAAGCCGTCATCCGCGACGACTTGAACAAGCGCGCCCTGCGCCGCATGGCGGTCTTGTATCCCCTCAAACTGGTCATTGACAACTTCCCGGAGGGCGTCATCGAAGAAATGGAAGCCCTCAACAACCCCGAAGACCCCGCGGCAGGAACCCGCAAGGTGCCATTTTCAAAGGTGCTTTACATTGAGCAGGATGACTTCCGCGAAGTGCCGCCCCCCAAATACTATCGTCTTTACCCCGGTAACGAAGTCCGCCTGCGTTACGCTTACATCGTCAAATGCACCCATGTCGTCAAAGACGAAGCGGGAAACGTAACTGAAGTCCATTGCACCTACGACCCGGCCACCCGCGGCGGAGATGCCCCCGACGGGCGCAAAGTCAAATCCACCATTCATTGGGTTTCAGCAGCGCACGCCGTTGCCGCAGAAGTCCGCCTGTACGACCAACTCTTCACCGTTGAAAAACCAGACGATGGTGAACTTGAAGACATCATCAACCCCAACTCGCTGGAAGTCATCGAAAACGCCTATGTCGAACCGGCGCTGGCGGAGGCAAAATTGGGCGAAAGCCTGCAATTCGAACGTACAGGCTACTTCTGTCTCGATCCCGATTCCCGCCCCGGCAAACCCGTCTTCAACCGCACCGTCACCCTGAAAGACAGCTGGGCGAAAATCGAAAAGAAAACAACCAAACCATAGCGCTGCCGCTACACCGCGCCTCGAATTCAGAGTAAGGATGACCGAAGCCTCGAAACGATTCCAGGAACTGCTGCTTTCCTTCTCGCAGGCGGGGGAGGCGGAAAAACGCCGCCGCATCGAATCGGACCTTTGGGCTGAATTCGGCGCCGAGATGGCGGTCTTCGTCCTCGACATGTCCGGCTTCTCCATGCTCACCCGCAAGTATGGCATTGTCCATTACCTCTCGATGGTCAAACGCATGCAAATCACCACCGAACCCATCGTCAAATCCTATGGCGGGAGCATGATCAAATACGAAGCCGACAACTGCTTTGCCGTCTTCCCCACCCCTTTGGCTGCGGTCAAAGCCGCGCTCGTCATGCAGCACGCTTTTGAAACCTCGAATATTCTGACCTCCGACGACATGGACATCTACATCTCGTGCGGCATAGATTACGGAAAGATTCTGGTCATTCCGGGCGAAGACTGCTTCGGCGATGCGGTGAATCGAGCCTCCAAACTCGGCGAAGATGTGGCGGCGGCAAGAGAAATCCTGGTTACAAAAGAAGCCATGGAACGCATCCCTGCCGAGGCAGCCATTCATGCCCGCGAAATTACCGTCTCTATTTCCGGCTTGAACATTACCGCGTATTCCATTTCCCCCCATCAAACGTCCTCCCTTTAGCAACTGCTGTTACATGGCAGCACAAGACCATATATTCTCGGTTGCTGCGGTTCTTGCAGGTTAATACCTGTAGCACAAGATTTATCTTGTTCCCTTTCCGGCTAGTATCCGATATTGAGCCTGCCTCCCTCTTTGCCTATCGGCTGAGTGCGGATTTGACAATCCGCACGAGCAAAAAGCGCTGGCTTGAATCTTGCTGGCTTGGATTGCCAAAACCAAGCCCACTTGGCTGTAATTGAATTGCCAGAATCATTTAGAACAGTGCAAAAGCCGCCTATGGCAATGACGAAATCAGCCTTCGCTGACTTCCCCTCCCGCTCCGCTTTGCTGCAGAAACTGCGTTGTTTCCAGCAACGTCCCATATTGGCTACGCGCAAAATAACAACTCCACTCCACCCTGCCTTCTCAAAAATAGAACACTCGTGCTGCTTTCTTAAAAAACCATAACGAGTTGGTTAAAGTTCTTTTCACCCCGCTGCAATGGCTATATAATGGGGCAACTCCCAAGCCATGTGAGAGGTGAATCTATGTCCAAGCCAGCCTTCCGCGTCTATTTCAACGACAATAAGCAGTGGGTCAATATTTACGTGGCAAACAACCCCACCCACTTCAAGCGCAAAAACCAATGCCATGCCTACTACATCGCAGCAGATGTCCGCAAGCAGCGGCGGGGATTGTTCGGGCACATCTATCTCAGCGAGCTCAACCACTCCCCCATGGCGCAGGAACTCGTCGCCCACGAGGTTCAGCATCTCATCTTTGACTGGGTGCTTACGCGCAAGGGAATGACCATCTCCGAACGAAACGAAGAGCGCATCGCTACCATGACTGGTGAAATCGCACGCCGTATCTGGCGCAAATACGAACGCTGGGCAAACCCTCGCCGCAAAACCGCCCCCCGCAAACAACGCAAAACGCCCCGCAAGACCCGCAAAACCCTCTAAAAAATTCCGCCCGCTCTCCAGCGGGCGGTTTTCTTACATCCGTTCCAAAATCTCAATGGCGCGCTTCAGGCGCTTCAATACTTTTTCCCGTCCGATAATCTCCAGCGACTCGAACAGCGGCGGGCTGACCTTCTGCCCCGTTGCCGCCACTCGCAGAATACCAAACACCTGATGCGCGCTCAAGCCGCTTTCTTCCACGTACGCCCGCAAAGGAGGTTCGCAGCGTTCGTGACTGATTTCCGGCAGCGCCTCCAGAATTTGATACACCTTCCGCGCCACTTCCGCCGATTGCTTTGCATCCAACCCTTTGGCGACCAATTCTTCAGGCAGCGGCTCCACCTCTTCCTTGAAGAAGAATGACGCAAATGCAAGACAATCGTCCAGCGTGACCAGGCGTTCGCGGATTAAGGGCGTCACCTTGAGCAGCGTTTCATCCTGGACCTCCAAGCCTGCAGCGGCAAAATAAGGCTTGATGCGGGCTGCCAGGTCTTCGGTCCGTAAGAGGCGGATGTGAGTTCCGTTGAAATGGTCCAGTTTTTGGAAGTTGATGGCGGCGGGAGAGGGCGTGAGGCTGTCTATGCTGAAGCGTTCTATCATCTGGTCGAGGGTCATCACGTCGTCTTCCGGCACTCCCCATCCCATCAGGGCAATCCAATTCAAAACGCCTTCCGGGATGTAGCCCAGGTCTTTCATGTCATCCACAAAAATGGAATAGCCGTCCTTTAGGGCTTGCGCCGATTCGCGCTTGCTCATCTTGCCTTTTCCGCTCGGTTTGAGAAACACGGAAAGATGAATCCAAACCGGTTCCTCCCAGCCGAAGGCACGGATGATATTCACATGCAGAGGAAAGGTGGGCAGCCATTCCGAGCCGCGCAGGACGTGGGTAATTTTCATTTCATGGTCGTCCACCATAGCGGCAAGGTGATAGGTGGGCAAACCGTCTGATTTGAGCAAGACGTAATCATCGAGGTATTTGTTTTCGGTGACGATGTCGCCGCGCAAATGATCATGCGCGAGGGTGGAGCCTTCCTGCGGCATCTTGAAGCGGATGACATGTTTTTCGCCGGCGCGCACCCGCCGGGCGGCTTCGTCGGGGTCTATCGCCCGGCATAAGCCGTCATACCGCACCCGTTCCACTTTGCGCGCCTGCTGTTCCTGACGACTTTTTTCCAGCCGCTCGGGTGTGCAGAAGCAAGGATACGCATGACCTTTTTCCACCAGCAAGTTGGCGTAATACTGATAGATTTCACGCCGCTCGGTTTGGCGGTAGGGTCCATACGGTCCGCCATGGACGGGGGATTCATCTGGCGTGAGCCCCAGCCAATCGAGGCTACGGAGAATTTCTTCCTCCGAGCCGGGGACAAAGCGTTTCTGGTCAGTATCTTCGAGGCGCAGAATGAATTGTCCGCCGGTTTTGCGGGCAAGCAGGTAATCGAAGAGGGCAGTACGGGCGCCTCCGAGGTGGAAGCGCCCTGTTGGTGAAGGAGCCATGCGGGTGCGTGCAGGTTTCAAGGGTGAAGTTCCTCCGAAATGAATTTCAAAAATCGAGTTCTTTGTGGCGCATCGCCACGCTTTCTACAAGACCAATGCCCAGCATCAGCGAGGTCAGACCGCTGCCGCCGTAACTGATGAACGGAAGCGGCAGCCCGGAGACCGGCACAATGTTCAGGTTTACACCAATATTGACCATGCCCTGGAAGAAAATCAGCGTTGCCACACCATAGGCAATGGTCATGCCAGCCACATCGCGCGCTTTTTGGGCAGCGCGAAGGCACCTCCAAATTATTACAATAATAATGAAAATGACGAACAACGCGCCAACCAAGCCAAACTCTTCCGAAATGGCGGAAAAAATGAAATCCGTATGGCGTACTTTGAGGAAGCGCAACTGGGTTTGGGTGCCATGACCGTACCCCAAGCCAAATAAACCGCCGGAGCCGATGGCAATGAGCGCCTGCTGGACGTTGTAGGTGGCGCCGAAGGTCGCATTAGGGTCTGGCAGAATAAAGTTGACGATGCGCTGCTGCTGGTAATCCTGCAAGAAGGGAAGATCCACGCCTGCCACCGAAAGAGCCACAACACCAGCAACCAAAAGAAACCCAATAGCGCCAAACAGCAGGATGTGCTTGAGTTCCATGCCGTTGAACCAAAGCAGCGATGCCAGGATGACCATCAACACCACCACGTTGCTCAGGTTGGGTTGGAGCAAAATCCAAATGGCAAGTCCCATCACCCATAAAAAAGCGCCGAGAATCCAGCGCAGATCGCGCGGCTGATGTTGAGTCTTGTCAAAGTAACGAGCGAGCAGCAGGATGGCAGCAATCTTGGCAAATTCCGTCGGCTGGACGAACAACACCCCCACCTGAAACCAGCGCGCCGCGCCAAAAACCGCCTGCGCGCTCAGAAACAGGAAGAACAACAGCAGGCTCATGACGATGAAGATAGGGCGGTAAATTGCCATCCAAAAGCGGTAATCAATCGCCGCGACGATGAAGATCAACACCAGCCCAGCCAGGGCAAAATAAATCTGACGGTTGATGAGCGGCAGCAGTTCTTCGTTCCCCGCAACTGCCGAACGGATCATCGTTGTGCCAAAGGCGGTGGCCAGCACCACCGCACCCAACAACCAGAAATCGAAATAACGCCACGAAATGTCACGAAGCATAAGCCTGCTTATCTGGCTTTGGGCTTCCTTGAAGAAGCGCGCCGGCGGGCAGCGCTTTTGATGGGAATATCGGCAACCAAACGCTGGGAACGACCATCATGCTCCATGCCAAACTGCATGGCGGTCACATCAATTTCGACGTGGCGGCTAATGGTGGCAATCAGGTCGTCTCGCAGCAATTCAAGCTCGGCGGGGGTCAGGTCTGTGCGGTCATGAATAAGGACAAGCTGGAGGCGTTCCTTGGCGCTATCGGCGCTGGTTTTCTTTCCAAACAATTTTTCCAAAAACGACATGGTTACCTCCTCCCCGCCAATTTTTGAATCCGCTCCCACAGGCTTCCGCCGCTATCCAACTCCACAAAGGGAACGTTCTCCCCTTTAAGGCGGCTGGCAATATTGCGAAATGCCTGTCCCGCCTTGCTCTTTGGGTCGAGCGCCACCGGCGTCCCGCGGTTGGAACCGATGAGGACGCCTTCGTCTTCCGGCACAATGCCGATTAGTTCGATGGCAAGCAGGTCGAGTACATCGTCTGCCGAGAGCATTTCCTGCCGCCGCACCAGGGCTGGGTTCAGGCGGTTGATGATAAGCGCGCCAGGACCTTTCTCCTCCGCCTCCAGAATACCAATGACGCGGTCTGCGTCGCGCACTGCGCTGACCTCGGGATTGGTCACTACCAGCACACGGTCGGCAGGCGCAATGGCGTTTTTGAAGCCGCGTTCGATGCCGGCCGGCGAATCGATCAACACAAAGTCGCACTCCGCGCGCAGATCTTTGACGAGGCGATTCATATCGCTGGCAGAAACAGCGCTCTTATCGCGGGTCTGCGCCGCAGGAATAAGGTGCAGATTGGGCAGGCGTTTGTCTTTGATCATCGCCTGTTTCAGGCGGCAGCGTCCTTCAATGACATCCACAATGTCATAGACGATACGGTTTTCGAGGCCCAGGATGACATCCAGATTACGCAAGCCAATGTCGCCATCCACGCAGACCACGCGCGATCCATCGGAAGCGAGTGCAACCGCCAGGTTTGCAACGGCGGTGGTTTTCCCCACGCCGCCTTTACCGGATGTAATTGTGATGACTTGTGCGGGCATGCTGTTTGTCCTGTAATCGAAATGAGTGCCGCCTAACCGGGCGACCAGTTTTCGGCCTGCAGGCTGCCAAATTGATTGATGCGGGCAATCTGCGCTTTGGATTGTGTTTGCGGCTTCATCGCCGCCGAGGTTTGGTCTGCAATGCGCAGCTGCATGGGGGAAAACTCCAGCGCGCAGACAATCGCCTTGCGGTTGCCGTTCGCACCTGCATGAACGGTTCCGCGCAGGCGTCCCCAGACGATGATGTTGCCTTCCGCCACAACTTCAGCACCCGGGTTGACATCTCCCAAAATGACGACATGACCGGGAAACTCGATTCGCATTCCAGACCTCAGGGTACGGTCCAGAAAAAGAGCCGTTTCCTCGCCCAAATCTTCCACAGCAAACTTGCGCGTCTCTTCGGGGCGCGGCTTTGAAATTCGGGTAGCAAGACCAAGCAATTGGGCGGTCTGCTGGGTGGTGGGCGATTCGCTGATCACCGCCCAAAGGAAGATGCCGCGCTCCGAAAGGTGATCGCGCAGAGCCGCCAGGTCGTCAACCTTCAAAACCTGGCTGGCTACATCCAGCGCCAGCCGTGCGCCCTGAAAGAAAGCCGGCTGGGCATCCACGTGAGAGAGCAACGCGGCAAGTTGTGTATCCCAGGGGGCATCATTGAGTGAGACGAGCAATCCATCACGCAGACCTTTGATTTGAATCAGAGAATTCGTCTCATTCATGGCGGCGGAATTTTCAAGATTATAGCATGAAGCATCCAGCCATCACTGGCCGGCGCCCTGGGCGAGATCAATGGACTTCAACTCGAAATACGCCTGCAGCACCCGCGCGACAATCGGGGCGGCAACCGTGCCACCTTCGCCGCCGTTATACGCAAAAGCGACAACAATAATTTCCGGGTCATCGTAGGGGGCGTAGGCAAGCGTCCAGGCATGGGTGGGCCACGCGCCAAACTGACAGCGATTCGCCGCGCGCGCCACATCATCGCAGTATTCGGCTGTACCGGTCTTGCCCGCCACAGCAACATCAAGAGGGTAATCACGGTTGAACACGCGATACAGCGTGCCGAGCGGGTTTTCCGTCACCGCCATGCGTGTGCCGGTGCGCACCGCTTCAATGGTTTCAGGAGAGACGGTCTGTGTTTTACCGGTGAGGTCACAATAGCCGGCCTCACAACTCCACTCACGGATCAGCGGCGTTTGGGTAATATCCCACTTCATGTTAGGAACAAAGGGCGAAATTTGATAACTGCCCGGCGGCGGAGAGGTGAAGGCTTCAGCGGGGTTCACCGGGTTGACCCACATCTCGCGCGTCGCCCCTGTGCGGTCGGTCACCTGACGCACTTCATAAAGTGAAAACGTCTGTGGGTCAAACCAGACCGGAATAACGCGCCCTTCATTATCCTGCACTTCATGGACGATGGTCGGCTGCATAAGTTTGCCACGGTTGGCAATGGTCGCGCCAGACATCAAGACCTGCAGCGGCGTCGCCAATACATATCCCTGACCTACGCTGGCAATGTAGGTATCGCCGGTGGACCAGTTCTCGCCGGTGTTGATGCGTTTCCATTGAGGCGAAGGCACCAGGCCATCCTCCTCGCCGGGCAATTGAATCCCCGAACGTGCGCCGTATCCCAGCGCGCGAGCATATTCGCCCAGGCGGAAGATGCCTAAGCCCTCGGGGATTTCATCCTCGAACCCTCCGCCCAGTTTATAGAAACAGACATTGCTCGAATACGCAATACAGCGGTAAAAATCCAGCGCGCCGAAGCCGGCTTCGTTGATGACACCGTTACGCTCGTAAATCCAATCTACGAACGGGCGAACATTCACGCCTTCAATACAAGGATCATTCGGCGAGAAGCGCTCGCACAGCGTAAGTTTGCCGGGCGTTTGCACGATCTGCCCCAGTTTAATGACGCCTTCATTAAAAGCTCCAGTGGCGGTGGTCAATTTATAGACCGAGCCGGGCGCCAGTTCGGCAGAGATGGCGTTATTCACCAGCGGGCGGCGCGGGTCCTGACTCAACTGCTCGTAGTAATAACCGGGAATGAAACGCGCCAGGCGGTTGTTCTCGTAGGTGGGGTAGGTAACCATGGCAAGAATTTCGCCGGTCTTGGGGTTCATAGCGATAACCACGCCGCTCGAAATGCGAATATAACCAAAGTACTTGTTGTTCCAGTAGTCAATTTCATCCAGCAGGGCGGTTTCGGCGGCTTTTTGCAGCCGCGTGTCTATGGTCAACACCACATTATTCCCAGGCGTAGGCGGAATGGGCGGCTCCAAATTGCGCAGCACCGCACCTGCCACATCCCTCTGCACCACCCGCAAGCCATTCTTACCGATCAAAATATCATCCAGAGAGGCTTCCACGCCTGCATAACCAATCTTGTCACGGTTGATAACGAAACCGCGCTCTTCATACGTATCCTGCAAAGAGGCCGGGATAGGTCCCAAAAAGCCGATGACATTGGCCGTCAGCGAGCCGGTTGGATAATCACGCACCGGTTCAATTTCAATGGATACGCCGGGCCAGTTCACCGCCTTTTCCCCGATAATGCGGGCCAGTTCCTCGTTGATGTTACAGGCGATTTTCACAGGCGTGTAGGGCGCCAGCGATGCACCGAGCGCCACCATATCCGCAATCGTAGGACCAGGCACACAGGCCGAAAACAACTTGGCAAAATTCAGGCTTTCCTCCGTCACAGGTCCACCCGCCGGCACGCCGGTGAGAGATGAAAGTTCACGGTAGATACGCTGAATATCGGCATCATCATCAGGCAGGCTGGCGGGTGTAATCACCACGTTGTAAGAGGCGACATTTCGCGCCAGCACATAGCCGTTGCGGTCGTAAATGATGCCGCGCAAAGCAGGGTCACTGATTGTCAGGGTGTAATTCTCCACCGCCTGCGCTTTCCAATCTTTCACAGTGACGATTTGCAAATTAATCAAACGCAGGATGATGACGCCAACCAATGCAGCCATGACGCCATAAACAACCCACACGCGCCAGCGCGGGACCTGATACCTGCTCGTGGTACCCGAGTTCATTCAACCTCCAAAGAAGGATACGCCCAGCGTGCCAGGTCGTGCATCACCGCATAGACCGGGATCGCCAGCAGCAAATTCAGTAACGTACCGGGCAATATCAACAAACCAAACGCATCCTGAAGCGAAATAGAGACCCCCGTAATACGTAACACCGCCAGTGAAAGCCCGTTCAAGAGCAGCGTTCCCAAAAACGTCACACTAAACATGGCAAGCAAAGGGGCCTGCCATACGCGCATCCGCAAGACCTTCGCTAACGCAACAACCAAGGCATACGCAGCCACATACACCGCCCATGGCAGACCGGAAATAAACCCAACCAGAATGCCCATGGCAATTGCCCAATGCCAGGCAGAATGTCCATCTTCCTGCAGCGCCCATGCAGCAAGCATCACCATCGGCAAATCTCCAAAACCGGCCAGCAGGGTCAAGCGGCTGACGACCGCCGATTGCAGAATCACAGCCAAGACAATTACAGGAAGCGCAATCAGATTCCGCATGGTTTGAATCAGGGAAGCAGAGGAGAAATATCAACCGGCTTGAAATTGACGATGACGAGCACAATTTGCAAGCGGTTGAAATCCACCACCGGCTGGACGGTTGCCTGCTGAAACAGGTCGAAATCCCGCGAGCGGATGTTCACCACCTGCCCAACGATCAAATCCGGAGGATAACTGCCGCCCAAGCCGGAGGTCAGAACCAAATCGCCGGTCTCTATGGTGGCATCCTGTGGAATCATCTGCAAGACGACATCCCCCGTCACCGAACCGACCAGCGCCCCCTCTTCTTCCGCATTCTGCAAACGCACGTTGACCATCGAAGCCGGGTCCGTAATCAGTTGTACTCGAGCCGCATCCGCAATGACGGCATCCACGCGCCCAACCAACCCCTGGTTCGTCACCACCGGCATTCCGCGCAAAATCCCATCGTTCGAGCCGCGGTTGATAATCACATAATGCAGGAAGGGACTGGGGTCGCGCCCGATGACCGCTGCGGCTTTATACGTGTTTTCAGGGCGCGCCCGCGAAAAATCCACCAGCGCAGCAAGGATCTGGGTCTCCCCCACCTGCTGCTGCAATTGAATCACTTGCGCCTGCAATTCAGCGACTTCGTTCTGCAATTCAGCGTTTTGCTGACGCAGCGTTGTGATGTCGCGCGGCGCGGTGAAAAAGTCCTGCAGGGCAGTGAAGCGCGAAGAAAACCAGAACTGAATATTGACCAGCGAGTCGGTAAATAAATTCGATGCGCTGCCGAAGTATCCCCCCAGCGCGAGCGCCATCACTCCCCCCACGACCAGAAAAATGATCGTTGTCTGAATCGTGCGTGAAAGTTGATTCCTCATTCTCTAATGTTAGCGTACCAAATACCGTGAATCGCCGCACAAGGCGGCGCTCACCTAGTGGCTGTGGCGCGTACTGCCGCGCTCCAAGCCGACCAGATAACGGCTCAAGCCATCGAAATCTTCGAACACCATGGCTGCCCCGCGGGCAACACAGGTAAGCGGATCTTCCGCCACCCACACGCGCAGTTTCAATTCATCGGTCAGGCGCTCCGCCAGCCCTTGCAGCAAGCCGCCGCCGCCAGCCAGACAAATTCCCACATCCATCAAATCCGCCACAATTTCCGGCGGCACTTCATCCAGCGCATCGCGGATGGTATCCACAATCACCTGTACCGAGCCAGAAAGCGCCTCGCGTATTTCAATCGAAGAAACCTCGATGCTCTCCGGCAGGCCAGTCACCAGGTTGCGCCCGCGCACCTCCATCGTCTTTTCAGGATGCAGCGGATAGGCGCTGCCAATCTGCCACTTGACTTGTTCGGCAATCCCTTCGCCGACTAGCAGGTTGTACTTGTTCCGCAAATACTGGACAATATCCTGATCCATTTCATCGCCCGCCACCCGCAGCGAGCGCGAGGCTACTACGCCGCTCATCGAAAGCACCGCCACTTCGGTTGTACCGCCGCCGATATCCACCACCATGCTGCCGCGAATATCGCGGATGGGCAAACCGGCGCCCAGCGCCGCCGCAATCGGCTCTTCGATCATATACGCCGCACGCGCCCCCGCCGCCATCACCGCATCGTACACCGCCCGCTTTTCGACCTCCGTCACACCGGTGGGAATCCCCACCACCACCCGCGGACGCGGCAATGGCACCACACTTTGCTCATGCACCCGCCCGATGAAATATTCCAGCATAATCTGGGTGACATCGAACTCCGAAATCACCCCATCGCGCAGCGGACGCACCACCGCAACATTGGCAGGAGTCCGCCCCATCATCTCCTTGGCTTCCAAACCAATAGCAAGAGGCTGCCGCAGCCTCTTGTCAATCGTCACCCAGGAAGGTTCATTGATAACAATGCCCTTGCCGCGCACATTGACCAATGTATTCGCGGTCCCCAGGTCTATCGCAATGTCTAGTGAAAACAAGCCCAAAAGCCAGTTAATCGGGTTGAACGCCAAAGCAGGCTCCTCGACAAAAAGTCCAAATCAGAATCGTTCGACTATTATACCTAACAATTCGTATCCCCGGTTCAGGGAAAGGGTTTAACATACACGAGAAAGCCCCAAATTTTCACGCCAATTTAAGGAGGAAGTATGTCAAAAATCGCCGTTGTGACCGACAGCACCGCCTACATTCCAGCCGATCTTGTGCAAAAACACAACATAACGGTTGCTCCTCAGGTGCTCATTTGGGACGATAAAACCTACCGCGACGGGGTGGATATCCAATCCGAAGAATTCTTCAACCGCCTGAAAACCTCAAAAACCATGGCCACCACTTCCCAGGTCTCTGTGGCAGATATGCAAACCATCTTTCAAGGATTGGTGGAAAAAGGCTTCGAGGTCTTCGGTATCTTCATCTCCGCTAAACTTTCAGGCACCCTTCAATCGGCCACTCAGGCGCGGGAACTGATGGGCACGGCGGGCGAAAAAGTGACCATCTTCGACAGCCAATCTACCGCTATGGCAATGGGCTTCCAGGTTCTCTCGGTGGCGCGCGCTGTAGAAAGCGGCGCAAACCTGACCGACTGCCTGGCGCTGGCAGAAAAAGCGCGCCAAAGCACCGGCGTCTTTTTTGCCGTAGATACCCTCGAGTTCCTGCACCGCGGCGGACGCATTGGCGGCGCTCAGCGCTTCGTCGGAACGCTGCTCAACATGAAACCCATCCTCGCCGTTCAGGATGGACGCGTCGAAGGTATTGAGCGCATCCGCACCAAGACCAAAGCGCACGAACGCGTCCTCGAACTGGTCCTCGAACACACAAAAGGCAAGACCCCTGTCCGCCTTGCCACCTTGCACGCCAACGCCGCCGACGAGGCGAAAGCCCTGCTTGCCAAAGCCGAAAAAGAACTCACCCCTGTCGAAAGCATCTTCGCCGAAGTCAGCCCGGTGGTGGCAAACCATGCGGGACCAGGTACAGTAGGGCTCGCCTTTATGGCGGGCATGTAATATCAGCCCCTCGACTTTGGCTCTTTGAGCAAAGTTGAGGAGGAAGAAAGAAGAGC
>JBBITE010000062.1:0-14509 GCA_037440905.1 Anaerolineae bacterium | reverse complement strand
AATGAAACTTGAAAAAATAATTCGGTATTTTTCCATCTTCGGCGGGGGATCAATCATCAATCCCCCGCCTCAGTCCATGCAAGTCGGCTCGAAGCCGACTCCGAATCCGCTTCGCGCAGCACCCTTTAGGGTGAGCGGATTTCCATGCCCTGAGCAGGGGCTTGAGCCCCAGCGGATGGGCGGCGCAGGCGGCCTGGGTTTGGCTTTTCCTTCGCTGCCTGGAGACGAGCCGCTAAGGACGAGATCACCGAAATACTTTGTTAACTGATGTTACGCGGTTCTTGATTGCTGGCGGTTCAAACCGCATCTAGCAATCACGAAGTCAGCCTTCGCTGACTTGAGCGCCTGCGCAGGCAGGCTTTGCGAGGGTCAGCCGCGACTTCAGTCGCCGCGCAGAGAAAACAAGCCTGTTCCACGAGAATCTTGAAGGCGTTCCGCGTAAGGTGAGTTGTTAAGCCTCATAATCTTGTGCTACGGGATTGACGAATGTCTTTGCAGCAGAGCAAGCCCACGTTTGAAAGGTATCTCAGCCGTGTTTTTTCAAGGTATAGCCGTCTCTTTCATCCTGCACTGCCCAACCGAGCGCGGCGATGTCGCGGCGGAGGTGGTCGGCTTCATCCCAGTTTTTGGCGGCGCGGGCGGCGAGACGCCGCTCTGCCAGTTGGATGACAATCTCAGGGGGACGGTCTGCGGCTGGCGGCGGGGGCTGAAGCGCCATCTCCCAAGCCGCCGGGGAGATGCCGCGCTCCAACGGTTCGGGGAGTTGGAACGCGCCCAATTCCCTTAACGCGAAGGTGGAACCGGCAGGGTACATTTCGGGGTCACAGGCGCGGACGATGGAGACCGAACTGACGCCGCTGACTTCGGCAGTGCCGGCTTCCAGGTCCATGATGAGACCGCTGTGTTCGTCCAAACCGAGGATGGTGTTTTCGGGGGGGAGTAAATCGCACCATTGGGCAAAGCGTTCCATGCCCACGAAGCAGCGGCTGGTATCCAGGTCGGCGCCGCCTTCGGCATTGTTCCAGTGCGGGACGAAGGAGAGATGCAAGCCGAAATCGGCAAAGAAGTTCAGCCCTTCCACCACATGCACTTCTTCGCCCACTTTGTAAATTTCATAGACAGGTAAGGCATGGGCGCCGACAGAGATTGTGGCGGCCGAGGCAAAAATCAGCGAGGCGCCGAGGCGGTGGCGGGCGCGGATCAAATCCCAGGCAAGCGAGCCGCGCAATTGACGGATGGCGTAGGTGGGGCTGCCGGGTCCCATGAAAATGAGGTTGGCATGGAGAAGCGGCGCAAGGAGTTCGGCGTCATCGGGGCTGAAGGCGGTTCCTTTTTTGCGGGCGGGTATCACATCCACCTGGGGCTTGTAATTTTGCAGGCGCGATTTCATAAACTCCGCCACACGCCCCACTACCTGCGCCGAGTTGAGTTCGAAGCCGGCAGGGGTTTCGAGCAGAGCAATGCGCAGCGGCTCACGAATGGTCTTCGCCAGCGCTTCGAAGATGCGCCCTCCCGCCAGCGAGGTCTCGCCGGAACCGAGAAATGCTATTCGCCCAATTGTCATGTTATGAGGACGTTCTATTCAATTCGTCTATTACTTTGAAGAGTTCGTCGTTCGAGGGAATATCGCGCATGGACTCGCCATAATGGGCGAAACGGACATAGCCGTTTTTATCAATGACGCAATTCAACGGCATGCGTCCCAGCTTGAAGAGGTTGACCTCCTGACGGTACAAACGCGCTACGGTGCGGTCGGGGTCGGGCAAGCCGATGAAGGGAATGCGCTCATTTGCCCAGTATTGTTCGAAGGCGGCGGGGGAGTTCGGTCCCACTGCCAGGATTTCGGCATTGCGCCCCACAAAGCGCTGATAGTCATCTCGCAGGCGCGCCAACTGCGCGCGGCAGAAAGGTCACATAAAGCCGCGCAGAAAGGCAAGGACAATTGTCTTTTGTCCGCGAAAGTCGGAAAGGCGCACACGTCTGCCCTGCACGTCTTCCAGTTCAAAGTCCGGCGCGGCTACGCCGGGCAGGATGAGGTTGGGCTTCATACGTTCTACTCCAAAAAGAAAAGTTCGTTCTCAATTTCCTACCGCCCGCTGACCAAAATGTTTGATGGCATTCTCTTCATTCAAGCAGTTCTTTCGCCTTACGCCAAATGGCGTCGAACATTGCCACCGTCAACTTACCGGTGAGGGTGTTTTGCTGGCTGGGATGGTAGGAGCAAAGAATCCAGGGTCCGCGCTCGAGGCGATACAGCGCGCCATGCGCAAACTTCCAGTCACGGTTGCGCACAGAATATACCTTCAGCACTCTCTCAAAGGCTATCCGTCCCAGGCAGACAATGACCTGTGGGGCAAGAATCTCGACCTCCCGCTCCAAATAGGGCTGACAATTTTCCAACTCCGCCGGAGTGGGACGATTGGCAGGCGGCGCGCAGCGAGCAGACGCGGTAATGTACATATCGTTGAGGAGCAGTCCATCGCTTCGCGACTCCGCCGACGGCTGATTCGCAAACCCGGCGCGGTACAACGCTGGAAATAAAAAATTCCCCGAAGCATCCCCGGTAAATTGACGCCCGGTACGGTTGGAGCCGTGTGCGCCGGGCGCCAGTCCCACCACCAGCACCCGCGCCTGCGGGTCACCGAAGCCCGGTACCGGCTTGCCCCAATAGACCTGCTGTTGATAGGACTTGCGCTTGAGGCGCGCGATCTCTTCGCGCCAGGCAACCAACCGCGGGCACTTGCGGCATGCAATGATTTCCCTGTTGAGTTTTTGCAATGACGATGACATGGCGTAATGGTAGCATACTTCCCCCAACCCCGGCTTACAGAAGTTGTGTCTCGATCAATGAGCGACAAACATCGCCATAAACTGGATCATACCTGGTCACATTTTCCAGGTCAGGCATTGCCACCCTGCATAAGGTCGAAGGTCCACACCGGGCAAGGCGGTTGTCTGCGTTGTAAATGACTTCAATCGCGCAGTGCTGAAGTTGGTTATCAAGCAGAAAAAGAGGGGCGCGGCGCGCTCGAACCGCGTGCTATGAGTTTCCCTTTGAGAATAACCGTTCGCGGAGAACGGCTGGGATCTGCAATCCGCTGAAAGAGCAATTCCGTTGCGGTGCGCCCGATTTCCTCGGTGGGCTGGGCAATTAGCGTAATAGGCGGCTCCACCAGCGCACCCCATGTGGTTTCATCGAAGCCTACCAGCGCCACATCATCGGGGACCTTGAGTCTGCGATCGCGAATGGCTTGAAAGGCTCCAGCCGTTAGCAAACTATTACTGGTAAAAATCGCATCAGGGCGGTCAGGTTGATCGAGCAAAGCAAGCGTCGTTTCATACCCCTGCTGAATGCGCGGCGGAATAAACTGCTCAGACCATGGCCTCAACTGATGCTCCTCCAACGCCTGGCGAAACCCCCGATTTCTTTCCCGCCCGGTAGTGCTGGCATTTCCAAACAGTCCTGCCAGTTTTCGATACCCGTTTTGAAGGAGATGAACGGTTAACTCGTAACCGGCAGCAGCATTATCCAACAACACCATGTCAATGGATGAAGCATTCACAGCACGGTCAATTACAACAATGGGAATTTGGGATTCAAACGATGAAAGTCTGGCGCTGAATTGTTGGGTGGGAGAAAAAATAACCCCCGCTACGCTTTCATCATGCAACACTTTCAAGTATAGTTCTTCTTTTTCGGGGTTCTCATCTGTATTGCATAGCAAAACAGAATACCCCTGCTCATAAGCAGCATCTTCCACTGCGCGGCTGATGGAGGTAAAGAAGGGATTGCGAATATCCGAAACCACCAGCCCAATACGAGCGCTTTTTTGAGAACGCAAACTGCGGGCAACCAGATTAGGGCGGTAATTGAGTTGCTCGATGGCGCTCAACACCCGCAAGCGGGTCTCTTCTTTTACGCGCGTACTACCGGCAAGCACCCGCGAGACAGTTGCGGTAGATACTCCAGCGGCATTTGCAACATCCTTGATGTCCGGCATAGTCACATTATATCATCTTGCGTAACTCAAAATGAAAACGTTTTCTCAAAATTGGGGTTATACGATATATCAAACCCAGAATTTGGTGAGAATTTGCAAAAAACACAAAATTTTTAGGGCTTTGAACCAAGTTTCTCTTGACAAATAAAATGTAATCGTTTACACTACTGGCTATTGTCGTATAGTACCCAGGTACCCGCCCTCCCCTTTCCCACAGCGGATGTGAGGTCTTATGTCAACGCCGATTACCCGGCATCAACATCTTCTTAGCGCTTCAGCCATCTCCATGCTAACCGGGCATGGAAACGTTCGGCTCGAAAGGTGCCGGGCGCTCAACGGTCATCATCTCGTAACATCCAACCTCTCATTCTCGAATCGTTCCATGCTGTCTGACGGCATGGAATTTTTTGTCGTTTCTGTCCTGCCGGCATGCAATGCCTGAGACCAGAACCCGCTTCACGCTTCTTCCGACGCTCAAGGCTGATCTCACGTCCCCACCCTTCGGTTACCCGACAACGCTTCAAAGCGCTGTCTCGTGACCCGGGAGAGGCTCCGACCAATCTCCCGGTTGAACTAGTGCCTGAGGTGTCAGGCAACATAATAAATCCTGAAAGGAGATGCAAGAGATGAGAGAGAGATTACAACAATTCGGCGGGTTTTTGGCTGGCATGGTCATCCCCAACATCGGGGCGTTCATCGCCTGGGGCTTGATCACTGCCTTCTTCATCCCGACCGGCTGGACCCCCAACGAGACGTTGGCAAAACTCGTCGGTCCTATGATTATTTACCTGCTTCCGCTGCTGATCGGTTATACCGGCGGCAAACTGGTACACGGCGACGTGCGCGGCGGCGTAGTCGGTGCGGTAGCCACCATGGGTGTGATCGTCGGAGCCGACATTCCCATGATGCTGGGCGCAATGATTATGGGTCCGCTTGGCGGCTGGCTGATCAAACTGATTGACAACGCCCTGGAAGAGAAGATTCCGGTCGGCTTCGAAATGCTGATCAACAACTTCTCCGCCGGCATTCTGGGCATGCTGCTTGCCCTGTTGGCAAATGTGGTCATTGGGCCGGTAGTTCAGGCATTCAGCAACGCCGCCGGCGCCGGCGTAGATTGGCTGGTCAACGCCAGGCTCCTGCCGCTGGCAGCAATTCTGATTGAACCTGCCAAGGTGCTGTTCCTGAACAATGCCATCAACCATGGCGTTTTGGGACCGCTGGGCGTGGCGGCTGCGGCGGAAAGCGGGCGCGCCATTCACTTCCTGCTGGAAACCAACCCCGGTCCCGGCTTGGGCTTACTGATTGCCTTCTATGTGGCTGGCAAAGGCATGCTCAAAGAATCCACCCCCGGCTCGATGATTATTCATTTCCTCGGCGGCATTCACGAGATTTACTTTCCCTATGTGCTTGCCCACCCCATTATGATCCTCGCCATGATCGCCGGCGGCTTCTCCGCTGACCTGTGGTTCACTCTCAGCGGCGCCGGGCTGGCAGCCACCCCCTCCCCCGGCTCCATCTTCGCCTATCTTGCGGTGACCCCTCCCGGCCAGCATTTTGCCGTGTTGACCGGTGTGGCAATCGGCGCTGTGGTATCTGCTCTCGTGGGTATCTTCATCCTGCGCGTGCGCCCGGTGCCTGAAGAAAAAGCCGACTAGCACTCTGCAACACTAAACGGCGGCAGATGCGGCTGCGTTATACTTGACAACGCCCCCGCCGCATCTGTCGTCCCAAACGAAAGGAGTATAACCAATGGCAAACACCATTTCCGCAGCCAATGTAAAAACCGTCATTTTTGCCTGCGAAGCAGGAATGGGCTCCAGCCTGATGAGCGTCAATGCGCTGAAGAAAAAATTGAAAGCCGCGCAGGTTACCGACGTAACCGTCATCCACAAGCCTGCCCGCGAAATTCCCGCCGATGCCCAGGTGGTGGTTGTCCACAAAGGGCTGGCAAAGACCGCCGCCAGCAAAGCGCCGAATGCCGTTGTGGTGGCGTTCAATCACTTTATCAACGATCCTGTGTTCGATACTCTTGTAAAAGCCTTTGTAGACAAGACCGATATCATCGGTACGGACTTGTAAGCCATGCCCATCCTTTCCCTAGACCGCATCCAACTCAATGCGGCCGCCACCGACCGCAGCGACGCCATTCGCAAAACGGGCAATTTGCTCGTGAAATCGGGCTGTGTGCTACCGCAATATATCGAAGGCATGTTGAAGCGCGAGGAAAGCATGTCCACCTATTTGGGCAGCGGCGTTGCGATTCCACACGGCGTATACGAAAACAAAGACCACGTCCTGCAAACGGGTATTTCTGTTTTACAACTGCCGCAGGGGGTGGAATGGGATGAAGGCGGAGAACCCGTTTACCTGGTGATTGGCATCGCCGCCCAGGGAGATGAACATGTCGGCGTGCTGGCGAGTTTGGCAGAAGCCGTGGAGGACGAAGCCGTTTTGAATGAGTTGATTCACACCACCGATGCAGAAGTTGTTTTGAAGTATCTGGGCAGAGAACCCGACGCATGAGTTTGCTGCGGCATAGAAACATGAAAGGGCGCCTCGGACGAATGGAGTTTCGAATATGAAACAATTAGAAATTACAATCAACAACGAGACAGGTTTACATGCGCGCCCTGCTAAGACATTGGTCAATCTTGTAAAACAATTCAAATCGAGCATTACCCTCTGGCACGGGGAAAAGAAAGCAAATGCAAAAAGTTTGATTTCAGTTCTAACGCTGGGCGCCTCGAAGGGCAGCCGCTTGAAAATCGAGGTAAACGGCGAAGATGAGGAAACCGCCCTGGCGGAAATCGAAGCGGCGATTCTGGCGGGACTGGGGGAGGGAGAAAACGCCGGCGAAACGCCAGCCCAGCCTCCTGCGCCAAAGCCCGACTCAAAACCCGCCCTGGAAGAAAATAAGGCGATGAAGCCCAACAACCTGCAAGGGGTGGGCGCCGCGCCCGGCATTGCCATTGGTCCAGTTTATCAATTTCAACGTCAGGAAATTCCCATTGACGAAATTTCCGAAACGCTGGTCATCGGCTGGGAACGACTACAGGATGCGCTGGTGCGCGCGCGTGAACAATTGAATAACCTGAACAAGCAAATGATCGAACAGGGGTTAAAAGCCGAAGCCGCTATTTTTGAAGCGCATCTCGGTTTGCTGGATGACCCTCAATTGAACGAAGCCGTCTATGAACGCTTCCAAAAAGGACAGGACGCACTCAAAGCATGGAAGGAAACCATCGAAGACAGCGCCATGGTAGTGGCGGCATTGAACGATCCGCTTCTCTCCGCCCGTGCAGATGACCTGCGCGATGTGGGCAGGCGCGTGCTGCGCTTGATGGTTGGCATGGAGGAAAAAGCCGCATCACTGCCCGATAAACCGGTGGTGATCGTGGCGCGCGAACTTTCCCCCTCCGATACGGTTTCTTTCAACAAAGACAGCGTGCTTGGTTTTTGCATTGTCAACGGCGGCCCCACCTCTCACACGGCCATCCTTGCCCGCGCCTTGGGGCTTCCTGCAGTGGTGGGAGTGGACGAGTCTGTTTTGAAGTTAGCCAACGATACCTACATCATTCTGAATGGCAGCGATGGTATGGTCGTCTTCGATCCCTCACCGCAAGAACTGCATGCCGCCGAACAGGAACGCAACGCCTGGCTGGAAAAACGCCGCACCGCCCTGGAGCAGGCTTCCGCTCCCGCTGTCACGGCAGATGGGCGTCACGTGGAGGTGGTCGCTAACGCGGGGTCGCTTGAGGATGCGAAAAAAGCCCTGAAGATGGGCGCAGCAGGCATCGGGTTGTTACGAACCGAATTTCTCTTCCTGGAACGCGCCACCGCCCCCACCGAGGCGGAACAATTCGAAGTCTACCGCTCCATCGCGGAGGTGATGGGGAAATTGCCGGTCATTGTCCGCACGCTGGATGTGGGCGGCGACAAGCCTTTACCGTACATCGAAATGCCGAGGGAAGAAAATCCCTTTTTGGGTGAGCGCGGCATCCGTCTGTGTTTGAACCGTCCCGAATTATTCCGCCAGCAGTTGCGCGCTATTCTGCGGGCAGGGCTGCACGGCAATCTGCAAATCATGTTTCCAATGGTGGGCGACATCGAAGAATACCGGCAGGCGCGTTCGATGCTGGACGAATTGCAACTCGAATTGAAAATTCCGCGTGTGACAGCGGGCATCATGATTGAGGTTCCCTCTGCGGCGTTGATGGCTGATGTACTGGCGAGAGAGGTGGATTTCTTCTCCATCGGCACCAACGATTTGACGCAATATACCCTGGCAATGGACCGCATGCACCCGGCGCTTGCCAGCAAACAAGACGGATTACACCCCGCTGTTTTGCGGCTGATAGCCAGAACCATCGAAGGGGCGCATAAACACGGCAAATGGGCGGGGATTTGCGGCGAACTCGGCTCCGACCCCTATGCTGTGCCGATTTTGATTGGCTTGGGAATTGACGAACTAAGCGTTAGCGTGCCATCCATTCCGCTGGTCAAGGCGCAAATTCGGGGCTTGAAGTTTACGGAGCTGAAAAATCTCGCGGCGCAGGCATTAGAATGTTCCACCGCGCGCGAGGTGCGCGAACTAGTCAGAAAACAATTGAATATGTGAATTGCACTTCTATCGAAGCATTGAAAGGAATCCTATATGGGCGAAAAATTTCAAAAATACCGCGCGGCAACTCATCCTTTGCCGGCGCAAAGTTATGCCTGGAACCTCTACGGAGCGGGCATGGAAAACATGGGCAGAGACGGCAAGCCCGAAGCCTTCCCCCTCCCAGAGCCGAACGATGATCAGATGCTCGTGCGCATTGACAGTGTGAGCATTTGTTTTTCGGATGTGAAGATCCTCAAACAAGGCGGCAGTCACCCCAAACTGTATAACCGCAATCTTGCCCTCAAACCTACCCGCCTCGGTCATGAAGTCTCGCTCACCGTCATCAAAGTCGGCAAAAACCTGGCGCATCAATACCGCCCCGGGCAAAGGCTGGCGGTCCAGCCGGATATTTACCAAAACGGCATGAGCACTGCCTACGGTTACACCATTCCCGGCGGCTTGGTGCAATATCACTGCATCGGCAGGGAAGTATTGGAAACCGACGCCGGTGCCTGCCTGCTGCCGGTAGAGGACGATATGGGATATGCCGAGTCGGCGCTGCTGGAACCGTGGGGATGCGTTGTCGCCGCCTACACCCAGCGCCGCAGGCTGGACCCGAAACCCGGCGGCACTATGTGGATGATCGGACGCCCCGGCGATACCACCGAATACACCTTCTCAAAAGGCTTGGATGCCCCCGCCACAATCGTACTGACTGACGCACCCGACTCCGTCAAAAGGCTGGCTGCAGCAACCCAAGCCAACATCATCGAACGAAACGGCCTTGCGCCGGCAGACTACGAAACAATCAGTAAAGAACTGACCGAAAAAGGTTTTGACGACATCGTGATACTCAACCCCGTCTCTGCGGATGCCGTCAGCCAGGCGGCGCGCTTCATTGCCCGGCGCGGCACGTTGAACCTCGTCGGCACCAAACCACTCGACGGGCTGGCTTCTGTTGACCTCGGGCGCCTGCACTACGATTACATCGCCTTCGTCGGCAACAACACCACAGACATCGCCGCTTCCTACGGCGAAGCGCGCAACCGCTGCGAACTGCGCGGCGGCGGAACAGCCGTCTTCATCGGCGCGGGCGGACCAATGGGACAAATGCACCTCCAACGCGCCCTCGAACTGCCCAACGGTCCTCAACTGGTCATTGCCACCGAAATCAGCGACGAACGGCTGCAAACCCTGGTCAACATGTTTACGCCGCTGGCAGAAAAACAGGGACGAAAATTGCTCATCTTCAACCCCAACGCCTCAGAAAAGCCCTTCCGTGATTTCGTACTGGAAGCCACCCAGGGCAAAGGCGCAGATGATGTTGTTGTCTGTGTGCCGGTGGTTGCCCTGATGGAGGAAGGCGATACCATCATGAAACCGGACGGAATGCTGGTCTTGTTTGCGGGCGTTCCCAACGGCACTCTGGGAAAAGTCAATCTCAGCAATGTCTATCTTTCCAACGCCCAATATACCGGCACATCAGGGTTGACCATTCATGATCAGGCTTCAGTGATGGAAAAACGAATCGCCGGCGCGCTATCGCCCGCCCGCTCGGTGGCTGCCATCGGCGGCATCGAAACGGCAGCCGAAGCCATCCAATCGGTGATGGACAGCAAATATCCGGGCAAGGTCGTCATCTTCCCTCAAATTCACAACCTGCCGCTCACCAGCCTCAAGGAACTGCGCGAACGCCTTCCCGAAGTAGCCCAAAAACTGGGACCGGATGGGATGTGGACGAACGAAGCCGAGGAAGCGCTTATCGAAAAACTCTGGCAAAAGCCCGCTTAAAATCTCATCGAGACATCAAGCCGGCATGATCTACACACTCACACTCAACCCCGCCATTGACCGCGAGCTGACCGTGCCTGAAATTCAGTTCGATTCGGTGCTTTCAGCGGTCAAGTCACAGGTGGATTTTGGCGGCAAAGGCTTCAACGTATCGCGTCTGCTCAAATCGCTGGGAATGCCCAGCACAGCGCTTGGCTTCATCGGCGGGCGCACGGGCGAGCGTCTCCGCCTCGGTTTGCAGGCGCTGGAGATTGTCACCGATTTTGTTTCCATCCCCGGCGAAACGCGGACAAACATCAGCATCGTCACCGAAAACCATGACCACTACATCAAGGTCAACGAAAAAGGACCGACGGTGGACGAAACCAGGCAGCGCGAACTGCTGGAAAAAATCGCTTCGCTTGCCAGACCTAGAGACTGGTGGGTGCTTGCGGGAAGCCTCCCCCCCGCCGTACCCGATTCGTACTACGCCCAGATCATCGAACTGCTCAACGAGCGGCAGGCGGTGGCGATATTGGATACCACCGGTGAAAGTCTGCGTTTGGGATGCGCAGCCAAACCCTTCCTCGTTAAGCCCAACGCCGAAGAGGCTCACAAACTCACCGGCCTGCCTGTAGAAACTATCCCTCAAATCATCCTTGCCGCCAGCGAACTCCGCAGCATGGGCGCTCAAAACGTGGTCATTTCGCTGGGTAAAAAAGGCGCCCTGCTGCAAACAGCAGACGAAAGTTGGCTGGTGCACAGCCCCAAGATACAAGAGAGGAACCCCATCGGCGCCGGCGACTCAATGGTTGGCGGCATGGTTTGGGCGTTGTCGCAAGGTCTCTCCCTCAAAGAAGCGCTGGGCTGGGGCGCTGCCAGCGGAGCCGCCACTGCCTCGATGAGCGGTACGGAGGTCGGTTCGCGCACGTTGATTGAAGAATTGTTCCAACAAGTGAAATACGAAAGGTTATAGCGGAGGCGCCATGCCATTCGAAGTACACCAGGAAAAGACCTATCCCCACGAGCGCAGCGTCGTCTACCAGGCCGCCCTTCAGTCTGTGCAAAAACTCAAAGGGCAGATGCTCAAATCCAGCCCGCAGGAATTTCAACTTGAAGCGAAGTTCGATAAGACCCTGCTGGGCAAAGTGCTGGGCGAGCGTACCAACCTGACCTGCAGCATCCAGCCGGAGGAAGAAGGAAGCCGCCTGATTGTGGATGCCTACCCGCTGGACGCAGTCGGGCGCAAGTTGATGTTCGGCGCGCGCAAAGGCGTCACCCAGCAAGTGGTCAACCTATTTATCGAACACCTGGAAAACAGTTTCCCCTAATACCCATCCAGACAAACAAGCAGAATAAAAAAATACCCCGTGAGAGGGGTATTTTATTGCTGGGGGCAATGGATTCGAACCACTACTAACTGATCCAGAGTCAGTCGTCCTGCCATTAGACGAGCCCCCAAAGGTGTTCCAGCGGGCGGTATTTTATCATGTGTGACGGGAGCAGGCAAGGGAACGTTCTTTAGAGAGTTGTTTTAAAAGTCCTTGTTTGTTCTCCCCAAATGCGTAGGATGCGCTCTCTAGCGCATCCAGTGACGTTAGAGAACGTCGCTTACGCGCAGGAGAGGTAGTTTTAAACGCTCTCTAAGTTTTTTTCCTCCTTTTCCTGGCGCTCTTGGTGGTCTTTGCAGGTCAATGTCCGATTTTGAGAAAGCCATGAGCGCCGAACAGGGCAGTCTTGACGTTTAGCAGAACACGGCTACAATACCCCGACAGACTTTTTAACCTCCCAATTGGGATAAAGCGAACCAGTCGCCTCCACCGGCTGTGCGCTCAATATTTCAAAGGAAATTCACCCCATATCGCCTCTTCATTGTGGAATCAGCCCGTCGAAGCAAACCTGCCGACTGTAGCGCTTCGATTTCTACAGCCGCCGCAATGACATTCGAAAGGTCGTATGTACTACACACGTCAACAACTCGAGGAAATCGAAGATAAAAGCCTTGCCCCCTACGGCATGCGCAGCCGCGATTCCAAAGGGCGCGCCTACCTCGATAACGAACCCGAATATCGCACCTCCTTCCAGCGTGACCGGGACCGCATCCTTCACACCACCGCCTTCCGCCGGCTGGAATACAAGACTCAGGTCTTCATCAACTACGAAGGCGATTATTTCCGCACCCGCCTCACCCACACCCTGGAAGTCGCCCAAATCGGACGCACCCTTGCCCGCGCCCTGGGCGCCAACGAAGACCTTGTCGAAAGCATCTGCCTCGCGCACGACCTCGGTCATTCCCCCTTTGGACATTCCGGCGAAGTCGCTCTCGCTCGCCTCATGAAAGACTTCGGCGGATTCGACCACAACAAACAATCTCTGCGCATCGTCACCGAACTGGAACAGCGCTACCCCGAATTCCCCGGCCTCAACCTCACCTGGGAAGTGCGCGAAGGCATGGTCAAACACGAATCCGAATACGACATCTCCGACGCCAGAGACTACAACCCCGAACTGCGCGGCAACCTCGAAACCCAAATTGCCAACGTGGCAGACGAACTCGCCTACACCACCCACGACCTCGATGACGGCTTGCGCTCGAACATGATCAACCCGCAAATGCTCGAAGGCATTGCCTTATGGGAAATCCTGCGCGAAACCTATCACTGGCGCGGACCCAACCTCAGCGAAATGGAACGCCACCGCATGATCCGCCAACTGGTCGGCATCATGGTCACCGACATGATCGAGGCGACGGATAAACGCCTTAAGGATAGCAAAGTCAAATCGCCGCTCGATATTCAAAAACTCAAGTACAACGTCATCGGCTACAGCGAAGAGATGCAAAGACACAACCGCGAACTGAAGGACTTTCTCTACAAGAACCTTTACCGCCACTACCGCGTCGTGCGGATGCAGGTCAAAGCCGAGCGCATCATCACCGACCTCTTTACCGCCTACCGCACCGAACCCTCCATGCTGCCCGATACCGTTCAGGCGTACATTCCCACCCGCGGGCTGGAACGCACCATCTGCGATTACATTGCCGGCATGACCGATCGCTACGCCATCGAAGAACACCAAAAACTATTCAACCCCCTGGAAAAACCTTAGTCCCGGAGAAAGAGCAACCATGACCCAACCCACTCATTACCTGACGCCCGAAGGCGAAGCCAAATTGCGAGCCGAACTTGCCGAACTGACCGGTCCGCGCCGCGAGGAACTCGCCAAGCGCCTCCGTTCCGCCATTCAAATGGGCGACCTCTCGGAAAACGCCGATTACCACAAAGCCAAAGAAGACCAGGCATTCCTCGAAGGCCGCATCATGGAAATCGAGGCCATTCTGCGCATGGCGACCATTGTCGAAAGAACCCAAAGCGATGTTGTTGTGGTCGGCTCCAAAGTGACCATTCAGGAGGAAAACTTCGATCCTGAAACCTTTTTCGTCGTCGGCGCCACCGAAGCCGATCCGCGCAACGGCAAAATTTCCAACGAATCGCCGTTTGGCAGAGCCCTGCTCAACCACAAAGTGGGCGATGTGGTGGAGGCCGAAACGCCGGGCGGCAAGGTAAAACTCAAAATTTTGAAAATCGAGTAATTGACCATAGATAAAAACGGCTCGACTCCGAAAATGATTCTCTGCTCCCCGGCATCGCCCGGACGTTATGAGGCTTAACAAATTATTTCGGTGATCTCGTCCTTCGCGGCTCGCATCCAGGCAGCGAAGGAAAAGCCAAACCCAGGCCGCCTGCGCCGCCCATCCGCTGGGGCTCAAGCCCCTGCTCAGGGCATGGAAATCCGCTCACCCTACAGGGTGCTGCGCGAAGCGGATTCGGAGTCGGCTTCATGAAGTTTTACAAATTAATTCCGTAACCGCGCGCAGTCGGCGTTCTCCCCTGGCGCTTGCCCGCCACATCGTCCCCGCAGCGAAGCGGAGTGGGAGGGCAAGTGTTACGCCGACGGGCGCGTAAGCCTGCCCTGAGCCTGCCGAAGGGAGAACGCGCCCTACGCAAGCATTACGGAAATATTTTTTAAAGATCATTATCACCGAGCGTGGCAGGCAAATGAATTTTCGGGTAGATACTAAAAACAAACTCGACTTTGGCCTTTTGATAAAGGTAGTTGAAAAGAGGAAGCCTTC
>JBBITE010000061.1:0-14976 GCA_037440905.1 Anaerolineae bacterium | reverse complement strand
GAGGGGGCAGTTTGCGTAGGGCGCGTTCTCTTACGCGCCCTACGCAAGCATTACCGAAATATTTTCGTAACAATCATGAGCGGATTTCCGTGCCCTGAGCAGGGGCTTGAGCCCCAGCGAATGGGCGGCGCAGGCGGCCTGGGTTTGGCTTTTCCTTCGCTATCTTGTGCCCTTTACAAAGTCCGACGGTGAGCCTGCCTTTCCTCTTTGCTTATTGGATGAGGTGCGGATTTGACAATCCGCACATGCAAAAAGCGCTGGCTTGGATTGCCAGAATAATTTGGAAAAGTGCAATATCAGCGGCCAGGCGCTGACTAGGAGCAGACCTACTTTTTATAAGGCTGGAAATACTCAGCAGTGTACTTGCCCACCAGCCATAAAAAGGCGGCCACCACGGCGGCAAGAATCCATTTGAACAAGGTAAGCATAGTTATCTCCATTGGTTTCGAAGGCAGAATTTGCTACATGACGCAATCGAGAGAAAAAGATACACCCCTTGCCTTGCAAGAGCCTGACAAACCGCCCTACAGCAAAACGATGCCCTGCGCTGTAACCGTCAGTTCCCTGCCGCAGCGACGGCACTTCCATTCGCGCCAATCCATTTGCCCACAGGACGGGCAGCGCAACACATCCCTCAGTGCATGCCTGCCCGCCGGCTGCGATGACCCGTTTCTCACCGCCAGCACACGGTCGAACAACTTCCACCACGGCGTAATTTCAAAAGTCTCGAAGCCGTGCCGCTTCAGCAATAGACCGAAATCCTGTTTGCTCTTCACCTTTGCACGCCGCCCCGATTCTTCCGTGCCGCGCGAGGTGAGCAGAATCCCGCCGGGGCGCAGCACGCGCGCAAACTCAGCCAGGGGTTCGTCCATATTGGGGAAGAGTTCCAGCACCTCCAGCGCGCAGACCACATCGAACGCCGCATCGGGGAACGGCAGGGGCAGGCTCTGGCTGCGGAGAAATTCCACCGCCGAAGGCGCGCCCAGCCCGGCAAGTTTCTCTGCTGCCTGTTCCAGCATCCCCTGAGAAAGATCGAGCGCAACGATGTGGCCGTTGAATTCGGGGCGGCGGGTTAAAGCATAAGAGAGCCGTCCGGTGCCGGTTGCAAAATCCAACACAAACGGAGTCGGCGCGCCGCGCAGCGCCTCGAGCAACGGCTGGACAAGCATCTCATCATCGCGCTGCTGACTCTCGCGCTTGCCCTCATCGTATTTGCGCGCCCAGCGGTCATACAGCCAGGCTTGCACGCGCGGACCCAAATGCACGCCCTCATAAAAATAAATTTCGCGGTCGAGCAGCCAGCCCAGCGCCGCCAGAATGACAATCCCTGCAATCCAGTTCATGAAACCTCCGCCAAATCGGGTAAAAGAGTTTCCGCCTGAAAGTGGCCAGGTCAATCAGCATCACGCCGCTCAAGCCAACGATCCCCAGTAAAGCGGCGGCAATCACAGGCGAGAGAATGCCCGAAAGCGCGCGCGCCGCCGAGCATCCCTTCGGCGCGGGTGTAATCTTCCTTTGAAAGCATGGTGGTCACAGCGGCAGCGTAGGCGGGGTATTGAAAGGCGGTGAAGAATCCCGCCAGAACGCTGACCGTGTACACGTGCCAGAGCTGCAAACTGCCAAAGGTGTAAATCAGCAACACGATGAGCGTGCCGCAGGCGGCTGCCAAGTCACTAAGCAGCATCACCAGTTTGCGGTTCCAGCGGTCTACCAGCGCGCCGGCAAGAGGGGAAAACAACACCGAAGGCAGGAAGGTCAGAAACCCGATAGCCGCCAGCGCGGAGGCTTTGCCGCTTGCCTCCCACGCCCAAATGGTAAAGGCAAACCAGGTCATGCCGCTGCCGATGAGCGAGATGACCTGCCCAGCCCAGAGGAGGGTGAAGCCCCGCATACCTGTTGTGTTCATGAGTGAGGCGAGTGTACCAGTTTTGCCGCTTCTGCCGTTTTACAAAACAGTTGGGCGGTATCCCCGCTGTCTTACCGCTTCGTACACAATCAAAGCGGTGGAGACCGAGACATTCAGCGAATTGACTTTGCCCAGCATGGGAATATTGACTTTGAAATCAGCGTTGTTCATCCAGAAATCGCTCAGCCCTTCATCCTCCGTACCGACGGCGATGGCAACGGGCGGGCGCATGTCCACGTGGAAGTAAGGGGTGGAGGCGGAGGGAGTCGCCGCCAGCACGCGCAGCCCGCGGGCTTTCAGCCACGCCAGCGCCGAAGCGTTATCGCATTCCACCAGCGGCACGCTGAGCACAGTCCCGCGGCTGGCACGGACGACGTTTGGATTCCAGGGGTCGGTGCGCGGGTTGCAGACGAGAAGCGCATCCACGCCGGCGGCATCGGCGGTGCGCAGGATGGCGCCCAGGTTGCCGGGCTTTTCGATGGATTCGGCGATGATTACCAACGGGTTGTTTGAATGGAAGGTTTCGGATTGCAGGGTTCGGCGGGGGATGGGGAAAACCGCCAGCCAGCCGTCGGGGTTTTCGCGGTAGGACATTTTCTGGAAGGCGGCGCGGGAGACGGTGATGGTTTCAGCGGAGGGAAAGGCAAGGGGACGAGAGGCAAGTTCCGGGGCGGTCAGAAGCGTTTTGGGGGCGTGCCCGGCAGAGAGGGCAAGTTGAATCTCATCCCATCCTTCGACAAGGAACAAGCCGTCTTTTTGTCTTTGGCGTTTGTCTTCGCGCAGTTTGACGATGTGCTTGATGCGCGGGTTTTGGGGGCTGGTGATGTCGGTCATTGCTGGAGCAGGAGGCACGCTGCCTGATGGGTTTCGGAGATGTTTGTGAGCGCCGGGTCGGTGTGGCGGCAGGCGTTCACCGCGAGGGGACAGCGCGGGTGAAAGCGGCAGCCGGAGGGCAGGTCTATGGGGTTGGGAGTTTCGCCCTGCAGGATGATGCGCTTGCGGCGCAGGCGCGGGTTGGGAGCAGGGATAACGGAAAGCAGCGCCTGGGTGTAGGGATGTTTGGGGTTTTGCAGCACTTCGCGCACGGTTCCCATCTCCACGATGCGCCCCAGGTACATCACGGCGACGCGGTCGGCAAAGTAGCCGACGGTGCCGAGGTCGTGGGTGATGAAGATGACGGAGATGCCGCGCGTGCGGCGCAGGTCGGCAAGCAGGTTGATGATTTCGGCGCGGATGGAGACATCGAGCATGGAGACCGGTTCATCCGCGAGGAGCAGGTGCGGTTCGAGGACGAGGGCGCCGGCGATGACGACGCGCTGGCGCTGTCCGCCGGAGAGTTGGTGAGGGTAGCGGTGGAGGTAGTCGGCGGCGGGTTTGAGGCCGGCATCTTCCAGCGCTTTGACGACGCGATCCCGCCGTTCGTGCGGCTGCGGCGTCAGTTTATGAACGAGCAGCGGTTCGGAGACAATCTCTTCGATGGTTTGGGTGGGGTTGAGCGATTCGTAAGGGTCTTGAAAGACCATTTGGATGCGCTGGCGCAAGGCTTTGCGCTCCTGTGGGCTGGCATGGGTGATGTCGCGTCCCTCGAAGTGGATGCTGCCAGAGGTAGCTTCTTCGAGCAGCATAAGGGTGAGCGCCAGGGTGGATTTGCCGCAGCCGCTTTCGCCCACCAGAGCAAGGACTTCGCCGCGCCGCATTTGCAGCGTCACCCCATCTACCGCATGGATGAAACGCTGCCGGCGCGAAAACCAGCCGGGCTTGCCGGCGGGGAAGTATTTTGTGAGGTCTTGCACTTCGAGGAGGAGGTCGTTGTCCATGGTGGGGTCCGGAAGGGTTTTCGCTAGAGAGCGAACATTGCGCAAGGGGGTGAAGGTTACACAAGGGGGTGAAAGTTACGCAAGGCTTTCCTGTTCTGCGAGGTGGCAGGCGGCAATGTGACCGCTGCCGAGCGAGTGCAGGCGCGGCGCTTCGGTTTTACAGCGGTCGAAGGCGGCGGGGCAGCGCGGGGCAAAACGACAGCCGGGCGGCAGAGCATCCAGTTTGGGCGGGTAGCCGGGGATGGAGGAGAGCCGCTTTTCAGGGTTGGAGAGGTCGGGGAAGGCTTTGAGCAGTTCCTGGGTGTAGGGGTGATGCGGCTGGTTGTAGATGGTATCCACGCCGGCGTATTCGGCAGTCACGCCGCCATACATCACCAGCACGGTATCGCACATTTCCGCCACCACCCCCAGGTCGTGGGTGACGAAGATGACCGCCAGCCCCAGTTTGCGGCGCAGTTCGTCGAGCAGTTCCAGGATTTGCGCCTGAATCATCACGTCCAGGGCGGTGGTGGGTTCATCGGCAATCACCACCTGCGGCGAGCAGGAGAGCGCCATCGCAATCATGGCGCGCTGCCGCATACCGCCGGAGTATTGATGGGGGTAATGGTCTTTGTGTTCGGGGCTGATGCCCACCAGTTCGAGCAGTTCCGCCACACGCGCTTGCAGCGCCGCTTCGCTTTCAATGGGCAAATGTTTGCGAATGGCTTCGGCGATCTGGTCTCCCACCGTCCGCACGGGGTTGAGGGCGTTCATGGCGCCCTGGAAGATGATGGAAATGCCGCTCCAGCGGATGTTTGCCAATTCCTCATCGCTGGCTGTTGCCAAATCCACGCCGTTGAAGAGTACCTTGCCGCCCACAATCTGCCCGGAAGCAGGAAGCAGGCGGTTCAGCGCCATGATGAGAGTAGTCTTGCCGCAGCCGCTTTCCCCCACCAGCCCCATCAACTCGCCTTCGTGCAACTGAAAACTGACATTTTCCACCGCGCGCGCCGGCGGCTTTCCTTCATTAACGTATTCGACCGAGAGGTTTTGCACCTCCAGGATGACGGGCGTCTTCATGAATGCGCCGGGGGATGGGGCTTCGCCCGCTTCTTTCTGGACCGTGGGCTTGCCCGGCATTAAGTGATGCGCCTCCAGCCTGGGGTTGAGTACCTGCTCCAGCCCGTTCCCCAGCAGGGTGAGGGCAAGCACCACCCACACAATCCCAAAGCCTGGCGCTACCAGCGCCCACCATGCGCCCACGCTCATCGCGCCGCGCCCAAAAGCAAAGTTGAGCATTTGCCCCCACGAGACGGCAAGCGGGTCGCTCAAGCCTAAAAACGCCAGGGTCGATTCACTCAGGATGGCAAGCGAGATGACCAGGATGGCATTGACCACCAAAATAGGCATGACCAGCGGCAGGATGTGATGCAGGATGATGTGCCAGTTGCCGGCGCCGATGGCGCGCGCCCGCAAAACGAACTTGCGCGACTTGACCGCCAGAGTCTGCGAGCGGACGATGCGGGTGGTGGACGTCCAGCCGAGCAAGCCGATGACGAGGATGATGTTCCACAGGCTGGGTTCGGTCAGCGCGACGAAGATGACAATCAGCGGCAGGTCGGGGATGACGAGCATGGTATCGGTGAAGCGCATGAGGAAGTTTTCGATGCGCCCGCCGTAGAAGCCAGCCACGATGCCGAAGGTTCCTCCGATAAAAATGGAAATGAACGCCGCAAAAAAACCGACGATGAGTGAGTTGCGCGCGCCGTAAATGAAACTGGAAAACACATCCTTGCCGGCGTCGTCGGTGCCGAACCAGTGTTCGGCGCTGGGCGGCTGGAAAATATCCCCGGCTTGAATTCCTTCGTAGGAGCGGGGATTGTAGGGGGCGATGACATCGGCAAAGACCGCCGCCAGCACAATCACCACGAGCATCCCCAGCCCGACGATTGCCATGCGGTTTCTGCGGAAGACATTCCAGAAGCCGCTTAACGGCGAGGCGGGGACGGCAGGTTTGAGTTCCAATTCCTGAATCGCCATAAGGTTACTCTTCCTGAATGCGCGGGTCGAGGTAGGAGTACGTCAGGTCTGCGATCAGGTTGGCAAGGATGACGCTGACGGCAATCAGCAGGAACGTTCCCTGCAACAAAGGATAGTCGCGGCTTTCGACGGCTTCGAAGATGGCGCCTCCCAGCCCCGGCCAGGAAAACACCGCTTCGATTTGAACCGCCCCAGCCACCGTGAACCCCAGGTTGATGGCGATAATGGTGACAATGGGGAGCATGGCGTTTTTCATGGCGTGGTCTTTCAGGATTTGAAACGCGCTTAACCCTTTTGCTTTGGCGGTCAGGATGTAATCCTCCGCCAGCACATCGAGCAGGCTCGAACGCATGACGAGCATGTATTCGCCCATGAAAACAATCGTGTATGTGAGAGTGGGCAGAAGCATGTGGCGGGCAACATCGCCGATTTGAAAGAGCAGCGGATACGTGCTGGTGCCCGGCGTTGCCTTTCCGCCGATGGGGAATCCGTGAGTGCTGCCCCAAAACAGCATGATGATGCCCAGCCAAAAGGTGGGCAAACTCCACGCCACCAGCCCGGTGATGAGCGCGCCGTAGTCAATGGCGGTGCGGGCTTTCCAGGCTGCGAACACGCCAAAGATAATGCCGACCAGGATGGAAAGAATCTGCCCGGCGCCAATCAGCAAAATGGTATTCCACAACCGCTCGGCGAGGATGCCTGCCACCGGACGGTTGGTTTTGTAACTGATGCCCAACTCGCCCTGAAGCAGGTTTTTGACGTAGATGAAGAACTGCGTCTCGAGCGGGTTGACGCGGCAATCTCCCAGTTTGAGGGGGGTGAGGGTCTGGAAACAGTTGATGACCGGTTTATCCAGTCCAAAGCGGATACGCAGCGTCTCCTGCGCCTCGGCTTTCATGCGCGGATCGCGCACTAGGGCGCGGGCAGGGTCGCCGGGCAGGATGCGGAAGAGGAAGAAGTTCAGGACGAGGACGAAGAGAATAGTGAGAAGCGCCCAGCCGGTCTTTTTGAGCAGGTAGCGGTAGCGGTTCAAGGGAGATGCCTCTCGAGCAGGATCAGGCGGGAGGGCAGCATGAACCGCCCTCCCGTGTCCGGAGGGTTATCGTACAGGTTCGACGCGAACCAGTGAGGTGACGTCCGAAAGTTCCACTTTAGGCTGGTCGAGGATGAAGCCGGTGAAGCGGTCTTTGCGGAATGCCTGCACGTTTTGTTCGTAGTAGGGGATGATATACACTACGTCGTTGAAGACGATTTCCTGCATTTTCCACACGAGCAGTTTGCGTTTTTCGAGGTTCAGTTCCGAAGACTGCTGGTGGAAGAGTTCGTCGTATTCGGGGTTGGAGTAGCCGGTTTCACTGCTGCCGGTTGGAATTTCATCGGTGGTCATCACGCTGAGCAGCAGGTTCGGGTCGGGATCGGAGCCCCAGCCCCAGATGATGATGTCGAAGTCGAAGGCAGGGCAGCAGACGGAGGTCAGGGTATCCGGGTCCAATGCCTGGGCTTCGAGTTTGACGCCGACCTGTCCCCACATTTCACTGAGCAGTTCGGCAAGGCGGGGGGAATCAATGCTGTCGCTGGGCCAGTTGATGCGGAAGGTGAGGGAGCGCGAGCCGTCCGGCATTTCGCGGATGCCATCGCCGTTGAGGTCTTTGTAGCCGGCGTCATCGAGAATCTGGTTGGCTTTGGCGACATCATATTCATAGTCTTTGAGGCTGGAGTTGAACCAAATGCCCAGCCCATCGGGGATGAGGGTGATGCCGGGTGTGCCATAGCCAAGCAGCACCACGTCAATGATTTTCTTCTTGTCGGTGGCGTGTGAAAGGGCAAGGCGCACGTTGCGGTCGAGCAGGGCGGGGTGACCGGTGCACAAGCCGTCATCGGGCGGGCAGTTCTCCGGCAAGACCTGGTTGAAGATGATGTCTGTAACACTGGGCGCGAATGGCGCGCCGGTGACGACTTCGATGTTGGGGTCTTGCTTGAGGGTCTCCACGGCGGTGGCGGGCATTTCGGTAATCATATCCACTTGCCCGGTTTTGATTGCCTGAACGAGCGCATCCTGGCTTTCGAAGGTCTGGAAGATGACCTCATCCACTTTGGGAACGCTGCCAAAATGGTCGCTGTTCTTTGCCAGGTGAACGAATTCGTTCGGCTTATATTCCATCATCTTGAACGGACCGCTTCCAATCGCAGCGGTGTTTTCGAATTCCAGCGGGTCTTCGTTTTCCCAAATATGTTTGGGGAGGACGTAGAGGAAGACCAACTGCGATTCGATGTTGGGGATTGGCTCGGAAAGGGTGATGACCACTTCGTTATTCGGCGTGGCTTCGATGTTTTCGAAATAGGCGGTGTAGTCGCCCATCCACGGATAGCCTTCGGTGTTCTGGTAGAGCAGGTACGAGAAGACCACGTCTTCAGCGGTCAGCGGCTGTCCATCGTGGAATTTGACTCCATCGCGGATTTTATAGGTGTACACCAGCCCGTCATCCGAGACGTTGACGCTTTCCGCCAGGCTCAATTGGAACGAGCCGTCCAACTGAAGTTGATACATGGTGTCATAGACCAGGGTGAAGATGGTGTACGCCTCGGTCAACACTGCCGCGCCGGGGTTGAGCGTATCGGGGCTGCCTGCCCAGCCCACCCGCAGTACAACCGGCTGGGACGCCCCCAATCCTCCGCAGGCGGACATTACCAAAGACAGCACGGTCAACAAAACGACAAGCGTAAATCTGGTTTTCATCTTTCTCCTCCGAAAGAATTGTGCAGGCGGCTGCCTGCTTAAAACAAACTGCACCGACAGTTGGTCACTGCGATGCAGAATACAACCTGGAATATCTCGCTTGAAGGGGGTGAGAAGTGATGCGCTTCGGTAGCGTACATGCGAAATGATTTTACTTGAATTTGCGTGATGGCGAAAGGCGGTTAGAACATATCAGGCTTTCTCTGAAATAATGAAATCTCCGCACTGTGTTGCAAACATCCTCATCGTTTGTCACTGCGAGTGGCGTCTTGCACCACGAAGCAGTCTCCTGTAAGGCGGGGGATTGCTTCGACGCTTTCAGCGTCTCGCAATGACGGACACATTCTATCCTACAGCCTGCGGATGAACTCCTCGCCCTTCCTGACCAACTCCTCATAGTCTTCCGGGGCGGGCAAATCCTTCAGGAATTCAATTGCATAGTTCCGCAGCCAGGTTTGAGCATGAGGCTGCCCGGCTTCGATCCACTTTTCCATGCTCCAGCGCGGAAAGATGGGATTGATGTAATAGCCGTTCTTGTACTTCCGCAGCGTGGTCGGCGCAGTGACGAAACTTTTGCCCGGCCCTACTGCCCGAATTTCCTCCAGCCCGAAATGCGCATCGTCCAGTTGGAAGCCATCCGCCAGGCGCAAACACTGGTCAATGATTTCGTGGCAGTAGATAAAGGTCAGCGGCGAAATCGCCTTCGAGCCGAGCGTATCACCCACAAACGGCGCCAAGCCGCCCTTTGTCAGCGTAAACGTCAGCGTATTCATCCAATACGTTTCAGCAGCGAGCAGGTCCATGCCCCAGCCGGTGCCGCTGCCCGATGTGCCGCAATGCGGAATCCCGTAGAACGCCATCATCTCCGCACAAGCCAGGTTGACCAGAATACTCTGCGGATCGTAGAAGTTCATCAGCGTCTTCATATCGAAGTACACCGGCAGCATCCCCAGCAGCATGGGCGCGCCCTCCTTGTACAACTGCCCGATGACCAGCCCCGCCAGCAGTTCCGCCAGCAGCACCGCCAGCGTCCCGGCGGGCGTGATCGGCGTGGTGGCGCCAGACATGCTGTAGTTCGAAACGATTACCGGCAGCCCGCGCTCGATGGCGACCCGCATTTTATCCACCGTGCCTTCGTTCATCACCAGCGGCGAAACGGGATTGAAATAGGGGATGATGAACGGCTTTTCGCCCAAATCGCCATGCAGCGTTTCGAACATCCGCAGCACCGCATCGAATTGATGCTCATCCGAAACAAGCAGCACCAGCGGTTTGATGCCGTTGGCAAAATGCTCCAGGCTGCCATACACATCCGTCAGCGGTTCCGGCACATCGCGCACAATCCCCACCGTCGAGACCATGTCATAATGCGGCAGTTTGTTCCCCAGCCGCACCATCTGCCGCATGTGCTTGCGTTCGAACAGCACGGGCGTATCCGTCTCAGGCTCCTGATAATACAATGCCGTCACCCCAATCCCAAAACGGATGCGGTCTTCGGCGCCGCCGATGGAAAACTGCGGATTCCCGCGCCGGTCAAAGACCTGGATGCGCTTTGGCGCGGCGCGAATTGCCCACTCCACCAACTCGCGCGGCATCCGCACGGTTCTTCCCTCGACGTTGGAACGGCCGACTCTTTTCTCCAGCATCCCCAACGCCGACGGCGAATCCACGCGCACGCCGACGGTCTCCAGCACCTGCAGGGCGTGACGGTGAACCTCTTGTTTTTGTTCATCCGAAAGTAAAGTCAAATGCGGACGGACGTTGTTCATTCTCTCTCTTCATTATCTGGGTTTTTGCTCCAGCGGATTGTCAAAGCCACACATCCTAGATCTGGCTTAAGGGGTTTGGATTTGGCAATCCAAACCAGCCATCAGAACAGCCAAGCCAGCACTTTTTGCTCCGGCGGATTGACAAATCTACACACTCGGGAACCAGCCAGCGACCAGATCTTCTATTCCTGAAACCCTGTGCGGTAAAGTTCGTAATACCTGCCTCGTTTTTCCAGTAGTTCGGCGTGCGTTCCCTGTTCGATGATTTTTCCATCGTGGATAACCACGATTTTATCCGCGTTCGTGATGGTCGAGAGGCGGTGCGCAATGACAAACGAGGTGCGCCCTTTCAACAGGGTTGCCAGCGCTTTTTGAATAATCTGTTCGGTCTGCGTATCCACTGAAGAGGTCGCTTCGTCCAAAATCAAAATGCGCGGGTTGGCAAGCAGGGCGCGCGCAAACGAAATCAACTGCCGCTGCCCAACGCTCAATGTCGCGCCGCCTTCCTCCACAGAGGTCTCATAGCCGTTCTTCAAGCCCATGATGAAATCGTGCGCGCCGACCGCCTTCGCGGCAGCAATGACCTCCTCCTCGCTTGCATCGAGCCTACCAAACAAAATATTTTCCTTCACCGTGCCGTTGAAGAGGAAGGGGTCTTGCAGCACCATGCCCATCTGCCGCCGCAGGCTTTGCTGAGTCACCGTCCGCAAGTCAACGCCGTCCACGCGCACGCAGCCGGAAGTCGGGTCGTGGAAGCGCGCCAGCAGTTTGACGATGGTCGTCTTGCCGGCGCCGGTTTCCCCCACCAGCGCCACGGTCTGCCCGGCATCCACGTGCAGCGTAATCCCATCGAGGACGAGCGTGGGGTCATCCGAATAATGAAACGAGACATGTTCGAAGCGCACTTCACCGCGAATCGGCTTCATCTCCACGGCGTCTTCCGCATCCTGCACCTCCACCGGGGTATTCAGCAGTTCAAGGATGCGCTCGCCGCCTGCCATCGTGGACTGAAGCGTATCGAAGCGGCGGCTCAGGTCGCGGATGGGATCGAAGAGGCGGTCAATGTAGAGGACGAAGGCAATCAGCACGCCGGCGGTGATGTTTTCGCCCAGCACCGCCGTCCCGCCGAGATACACGACGAGCGCCGTTGCCATTGCGCCCAGCACGTCCACCACGGGCGTAAAAGCAGAAGCCACCTTTGCGGCATCGAGGCTTGTCTCAAGGAAATACCGATTGACGTAATCCTTGAAATTCCTGAAATTATGCGCCTGACGCGAAAACGCCTGCACCACCCTCACGCCGTTGACGTTTTCCGCCAGCACCGAGTTGGTCCATGAAATGGCTGCGCGCACTTTGCGGTAGTTGCGGCGGGCAATGTTGCGGTAGAGGACGGTCGCCAGCACCATCAGCGGGATAACGGCAAAGGTGATGAGCGATAAACGCAGGTTGAGCGAGAGCATGGCAATCAGCGTGCCGATGATGGCCAGCAGGTTGCGGACAATCGCCAGCACCGCCCAGGTGATGAACTCGCGCAGCGTGCCTACATCGTTGATGACGCGCGTGATGACGCGCCCCACGCTGTAACGATTGTAGAAACTCAACGAAAGTTTCTGCAAATGGTCGAACATCTTGGTGCGGACATCGTAGAGAATGTGCTGCCCCACGCGCGACATGATGCGCACGCGCTGGAAGTTGGTGATGAGCTGCACGCCCGCCACCACGAAGTAGGCGAGAACGATATTGCGCAGCGCCGCCGGGTCGTTTTTGCCAATGCCTTCATCAATTGCCAGTTTGACGAAATACGGACCCGACACCGAAGCGGCAGTGACGATAACCATGAAGAGCAGGGAAATCAACATCTGCCGCGTATAGGGCTTGATGAATTGCAGCAAGCCGCGCGCCACTTTGGGGTCGTAGCCTTTGTCGTAACTCTCTTCGGAACGGGTGATGTATTCGGGAGGGATGATTTTGGTTGCCATAGGTGAGGTGGTTGTAGTACCGCAAGTCAATGACTTGTGGTACGGGATGATTACGCTTCGTGATTGCCTGCGCTGCGGCTCACAGGCGCAACGATTTCTTCCTGCAATTCTTCCATCTCCTCGGAAAACTTTACGTGATCCACCAACTGCAAATCGTGGATTTCCTTATACAAGCCGCCGAGTTTGAGCAGTTCTTCATGTGTGCCGCGCTCGACGATGCGCCCCTTATCGAGGACTAGAATCAAATCGGCGCGTCTAACCGTCGAGAGGCGGTGCGCAATGACAAAGGTCGTGCGTCCTTCCATCAGGATATCCAATGCGGCCTGGATCAGTTTCTCCGTTTGGGTATCCACCGAGGAGGTCGAGTCGTCCAGAATCAGAATGCGCGGGTTCATCAGGAGGGCGCGGGCAATCGCCACACGCTGACGCTGCCCGCCGGAGAGCGTCACGCCGCGCTCGCCGACGATGGTCTCGTAGCCGTTTGGAAAGCCCATGATGAAGTCGTGCGCCTGGGCGGCTTTGGCGGCGGCGATAATTTCCTCCATGGAAGCCTCCGGGCGGCCATAGGCGATGTTGGCTTTGATGGTGTCCGAAAACAACAGCGAGGTTTGCAGAACAATGCCAATTTGCCGCCGCAGGGAAATCAGGTCCACGTCGCGCACGTCGTAACCGTCCACGCACACCCTGCCTTCGGTCACATCGTAGAAGCGGGGAATGAGGTTGACAAAGGAGGTCTTGCCTGAACCGGTGGGACCGATGAGCGCCACAATTTGATTCGGCTCCACCTTGACGTTGATGTCTTCGAGCGAGGCGGTGCGTTCGTTGTGATACTTCAAGCCAACATTTTGAAATTCCACTTCGCCGCGCAGGGTGCCGAGTTGAATGGCGTTGGGCGGGGTGCGGATTTCGGGCTGGGTATCCAGCACTTCAAAGACGCGCTGCACTCCCGCCGCCGCTTCGCCGCCGGCGTTGACCAGCCCCGTCAGCGACTGGGCGGGTTCCGCCATCATCAGCACATAGGCGTTGAAGGCTACAATCGCGCCAATCGTCAACGTTCCTTCCATGACCATCTGCCCGCCGAACCATAAGATGAGGATGGTGCTGAGGGCAATCAGCCAGTTGGTGGTGGGCATGATCTTCGACCATTCATCAATGACGTGTACCCAGGTGCGGAAGACTTCCTTGTTTGCCTTGTCGAAGCGCTCGATTTCGTATTTCTCGCGGGCGAAAGCGCGCACCACCTGCACGCCGACAACATTTTCCTGCAGGCGGTTCGAGACTTCGCCGATGGCCTGATCCACTGCGAAGAACAGTTTCCCAATCTTTGTGCCGAAGTTGGAGGTCATGAACACCAGCGGCACCATCGGCAGCAGGGCAATCGCCGCCAGACGGGCATTGTCGGTAAGCATGATGATGAGAATACCAGCCGAGAGAATGACGAAGCGCACCAATTCGGCAACCGAGCCGCCGGCAAAGCGTTCGATGGCGCGCACGTCTTCGATACAGCGCGAGATGAGTTGTCCGCTTTGGGCGTGATCGTGGTAGGAAAACGGCAGGTATTGAATGTGGTCGTACATGCGGTTGCGCAGGTCATAGCCTACGCGGGCGGCAATCCATTCCGAAAGGTAGCGGTTGCTCAGGTTCAGGATGGCAGAAGCAAGCCCAAGTCCGAGAAGCAGAAGCGCAGCGCGGACGAGATAAGCCGTCTCGCCGCGCGTCAGTCCATCGTCTATCACCGAGCGGATGATGCGCGGCACCGCCAGCGAAAAAGCCGTGATGCCCAGCAGCAAAAACAGGTTGAGCAGGATGGGTCCAAGATAGGGTCTTAAGTAAGGGCGGAGTTTGTAGAGGTATTTCATACTGAGTGATTTGTGAAAGGGGGATTTTGAAACAAGTGAAGTGTAAGAGGCCGCTCAGGGGAGGAAAGCGGCGCGCAGCAAGGCAAGCGCCTGGCTGATTTCCTGTGCCTGACCGGGCGTGAGGCGTTGAAAGCGTTCGTCCAGCCAGGCTTCGGCTTCGGCGTAGATGGCGGAGAGGGTCTGTTCGCCCTTTGCCGTGAGGGAGAGGTGAACGCGGCGGCGGTCGTTTGTATCGGTCAGGCGCGTGACCAGTTTTTTCTGCGCCAGCACATCTACGGCGCGGCTGGCTTGTGAGCGGCTGAGCCTGCCTTCTTCTGCCAGGGCGCTGACTGAGTCGTATCCCTTGCGGATGCGGCGCAGCGCCTGAAACTGCTCCACGGTCAGGCCGAAGCGTTCGGCGGCAATCATGCGGATTTGTGAGCGCGTCTGCCGCCAGATGGGAGGGATGGTTTCCCAGAAGGAATCGATGAGGGAGGTCATGGTCGGATGGTCACGTAGTCTGATAGTTTGATGGTTCGGCGGTGGTTGCAAGATGAAACAGTTGCATTTTATAACTATCTGAGGGCGGTGTCAACAAAAGCGGTGAAAACCATTCGCCCTGAGGGCTGCTCTGAATGCTGGCCTGGTTGTTCTGGCTGCTGGCAAGGGAGACATGTGCGGATTTGGCAATCCGCACGAGCAAAAAATGGCGGCTTGGAAACCGCTGGCTTGGAGCGCCGAATCCAAGCCCCTTACCTGCAGCATTCGCAATGGCCGCCTTTGGATGTAAAATCGAACTGTTCCATCTTTCCCGCAGAGGAGAAACGTCGTGAGCGCTGAACCGGGCCGCCCCTTGAAAGTCTTTCTCTGTCACGCCAGCGAGGATAAGCCCCTCGTGCGCGAACTCTACG
>JBBITE010000060.1:0-15122 GCA_037440905.1 Anaerolineae bacterium | reverse complement strand
TTGTTCATTCACTCCGATCCAGATACTTCAACCCCGACCCCGTATTGAACAGCACCACCCGTTCCGCGGGGTCGAGCCAGTTTTGCTTCAGCAGTTCCTTTAGCGCGGCGAGGGTGGCGGCGCCTTCAGGAGCGGCAAAGATCCCCTCCAGCCTGCCCAGTTGGCTTTGCGCCTCCAGGATCGCTTCATCGCTCACCGCCACAGCCGTTCCGCGGCTTGCGCGCAAATCCTCCAAAATCAACGCATCGGCAAAACTCTTCGGCACACGCAGACCGGAAGCGATAGTGTGAGCATTCGCCCAAAACTCGCACACCGCCGCATTTTCTTCAAAGGCTTTCACCACCGGAGCGCAGCCCGCCGCCTGCACCGCCACCATGCGCGGACGTTTGGCACTTTTCAGCCAGCCCAATGCTTCCAGTTCGGCGAACGCCTTCCACATCCCCACCAGCCCCGTCCCGCCGCCGGTGGGATAGATGATGACATCGGGTAACTCCCAGCCGAACTGTTCCGCCAGTTCGTATCCCATAATCTTCTTGCCTTCGGTGCGGTACGGCTCCTTGAAAGTGGACACATCGAACCAGCCTTCCGCCCGTCCTCTTTCGCCCGCCCGTTTTGCCGCATCGCTAATCACCCCCTCTACAAAAACCACTTCCGCGCCTGCAATGCGGCTCTCCTCCACATTCGCCCGCGGCGTATCCAGCGGCATATACACCGCCGCCTGCATTCCGGCGCGCGCTGCATACGCCGCCATCGCCCCCCCGGCGTTGCCGGCGGTGGGAATAATCACCTTTTGCACGCCCAATTCCTTCGCCTTCGAAACAGCCGCCGCCAGCCCCCTAGCTTTGAACGAACCGGTCGGATTCGTACTTTCATCCTTCACAAAAAGATTTGCCAGCCCCAGCGCCCTCCCCAGGTTGGGGACTCTCAACAACGCCGAATCGCCCTCGCCCAAAAAAACCACATTCTCCGCCCTCTCCACAGGCAGCAACTCGTGCCAGCGCCACATCCCGCGCGGACGGCGGCTGATCTCGTCGCGATCCACCTGCCGGCGCGCGCCTTCCAAATCGTACACCGCCAAAAGCGGCGCCGTACAATCGGGACAAAACGTTTGAACCTGCCAATGTGAATACTCTTTGCCGCACTTCGAACATACCAAATGGGAAATATAGGAATAGGACATCAATCAACACCTCGCAAATCACAACTTTGCCCCAGTGTAGCACACATAGCACGTGCCTCACGCTTCTTCACTGGACCTTTTCCCTGCCCCGCCGCCCCAAACCTCAACCTTCCCCTGGCATTTGCAAAAGAGCCGTATCCCGCGGTGCCCCATGCGGGCAAACTCACCGTCCCACACCGACCCCTGTAACCTTGCAGCCTCTGGTTTTTAGCCCCACTTCAAAATGTAAATCCCCGCCAGAATGCGCATCACGCCGAACAAAATCAACGCGTTGAAAAGACCGATCTGAGCCGCAATGGCAGAACCTCCAAGCGACCCGCCCAAAATGGCAAGGTTCAGGATCACCGTGTACCATGCCAAGTGAGACGGACGGTCATCCGGCGGAATGCGTTCGAGCATGTAGTTGGCATAAGCGCCGTTGGTCCACGCCCAGGTAAAACCGCCGAGCAGGGCAATGGCATAAAACTGCCAGACCTCGTGAGTAAACGCCAGCAAAAGCGGATACAGCGACATGCCCACCACGCCCCAGCCGGTCACGCGCTTGTGACCGAGGCGGTGTACGATATTGCGCAGTTGTATCGAGCCAATCAGCATGGTCAGGTAATACAGCGCCTGACTGATGCCGAGTGTGTTGTCGCTCAGTTCCAGCACGCGCACGTTGTATTGCGGGTAGACCGGGGTGGTGATGTTGTGCGCCAGGTGAAAGGCAAAGAGCGCCAATAAAACTCTTTTGAAGGGAGAGGAGAGGATGTCGAAGCGGAGGAGGGAGGCAAGGCCGCGGGGGGATGCAGCCGCTTGAGAAGGAGCAGGCTGAGGGGTGGAGGGAAGCGCCGCGAGGTCATCGGTCACCGGGCGAATGAAGTAGATGTGGTAACTGCTCATTGCCGCGCCCAAGGCTCCAATCGCAAAAACAATCTGATAGCCGGCGGGGAAGGGCAGACGGTCGAGCAGGAAGCCGCTGAGCAGGGAGGTGAGAACGTAGGCGAGGGCAAACATGACGTTGCGCGTGCCTGCCACATGCGCGCGATAACGCTCCGGCACGGCTTCGGCAAAAAGGGCATTGAAGCCCACCCCCAGCGGCGTGAGGGGGATTGCCATGAGGAAGGTGATGACGATGATGGCGGTCACCTGCTGGGAGGCGTCGAACAGCCAGGGAAGGGCGATGAAGAAGAGGAAACCAATGCGGTAGAAGACGGAGGTCCAGAAGATGGCGCGCTGGGTGTTTTGGTTGGAAAGCCAGCGCCCGGCGGGGATGGCAAGGAAGAGGTTGACGACCGCCGACATGGCGCCTATCAGACCGATTTGAAGGCTGGTGGCGCCCAGGCGCGTGGCGTAAACGCTCAGGAAGTTGATGACCGAGCCGCTAAGGACGCCAAACCAGGCAATGTCGTAGTAAAGATGGCGGAAGGTGGCGTGATATTGGGTCGGTATATCTGCCTGTGAGAAAAAGCGGGAGATTTTGGAAAACATGAAAGGGGATTATAGTCGGTTTGGGGCGTTCTCTTGGGAAAGGTGGAGAATGTGCAGGGCGGAAGGCTGACCGAGCAGCCAGCGCAGGATTTGCCCGAACCAATAACTGAAGGCTTGGGGTTCAGCAGAGAGGCGCGTTTCGAGGTCGGGGAGGGAGAGATATTCCACGTGTTCGACTTCTTGCGGGTCGAAGCGGATGAGCTGGAGGCTGATTTCGCCGCGGTAGAGCAGGCTGATTTCGTTGTCGTTCGGTCCGTAGTTCATGCGGAATTTGACGAGCGGCTGGAGGGAGATGCCGCTCAAGCCGAGTTCCTCTGCCAGCCCGCGTATGGCTGCCTGGTGATAGTCTTCTCCGGCCTGCACGTGCTCGGAGACGGAACAATCGAGCGCCAGGGGAGCATGAACACGGGTGCGGCTGCGCTGCTGAACGAGCATTCTGCCGCTGCGGTCAAAGAGCAGGACGTGAACGCCGCGATGCCAAAGCCCCTGGGCGTGAGCCTGGTCGCGGGTGGCTTGCCCGCAGAGGACGTCTTCCTCGGTGACGATATCGAACATTTCACTGGACATAGCCTTATTATAGGCGGATTTGGCTTGATGACCGGCTGGCAAGGAAAAGCGGAAAATTTGTGCATTTGCCGAACCTTTCATTTGACTGCCGTGTTATTTTCATAAAGCCATTTCTGGCTTTTCTGACCTGTTGCATCAGCCGACCGCTTACATCGAGCATGGTACCCACTCTCCAGCATCCTTTGCAAGAGGTTTATCTCAAAAGCGCCCATCTGGGGTTTGTAACGCACAACCTTCATCATCGGTTAAATTTTTAGTCTTATAGGGCAAGGCTGGTTTGGAAGCGGTGATGCCGAAACCAAACTGCCGTTGATGCTGGGGGAATTCGCCGTTTTTAAGGCGGATGGCATGCCCGCCCGGGCCGGCGCCTTGCGCTTTAACGACTGGAAAGGAGAGAAGCCTATTGCCAATTGCCCAAACCTGTTCCTTCGCCCTTGTTCATCATCTTGCACGAGGAGAATAAACCTATGGCTAAGAAAGAAATGTCTCGCGAGGAGATCATCAAGCAGGATATGAGGGATCTTCACAAACTGGGGTATGCTCAGCAGCTGTTTCGGGAGATGGGCGGGTTTTCCAATTTCGCCATCTCATTCTCGATCATCTCAATTCTGACCGGCGCCATTCTGCTGTTTGGGTATGGTCTCGGGTTTGCAGGACCGATTATCAACACCTTCGGCTGGCCGCTGGTCACGCTGTTTGTTCTGACGATTGCCGCTTCGATGGCAGAACTGGCCTCCGCCTACCCCACGGCTGGAGGTCTTTATTTTTGGGCGCATCGGCTGGGCGGCTATAAATGGGCGTGGGTCACAGCCTGGTTCAACATGCTGGGGCAGATCATGATTACGGCGGGCATTGACTTTGCCGCCGCCATCTACATCGCCGGGGCGTTGAACCGCATCTTCGGAACCAGCCTGGATACCACCAACACCATGACGATGGTAGGCGTCATGATTGTCATCATGATTCCGCAGGTGTTAATCAACATCTTTGGCATCAAACTGACCGCACGGCTGAATGACTTCAGCGTGTACTGGCATATCGGCGGTGTTGCCGTCATGGCTTTCCTGTTGATTGCCTTTGGCAAGGCTTCGCAGCCGTTCAGTTTTCTGTTCCAAAGCGCCATTAACACCGATCTCACTTCGTTTACGTCCTTTGCGGCTGGCACCTTCACCTTTGATTCCATCATGATGAAGGCGCTGGGACCACTGTATGCGGGCGGCGGTCTCGCTTTGGCGTTTGTGTTGGGGCTTTTGCAGGCACAGTGGACGTACACGGGGTATGATGCCTCCGCACACGTGGCAGAGGAAACGGTGATGGCGCGCCTGAACAGCGCCTGGGGTGTGTTCCTTTCGGTGGCGGTTTCCTTTGTGGTGGGGTACATCATGCTGCTCACGCTGACGCTGCATATCCCCAACGGTTTAGACGGCATCCCCGCTGCCATTGACCCCGCGAATTCGCCGGCGGTTCTCTATATCGTTTATTCGAATTTCGATAATCCGCTCTTTGGTCACATCATTGCCATCATCATTGGGGTTGCCATGTGGTTGTGCGGTCTTTCTTCCATCACCAGCATGAGCCGCATGTGGTTTGCCTTTGCGCGCGATGGCGGCATGCCCGGCTATTCTCTCATCAGCCAGATTCATCCCAAATGGCGCACACCGGTGTGGTCCATCATTATCACTTCCGTCATTGCCGTTATCCTCACGGTGTATTCGGCGGTGTATTCGGTGATTGTGGCGGTCAGCACCACGGCGCTCTACCTGGCATACGGCATTCCCATTTACCTCAACGCGCGCAATAAAATGCAGAAGAAGGGCGAGTACACCACTCCCGAAACCGCTCCCTGGAGCCTGAAAAAATGGGGTCCCGTTTTGAACTGGATTGCGGTGGCATGGATTGCCTTTATCACCATCCTGTTCTCCATTCCCCCGAACGAACTGGCCGGCTGGTCTATCATCCTGCTTGGCGCGTTTATGTTCCTGTATTGGAACCTGGATGCCAAGAAGCGTTTCACCGGCCCCAAATCGCACGCAGAAGAGGAACTGCGGCGCATCGAAGCGCTCATGGCGGCTGACGATTAACTTCGCCCCTCCTGCCCGGAGACGAGCCTCGGATGTAAGGCAGATTGCCGCAGGCAGAATAAAACGGACTCCCGATGCGCATCGGGAGTCCGTTCTTTTTGTGCGGTTTGCGTTCGTCTGTTTTTATCCCTCAAACGCCGCGATCAGGTCTTTCACATGCACCACGCCGTCGAAGCCGGGCAGGTCGCCTTTGCGCAATTCGGCTTTTTCGCCTTCGGGGTCGCCCAGACAGGTGACGATAATGTCGCCGGCGCTTACATCTTCCTTCTCGGTGTAGTGGTTGGTGGTGACGATGGTCTTCATACCAGCGGCTTTGGCGGCTTTGACGCCGTTCTTCGAGTCTTCCACCACGAACACTTCATCCGGGCTCAGCCCCAGTTTGGAAAGCGCCAGATTGTAGATTTCGGGATCGGGCTTTTTGTTCTTGACCACATCGCCCGCCAGCACCACATCGAATTTGATATCCGAAAGGATTTTTTCGGTGATGGCTTTCGCCGCCTGTTCGTTGGACGTGGTGCAGACCGCGATCTTCAAGCCGGCCTCCATCGCTTCTTTCATGAACCGATGGACGCCCGGGCGCAGGGGCAGTTTGCCGCTCTCGATCAGTTCCACGAACAAGGCAGTTTTGCGCTTGTGCATCTGCGGGATGAGAGCGTCTATCTCCTCTTCGGTCATCGGTCTGGAAAAGCCTTTCGTCTTCCAGTGATGCTTCATGCGTTCCTTGCCGCCCGCAATCTGAAGCAGTTCGTGGTAATACTCCACGTCCCATTCGTCGGTAAAGCCAAACTCCTTGAAGGTCATGTTGAATGAGACGCGATGCCCGTCGCGTTCGGTGTCAATGATCACGCCGTCCTGGTCGAAAAAGACTGCTTTGATGGTCATGGTTGCCTCCGGGGGATGCAAGTAGACAAGTAGACAAGTACACAAATGCACACGTACACACGTAACCTGTTTACCTGTATACCTTCCTACTTCTTCATCCCAAAAAACTCAAGGATGGTATTGACAAACAGCTCGTTCTCTTCCTTCGTGCCGATGGTGACGCGGAACCAGCCGTCGCTGCCGTACTTCTTGCTCTCGCCGCGCAGGATGATACCCTTCGTTTCGGCATAGGCAAGGACTTCCTTGCCGGTCTTGCCGGTCGGACCGCAGTCGAAGAGGATGTAATTGGCTTTGGACGGGAAAATGACCAAACCGGGAATGACGCTCAACGACTCGGTAATGTAATCCACCGCCTCATTGTTGAACTTGACGCGCTCCGCCAGCCCTTCCTGATCTTCGAAAGCCGCCAGCGCCGCCCACATCGGAATCGTCCCCACATTCCAGGGCAGGAGCGAGCCGGAGATTTGCGCGATGACATCCTTATCGCCAATGGCATACCCAAAGCGCATGCCCGCCAGACCGTAGGCTTTGGAGAGCGTGCGGGTGATGATGACGTTCTTGTACTTCTTCGTCAACTGCACCTGCGACATCCCCAGCCCGGCATACTCAACATACGCCTCATCAATCACAAACGGAATGCCCGTCTCCGCAATGCGGACGAAATCCTTCGCATCCATGAAATTGCCGGTGGGGTTGTTGGGGTTGGCGATGACGATGATCTTGGTCTTGTCGGTGATGGCGTTCAGGATGCCGTCCGGGTCGAAGTGCAGGTAATTATCTTTGTAGATCATCGGCACATTGACCATCTTCGCGCCGAGCAGCGTCCCGCGCAGTTGATAGATGCCGAAGCATGGCGTGTGCTGAATGACCTCGTCCTGCTGCGGCACGATGAACATGCGGAAGATATTGTCGTACACTTCGCTGGAACCGTTGCCGATCATCACGTTTTCGGGGCCGTCCACGTTGTTAAGTTCGGCAATCTTGCTGCGCACCACCAAGCCCTGATCGGGATAGCGGTTTGCCATCTTCGCATACCTGTACATCGCCTCCAGCACTTTGTCGGAGGGCGGCAGCGGGTTCTCGTTGGACATCATGCGGTGCAGCGAGGGATTCCTCCAGGCCTTTTCGATATGAGCCGAAATGTACATCGGTATGCCCTTCACCCAGGGCGCATAGTATTCTTCGATTGGTTTCATTGGTTACTCCTGTAATTTGTATGTGTGAATGGTTACGCAGGTAAACAAGTTCAAGTAGACAAGTAAACACGTACACAAGTCGAGACCTGTTTACCTATGTACCTGTATACCTGTATACTACCCACCTGCCCTACGCCTTTCCGACCGATTCGAGCATCTCCATCCAGTGCATCACCGCTTTCTTGGTGGCTTCGCGCACCACCTTATCAATTTTGCCGGGGTCGTATTCGTCGCGGTGCGCGGTGATGTACTCATATTTCGTGTCAATCAGCGTGTGCTTCAACTCGGTGGAAACGTTGAACTTGGCACCGCCCGCCGCCAGCAGTTTCTTGATGTAATCCTCGGGCAGGCCCGTGCCGCCATGCACCACCAGCGGTGTCTTGACTCCGCCGCCGTTCAACATCTTGTTGATGGTGGCCAGGCGGTCGAAATCAATTTTCGGATTCTTGGTCTTGTACACCCCGTGCGCTGTACCGATGGCCGGCGCGAAGATATCCACACCCGTGCGCTCGACGAACTCCACCGATTGCTGGGGATTTGCCAACTGCGCTTCGTCTTCCGCGACCTTGATCTGGTCCTCGACCCCCGAAACCGTTCCCAACTCCCCTTCAACGGAGATGTCCCCGACGCTATGGCAGTAATCCACCACTTCCTTTGTCTGGCGGATGTTCTCTTCGAAGGGCTGCTTGGAGGCGTCAATCATGATGTTGGTGTAGCCGGCGTCGGCGCACTTTTTGCAGTAGTCAATGTCGGTACAGTGATCGAGGTGCAGCACCACAGGGACGGGCGCCTTTTGCGCGAGCGTACGATAGATGGCCACCAGCACATCCGCCCCCAAAAACTGGGACGGTTTGACCGAAGTCTGCACGATGACGGGCGACTTCGTCTCGACTGCCGCGTCTATGACTGCTTCGAACTGCAGCAGGTCGGTGACATTGAACGCGCCGACCGCATAGCCTTTCTTCGCGGCTTCAATCATGATTTCTTTTGCATTTGCAATGGACATGGTTACTCCTTTTTGGTGATACAACAGTTTGAACTCAATTCAATTCGTCTCTCCCGCCGCTTCTTTCAACCACCGCTGCCAGCGGAAGTCGGTCACATGCTGGCGGAAACGCGCAAACCACAGATCGGCATACCCCTGGAAATCCTCCTCCAGTTTTGAGATGCCGGTTTGGGTTGTGCCCCACATCGCCTCGTGCAGTTCAGACATGGCTTCCATCAGCCTCAGCCGGGCAAAATGCTGCGGGGTCACCTCCCCAAAATAGGAGTAGAGAAAGAAGCGTTGTTGTTCTTCGGTGAGGCGGTGATGGTGAGAGAAATTGCCCAGGTCGAAGAAGATGTCGCCCATGCCGGCATATTCCCAATCCAGCAGGCGCAGTTCGCCGATTTCGCCGGGCACATCTTCATCCAGCCAGTTGAGGTTCAGCAGGTCATCGTGACAGGGGGTGGGGATGTAGGGGTCTTTGAGCAGGGCAGTTTCCACCTCTTGTTTTTTCTGCATGATCCAATCCCAGTCGAAAGGGAATTTGCATTGATGCGCCTGGGCGGTCTTTGTCAGCATCTCCACGCGGCGGAAAACGTTGAACTCGCCATCCAGCCGCGGCGCGCGTGTGTGAAAGAGGCGCAGTTTATTTGCCACACGCATCAGGTTGTGCGGTTTGACAATCTCCTCCGGCGGGATGCGCTTGCCGTTGACAAAGCGCGTAACGATGTAGCCCTCGGGTTCGATGAAGTACACCACCTCGGGGGCAATGCCAAGATCGCCTGCCGCTTTGTTCGCAGCGTATTCCACATCGCGGCGGATGCCCAGTTTATCGGTATCGGCTCCTGCGAGACGAATGACATAGGCTCTGCCGTCGGCTTCGATCTTGAAGTTGAGATTGGTGATGCCGCCGTCCAGTGGAATTTTCTTGACATTTTTGGATTCGGCGAGAAACGGAACTTTGGCAATGGCGCGATCAATGGCAAGACCAGACATGAGGTTTGCTTCTCCTTCGGCATGGATTTTTTTTTGCGGCAGGGAAGAATCTCCCTGCCGCGATTTGAAATTCCTATGCTTTGATTCTCTCGCCCTTCGCGTCCCACAGGACCGTCGGCGCAACTTCCGCTTCGACCTGCTCGCCAAAACATTCGATTTCCAGTTTTGTTCCCACAGCGGCATACTCCAGCGGCAGGTAAGCGTATGCAATGGACTTTTTCACCGAGTAGCCATAGCCGCCCGAAGCCACCCAGCCGACTGTCTTCCCTTCGGCACGGATGGGCTCTTTGCCCAGCACGATGGTGCGGTCATCGGCGAGGGTGATGGTGCAAAGTTTGCGGGTGAGTCCTTCCGTTTTTTGTTTGAGCAGCGCCTCTTTGCCGATGAAATCGCCCTTATCCAGTTTGACGGCAAAACCGAGCCCGGCTTCGTAGGGGGTGTAATCGGGCGAAATTTCACCGCTCCAATAGCGATAACCCTTTTCGAGACGTAAAGTGTCTATGGCTTTGTATCCTGCTGCCACCATGCCCTCCGGTTTGCCCGCCTCCCAGAGCGTATCCCACAGCCGTAAGCCATATTCCATCGGGCAGTAAAACTCCCAGCCCAGTTCGCCCACATAGGTCACGCGCGAGGCGCGTACCGGCACATCACCGACCGTGATTAGTTTGGAGGCCATGTAGGGGAAGCCGGCGTTCGAGACATCGTCGCTCGTCACCTTTTCCAGAATTTTGCGCGCTTTCGGTCCCCACAAGCCGATGCAGGCGTAGTTCGAGCCAACGTCTTCGATGGTCACGCTGCCATCCTCCGGCATTTGCAGCGACAGCCACGACAGGTCATGCTGACCGAACGCCGTGCCGGTGACAATGAAGAAGCGGTCTTCCGCCGTGCGCGTGACGGTGAAATCGCATTCGATGCCGCCGCGCTTGTTGAGGCATTGGGTATAGACGACCGTCCCTATCGGCACATCTATTTGGTTGGCGCATACGCGGTTGAGGAAGTTCAGCGCGCCCGCTCCGCGCACTTCGAATTTGTTGAAGGAGGTTTCGTCGAACAAGCCGGCATGTTCGCGCGTCATTAGATGTTCGTAGCCGATAGCGCGGCTCCAATTGTGACGCGCCCAGCCTTTCGGTTCATGCCCGTGGGTTGCCAGTTCTTCATGCGGCTTGAACCAGTTTGGACGCTCCCAGCCCATTTTTTCGCCAAACACACAGCCCAATTCGCGCAGCCGGAAATAGGTGGGCGAAAGGCGCAGGTTGCGCTTCGAGATACGCTCTTCGCCGGGGAAGTGAATATCGTAGTATTGGGTGTATGTTTCGAGCGTGCGTGCGGCGGCATATTCCAGGCTGTTGTAATTCGGTCCGAAGCGGCGCACATCCAACCGCCAAACATCCCACTCCGGGCTGCCATCTATAATCCATTCCGCCATCACTTTGCCGATTCCGCCGGCGCCTGCCAACCCGTGCGCACAGAAGGCGCATGCCACCCAAAAACCCTTCACCGAAGTGGGACCAAGCAAAAATTCACCATCGGGGGTAAACCCTTCGGGTCCGTTGAGCAGTTTGACAATTTCTACATTTTCGATGGCTGGCACGCGGCGGATGGAGTTTTCCATCAACGGAGCGAAACGTTCCCAGTCGGGCGGCAGCAGTTGAAACTTGAAATTCTTCGGGATGCCGTTCATGCCAAACGTGGCAGGCTGACGTTCATAACCGCCGGTGATCAGCCCTCCCACCTCCTCGCGCCAATACACCAGCAGATCGGGATCGCGCAAATTGGGGAATTTGTTCGTCACCCCCGCAATGGGTTTGGTCATGATATAGAGATGCGCCATGGGGATGACCGGCAGATTCAAACCGACGAGTTTTCCAACCTCCCGCCCCCACATGCCCGCCGCGTTCACCACGACCTCGGTCTTGATCGTGCCACGATCGGTCACCACCTCGCTGACACGTCCATTCTTGAGGGTGATCTTCTCCACATTGGTATTGGTGAGAATGCGCGCACCGCGGCTCTTGGCGCCAGCCGCCAGCGCATTGGTCAGGCCGGTGGGATCAATGCTGCCATCGTTGGGGGTATATGCCGCGCCGACCACGCCCTTGATGTCCATTAGCGGGAAGAGTTCCTGCGCTTCTTTTGGGGTGATCAGTTCCATCGGCACGCCAAAAGAACGCGCCATACCCACGAGGCGTTTTGTCTCTTCGAGGCGTTCGGCGGAGGAGGCAAGGCGCACGCCGCCCACTTCGCGCCAGGAGGTATCCACCCCCGTCTCCGCTTTGAGCCTGCGGTAGAGATCGGTGCTGTAGTGCATCATGCGGGTCAGGTTGGCGTCTGAACGCATTTGCCCTACCAACCCCGCCGAATGCCAGGTGGAGCCGGCTGTCAGTTCGTGCCGCTCCACAATGACGACATCTTTCCAGCCCATAAGCGTGAGGTGATAGGCAATACTCGCCCCGCCCACGCCGCCCCCAATGATAACAACCTGCGCCTGTGTTGGAAATTCGGACATGAAAGTCTCCTGATAGCAACAATGGAAAATGGACAATAGACGATGGAGGATGGACGATGGATGATGTCGCCTCGCTACGATCTATGGTCAACGCTACTTCTGCCAGACCGAGTCGGGGCGCGCCATTTCCGCCACAATATCAAATGACGAAATGACCCCCAGAGGAAAAGCATCGGGGGCTTGGCTGTCAATTACGACCAGGCGGTGGTGATGATTGTGGATCATCTTATCTGCTGCCTCCCGCAGGCTGGCGTTGATGTCAATGGTCAGAGCGGGGTGCATCACATCACGGACCGTGAGGGTTTCGTCCACGCCGTTTTGCACGAGGGGCAAAAGATCGTGACCACTGACCACACCCAGCACCTTTCCATTGGCGTCCACTACCAGCACCGACCGCCAGCCGGCGGAGGTCATGGCGCGCGCAGCGGAGAGGACCGGCGTCTTGCCGCGGCAGACGAGGATGGCATCAGACATCACATCGCCGACGGTATCGCGTTTGGTTTTGATGTGACGGCTCAGGCTGGCAACAAAATCGGAAAGGGAAATCACCCCCACCGGTTTGCCGTTTTCCGTCACCAAAAACCGCCCCACACCTTTTTGTGCAAAGAGCGAGGCGGCAGTCTTCAAGGGGAGGGAGGCTTCGATGGAGTCAACCGGCTGGGTCATGAGGTCAGAAGCGGTGAGTTTTCGCATCGCTTCCAAACTTTCGAGGTCGGCAGAAAGCCATTCGCCGGCGAGCAGATCAAAATCCGAAATGACCCCCATGATGCGCCCATCGCGGTCGGTGACGAACAACGCATGAACCTGGTTTTGGTCGAGCAGGGTTGCCACCTGCCCAAGAGTCGCATCGGGCTTGCAGGTGAGAATGCCCGGGTGCATAAGGTCTTTGACCAATGTTGTCACAATACCTCCTTATAACTCATCTACATCTTTGTACCATTTGACCCGGTCTCCTACCCGGTCTCTGATACGCCATGCTAACGGCTTGGGTTCGTCATTCAGTCGCGTCAAAATGGCATCTACCTGTGCTGCCACTTTTTGTTTTTGTTCTAAGGTAAGTTGGTCGTAATGCTGGGAAAGTTGTTTTACTTTTTTGAGATTCATCGTCGTTGTCCTCCATAACCCCCATTCATTCGCACATAATTGCGCTGCTAGTTTAACGTTGATAGTTTCGTGGTCAGTTTCCCCCAGCGGGTGTTCGAGCAACAGCATAATCGTGTCAATGATATCTTTCTCGTTGATCTTCACAATCTGCATTTTTTCGAGCAGCAGCTCCGTCAGCGGAATGGTTGGTGAATCCACTTCGAGGCGATTTTGCCAGTAAATTGTGTGACAGAAATCAAGTTTTTCGTAGAAGACATCCACGTGCAGCCCCGCCGTCGGTTTATCGAAGATCGCACGGTCACCTTCTGTTGCAATGAATACTTCGCGGTTTTCGGTGTATCCCATTTTTGCCATTAAGTCCGAAATTTGTTTGTTCTGTTTTTTATATGCGGCAAAGTCAATGTCGGTGTAGGCTCTTCCTAAAGCGGCTTGCAGGTATCCAAATTGCGGGCAGTGCATTTGAAAAGCCAGCGACCCAATCACCCTCAGCAGAATGCCTTCGCGTTCGCTGGCTTGGAGTATCGCTTTCAACTCGTTTTCAAATTTTTCGCGCTCTGCGCTGTTTTGTTCACCCATCCCAACGGAAGTGTTTGTCATATCCTTCTCCGAGTTGACATTTTTGCAATGTTTTGACAATATTATAATGAAAAAAACAAAAACTTGCAAAGTTCATCAGATTCCTATATAATCCGAAACTAAAATGTGCATTTTCTTTCAATTTGAGATATTTCAATGAGTAAATCTCTCATTCCAGCACAACGGCGAGAGAAAATTCAGGAGTATCTGGCAATTCATCAAATTGCCCGAACTGCAGATTTATGTGAACTGCTGGCTACTTCTGAAGCCACAGTGCGCCGCGACTTGGAATGGCTTGAACAGAAGGGTATTCTTGAACGCACACATGGGGGCGCTATTCTTAGCCAGCGTATGGTGCTGGAACAAGAATATCAACAAAGGGCTCAGCATCACCCGGAAGAGAAGCGATTGATCGGCGAACTTGCCGCCTCGCTAATCGAACCGGGTGATATTGTTTTTATCAACAGCGGCACGACTGCTACACAGGTACTTCTCCATATCCGGCAAGACCCCAGCATCATCGTGTACACCAATAACGTCAACGCGGCCATGGAACTCGGCAATCCCGGCTTTTGTTACTATCTCACCGGCGGTGAATTCCAATCCCGTTCCAATTCCCTTGCGGGTCACCTCGCAGTGGAGAATCTAAGCATGGTATATGCCAATAAAGCCATTCTTGGCGTAGATGGAATTTCGCTGAAACATGGCTGCACTGTGCCGACCAATGGCGAGGCGGATGTGGTAAGACGCATGATCGAGCGCACCAAAGGTTCAATTATCATCGCTGCCGATCATAGTAAGTGGGGAGTGGTTTCCAATTTTCAAATTGCCACAATTGATGAAATTGACATACTGGTGACCGATAACGGTTTCGACCCCTCGGCGCTGGACGACCTCGATTCGCACTCCGTGAAATGCCTGGTTGCTGAACCCAAGCCTATCCATGCCTGACGGTCAGGTATGTACATGCGTAGACACGTACACACGTAGAGGTATACATGTAGACAAGTAGACAAGTACACAAGTCAGGCAGGTTTTGTTTACCTTTTTACCTGTCTACCTGTTTACCTGTGTACCTCTCTACCCATTCCCCTTGATTACCTGATGTTCCCGCATTCCAGGAGAACCCAATGAGATTATTTTCCCGCAAACCAAGCAAAAAGCCTACCCGCTTGTTTTTCGCCACGGATCTGCACGGCTCAGAGCGCACCTTCCGTAAGTTCATCAATGCGGGCAAGTTTTATGATGTAAATGTCATTGTCATGGGCGGAGATATTCAAGGCAAATTGATGATACCTATCATCAAAGAGCCGAATGGACATTATCGCGCCACTGTGCAGGGACGAGTCGAACATCTCGCAACCGAAGACGAATTGAAAGGGCTAATGGGGAAACTGGATATTCTTGGCTTTTACTACAAAGTGATGGAAGAGGACGAATTCAAAAACCTGCAAGCCGACCCGAAAGCCGTCGCCGCGTTGTTCAACGAGCTGGCCAGGCAGAAACTCATCAATTGGGTCAGCCTTGCGGAGGAACGCCTGAACGGCACAGGTATCAAGTGCTTCGTCACAGGCGGCAA
>JBBITE010000059.1:0-16236 GCA_037440905.1 Anaerolineae bacterium | reverse complement strand
TCTAGCGCATCCAGTGAGGTTAGAGAACGTCGCTTACGCGCAGTAGAGGTAGTTTAAAACGCTCTCTAAGGTGAGTAATTTTTCACCTCATTCCCTGCATTCCACCATCAACGAGGAACGTGTGTCTTTCCCAAGCGCTCTCTCAACCCACAGCCTCTCCACCGCACAACCCAGCCTGATCGAATTGCGCGAGGTCGTCAAAGTGTATTCCACGGCGGCGGGCGATTTCCCGGCGCTGAAGGGTATCTCCATGCAGGTCAAAGCAGGGGAATTTGTGGGCATCATCGGCAAATCTGGCGCGGGCAAATCTACTCTGCTCAACATGATCACCGGCGTAGATCACCTCACAGACGGGGAGGTCATCGTCCGCGCTAATGGCGCTGCGGTTTCTGTGCATACCCTGAAAGAAGACGAAGTTGCCCTCTGGCGCGGTAAGACCATGGGCATCGTCTTCCAGTCGTTTCAATTGCTTCCCATGCTGACGTTGGTCGAAAACATTACCCTGCCCATGGATTTATGCGGCAACTTTCACCCCAAAACCTCGCGCGAACGCGCCCTTGAACTGCTGCGGTTGGTTGAAATCGAAGAACATGCCGATAAACTCCCCGCGCTCATTTCCGGCGGGCAGCAGCAGCGCGTTGCCATTGCCCGCGCGCTGGCAAACGACCCGCCCATCCTCATCGCCGACGAACCCACCGGCAGCCTCGACTCGGTTACTGCCGATCACATCTTCGAACTCTTCCAGCGCCTGGTCCAAGAGCAGGGGAAGACGATTGTCATGGTAACGCACGACCAATCGCTGGCGCCGCGTTTCTCGCGCACGTTGCGGATTACCGATGGGGAGTTGGAAGAGGCGGATTTCACGGAATCAGGCCTCAGGTCCGTTGGGAGGCGCAAGAGATGAGTCCGCGTCGTTCTTCGCCTCAGCCTGTTTCTGTCCAACATGCCATGACCTCCGCTGACGCCATGATTGACATGCACGGCGTTGTCAAGACCTTCAAAACCGCGGCGGGAGAGTTTACCGTCCTCAAAGGCATAGACCTGACCATCAACCGTGGCGAGTTTGTCTCGATTGTAGGTAAATCGGGCAGCGGCAAATCCACCCTGCTCAACATGATTACCGGTATTGACCACCCCACGGCGGGGCGGGTCGTCATTGGCGGGACGGATATTTACACCGGCGTGACCGAAAGCCAGCGTTCGCGTTGGCGCGGGCGCAATCTGGGCATTGTCTTTCAATTCTTCCAGTTGATGCCCATGCTGACCCTGCTCGAAAACGTGATGCTGCCCATGGATTACGCCGAAATGTACGATTTCGACCTGCGCCCCAAACGCGCCATGGAATTGCTCGAACTGGTGGGGCTGGAAAAGTTTGCCAACAAACTGCCGGTGCTCGTTTCCACCGGCCAGCAGCAACTGGCGGCGATTGCCCGCGCCCTTGCCTGCGACCCGCCTCTGCTAGTGGCAGACGAACCGACGGGCAACCTCGACACCAAATCTGCCACTGTCATCATTGACCTGTTCGAGGAACTTTCGCGCCGCGGCAAGACGATTGTGATGGTGACGCATGACCCCTCGCTCACCTCGCGCACCACGCGCAATATCATCATTTCCGACGGCGAATTAATCAACGAAACGGTTGCCAAAGCCCTGCCCTGGCTGCGGCATCGTCACATGATGGAATTTACCAAACTCGCCCAAACCGAAGTGTACCCCCCAAAAGCCACCATTATTTCGCGCGATGAACACGTGGAAAAGTTCTTTATGATTCAAAAAGGCGAAGTGGAAGTGGTGCTGCTCGACCGCAAGCACGGCGAGACCATCATCTCCCGCCTGCAGCCCGGCGAGTTCTTTGGTGAAATCGAACTAATGCGCGGCGGCAAATCCATTGCCAATGTGCGCGCCGGCACCGGCGGCCCCGTCGAAGTGCTGACCATTCGCCGCGAAGACTTCAAGCGCGTGATGGATCAATCGCCCATTACAGCCGAAGCGGTAGGAAAAATTGTGCAGGAGAGGCTCAAACAACACCGCGCGGCAGACAGCCGCGCCGCGCGCGGATTCCTCTCTCTGTTTCGCAGGAGATAACACGCATGAGACCTCGCTGGCGGAAAATCCTTCACGACCTGCTCGATAACAAAGCGCGCACCCTGCTGGTGGTGTTGTCCATTGCGGTGGGTGTCTTTTCCATTGGCGTGATTGCCGGTGCCTATCAAATCATCTCGAACGACATGAGTGTCTCCTTTGCGGTGAATCGTCCCGCCAACATCGAGATGCGCACATCCAGTTTCGACTACGCTGTGCTTTCGGCTGTGCAAAACCACAGGCACGTGGCAGATGCCGAAGCGCGGCGCGTCTTCAACATGCGGGTGCGCGTGCCTGGCACCGAAAAATGGACCGCCCTCGACATGGTGGCATTCGACAGTTTCGAAGACAACACCATCAACCTGCTCAACCCTCTAGAGGGGAAGCCCGCCCCAGCCAAACGGGAAGTGCTGCTCGAAAAAGATGCGCTTCGTGACCTCGACGTGAGCGTGGGCGGCCTCCTCGAATTTCAACTCCCCGACGGCTCTACCAAAACGATGCCTGTCGTTGGCATTGTGCAGGATACCGCGGCCGGCGCCGGCGACTTCCTCGCCTCGCCCTTTGGCTACATCACCACCGATACCCTGCCGTATCTGGGTCAACCCAGGTTGTACAACCGCCTGCTCGTGCGGGTGGCTGGCAACGGCGACGACCCGCACTACATCCGCGAAGTGGGCGCCGAGTTGAAAGACAAAGTCGAAAAATCGGGCGTGTTCGTCGTGCGTTCGCGTTATGCTGAAACACACCGTCACCCCCTGGCGAGCACCGTCAATGCCATTTTGGGCATCTTGCTGGCGCTGGGTGTTCTCATCGTCTTCCTCTCCAGTTCGCTGATTTCGAACACCCTCAGCGCTCTGCTCAATCAGCATTTGCGCCACATCGGCGTGATGAAACTGGTCGGCGGGCAGCGACGCCAAGTCTTCGAAATGTACATCGTCCTCATCATGGCGTTTGGCATTCTGGCGCTGCTGCTTGCCGTTCCCTTTGGCGGAATCGGCGCCTATCAACTGGCATCCTTCATCGCCAGCCAGCTGGATTTCAATCTGCTCGGATACCGCCTCCTGCCGCTGCCGTTCTTCATCCAGGTTGCGGTGGGGCTGCTGGTGCCGCTCATTGCAGGGCTGGCGCCTGTGGTAAACGGCTCGCGCATTACCGTGCTGCGCGCTCTCAGCGGAGACGTGGGAGAAGAGAAGATTCAGTTCAAAGACGGAGAGATGCGTCTTTCGTGGTTCGATTGGGCGCAGATCAAGGTGACTCGTCTGCTCGCCGCCCGCGGAATCCACATCCCGCGTCCATTCATCATTTCGCTGCGGAACACCTTCCGCCGCAAGAGCCGCCTGGCGCTCACGCTCTTCACCCTGACGATGGGCGGCGCCATCTTCATCGCCGTGTTCAACGTGCGTGTGACACTGCACGATTACATCGGGCAGATTGGAAAATACTTCCGCGCCGACGTGACCCTCGATTTCGATCAGCCCTATCGCCTGGAGGAAGTGAAGCAGGTGGTGGGCAGCGTAGAGGGAGTGGTTCAGGTGGAAGGCTGGCAGTTTGCCAGCGGCGAAGTGTTGGACGCGAATGAGAATGTCGTAGAAAATCTCACGCTGCTCGCGCCTCCCGCCGACAGCCGCCTCGTGCAGCCTATCCTCGTCGAAGGACGCTGGATTCAGCCGCAGGATGTCCGCAAAATGGCGGTCAGCGAGGGACTGAAACAATCGCTGCCGGGCTTGCAGACCGGCGATTTCATCACCCTGCGCATCAACGGACGTGACGAAACCTGGCAGGTGGTTGGCTTCTTCAAGTTTGTGGATCAGGAAGGCATCATCGGCTATGCCCCCTTCGAGTACATCTCGGTGATGAACAAGCAGGCAAACCGTGCATTTTCCTACCGTGTGGTCACCGCCCGGCATGACCGCCCCTATCAGGATGCCAAAGCCGAAGAATTAGACAAATACCTGCGTGACAAAGGCTTCAAAGTACGCGTGGCTCAAGCAGGCAGCGCTTCGTTGGATGTGGCTGTCGAAAGCCTGGATATTCTCGTCACCTTTTTGCTCATCATGGCGATTCTCACCGCCATCGTCGGCTCGATGGGGTTGACCGGCACCATGGGCATGAACGTGCTGGAGCGGACGCGCGAAATCGGCATCACCCGCGCCATCGGCGCAGATGACCGCGCCGTCATGCGCACGGTCATTGCCGAAGGCGTGGTGATCGGCATGATCTCTTTTGCGCTGGCAATCCTTCTCTCCATTCCCTTTACCTACGGGCTGTCCTACATCGTCAGCCTGGCGGTGTTTCAAACGCCCATCGCTGTCGTCTTCACCTATCTGGGCTATGCCATTTGGCTGGGGCTGGTTCTGGTCTTATCTGCCGTTGCGAGCGTCCTGCCGGCGCGCAACGCGGCACGCCTCACCATTCGGGAAGTGCTGGCATACGAATAGCAGGATGGTTCTTTGAATGAGCATAACGCACTCCATAGCCAATACTTTACCAAAACGCGATTTGACGAGCCTCTATCGCTATCGAAAAGGAACAGACAATGAATAAAACACCTCACAAACTGATATTGCTCACCCTCCTTCTGGCGTTGAGCCTCACCGCCTGCGCCAACCAGGGAGCGGCTCCCGCCGCCACCGACACCCCCGCCTCCGCCGCCGCTTCACCCAATGCTGTCGTTGCGGAAGGGCACCTCAAACCCATCCGCGCTGCCAACCTGTCCTTTCAGGCGCGCGGCATCGTCGAACAAGTCAACGTGAAGATCGGCGACACCATCCGCAAGGGCGATGTGCTCGCGCGCCTTTCCAACGCCGCCCAAGCCGAAGCCGGGCTTGCCGCCGCAAAGTTGGAACTCCTCAGCGCCCAGCAGGCACTCGACACCCTCACCCGTACCGGCGCCGCCAACCGCGCCGCCGCCTGGGACGCCTACCAAAAAGCCCAAATCGCCCGCGCTGAAGCGCAGAAAAAATGGAACGACATCAACCCGCGCGACATTCAAAACCGCCTCGACGACCAGCAGGCGGTGGTCAACCAACGCAAACAAGACCTGGAAGACGCTCAAACTGAGTTCGACAAATACAAAGACCTCGACCCCAGCAACACCAAACGCAAAACCGCCGAAGATACCCTCCGCGCCGCCCAGCGCGACTACGACAACGCCGTTGCCGAACTTGAAAAAATCCAGCGCGAACATGATACCGCCCGCGCCGCGCTCGATGCCGCCCTGGCTGCCGAAGCCGAAGCCAAACACCAATGGGAAATCTCCGCCGAGGGCGCAAACCAGGATCAACTTGCCCTGGCGCAGGCGCGCCTTGAAAACGCCAAAGCCCAACTTGCCGCAGCAGAAGCCGCGCTCTCCAATTACATCCTCACCGCCCCCTTCGATGGCATCGTGATGGATGTGGCGATCAACGTTGGCGATCAGGTTGGTCCCGAAACCCGCGCCGTGAGCGTGGCTGATCCCTCCGCCTGGATCATCGAAACCAGCGACATCACCGAACTCGAAGTCGTCCACATCGCCCCCGCCCAAGCCGTCACCTTCACTCCCGATGCCCTGCCCGACCTCACGCTCAAAGGCGTCGTGGCGCAAATCAGCGGCGCATCCTACCTTCAAAGCGGCGACGTGATCTACACCGTTTACATCAACGTCGAAGAAACCGACCCGCGCCTCAAATGGGGCATGACCGTTGAAGTCACCTTCGAACCGCTGGAATGACCCGCGCACCGCATCACCTCCGGGACGGCATGGTCAGCCGTCCCTCTTTTTATATTGGAGACGCTTCCGCTTCACCCTCCGCCGGAACCTGCTTCTGGTTTATTTGCTATAATCTCCCCCATGCCGACTCCTCGTCCCCTCGACCCCGAATCCAAACCCGATGACCGCGCCGACAACGCCCTGCGCCCTCAAAAACTCGCCGACCTCATCGGGCAGGATCAGGTGAAAGAAAATCTGTCCATTCTGATTTCCGCCGCCAAACAACGCGGCGAAGCCCTCGACCATGTCCTCTTTTACGGACCGCCCGGCCTCGGCAAGACCACCCTCGCGCACGTCGTCGCCAACGAAATGGGAGTCAACGTCAAAGTCACGGCGGGACCCGCCATCGAGCGCGCCGGCGACCTCGCTGCCATTCTCACCAACCTGCGCCAGGGCGATGTGCTCTTCATTGACGAAATTCACCGCCTGGGGCGCGCGGTGGAAGAAGTGCTTTACCCCGCCATGGAAGACTTTGCCTTGGACATCGTGATTGGCAAGGGACCCTCAGCGCGCTCCATCCGCTTGAAACTGCCGCGCTTTACCGTGGTCGGCGCAACGACGCGGCTGGCGTTGGTCACCGCTCCGCTGAGGGCGAGGTTTGGCGCAGTCTATCGTCTGGATTACTACGACCTCCAGGCAATGCGTCAAATTGTGGCGCGGGCGGCGGGGATGCTCAAGGTTCGGGCGGATGAATCAGGCATCGGCGAAGTGGCGAAGCGCGCGCGCGGAACGCCGCGCATTGCCCTCCGTCTCCTGCGCCGTGTCCGCGATTATGCCCAGGTGCGCGCCGATGGCGTCATCACCCGCGAAGTGGCGAAAGAAGCATTAGACCTGCTGCAAGTGGACCCGCTCGGGCTCGACGATGTGGACCGCCGCGTCCTGCGCACCATCATCGAAAAATATGGCGGCGGGCCGGTGGGCTTGAACACCATCGCCGCCTCCATCAGCGAGGAACAGGACACTATCATGGATGTGGTCGAGCCGTATCTTTTGCAGTTGGGCTTCCTCGACCGCACCCCGCAGGGACGGGTGGCGACAAAATCTGCCTATGAACATTTGGGGCTGGAGTGGCGCGAGGAGGGGCAGCCGAGGTTGCTATAATTAATGATAGATTGGAATATGGAACTCACGGCTTTGCGCCTGCTGGAACGACAATATCGGTCCCTGCACGAGGCAAAAATTGATTGAGCAGTATTTCCAGGCAATATTGGATCTGCTTGCCAGTTTGCCGTTTGTCGAATCGTCGGATGTGAATCTTGAAAAGCGCGGGGAATTGATCGGCTGTTCGAGGGGAAGTTGAATTTCGGGATGGATCGTCTCTGTTGTTCTTCCGCGAATTGATTGACATGCGCCTGCCCATGCAAAAGGTCATATATGCTTATCACTACCAGAAAGCAGATGGCACGCTGGTATTCCGCTATGATAATACTGCGCACTATAAATCGGTCTCTACGTTTCCGCATCAGTAAACATGTAAAGGGCGGAAACGTGCAACCTTCTGGTGTCCCAACTTTGGAGCAGGTTCTACGAGAAATCGAAGAGTTGATTTCACAAGGATAGACCAATGGAATCCATTGCTCGTACCCTGATGATTGCTGGGGTAATTCTTTTGCTGGTTGGGGGAGGTATATACCTCGCCGCGAAGTTCGGGATTCCGCTCGGTCGTCTGCCGGGCGACATCCGCATCGAACGCGAGGGGTTCTCGTTTTACTTTCCGCTCGCCAGTTCGATTTTGGTCTCGGTGGTGTTGACGATCCTGTTGAATGTGATCATCCGTCTGTTGAAGAAGTGAGTTATTGCCAGCCCGAAAAATTTCCAATCTCCAATTACCAATTACAATTTACTCAGTGAAAACCTCCGACTTCGACTACCACCTCCCCGAATCCTCCATTGCGCAAACGCCGCTTGAGCCGCGAGACTCTTCCCGCCTCCTCGTCCTGAAACGTGAAACGCGGAAGCTGGAACATGGAACGCCGCACCTGGAGCACCGCATCTTCCGCGAGATAGGCGAGTACCTTCGCCCGAATGACCTGCTCGTTCTCAATCAAACGCGAGTCATCCCAGCCCGAATTTTCGCCAGAAAAGAAAGCGGCGGACGGGTGGAATTGCTGCTCCTGCGCCGGCGGGACGAGGTCACGTGGGAAGCGTTGGTAGGAGGGAAGGGTTTGCGTGTAGGCAAAAAGGTCGAGGTGGAAGAACAAGGTCCCATTGCCGAAATCCTGGAGGTGTTGAACGGTTCGCAGCGCCTCATTCGCTTTTCCGAACCCATCGAACCGTATTTCCCAAAAGTGGGGCATGTGCCGCTTCCGCCTTACATCCATGAAGAACTCAAAGACCCCGAACGCTATCAGACCGTCTATGCCCGCGAGCCCGGTTCCGCCGCCGCCCCGACCGCCGGCTTGCACTTCACCCCGCGCCTCATGGACGAGTTACAAGGCATGGGCGTAAAGTTTGCCTACGTCACCCTGCATGTCGGTCTCGATACCTTTGCCCCGGTGACTGAGGACGACCCCGCAGAACACAAAATCCATACTGAATGGTGTGAACTGCCCCAGCAGACGGCGGATGTGATTAATCAAGCAAAAGCCTCTGGCGGGCGGGTCATTGCAGTTGGTACAACGTCTGTGAGAACCCTTGAAACCGCCGCCAATCTTCACTCTCCCCTCTCCCCTTACTCTGGACCGACTTCTCTCTACATCATCCCCGGCTACCAATTCAAAATTGTGGACGCGATGATTACTAATTTCCATTTGCCAAAATCCACGCTCATTATGCTGGTCAGCGCCTTTGCCGGGCGGGAGAACATCCTTCAGGCATACGAAATCGCCGTCCAGAAAGGCTACCGCTTTTATTCGTTTGGCGATGCGATGTTGATTGTGTAAGTTTCCATCCCTGATAATTTGTGGCGCAGCATGAAGGTTGCTGCCCGTGTATAGGGGCGCAAGATAAATCTTACGCCACGGCATTGCTCGATTAATTTGTAATCCGCAAAACTGTCCGACAGAGGAGCGCATCCTCTCGCTGAAGATATAAAAAAGACTTCCGAAGGTTCGAACCCTCGGAAGTCTTTTGTGTTCTATCTGCGATCCCGTCCGCCGCGCCGGTCGCCGCCCCTGCTGCCTCCACGGTCGCCACCGCGTCCGCCGCCTGGGCGTCCTCCGCCGCCGGGTTTGCGCTGGTCTTTTTCGCGCGCCTCCTCGGCAGACCAGCCTTCCAGCACAGCCTGACGCGAGAGGCGAATCTTGCCTTGCGGGTCAATATCGGTCACCATCACCGTGATTTCATCCCCCATGTTGACCACATCCTCCACTTTGTTGACGCGCTCGCTGTCCAACTGCGAGATGTGAACAAGACCATCCACTCCAGGCAGAATCTCCACAAACGCGCCAAACGACTCGATGCGCACGACCTTGCCGGTGTAGATATTGCCAATGACGGCGTTCTCGCCCAGCGATTCGACACGTTCCTGGGCGATCTTTGCGCCGGCGCCATCGGTCGAAGCGATGTACACCGTGCCGTCTTCCTGCACGTCAATTTTGGTGCCGGTTTCTTCCTGCAGAGCGCGGATGTTCTTCCCGCCGGGACCAATCAGCGCGCCAATCTTATCCACCGGGATCTTCACCGTGATGATGCGCGGCGCGTGCTCCTTGAGCTGCGGGCGCGGAGCGGGGATGACCTCCAGCATTTTCTCCAGGATGTGCATGCGCGCTTCACGCGCCTGTTCGAGCGCCTCTTTCATCATCTGTGCGCTCAAGCCGCTGATTTTGATGTCCATTTGCAGAGCGGTGATGCCTTTTGCCGTTCCCGCCACTTTGAAGTCCATATCGCCGAGGTGATCCTCGGTGCCTTGAATGTCGGTCAGGATTTTGTAACGTCCGCTTGCGTCGGTAATCAGCCCCATTGCCACACCTGAAACGGGGGCTTTGATCGGAACGCCGGCGTCCATCAGCGCCAGGGTCGAACCGCAGACGGAACCCATCGAGGTCGAGCCATTGGAAGATAACGCTTCGGACACGACGCGGATGGCATAAGGGAACGACTCTTCGCTCGGAATGACCGGTTCCAGCGCACGCTCAGCCAACGCTCCATGCCCGACCTCGCGCCTGCTCTGCCCGCGAAGAGGCTTCACCTCGCCCGTGCTGAACGGCGGGAAGTTGTAGTGGTGCATGTAGCGTTTGGTTTCAATGGGGGAAAGGTTATCCAACTCCTGCGCCTCGCCCAGCGTGCCGAGCGTGACAAATGACAGGATTTGGGTTTCGCCGCGCGTAAACAACCCGGTTCCGTGCGCCCGTGGCGAGACGTTGACCTCGCACCAAATCGGGCGGATTTCCGTCGGCGTGCGTCCGTCGGGGCGTTTGCCCAGGCTGAGGATGCGTTCCCGCACAACCGCCTGCTCCGCCATCTCGAACGCCTCACGGAACATGTTGACGGGGATGGCGTTAGCGGGGTCTGTACCTTCCGGCACGGCGCATAGTTCGGCTTCTGCCTGCTCGCGGATCGCCATCATGCCGCTGTAGAATTCGGTCTTGGAAAGCGGTTTTTCGAGCAGTTCGTTCATCGGTCCGCTGACGCGCTCGAAGACCTTTTTCTTGATCTCCTCGCTGGGGAGGAAAAGTTCCACCTGGCGTTTTGGCTTTCCAACTTCTGCTGCCATTTGCAGCTGCAAATCAATCAGCGGTTGGATGGCTTTATGTCCCAGTTCGAGGGCTTGCACCATCACATCTTCGGGGATTTCGTCGGCGCCGCACTCGACCATGAGAATCGCGTCTTTGGTGCCGGCAATCCGCAGGTCCAAATCCGAAGCGTCCATTTGGGCGAAGGTGGGGTTGATGACAAATTCGCCGTTTACGCGTCCGACGCGCACTGCGCCGATAGGTCCGTTCCAGGGAATATCCGAAATCATGATGGCGGCGGAGGCGGCGTTGATGGCGAGGATATCCAGCGGGTTGACGCCGTCGGAAGAGTAGGAATAGATGATGACTTGCACTTCGTTGCGCATCCCATCCTGAAACAGCGGGCGGATGGGGCGGTCGGTGAGGCGGGCGGTGAGGATGGCTTCGGTGGAGGCTTTGCCTTCGCGGCGGAAGAAGGAGCCGGGGATTTTTCCGCCGGCGTAGAGCCTTTCTTCATATTCCACGCTGAGCGGGAAGAAGTCAATCCCTTCGCGCACATCGCCCATGGTGGCGGCGGCAAAGACGATGGACTCGGCTGTGCCGAAGGTCACGGCGCCGCCTGCCTGGCCGGCGAGTTTGCCGGTTTCAAAAGTGAGGGTTTGCCCCCCAACAATGGTTGAATATTTCTTTGATTCGGGTTTCATTTTGTCTCCTAAACTGCCTGCAGCGACCACAGGCAAGCGTAAAACGCGCAAAGCCTTTCTTCTCTTCGCGTGTGTGCAGAATTGCCGGTTAGTTGTTTGTGGTCAATGCAAGCCCTAAAAATTGGTTTCCGCCTTGAGTCAGGGACTGAAGAGTGAGAATGACCGGGGTCATTCGCGCTGTTCAATTCCTGACGGCGGATGAAATGCGTAGGGGCGGAGATGGCTCCGCCCCTACAAAGTACACACTTATTTGTGGCGCAGGTTCAAACTTTCGGTGACTGCCAGATACCGCTTGTAATCCACTTTGCGCAGATAGGTAAGCATGCGGCGGCGCTGTCCGACCAGTTTGAGAAGCCCGCGGCGGCAGGACTCGTCTTTTTTGTTGGCGCGCAGGTGATCGGTCAACTGCTGGATGCGCCCCGTCAGGATGGCGATTTGCACTTCGGGAGAGCCGGTATCGCTGTCATGACGGTGGTACTTCGAGATGAGTTCCGCCTTTACTTCTTTCTGTAAGGGCATGACGTTTGCGTTCCTTTCTGTAGGCTGGGGCGCTTCATTCGCCCCGTGCAGGTCTCCATGCTCGCAGTCGTTTGTCAAAAACCGCTTGCAGGACCAGTCACGAGCCGAGATTATACCAGAAATTCACCCGCAAACCGCCTGCAGGATGCCCCTGTAACCTTCTGCCGCCTGCATCAGAGTTTTGACCTACACCTCAACCTGAATAGCGCTGCCCGATTCATAACGCTTCAACCCCGACCTGAAAACGAATACCGCCAGCCCAAGCAGAATCCCCGCCCCAGCCAAAAGTTCCGCCAGAGTTTGCCAGGTTGCGCCGCGAATGTACTCCGCCGGCACAGCGCCCATCAGCGCGGCAGGAATGACCGTGAACAGGATGAGTTTGGCGTAGTTATCGAAGAGCGTAATGGGGTAAATTCCAAAGGTCAGCATGGCGTTGATCATCAGGTTGGTGAAACTGGAGACGATACCCACCCAAAATGCCAGGCTGTTGACCAGGATGAGAAAAGACGCAAACACCACCGCCGCTAGCAGAATGGCAAGCACAAAGCGCAGCAGACCGTCCCAGGTGAATTGACCCGAAAGCGCATAACTGACGAAGCCGTAGGTGAAATCGCCCAAGCCGCTGGTAATCATGCGGCTGGCGGCGGCATGGAGCAGCACCGGGCGGGGCAGCGAGAGGTAATAATCCAGCCGGCCGTTATTGACAATATCGCCCAGCACGAAGGCGTTGCCGAAAAAGAGCGATACCAGCCCAAACGCGCTGGCAAGCACCCCGAAAGTGACGTACATGTCGCTGGCGCCCCATCCGCGCACATCCTTGAAGCGGTCGAAGAAGAGGAGCCAAATCGCAAAGTAGATGAAGTTGTTGAGCATCATCCCCACCACCTGCGTCAGAAACGAGATGCGGTACTCCATCACAGATTGCAGGTTGGCTTTCCAAATGGCGAAGAGAAATTTGAGGTGAGTCATAGAAGCGTTTCGCGGGAAAGAGGATCACCCGCCGTTGACCGTAAGATAGGTCACACTGCGGCGGTAGGCAAACACGAGCAGCGACCCCAGCGCAAGGATCCAAGCCAGTTGCAGGGTGATGACGTTTGCAAACAGTTCCACCGAAGGCGCAACAAATAATTTGGAAGGTCCGTAAATCATATAGGCAAAGGGCAGGGATTTGGCAATGCTCTGAAGCCAGGCGGGGTAAAAATCGAGCGGGATGAGGAAGCCGCCCAGGATGAAGACGAATTTCTGGTAAATCCACATGAACGGCGAGACCTCCTCCACCAAAAATGCCGACAAACCGATCAGGCAGGTAATACAGAAGTTGATGATCCATGTCCCCAGCAGAGCAGCAAGCGCAAAGAGCCAGCCGGCGGGCGCGGGCGGCGCTCCCACCATCCACCAGACCACCAGCCCGCCGAAGAGGGCGTTCATGCCGGTGCGGAAGAGAGTCTCGCCCATTGAGTTGCTGAACTGGTAGAGCAGGAAGTTATAAGGCTTGTTGAGAATGTAAGCGATGGAACCGTCTTTTACGTTTTCAGAAATGGTGCGCGCCAGTTGCGGGCGGCTGAGTTCGATGGTTTCTGCCATCATCAGGTACCACATGGTGCTGTACAAGGTCATGCCGTTGATGGACTCTGTGCCTGCCGCGCTGAAGGTCACCTTCCACAACTGATAGAAGATCCACATGAAAGGCACAATCATCAGGCTGCGCCCAATCAACTCGCCCGGATAAGCCAGGCTGTTGACGAGTGTGATTTGAAAAATAGCCCAGTATTTGCGAATGGAGATCATCGGCGGTCTAGCCTAACAGTGGCTGATAATCTTCGTGATCGGGGAAGGGATAGACGATCCAGCCGTTCTTTTTGACTTGCAGTTTGGAGTAGAACATTGGATGGATGACACACTCATCGTCGCTGGTGAGGGTGAGGCGGTCCTGCATGGCATATTCAAAATCGGCGGCGATGATCATGCTGGCTTCATCCTTGCTGCGTACCTTGCCAACGATGCCCAATTCAGCCACCACGCGGCGAAAGGCGGCTGTGGAATACGCGCCAGCGGGCCAGGCGCTGGAGGTCCGCTTGGCGACCTGATCGAGATAATTTCCCTTGAAGAGCATCGGCGCGTTGGTCAGGGCGGTGATGATATCCGCCACGTGGGGGTAAATCAAATCATAGGAATTCAGCACCTCATCCGCCAGGTCGTACTCGCAATCTGCGATGACCTTTGCAATGGGAACTTCCTTGAAGTAGGGAAATTTTCCATCCCGCTCTGCCTGGCGGGCAATGTGATTGCAAATGACAACCAGTTGACGAGGTCTCATTTGTGTGTGACGCAAAATATAAGGAAAACTTCGTTCGTTGCGCCCGCGCAGGTTTTGAATGGTTTCGCCAAAATACGGGTTCCACAATTTTGCCAGGATGTCGTTGAAATTATCCCAGGCCGGTTCATGCAGCGAAAGGCGGTGTCCACGTTCTTCCATGTAACGGTAAAAGCGCCACATGATCAAACGGATCAGATCCTTGGGCTTCCAGCGCAAATACACCGGGTTGCGGATGAATTTGGTGGTGTTTGTGATGACGCTTTCCTTGATGTGCGGGAAAATCTCCGCTGAAACAAACGCCTTGACGTGAATTCCCAAATGGGCATAGGAGATGTTGAATTCATTGGCGCGCTGAATGAGCGCAGCGGTGACAATCATCATGGCTGTGTCTTCGCGGTTGTAGCGCTCAAAGGTGTCAATCGCCACAATGACCGGTTCTTTGCGCGTGAATTCCAGCACCTTATTCTTGGCATTTTCGAACATCGGCGAGGAGGTAGTGGCTGAAATCTCTCTGGCAACCTGTCCGCTTTCATCCACGTATTTGTTCAGCAGCCCCGTAAGGAGGTCGTAGACAAAGTGCGAAGCGCTTCCCTTGCGTACCATCAGGCTGGCGGCTTTAATCCCATTGTCTCTGTCCTTGAACTCGTCAAAAATAAGAGACCAGATAAGGTAATCCCAAATTTTTCCCACTTCAATCACTGCCAGGTCCGCAGAAAGATACTGTCTTTCCGCCATGCCCTGCAAAATACCGCTGTAAATATTGGGTTCGTCAACGTCTATGTTATGCGCCTTTTTGATATGTTCCTGAAATCCAAAGTACTTCGTCAGCGAGGTCTTTCCAGACCCCCGTCTTCCCACAATCAGATAAACATCTTCTTCCAGCGCTTCGGTATTGAAACGGCTTTGGTTATAGTAAAATCTCTTATACTCATCCTGGAGAACCTTGAATTCGTGTTCACAAGATTCCTCTCCAAACGGGAACCGAAAACCGATATGTGATAGGGACGTTGTTTCCATCGCCGCCTCGTGTATTGTGAGATGTACTACAAGTATATATGAAAAGCGCATCAAATACTACAACGAGTTTTTCGGCTTCCTGCATGGCTGCCGGCTGGCGGCTGTATAATCACAACAGGCACTGAATTGGAGTTTCCATGAGTTCTCACACCCTCCGCAACCCCGGCACGCCCCTCGACCTCGATTGGGTGATGGGCGCGCACGTCAACAAAAGCGCGGTGGAGCGCCGCGTCGAATCCCTGCCCAAGCGGCGCACGGTCAAAAAGGATTGGCAGGCAGCCTGGCTGCTGCGCGCCGTCACCTGCATTGACCTGACCACCCTGAGCGGCGACGATACGCCCGGACGAGTCCATCGTCTGTGCGCCAAAGCCAGACAGCCCATCCGCCCCGATATGCTCGAACGCCTCGGACTTAACGGAGAGCGGATCCACGTTGCTGCGGTCTGCGTCTACCCGAATCGCGTCCGCGATGCGGTGGAGGCGCTGCAAGGAACAGACATCCCCGTCGCCTCTGTCGCAACGGGATTCCCGGCAGGACAAACTCCCCTCCCGCAGCGCATTCAGGAGATCGAGCAGGCGGTGGAAGCGGGCGCGCGTGAAATTGACGTGGTCATTGCCCGCAACCATGTGTTGACCGGCGACTGGCGCGCCCTCTACGATGAATTGAACCAATTCCGCAAAGCCTGCGGCGAGGCGCACATGAAAACCATCCTTGCCACAGGCGACCTCGGCACGCTCAAGCAGGTCTATCAAGCCAGCCTGGTGGCAATGATGGCAGGCTCGGACTTTATCAAGACTTCGACGGGCAAGGAAACAGTCAACGCCACGCTGGAGGTGAGCCTCGTGATGGTGCGCGCCATCCGCGAGTATTTGGAGCGCTTTGGCTATAAGGTCGGCTTCAAGCCCGCCGGCGGCATCAGTTCCGCAAAGCAGGCGATGAACTGGCAATTCCTGATGAAGGAAGAACTCGGCGACGAGTGGCTGATGCCGAATTTATTCCGCTTCGGCGCGTCCAGTTTGCTGACGGACCTCGAGCGGCAGTTGTATCACTACCTCACGGGTCGCTACGCCGCGAAACATCACATGCCGATGGGATAAGAGTATTCGCCACAAAGTGCGCTAAAAAAGCGAAGGAAAATCAAAAGACTCCTGATGTGCCTTTGTGTTATTGATTGGAGTTTATTATGTCCACCCTCCTCGACCTCTTCAAAACCATGGAATACGGACCCGCGCCCGA
>JBBITE010000058.1:0-16264 GCA_037440905.1 Anaerolineae bacterium | reverse complement strand
CATTACGCCAGTAAACTGGCTGACTCCAAAGGGAGGGTCAGGGAGCTTGCTCCCGCATTACGCCAGTAAACTGGCTGACTCCAAAGGGAGGGTCAGGGATGCTTGCTCCCGAAACACGCCAGTAAACTGGCTGACTCCATAACTCACGAACATTCGCCCAAGTTTGCGGTGGAATGTTAGAAATCCGGCATTTGGAAAGCGCCGGTGGAATCAAAGATGAAGTCGAAGACATTCACGACCGCATCCAGGTTGATGGGACCGTAGATGTGCGGGAAGAGGTCTTCCGCAGGGACGCCGGGGGGCGGAGTCCCGCCGGAGGGCGGCTCCCACTTCAAAGTCGAGGTTAGAAGCGTGGGTTCGATCATGAGCAGGACAAGATTGCTTTGTCCCTTGTAGAATGTTTCAGCCACCGGCAAGACCTGATTCAGATTCGAGCAGTGGATGAAGCCCTCGGTTTGCAGGCTTTCGACGGTGTATGCGCCTTTTGCCTGCGCGGCTTCCCAATCCTTGCGGGAGGTGATGTGAAAAATCATGGCATGACCTCATAAATGACGGTTTGCCCGTCACGGTAGACGGCGCGCCAGAGAGTCCCTTCGAATTGCTCGAATTTGGCAATGCCTTCTGCGGTGTAAGCGGCGCGTTCAAGTTGACCGACGATAATGTATTTTACGTTGTATTTGCGCAGGAAAGAGCGGGCATAGGCGGCGGTGAGGCTGTTGTAGAACTCGCCAACGTCGTTGACGCGATCCTGCACCCAGGTGGAAGTGTACACGCGCTGCTGACGTTGATGCCAGTTCCAGCCGACCACGCCGGGCAAGCCAGTGTAGATGGTGAAGCGCGTACACCAGCGGTATTCCGAACAGTTTGCCTCCACGATGACCGGCGAACCCTGCACGTTGTCCTGCATCCAGCGAATGGCGCGGTAATCCTCGCTCAAATCCAGGCGTTGACCGAAATCATCGTAGTGGGCGTATTGCATGAAGGTCATCGCGTCGAGGCTGTGCGGCGCTTCGATGATCCAGCGGTCACGGATTTTGCCGGAAGTGCCGGTGATGGTGAACAACAGCGCGCCGGAGACCAGGAAGATCATCATGCCCTGCCAGAAGTTGCGCCAGGCGGGTAACCACTGCACGACGGCGGGCAAAGTCCATGCCAGCGCGGCGCCGCAGGAGGCAGCCAGCATGAGCCATGCCTGCAAATAGAACTTGAAGATGGTATTCTGCCGTCCGATGTCACCGCGCACCACCACCACTTCGACGAGGATGGTGATGAACAATGCCGTGCCGATGAGGAACAGGACGAAGCGCTTCTCGTCGCTCAGGTGCGGGTTCAACAACAACACACCCGCCCACGCCGCAAGAGGCAGAGCAAGCCAGCCCACGCTCGTACCGTGAAATTGAAGCGCAAGGAGGAGAATCACCAGCGCCACCAGCGCGCCTTCGATGAGCAGTTGATAGGGCTTGAGTTTTTGCAAAGCAGAGAGCGGCGTCAGGCGCATCCACTCGCGCGTTTCCCACGCCATCCACACCGCGGTGATGAAGAGGAACACCCCCCACATCGTCAGGTAGGAGGCAAAGGGGGTGAAGGGTCCGCGCCAGAGTTCGAGGGCGCTGTACGCCTGGCTGTACCACAGGCGGTATGGCTCGTAGAGCAGGCGCGCGAGCAGATAAAACGCGGCAACCGCGCCAACCGCCAGACCAATCCGTTTGTAGAGGTTCTTCACTTCGGAATAGCGTAGGAGGGAATACCCCAGCGCGAAGATGCACAGGAGCAGATAGGTGTACGAATCGGAGAGATTGGTGGGATACGCCGCGCCGGCAATCAGCCCGCCTACGACGATTCCCAACCCCGCCGACGCCTGATTCTTCCACCTGCCGCGCGCCGCCACCACCGACAGCGCCCAACTGATGGCGAGCAGGGCAACAGGCATGACAATCATGTGCGCGTGCAGGTCGCTGTAGAGGAAGGTGAAGAGCGGAAACTCGGTGATGGAGTTATCGGGTCCGGGCGGGACGACGCGGCTCGGGTTCCAGTACCAGTCTCCAGGTCCGATGGGAAGCGGGATGCCCTGGAGAGTCATGAGGAAGCCTTGAATCGCCCACGTCAGGCGCTGGAAGAAGGGGGCGTTCCAGTCGAACATCCCTGCCGCGCCAAGTTGCTGCATCTTTTGGTAGAGGAGTTGGAGCGTGCCGAGGTTGCCAAGCAGGATGGTGAGGGCGGAGGCAGAAAGGGCGGAAACCAGTCGAAGGTCAAAGGTCGAATGTCCCTCACCTTCGACGTTTGACCTTTGACTTTCGACTATATTCCAGCCGATCGAAAATGCGGAGATGCCAACGATGGCAAACAGGCTGGGCAGGATGAAGTTGTAGGCAATGGAGGGGACGATTCCCAACAGTTTGACCGGCGTGCCAACGATGACGAAGCCGTAATAGTAGTAGTTGATGTACCCGCCCGCAAACCAGGGGTCGTAGGGCGGGAAGGAGGTGCTTTTGAGGACGGCGTTGAAGTAGGAGAAGTCCATGGGGCGCTCGCCGCCTTTGAAGGGATGCCACATGTCGGGGTTGCCGAGGCGGATGAGCAAGTCCATGAGGAAGAAGGCAAGGAAGAGCCCTTCGATGGTCAGGAAGTAACGCCGGCGGTTTTGCCATTCTTCGCGCAATTCGGCGCGTTGATGCCAGCCAAGCGCCGCGCCGGTGACGAGCAGCGCCCCGAAGACAACCGCGATGGTTGGGCGCGTGTAAGGGATGCCGAGCGAGCCAGCCAGCCACGAGAGGTAGGCAAAGAGCAGCAGCCCCAGGGCGCGGCTGAGGGGGTAGCCTTTATCTGCCAGGCCGGGCATGGCGAGGCGAAGGAGGGGGTACACCGCCAGCCCGAGGATGAAGATGAAGAAGTACCAGATGAGCAGCCCGATGAACGGATATTTGTTTTGCAGCCAGTCGTAATCGAACAACTCAGACCACGTTCCGCCGGCGCGCTGGCTGGCGAGTCTCTCTGGAGGGAGGAGCAGCGTGGAGAATTCGTCGAATTGGCGCGGGGTGAGGCGGACGACTTTGCTCAGGTCCACGGTGCTGAGGATGGCGCGCACCTGTTCGGCGTCGAAGCCGGCGTTCTTTTTGAAGATGAAGACTTTGGGATGGTCGTAGAAGGTGAACGCCTCTTCGGCATATTGATCGTTAATTTGGATTTCGCCCACGAGGGGCAGGGTCAGTTTGGGGAAGGTTTCGAAGACTGCCACAAGGTCGAAGCCAAGCCTGCCCTGATAGTCTCCCGGCTGGGCTTCGTAGTAGCACTGGATGATGTCGGCATTGAGGGGGCAGCCCATCAGTTCGCGGTAGTAGAGGGTGGTGAGGGGGTAGCGTTCGGGCAGGCGGGTGATTTGGGCGTATTGGTGGTTGGTGGGGATGAAGATGTAATCGGCTTCGGCGAGGGTGTTGACGAAGCGGTTGAGTTTGTCTTCGTTATCGTCCCAATAGACCTGGAGGTTGAGGTCGCCGCGGTAGATGCCGCCAAAAGCGTCGTAGCCGTCTATGCGGAAGGGAAGCCCGTAATCGTAGTCGGTTTCGTTGACAACGGAGGCGCCGCTGACGAGCAGGCGGCCGGCGTCGAGTTCGAAGCGCAGGAAGAATTGCTGTCCGCGTGAGGCGGGGAGGGGCTTGTCGAGCCGCAGGGTGACGGGGCTGCCGCGCGGGTCTTCGGCGGGGGCAAGGTCTGCGGTGAGGGCGGCGGAGGCAAGGATTTGCTCCGGAGTTGGATTCGGCTGTTCGGAGAGGAACAGGCGCAGGGTGGAGGGCGAAGCGGAGATGTTGGCTGCGAATCCCAGTGTGACGGATTGGATCAGCCCGTCAGTGTTGGCAATGAAGGTGGTTTCGTAGGGGGCGCCAGCCTGAATGAATCCGCCGCTGGGGAAGGGCAGCGGCTGGTTGTACACGCCGCTGGCGGTCTGGTATTGGATGTTGATGGGGCCGGGGACGTTTTGGAAGATCCAGCGCGAGGCGGCAATACGGGGTTCATCCCGCAGGTAGATGCTGTGGAAGGCGAATGCCCAGCCAGCGGTGAGGACCACCACCGTTATTCCCAGAAAGATCGCCAAACTCGTTCGCACGTTTGAACGTTTGAACGTGCCAACGTTTGAACCTGCCAGTTCAAAGACAAACCATGCCGCCATCATGGCGAGGAGCGGGTAGATGGGCAGTTGATAGCGCATGGTGGGGTTGAATTGGAGCGACTGCCAGAGGAAGTAGGCGGCGGTCCAGCCCCAGAGCAGGGCATGACGCCATTCGCCTTTGAGGATGCGCCAGCCCATGGAGAGGAATCCGCTCCAGGCGAGGATGCCAAGAGGCAGACCCAGCCCCCAGATGGTTAAATTTTCAAAGGAATATAAGTGAGAGCGCCGCGCCCATTGCAGGTTCCAGGGCAGGTCGGCGTCGCCCTTTGCCTGAATGCGCTGCTCCTGAATATCGGCAATCCATTCCGCGTTGGGCAGCAGACCATCGAAGGCGTAGGGTTGGAAGAGGCGGAAAGAGAGGATGGCGGCAAGCCCGCCGGCGATTAAGCAAATGGTAATCAGTAACCAGTAATCAGTGAGCAGGGATCGGCGGGGAGTGAACGGTACATTGTGGACGATGGACGATGGACCATTGACCGTTTCTTCGTTGGATGGCTCTTCGGTCATCCATCCACGGTCCACGGTCAGATAGCGGACGGCGAAGGCGCCGGGCAGCAGCAGCGCCAGCGGGTAGATGTTGACTTTGGATGCCATTGCCATGCCGAAGGCAAAGCCAAAGCCGAGGCTGAGGAGGAAGAGGGGGTGGGAGAGGAGAGAGAGGGAAGTGGAAAGTGGGGAGCGGGGGGTAGACAGTGGACGATTGATGATTTCGACCGCAAAGTAGATGGCAAGGAAGGCGAAGGCGTTGACGAACAGGTCGGTGGTGAAGAAGTGCGATTGCTGAATCTGCATCACGGTCAACGCGGAGAAGAGCGAGGCCAGCACGCCTACTTTGCGCCCATACATGCGCGAGACGAGCAGATACAGGCAAAAGATGGTAAACAGATCTGCCAGGGCGGAGAATTGACGCCCCAGCGTTTTGACATCGAACTGCCCGCCCGCATCGGCTGCAATGCGGACAAGGGTCATCGGCAGGTTGCCGTACACGAAGAAGTTGTAACCGCGATTGTAGGGGTTGAGGGGGGAGGTGCGGCTGTTGAGGTATTCGCCGAGCGAGAGCCAGCGTTTCTGCTGCGGCGGGCAGGCATCCACGGAGAGGGTTGTATCTTCACAGACTTGGGCGCGCAGGCTGCCCAGCACGCCGGTCAGGAAGTTTTCGTCCGGGTGCTGGTGCTGCCCCTCGCCCCAGTTGACGCCGGTCAAACGCAAATAGCCTGCCAGAATAAAGACCAGCAGGAAGAGAAGGTCATACATCCAGGAATGTTTTTCGCGTGTCATATATTTTTCCCATCATTGCGAGCGAGTGGTAACGAGTGAAGCAATCTCCAACTACGCGAGGGGATTGCTTCCCCGCTTCGCGGGTCGCAATGACGAAGTTATTGAGGCACTAAAAATATCCAAAAATCATGACCCGGCACGTCCGAGTCGAATAGGCGCAATTGCCCGTTGGGATAGAGCGCTTTCAACACATCCAGGGTGGCGGTGTCGTTGAACTCCGGCGCTTCCACGTTTGCCCGCACCATGAACAACTTGGGTCCCGTCACTTCCAGCGTGGAGGGCAGGTTATCGCGCCACATGGCCAGATCGCGGTTAGGGATGCCCGCCCAAACCGCCGGCAGGCGCGTATCTACCCAGTGCGGATACGGCACAACCCAAACCGTATCGGTGCGGCCATATGTCTGCTCGAACTCGCGGATGACCCTGCCCATGTCGGAGGTATTCCACGAACCCTGACGGAACGAGTTGTAATACTGATTGAAGACCAGGTCATAGTTCTGATATGCCGAGACCGCCAGCAGGAAACCAACCACGCTCCACAGGAGGACCGTCCGCATCTTTCCCCGCTCGAGGCTGGTGAGGAGACCCTCGAGCGCCATCGCCCCGATAACGAACGCCGGGATATACGCCGCGCCGGCGCGGTTGAGCGCTGGGTTTTCGCCGGGAAACGCGAGCGAAAGCGAGGACGGCAACTGCAGCAGCGGAATGGACACGAGCAGGAACAGGTCCAGCCAGTGGCGGCGGCGAAGGTAACGCACGAGAAGCAGCGCCACCCCCAGCGCAAACAACGCCGCCGAGACTACATCCAACGCGGGGCGGTGTGTTACGGAATGCACCCAAATCTCGCCGTCGTCGAGGTTGAACATGCGCAGGGCGTTCCAAACATTGGAAAAGAAAATCTCATAAGCAGGTCCCGGCAGCGCCTGCTCAGTTGCGCTCAGGCGCGAGAAGGCGCGGAAGCCAAACTCCGCCGGGTGATCCATCCAATAGCGCAGGAGAGGCAGAAAAACGAACAGAGAGGTGAGCGCCAGGATGGTGAGCCAGATGGCTAAATCTCTGCGTGCGCCTTTGGATTGCGCATGAAGCCAGTACAAAACGAACGCGGCAACCACCACAAACGGCACAATGCGCATCGGGCTGTAGCCGTGCAAGCCAAGCCCCAAAAAGAGGCCGGAGAGGATGAAGTCGTTTCGGTTCCGAGTCCGCAAGCCGCGGATGAGGAAAAGAAGCGTCGGCGCGGCGAAGAGGGGGTAGAGCGGAAAACGCAATCCCACGCGGCTGATGACGTTGGGCCAGTAGGCAATCCCGGTCAAGAGGAAGGCAATCAGCCCCACCCGTTTGCCGCCAATCTCTTTGCCGAGAAGATAGACAAAGGGCAGCGTGAGAAAGCCGAGGATGGCTGTGCCAAGTTTGAGGCTGAGGAACGAAAGCCCGCTGCCGAAGAGTTTGGCAATGAGCAGCGTCCAGTACATTTGGAAGGCTTCGCGCCCGGTGTTGCGGGGGAAGAAGATGCGCGTCTGCCCTTGCGAGACGTCGTACACGTCGAGGATTTTTTCGGCGTGGTCGCTGAACGGTTCGGGCGGGACGGCGGCAGTCTGGTAGAAGCGGAAGAAGAAGACAAGAGCGGTGGCGGCGATGAGGAGCAGGGTCCAGGAGTTGAAGCGCAGGGAGAATTTGGAACGGGGCTGCCTGATCCAGAAAGCAGATACGAAAAGCGCAACCGCCAGCAGCCAGATGGTCAGGTTGAAGGCAGTGAAGAGATTGTCTTTGAAGAGAAAAAACGCCCAAAACGCCAGCGGGATGCTCATGAGCAACGGAAGCCGGCGATAAGTAAGCGGGTCGTTTTGTTCTTCTTCTGCCGCGGCGGGCAGCGGGGGAAGATTCCATTCACCGCGATAGATTGCCCAGCCCAGCATGGCAAAAGCGGCGAGGTAGAAGGCAATGCCCAGCGGCGAAGTGGTAAGGGGCGGCTCGAAGGTGTTTTGCCCCATCAGAGCAAGCAGCAAGGCAAGCAGAGAACGCCAGGGGAAGGAAGAAGGATGCAGGACGGGGGTTGAAGGAGGCGGTTCCTCAGCGGGAGGGCTAATCGCTAACCGCTGATGGCTAAAATCTGTTCGTTCTCCTCCGAATCGAAACAAAGACTTGAAATAATCAAGTACAGTGGGTTCTTGTGGTTGAGATGGCTGTATCCCGTTGCTCATTTTTCAATGACTGATTACCGCTCACTGATCACTGTTCACTGATTAGTATTACAGCGCAAACTCCGACGCTAGAGAGCGTCTTTTACGCTTCGGCGTAGGCGGACGTTCTCCCCTGGCGCTTGCCCGCCACATCGTCCCCGCAGCAAAGCGGAGCGGGAGGGCAAGTGTAACGTTCGACTAACCTTGCGCTGTAATGTTAGTGTTCCTGTTTTTTTGCAATCACAATGACGCTTTCCCCCCAGCGATAGGGAAGGAAAACCAGCCCCGTCATTGCCTGGAAGCCGCCAAGCGAGCCAAAGAAGAGTTTTTGCAGCATAGGCGGAACAAAGCGAATGTACGGCACATCCCAAAAGCCATCCGAAAAGACGCGCAGTGGAGTGAAGCCGGCGCTGCGAATCATTTGCAGCCATTCGGCGGGGGGCTTGAGGGAAATGTGCGTCGGGTCCTGGTAGCCAATCCACGTTTCGCCTTTCCAGGGCTTGAGCAGAGAGTCGAGGTTGGGGGTGGCAAGGATGAGCGTGCCGCTCGTCTCGGTGACGCGCCCAATCTCGTCAATCGCTTTGCGGGGGTCGGGCAGGTGCTCCACAATGTGCTTGATGATAACGACGTTAAATGAGTCGTTCTTAAACGGGAGTTCCTGTGCGCTGGCGGTTTGCAGCACAGAGGTCCCTACCGCCTCTTTGGATTTTTTCACCGCCCAGTGGTTGATGTCAATGCCGTAGGTTTCGAACGTATCTTCCAGCTGCCCCACGAGATGCCCCATCCCAGAACCCACTTCCAGCAGACGTGCGCCGCGCCTGCCGTATCGGCGCGCCAGCATGGCATAAAAGCGGTTCGACCACCAATACATGCTGTATTTGGCAAACGAAACGTTGGCGTAGGTGTGAGAGGAGAAGTAATGTTCGTCGAAGGACATGGGCGGTATACAGCACATCGGTTAGACAGGTAGGCACCTCAAACGCTCTCAACGTGTCTACCTGTCTACGTGGTTACCTCTTTACGTGTCTACCTCCTCCTCGCGATATAAAACGTAAACGTGCCGTTCTCTATCGGTTCGGGAGAAGCGTATCGTTCCACAAATTTACGCGTAAAAAACAAATTCCATCTCGTGCGCGAGAGAATCCATTTACCGCTGAGGAAGCGCGCAAACACGGATGGAACGCCGAAATAATGTCCCCATTCTAACACGCGCATTGCAGACGGGGAAAAGTAATGCCACCAGCGCACCAGTTCGAAGCCGGCGCGTTCGAGCCGCTCCTGCCAGACGGGCGGTTCATCGGCATGGTGAACGCGCGAAATTCTGCGAAACCATTCGGTGTAGCCTTTGCCCAGCAAACGGGAAAGGGAAAGTTCGCTCAGGTAGCGTGGGTTTGGCACGCAGAAGTAGAACGGCGCGCCGGGTTTCAGCACGCGGGCGGTCTCTTGCAGCACCTCGTCAATATGCGGGATGTGTTCGAGCACCGAATTACTGAAGCCGCTGGAAAAATAGCCGTCCGGGAAAGGCGCGCGCGCCCCATCCGCTTCGACGAGCGCTTTGTACGCTCCATAGCGCTTCGCTTCGTGGATTGGTCGGTGCCAGGGGTCGAGACCCACGTCAATTTTGCGGTCGAAGGTCAGCGAGGCAAAGTGACCATCGCCGCAGCCCACATCCAGGATGGGAGCGGGGAGCGGCAAATCCTGATAGTAAGCGCTTTCCACCGCTCGCAAAAAGGCGCGGAAGTAAGGCAGGTCACGCAGATGCAGAAACAGGAAGTCTTTTGGGGGCATGCTATAATGATAGCACTTTCATAAAAGTGATAGCAGAATCGAGGCTGATATGGTTCGCATGATGGTTCAACTGACTGAGGAACAGGTCAGGGCATTGAAGGCATTGGCAAGATCTCGCAAGGTACCGGTCGCTAAGCTGGTACGCGAGAGCGTGGCGGCTTATGTAACAAGCACCGCGAAAGACCCTGAACGGTTGAAGAAAAAACGCCGTGCGCTGGCAGGTCTTGAAACGATCAGGAAAGCAAAGTTTCGAGACCTCGAAGGCAAAAAAGACCTGGCAGTCAATCACGACAAATATCTCGATGAGATTTACGCCTCATGATCTACGTGGACACCTCTGCTTTTCTTGCGCTGATGAACAAGAGCGATCTCGATCATGAACGAGCCATGCAAACCTGGCAGAGATTGATCGAGGAGGAACAAGAACTGATTTGCAATAATTATGTCCTCGTGGAAAGCATTGTCTTGATTCAACGCCGCATTGGGATTGAGGCTGTATCTATTTTGCACAACAACATCATCCCTTTCATCGAAGTGGAATGGCTGGACGAAACACTTCACAATGCCGTTGTCAAATCTGTGATCAAAACAAATCGCCGCCAGGTCAGCCTGGTTGACAGCGCCAGTTTTGACACCATGAGGCGGCACAACGTCGAAACTGCATTTGCCTTCGATAGTCATTTCGCCGATCAAGGTTTCGAGGTTATTCCATAAATTCACTCCCTCGCATCTGCAGAGGGCTTGACGATCCAATATGCCAGCGCGCCCAGCAGGGGAATGGCGCAAATGACCAGCACCCACAACGCCAGCGGCGTGCCGCTCATTTTTTTCTTCGAGAGGTCCACCAACGAAACGAGCGGCAGCCCAATCAGCACCATGAACGAAAGCAACTGCACCAAGAGAAACCCGGCGTTGATTCCCATCATCTCCATCTTTACCTTCCTTTCTTCATCAAACGCTCGAATAACTTCTCGTATTCCTGCGCAATCGAATCGGGATTATAGATTTTTCTGATGGATTCGATATCGCCCTTGAACTTATGCGGTTCATTCAGGACCTCGAGGATGGATTCTGCCAAACTGACCGCATCTCCAATTGTAGCCACTTTGCCCATCCCGTGCATCGTCACCGGCTGCCTCACCCCCGGCAGCGCAGAAGGGACGCACGGCACGCCGTTCATCATCGCTTCGATTTGCACCAGCCCGAAGGCCTCCGTGGAGTTGAGGGAGGGGACGGTCAGCACATCGAGGTTGGGATAGAACGCCGCCATTTGAATGGGATCGAGATTGCCGAGGAATGTCCAATGTCCCTGCACCTCGTATTCGCGGATGCGCGGGATGAGGCGGTCGTAATAAGCCTGTTCGCCCATCACGTTTTGATAGGTTCCCGCAAAAAGCACCTGTGCCTTGGGGTAACGCTGCAGAATGAGAGGCAGCGCGTCGAGCAGCACTTCCACGCCTTTTTCTGCGGCAAAGCGCGCTGCCATGCCGATGACCGGTCTGCGTTCGGGGAGGTGATGGTCACGCGCAAATGCCTCCACCGCGCCGGGGAGTGGATTCGGCAATTCGACCGGCGGCAGGATCGGGGTCAGTTTGGAAGCGTAACGCGAGAGATAGGCGGAGTTGTCGGCGTAATCCTGGGTGTACGTCACGATGTGATTAGCGAGGAGTCCCGCCAGGTTGTTTTGAAAATCCACCACAGCGTTGACGAAGCGGTTGAAGAAGCCGGGCGGGAGCTGCAGGTCGCAGTGATAGGTGAGGACGGCGGGCTTGCCAAAGAGACGTCCGCGCAGGGCAACGCCGGGCGCATCGAACTGAGGCAGGTGCAATTGCACCACATCGTGTTGCGCAACCAGTTTGGTGGCAACCCAGCCGAAGGTCGGCGCGATGACGCCTTTGCTGATGCGCGCCGCCACCGGCACACGCACCACGCGGACACCGTCCATCGTCTCTTCGAGAGGCAGCGATGGATCGTATTGAGTGGTCATCACGGTCACTTGATGTCCGCGTTTGGCAAAGGCGCGGGCAAGACGCTCGGCATAAATGGTGAGGCCCGATGTGTGCGGGCGGTAGTAAGTCAGTACGGTCAGGATTTTCATAAGCGGGGGGATTATACCCGAGGGGATTAATTGATAGAATTGGGCGACCATCCGGCTTGGGTGGTTGAGCAGCGCTGATTATCACTTTGTACATTGAGGTCATCCATGCAGAATAAATTGTTCAAGTGGGTCATTGCCGCGATTCAGGAAGCGGGCTGGGCGCCGCTGGCGGTCTTCGGGTTTTACGTCTTCGGGCTGTTCACCCGCCTGTATGACTGGTTTCCGCCGCTGGATGTTCCCACGCATTTCATGGGCGGGGTCGCCATTACCTATTTCTACCGTTCCCTCATCCGCCAGGCGCAGGGGCTGGTGGGCGATATTCCATACCCGGTTCAGGTGGTGTTTGCTTTCACCTGTACCGGCACAACGACGGTCTTTTGGGAATTTTACGAAAACTTCGCCGACCGTTTCCTCGGCACGCACATGGTACGCGGGCTGGAAGATACGATTATGGATTTGATTTTGGGGGTCTCAGGGGCGCTGGTGTTGAGTTTGCTGTACAGGAAGAAGTAACCCAGTCAGGCAGGCTTTGCACTTAAGAGGGTCAGTCAATGTTCAAGAGCATTTACCCCTGAGAAAGGGTTTTAAAACTATGTACTTTGCGCGTAAGAGGCGTTCTCCCCTGGCACTTGCACGCCACATCGTCCCCGCAGCGAAGCGGAGTGGGAGGGCAAGTGTAACGCCGCCAGGCGCGCTAGAGAGCGCGCCCTACGCGCCATAGAAAGAACAAAGAGGACTTTTTAAAACACTCTCTGAGAACACAGAGTTGACAGAGATTTTGTAAAAAGACATTTGCAGACACCATCCCGAAGGTTGGTTTTCCAGCAGGGAACAACCTTCGGGACGTTTTCTCTCCCTTACCCCCTCGTCATCGAAAAATACACCGCCTGGCGGGTATTCTCTGTCAGGCGAAAGGAATGGGCCGGGCGATAGCCGGGCACCCATACTACTTTATCGCCCATGCACAAGAGGGGCCATCTATCACGGGCACGCTGCGGCAATTTGACGTTGATGAAGAAGTCGGACAATTTCATTTCGTGACCGTCCATGCCGAGCGGCTCGAAGCGGTCCCCCTCCTGACGGATGCGCAATTCGAGCGCGCCGCTGAGCGCTTTCGCATCCAGCCAGACCTGGAACGGATCATCGTTCGAGCGCGCCTGATCCATCGCCAGAGAAGCCATATTCCAGCGTTCGCTGGTCAGTTTCCAGCCGCCAGCCAGCGTCACTGTGCCGGGCAGGGAGATGTGAATCACATCTTTGCCCTGCGGCATTTGGGGCCAGCGTTCGATGGGCAGCTCGGAGTGGCTGGTGAGGAAGTATATCAGCCCCCCCTCACGCAGGAGATGCAGCCCGCCGCTGAGTTCGAAGCGCGGACGGTGAGTCTGGTCGTTCAGGAAGGCGGCAGCGCGTTCAAGCGTGGCAAAGGTGATATCCAGGTTGTCGGGGTGGAGCAGTTCGATGGCGCGGCGAATCAGGTGTCGTTGGAGTCCGAGCGGGTGGCTGGTGAGCGCGGCGATATCGAAGGCGAGGAAATCACCGCTTTGTTGAGCGATGCTTTTTGTCCAGGCTTCTTCCACCACTTGAAGCAGAATTTCATGGTCGCCGGCGAGCGAATGGGCGGTGCGTTTGACCACTTCGCGGAAGCGCGGGTTGTAGGATTCAAGCAGGGGAATCAACTGGTTGCGCAGCCGGTTGCGGAAGAAATCGAGCGATTCGTTGGTGGGATCGAAGCGCGGGCGGAGACCGTGCGCTGCGCAATAGACGATGGTCTCTTCGCGCCAGACATCCAGCAGCGGGCGGACGATGGGGATTTCGGGGTCGAAGAGGGGCAGAAGCGTGCGGTAGGTCATGCCCTTTAACCCAGCCAGCGCCGCGCCGCGGATAAAGTGCATCAGGACGGTTTCCACCTGGTCATCGGCGGTGTGACCGACCGCCACTGCCTGGGCTTTGAAGCGGCGCGCCTGCGCCATTAGAAAACGGTAGCGCATGTTGCGGGCGGCTTCTTCAATCGAGAGTTTTTCCATGGCAGCATATTCGCGCACGTCGCCGCTCTCGATAACCGAGGCAAAATTCATGCGGCTGGCGGCTTGCTCCACTGCATTGGCGTCGGCATCGGCATCGGAGCGTAGTTTGTGGTTGAAGTGCGCCACAATGACGCGATACCCATGCTCGCGCAAAATACCGAGCAGGCACAGGCTGTCGGGGCCGCCGGAAATGCCTGCGATGATGGGGCGGTCTTTGACCAGCCCGCATTCATGGCGAAGGATGGAAGCGATATTTTCGAACATGCGGTCAGCGCGAGAGGTGTTTGGCGGTTTGCCGTTTAGAGTTGGTAGAGTTCCACCAGTACGCCGCCGGTGCTTTCGGGGTGAATGAAAGCGTATTTCTTTCCGTCGGCGGTCTGGCGCGGTTCTTCGTTGATGAGACGCACGCCCCTGGCTTTCAATTGCGCCATCATCGCCTCGATGTCATCCACCTCGAGGCAGAGGTGATGCATGCCGGGTCCGCGTTTGGCGAGGTACCGGGCAATGCCGGAGTCTTCGCTGGTGGGTTGAACCAGTTCCACTTCCGAGCCGGGCAGCGGCAGGAACGCCACCTGCGATTTTTCGGCCGGTACGTCGCGTAGTTCGTACAGTTCCATGCCCAGCGCATCGCGCCAAAAGCCGAGCGCTTTTTTCATATCGTCCACCACCACAGCGACGTGATTGATTTGTTTTACTTTGGGCATTGGGTTCTCCGTAAGGTCAAAAGTTGGAATCCGTGCGGAGGCTTCCGCAGTCCGATTATAGCCGCTTGCCAGAGAGTTCGATAACGATTAAGATAAAGCCCATGCCGTCTCTTCCCATCCATGTTCGCCGCGTAGTGGCAATTATCGGTGTTGCAGTGCTGGTGTTTGTGATTCTCGAGTTCAACCGCCGGCTGGAAGAACTCAATCTGCTTACGGCGCAGGCGAAAAAATTCCGCGCCGAAGTGACACAAGCAGTACAAACGCAGCACGCCCTGCAGACCGCCGTCGCCTATGCCAATTCCACTGCGGCGGTGGATGAATGGGCGCGGGTAGACGGGCATTACATCAAGGACGGCGACCTGCCTGTGGTGCCGGTGGAGGCACCCGGCGAACCCCCGCTCATCCTCGAAACGCCCATTCCCACCCCCACACCCATGCAAAACTGGGAGGTGTGGTACACCCTCTTCTTTGGCGATTGACAACCCGCTTCATGGACCGCCTCGACTTGTTCCCCGTTTCGACCAACATCGAAAATGACTCTCTGACCATTGCCGGGCATTCCCTGGCTTCGCTCGCGGACCGTTACGGGACGCCGCTCTATCTTTACGACCGCGCCACCCTCGACCTTGCCGCCAAAGCCTACACAGACGCCCTGGCTGTGCATTACCCGGCTGCCTCGCACGTCACCTACGCTGGTAAAGCCTTTCTGTGCAAAGCGATTGCCGCATGGACTCAGACTCACGGTTTGTTTGTGGATTGCACCGGCGAAGGCGAGATGGGCATTGCCGTTGCCGCCGGCGTGCCGCGTGAACGTATTTTGGTGCATGGGGTAAATAAATCGTTTGCAGATTTAAACGCTGCAATAAAGTACGCAGGAACGATTGTTGTTGATAATTTAACGGAATTGAAGAATCTGGAGTCCAACAGCTTACTGTTGGACCGGCAGGAGCAATCTCCCGCATTCCAAATCTGGCTCCGCCTTTTACCCGGCGTTGCAGTGCACACACATCACGTCCACACGCAGACCGGTCAGCACGACAGCAAGTTTGGGATGACAGGCGAAGAATTGCTTGAAGCCGTAGAGTTCTGCCGCAAGCATAGCCTGCCATTGAACGGGATTCACTTTCATCAAGGCTCGAACTTCCGCGACCCGGAGCCGCTGCTCCCTGCGATTGACATGGCGCTCGATCTCGCTCAGGAAATTGGCTTCGAAGACGAATGGCATTTCTGTCCCGGCGGCGGGTGGGGCGTGGCGTATCACGAGGACGAATTGCCGCATCCTGCGATTGAAGCGTATGTGCGCGGAATCGCCGAAGCGGTGACGGAGGGATGTCGGCTACGCGGACTGTCATTGCCCCACCTGCACCTGGAGCCGGGGCGCAGCCTGGCGGCGCGGGCGGGCGTGGCGGTCTATCGCGTGGGCGCGGTGAAGAGGCGCGGAGCAAAAACCTGGGTTCTGGTGGACGGCGGCATGGCGGATAATCCGCGATATGCGCTGTATGGGGCGAGATATTCCTGTTTGCCGGTGCAGGCTGCGGGTCGAGAAAGAAGCGTGAAGGTCTCGGTGGCGGGTCCGTATTGTGAATCGGGGGATGTCATTCTCGAAGATTTGCCGATGCCGCTTCTCGAAGAAGGAGAGTTGATTGCTGTGCCGGTTTCGGGAGCGTATCACCTGAGCATGTCGAGCAATTACAACGGGGCGCGGCGCCCGGCGGTGCTGATGCTTGCGGATGGAAAGGTGGAGTTAATTCAGCGGCGCGAAACCGTGGAAGATTTGCTGCGGCGGGATACTGTGTAAGAATAGAAGTTGCAGTATGCAATCGTTCGGAAGGTTGGGCGGGGGGTAATTGGGTTGAAGGATGATCCTTTTTCGCCGTGATGGGGGAACTGTGACTTAGGTCACAGCCTTGACTGCTACATCGTGAGATAATTCACAAAGACAACTGCGTGGAGTTGTCAGATTTCATCTCCCAAGGAGAATGCTATGTTCACGCTTGACAACCTGTTCCTTCTGCTCACTGGCCTGC
>JBBITE010000057.1:0-16445 GCA_037440905.1 Anaerolineae bacterium | reverse complement strand
GATTGCTGGATGCGGTTTGAACCGCCAGCAATCACGAACCGCGTAACATCAGTTATTCATTGACCATGAAGGACAGGCAATGAGCGATACAACTGCTGCCCCCCAGGAATCCGCACAACGGAATCGCAGCGGGCAGGAAGCCTTGTTTCAACAGAATCCCCTGCCCATGTGGGTCTATGACCTGGAGACCTATCAATTCCTCGACGTGAATGACGCCGCTGTGGAAGCATATGGCTATTCGCGCGAGGAATTTCTCTCCATGCGCATCACCGACATTCGCCCGCAGGAAGATGTGCCGCGCCTGCTGGAGAACTTGCAGCAGGAACGCCCACCCTTACAGCATTCAGGAGTATGGCGCCACCGCCGCAAGGACGGGGAAGTGATAGAGGTCGAAATTCACTCCCACCTGCTTGACTACAACGGGCGCCGCGCCGCGCTGGTGACCGCCCTCAACGTCACTCAGCGGCTGCAGTTAGAAAATGCTTTGCAGCAAAACGAACGTCTTTTCCATGAGACGCTGAACGCGCTCACCGCACACATTGCTATCCTGGATGAAAACGGCGTCATTCTGGCGGTGAATCGCTCCTGGCGTGAATTTGCACGGGCAAACGGCGCCGACCCGCTCAAAGTTTCCGAAGGCGCCAACTACCTGGCGGTGTGCGATGCGGCACAAGGCGCAGGCGCAGAAGAAGCCCGGGCGATGGCGGCAGGCATTCGGTCCATGCTGCGAGGCGAGCGCGATTTCTATCAGTTGGAATATCCCTGTCATGCTCCCGATGAGCAGCGCTGGTTCATTGCCTACGTCACCCAGTTCGCCGCCGAAACGGGCGCACTGCGGCTGGTGGTGGCGCACGAAAACATCACCGAGCGCCGCCTAGCAGAAGATGTCATTCGTGAACGCGAGGAACATTACCGCGCCATCTTCAACGGCGTGCAGGATGCCATCCTTGTCGAATCGCTCGACGGCAAAATTCTGGCGGTCAACGACCGCGCCTGCGAAATGTACGGTTACACCCGCGAAGAATTCCTGACCAAAACGGTTGCTGACCTTGTGCCGCCCAATGAGCCGGTTCTGCTGAGGGAAAGCGATCCAGCCTCTTCTATGCTGGAAACCTACAACCTGCGTGCCAGCGGCGAGCGCTTCCCGGTGGAGGTGAGCGGACGGGTGCAAACTCTGGGCGGCAGGGAAATTCTGCTCATCATCGTGCGCGATGTGACCGAGCGCAAAAACGCTGAAAACATCCTACGCTGGCAGAATGCCTACCTGGCGGCGCTTCAAAAAACGACCCTCGAACTGCTCTCGGAACTCGATCTGAATACCCTGCTCGAAAACATTCTGGAGCGGGCGGGCGTGCTGGTCGGCGCTGATTCTGGCTTGCTGGTGCTGCTCGAACCTCAATTGGGAAAAATGCTGCCCTTTGTAGCGCGGGGCGCCCTCGAAATTGCCCTGCGCGAGGAGATCGTTGCCGGCGAAGGCTTCACCGGCAAAATTTGGCAAAGCCGCGCTCCGCTGCTGGTGCAGGACTATGACCATTGGGAACACCGCCTTTCCTCCTTCCCCAAAGGCGTCATTTCATCGCTGGTGGGCGCGCCTCTCCTCTCCAAAGGCGAGGCGATTGGTGTATTGGTGCTGGGGCATGAATTTGCTTCTTCTAAAAAATTCACATCGGAAGATGTTGAAGTCCTGAGTCAGTTTGCCCATTTGGCAGTGCTTGCCATCGAAAACGCCAGTCTCTTTTCTGCTGCACGCCGCGAATTGGAAGAAAGAAGACAAGCCGAAAAAGCCCTGGCAGAAAGCGAGAAGCGTTACCGCACTCTTGTGAACCAGCTGCCCGTGATGGTGTATGTGGACGATGTGCAGGGCGAACTGCCGGTCACGCGCTTTGTCAGCCCGCGCGTGCAGGAAATTCTGGGCTATTCTCCCGAAGAATGGATGGCGGGCGATTTTGCAATCTGGGAGCAAGCCATCCACCCCGAAGACCGCGACCACATCATCCAGCGTTACCTTGCCTGCGTAAAAGAAGGCGTCCTCTTTTCGGAAACCTACCGCATGTTCACGCGCGACGGGCGACTCATTTGGGTGCATGATACCGCCTCGGTTCAAAAGGACGAGCAGGGCAAACCCATCCGCGCGCAGGGCATCTTGCAGGATATTACCGAAATCAAAGAAGCCGAAGCCGCCATCCGCCTGCAAAGCGCCGCCCTCGAAGCCGCCGATAACGCCATCGTCATCACCGACCGTAACGGAACGATCCACTGGGTCAACAGCGCCTACACCCGCCTCACCGGCTACACCCTGCAAGAAGCTTTCGGCAAAACTCCGCGCATCCTCTACTCCGGCATGCAAGACGAGGCATTCTACAAGCAGCTTTGGGATACCATTCTCGCCGGCAAGGCTTGGCGCGGCGAATTGATCAACAAACACAAGGACGGTTCGCTCTACTACGAAGAGCAGACCATCACGCCCATCCTCGATTCAAGCGGGCAGGTCACGCACTTCATTGCCGTCAAGCAGGATATCACCGCCCGCAAACAGACCCAGGCAAAACTCGACCGGCATATTGAGCGCATTGCCGTCCTGCGTGAAATTGACCAGGCGATTGTCTCCAACTTCGATATGCACGTCAGCCTGAATTTTCTGCTCTCCCGCGCCGTCAAATTGCTCGGGGCAGATGCCGCCGATATCCTGCTCGTCAACCCAGCGGCGGGTCTGTTGCAATTCGAAGCGGGCATTGGCTTTCGCTCCCCCATTCCCAGGAACACCACCGTAAAACTGGAGGAAAGTTATGCCGGCCGCGCCGCCGTGCAGGAACGCCGTGTCGTACAAATCTCCAACCTGGCGCACGACCCCAATCACCGCTTCCGTCAGGGCTTTTTGAAAGGCGAAGATTTTATCGGTTATTACGGCGTGCCGCTGATTGTCAAAGGCAAGGTGTTGGGCGTGATGGAGGTGTTCAACCGTTCGCCGATTCAGCGTGATACAGAGTGGTTCGAATTGCTGAACGTGCTGGCGGGGCAGGCGGCCATCGCCATTGAAAACGCCCAATTGTTCAGCGAACTGCAAAAAGAACTGCTGGAACGCCGGTTGATTGAAGAGGAACTCCGCAAGTCGCACCTTGACCTCGAAAAACGCATCGAAGAACGCACCGCCGATATCCAGCGCGTCAACTTCGAACTCCAGCGCGCCCTGCGGGTGAAGGATGAATTCCTCGCCAACATGAGCCATGAACTGCGCACCCCGCTTAACGCCATCATCGGCCTTTCCGACAGTCTCAGCGAGCAGATTGCCGGCCCTCTCAACGAAAAGCAGCAAAAATACCTTACCACCATCCGCGAAAGCGGACAGCACCTGCTCGAACTCATCAATGACATCCTCGACCTCGCCAAAATCGAAGCCGGGCACGTCACCCTCAGCCGTGAAAAAGTGGACGTGGCGGCGGTCTGCCAGGCAAGCCTGCGCATGATCAAACAGCTGGCGCAGAAGAAGAACCATCAGGTCTTTTTCGATATGGATACCGACCTCGGCACCGTGTGGGCAGACGAACGCCGCCTCAAGCAAATGCTGGTCAACCTGCTCAGCAACGCCGTCAAGTTCACGCCCGAAGGCGGCAAACTTGGCTTGCAGGTGCGCGGCGACCGCGAGAAAAACATCCTCTTCTTCAGCGTGTGGGATACGGGCATCGGCATCCGTGAAGAAGACCTGCCCCGCCTCTTTCAGCCGTTTACCCAGTTGGAATCCAGCCTGGCGCGTCAGGCTGGCGGCACCGGCCTGGGGCTGGCGCTGGTCTCAAAAATGGCAGCCATGCACGGCGGAGGCGTGAGCGTAGAAAGCGAGCCCGGCAAGGGCAGCCGCTTCACCATCCGCATCCCCTGGGAATCGGCGCTGCAGACCGGCCCGCTGCCCGAATGGAAAACCGGCAAACTCCCGCCGCCTCCCCAGCCTGCTGAAGCCCAAAAGCACACCATCCTGCTGGTGGAAGATACCGAAGAAGTAACCATGCTGCTGCGCGACTATCTCGAATACAACGGTTTCAAAGTGGCAACTGCCCCCAACGGCGTCGAGGGCATCACCCAGGCGGAGATGATTCAGCCCAGCCTGATTTTGATGGACGTGCAAATGCCGGTCATGGACGGGCTGGAAGCCACCCGCCGCATGCGTCAAATCCCCTCTCTGCAGCGTATTCCCATCGTTGCCCTCACCGCCCTCGCCATGCGCGGCGACCGCGAGCGCTGCCTCGAGGCCGGCATGAACGATTACATCAGCAAACCGGTCGTCATGCAGGAACTTTTGCAAATCATCAAAAAACATCTGCCCCAAGAGGAAACCCCAGCCGCATGACCACCATCCTGATTGTGGACGATGAACCCAGCGCGCGCGAAACCCTGCTTTCCATGCTGGAAGGCGGCTCTTACAGCCTCGAAACCGCCAAAAACGGACCCGAAGCCCTTCAAAAAGCCGAACGCCTCCTGCCGGACCTCGTGCTGCTGGATGTGATGATGCCCGGCATGGACGGCTTCGAAGTCTGCCGCCGCTTTCGCGCCACGCCGACCCTTGCGGAGGTCCCGATCCTCATTCTTACCGCCCTCGACGACCGCGCCTCCCTCCTGCGCGGCATCGAAGCCGGCGCCGACGATTTCCTCACCAAACCGGTGGACCGCGAGGAACTGCGGGCGCGCGTCCGCACTATTACCCGTCTCAACCGTTACCGCACTCTGATGGAGCAGCGCGAAAACCTGCGCCTCATGGCGGAACGGGCAATGACCACCCAGGAAGAGGAGCGGCGCCGCATCTCCCGCGAACTGCACGACGACCTGGGGCAGGCACTGACCTCCCTCATGCTCGAAATTCGCAGCCTGCAGGAAAGCCAGCCCCCGCACAATCCAGTGTTGGCTGAACGTCTTCAGTCGCTTTACCGGCAGGTCTCTGAAATTTCGGTCAAGGTGCGCGGGCTGGTGCAGAACCTGCGCCCCCCCATCCTCGATGCGCTGGGGTTGAAGGATGCCCTTCAGGCGTATTGCGCCGAGTTCGAGAGGCGAACCGGCATCCAGGTCCAGTTTGAAGCGGATGAAGTGCCGCCCATTGACACCAGCCTGCATGCCGTCACCTTCTACCGCGTCCTTCAGGAAGCGCTGACCAACGTCATCAAACATGCTCAAGCCAGCCGCGTATGGGTGGACTTAACCGTGGAGGGCAAAACCATCACTCTCACCGTGCAGGATAACGGCTGCGGCTTCGACCCGCAAAAGAAGCGCCCCGGCGCGCTGGGGCTGGCAGGCTTGCACGAGAGAGTGCTGCTGGCTGGCGGAGTTTTCAAAGTCAGTTCCAGTCCGGTGCGTGGGACGGTTCTCATGGCGAGGCTCTCGCTGCCCGAACCTGCGGCTCAGGTGGAAACCGCATGATTCGCGTTGTCATTGCCGAAGATCACAGCCTGGTGCGGGCGGGCATTCGCGCTCTGCTGGAGCGGACGGGGGAAATTCAGGTTTTGGGCGAAGCCTCCGATGGGCATGAAGCGGTGGAGTTGACCCGTCTCTTAAAACCCGATGTGTTGATTATGGACATCATGATGCCGCATCTGAACGGCATTCAGGCGGCGGGGCAGGTCCATGCTCTGAAACTTCCCACCAAAATTCTGCTGCTTTCCATGCACCTCGATGCGGTCTTTGTGCATCAGGCGTTGCAGCAGGGCGTGCGAGGATACATTCTCAAATCGTCGGTCAGCGAGGAGTTGATTCAGGCGGTGCGGGCGGTTGCTCTGGGCAAAACCTACCTGAGCGCGCCGGTTTCGGAGGTGGTGGTGGAACTTGCCGTCAAGCCCGAAGCCGCGCTCAAAAAAGCCGACCCGCTGGAAGCCCTCTCCCCGCGTGAGAAAGAGATTTTGCAATTAATTGCCGAGGAATATACCAGCGCTGAGATTGCCGAGAGGTTGTTTATCAGCGTAAAAACTGTCGAAAAACACCGCGCCAGCCTTATGCAGAAACTCGGCGTGCGCAATATTGCCGGGCTGGTGCGTGCAGCGGTGAAATACCGCCTGGTGGACCGCGATGCGCAGGATAGGCCGCCCGAAAATGAAAGCCGAAATTTGGTGTAAAGCAGTGCGGTTGCCAAAGTACTCGAACAATCCCGTAGCACAAGATGTATCTTGTGCCCCTGCCTACAGGCTGAAGTCTGTGCTGCGGCAAGCGGTTACCAAAACAACTCTCCAACAATCCCGTAGCACATAGTCGGCAACCTTCATGCCGTGCCACAAAATGCCAAATTTAGATTGCTGAAATCATTTGGAAAAGCCCAACAGCCGCCAAAAGCAGGGTTTTCCCGTATGGCACAAGGGAAGGTCTCGTCCTATGATGGATGCGGGATTATTGTTCGATTTTGTGGAGACCTATGAAACCAATCATTCTCATTGTAGATGATGAACCAGCGGGCAGGCATGTGATCGAGTCTGTCCTGCTCAACCAGGGATATACCCTGGAGTTTGCTGGTAACGGGCGGGATGCGCTCACAAAAGCCAAAACGCTCAAGCCCGATTTGATTTTGCTCGACTTGATGATGCCGGAAATGGACGGTATGCAGGTTTGTCAGCGCCTGCGCAGCGACCGTGAATTGGCGGAAGTGCCGGTGGTGATGGTCACCGCCCTCGACGATCGCAACATGCGCATCGCCTGTCTGGATGCCGGGGCGGATGACTTCATCACCAAGCCGTTCGACCGCGCCGAACTGCGCGCCCGCGTCCGTACCATCACCCGCCTCAACCGCTACCGCTTGCTGCATGAACGGGGCCTGATTACAACCTGGATCGCCGAAAAAGCTAGCGACGGTTACCTGCAAGTGACTACTGACGACCGCATCCTTTTCATCAACCAACGCGCCCGCTTCTACCTTGGCCTGGACCCGGACCCCGCCGCTCCCATTCACGCTTCCTTCCTGGAAATTGTCTCGCGCCAGTACATGCTTCACCCCGAACCTGCCTGGGCCGGCTGGCCCCTTTCGCTGGAAAATCCCGCGCAGAACCGCTTCCTTGTCCGCCCGGAGTCAGAAACCGCGCATGAGTTCTGGCTGGAGGCGGCGGTCTTCGAGCCGCCTGCCATGCAGGAAGCAGCGCCTCACACGCGCATCCTGCGCCTGCGCGATGTGACCGCCGAGATTCTCAACCGCCGCAATACGCGTAGTTTTGGCGAAGCAGTCACGCACAAAATCCGCACGCCGGTCACCCATATCGTCTCCAGCCTCGACCTGCTCGCCCGCCTGGCACCGAAACTCTCGCACGAAGAAATCTCTCAGCTTGCCAATACCGCCCTGCGCGGCGCCAAACGCCTGCAAGATACACTCGACCGCATTCTCAAATACTCGAACCTTCTTCCTTCCGCCGATCCCCAGGGCGGGTTTGCCCTCGCCAACTTGAAACCTTTGCTGGAGAGAATTGCCGCAGAAGTGGGCATCCCCTCGCTGACTGTGACCGTTGCCGGCGGAGCCACCGATGCAAAATTGGCGCTCTCGCCGCCCTCGCTGGAAGTGATATTTTGGGAGATTTTCGGCAATTCCAAAAAATTCCATCCTGCAGGCGCCCCCGTTGTCACGGTGGATGTCTTTCAAACCCGTCCTGGGCAAATTGCCCTGCGCGCCACTGACAATGGTGTGACGCTCTCGCCCCGTCAATTATCCATTGCCATGCAGCCCTATTATCAGGGCGAAAAAGATTTCACCGGCGAAGCGCCCGGCATGGGGCTGGGGCTTTCCACAGTCAACGCGATTGTGTGGGGAGCGGGCGGCTCCTGCCGCATCATGAACCGCGAAACGGGTCCGGGCGTCACGGTGGAACTGCTTCTCCCCGAGGCCCCTGCCGCAGAAAAAGATTTACCCCTGGAGGCACCTCACTCATGAACAAAACCACCAGCACCATCCTCATTGTGGATGACGATGCCGCCAACCGTGAAACCCTGCTTTCCATCCTCGAACCGGAGGGGTATCAACTGGCGCTGGCTGAAAACGGCTGGCAGGCAATCGAACAGGCAAACGCCCTTCAGCCGGATGTAATCCTGCTCGACGTGATGATGCCCGGCATGAACGGGTTCGAGGTCTGCCGCGCCATTCGGCAGCAGGAACATCTCGCCGAAGTCCCCATCCTGTTCCTCACCGCCCTCGATGACCAACAATCCGTCATTAGCGGCATTACCGCCGGCGGCGATGACTTCATTACCAAGCCCTTCGACCGCCACGAACTGCGCGCCCGTCTGCGCACCATTACCCAGTTGAATCGTTTTCACAAACTGGTGGAGGAGCGCAAAAAACTTGAAGAAGCGCACCAGCAGCTGCTCAAAGCCTACGACCAGACCATCGAAGGCTGGGCGCGCGCGCTTGATTTGCGCGACCAGGAAACCGAAGGACACTCGCGCCGCGTCACTCAACTGACCGTCGAACTTGCCAAAGCCTGCGGCATGGACGATGAAACCCTCACCCACATCCGCCGCGGAGCGCTCCTGCACGATATTGGCAAACTCGGCATTCCTGATTCTGTGCTGCTCAAACCCTCTGCCCTCGATGATAACGAATGGGAACTCATGCGCCAGCACCCGCAAATGGCGTATGAGATGTTATATCCCATCGAATACCTGCGCCCCGCCATCGAAATTCCCTACTGTCACCATGAAAAATGGGATGGCAGCGGTTACCCGCGCGGCTTGAAAGGGGAGGAAATTCCGCTCTCTGCCCGTCTCTTTGCCGTGGTGGATGTTTGGGACGCCCTGACTTCGGATCGCCCCTACCGCCCCGCCTGGTCCCCCGAAAAAGCCCTGGCTCATCTGCAAGAACAAGCCGGTCGTCACTTCGACCCCAAAGCCGTGGAACTCTTCCTCAAAGTCATGCGTTGAGCGCCGCGGCGGGACCTTTCGCTTTGGCTTACTCTTGCGCGCGCCCGCGCCTGAAGATTTTGGATTGGGGGTGTAGGACAAGTCTCTGACTTGTCCTACAGGCAAGGTGGTAAAGGGCGTCTTTGCGTTATCTCCCAAACCTCGAACTTTGCGGCGGCATACGATCGTGGTTTAATAGGATCAATGCCGCAAATTACCCCCATCCTGCGCGCAAGGCGCGAACGGCGCATTGCCAAACAACAGAGACGTGAAGCCCGCACGCGCCGCCTTCTGCTCAGTGCAGGGATCGTCTTTTCGCTCCTCCTTGCCGCCCTCATTTTTGCTGCCGTCTTTGCCTATGCCAGCCTGACGCGCGGGCTGCCCTCCCCTCAACTCCTGCCTATTCTGCTCAACCCGCCCGATGGACTGCTGCTGCAGCCCACCCGCATCACCGACCGCACAGGCGAGCATGTGCTTTACCTTTTCGCTCCTACCGACGCCCCGCGCCGCTACCTCCCCCTCGGCGAGACCAACCCCCAGCGCCTGCCTCAAACCCTTGCCAACGCCGTCATTGCCCGCAGCGACCCGAACTTTTGGAAGCACGCCGGTTACGACCTCGCCTCCCTTGCGAATTACCAGTTACACCCCACCATCGCTCAAAAACTTGTTTCAGATTTACTGCTCTTCGATGAGCCTCCCTCCCTGCGCCGCGCGCTGCGCGAGCGGATTCTCGCCGCACAAATCACCGCCCAATTTGGGCGCACCCAAATCCTCGAGTGGTACCTCAACTCGGCTCACTTCGGGCGCTATGCCTTCGGCGCCGAAGCCGCCGCTCAACTCTACTTCGGCAAATCTGCCGCGCAACTGACCACCGCCGAAGCCGCCATCCTCGCCGCCGTGAGCGACGCCCCCAGCCTCAACCCGCACGATGCCCCTCAAACCGCCCTCGAACGCGGCAGAGAAACCATTCGGATGATGTCGGCGCTGGGATTGCTCTCAGACGAGGCAACCGCTAACGCCCTCGGAGAATCTCCCTTCTTCCAGACTCCGCTTCCGACTCCGCCCCAGCCTGCTCCTGCTTTCGTCAACCTGCTCCTCGCCCAACTCGATACCCAATTCCCGCGCGAACGAATCGAACGCGGCGGGCTGACCATCGTCTCCACCCTCGATTTCGACTTGCAAAAGCAAGCCTCCTGCGTCACCGCTTTTTACGCCGCGCGGCTGGCATCCCTGCCCGATCCGCTCCTCGAATGTGACGCCCTGCGTTACCTCGCCGCGCTGCCGCCCAGCCTCACAGCGGCGGATTCTTCTGCCAGCGCCATCCTCACCGATCCCAAAACGGGACAGGTGCGTGCGCTCGTGGGCGAAACGCTTCAGGCGCAGGAAACGCCCCTCGTCGGCGCACACAGCCCGGGGTCCAGTTTGGATGCGTTTGTCTATCTGACAGGTTTCACCCGCGGCTTGAGTCCCGCTTCCTTGATTTGGGACATCCCCGGCAAAACTTCCATCCCAAACTTCGACGGCGCCTATCACGGACCGCTGCGTTTGCGAACGGCGCTGGTGAACGATTACCCGGCCCCAGCCGCGCAGGTGCTGGCGCAAATGGGCGCCGAAAGCGTGACGAAGATTACTGAGTCCTTTGGCGTTGCGCGCGATGAGCCGCTCTCGCTGCTGCAGGCGGCAGGGGCGTATGGGGTCTTTGCGCAGAACGGCGTGTATTTTGGGCAGGAGGTGGGCGATGTGTTTGTGCCTGTCACCCTCCTGCGCGTGGAAGGCGGCGACGGCTCGGTGTGGCTCGATTGGTCCACGCCGCAAGCCAGAGCGGTGGTGACACCCGCGCTGGCATATTTGATGAACCATAGCCTGAGCGATGAAACGGTGCGCGCGGGCTGGCTGCGCGATACCCGTTTGCTCGACGTGGGACGCCCTGCCGCCGTGAAACTGGGACAGACCGAAGACGGACGCGATGCCTGGGTCATTGGGTATTCGCCGCTGCGGGTTGTGGCGGTGTGGACGGGAAGCCGCAGCGATGCCGCACTCACTGCGCGCGCACCTGCCGTGTTGTGGAATGCGCTGATGCAACTTGCCTCGCAGGGCGTCCCTGCAGAGGATTGGGCGTTGCCGGCGGGTGTTTCTGTGATCAATGTCTGCGACCCCTCCGGGATGCTGCCCACGCCCGAATGCCCGAACATCGTCAATGAAGTTTTTCTGCACGGCAATGAACCGCTTCAGACTGATACGATGTACCGCCGTTTTGCCATCAACCGCGAGACGAACCTGCTCGCCACCGTCTTTACGCTGCCGCAATTGATCGAAGAACGGGTGTATCTGGTGGTGCCTCCCGAAGCGCGCTCATGGGCTGAAAGCGCCGGGCTGGAGATTCCTCCCGCCGCCTACGATGTGATTCAGGCGCCGCCCCTCCACCCCGAGGTGCGCATGACCGCACCCGAACTGTTTGCCGAGGTGAGCGGCAGGGTGCGCATCGAAGGCACCGCCGCCGGCGCAGACTTTCTCTCGTACCGCGTGCTGGTAGGGCAGGGATTGAGCCCGCAGGAGTGGATTCAAATTGCCGAGGGGAACGAACCCGTGACCGACGGCTTGCTGGCAGAGTGGGATACCGCCGGACTTAGCGGGTTGTATGCCGTGCAGTTGCAGGTCATCCGCAGTGACCAGCGTGTGGAGACGGCGCTGATTCAGGTGACGGTCAAATAAGGGAAGCATTCGCGCGTTTGCAACCATTTCGCCCGCCGCGTTTATAATTGCGCCGATGTCCGTTTCCCCCCGCGTGTTGTTGAGCATTGATTACGAACCCTGGTTCGCCCTTTTCCGCCGTTACGATAGTCTGACCGACCCGCAGCGCCGCCGCGACCTGGACGGCGGTTTTGTTCTGTACGCGCTCGATCCCATCCTCGAGCTGTTGGGCAGCGCCAAAGCCAGTTTTTACCTGGTGGGCGAAATTGCCGATTGGTATCCCGAAGTGCCGCAAAAAATTACGGCGGCGGGGCATGAACTCGGCTTGCACTGCCACATTCACCGCCCGTTGAAAAACATCCGCGAACTGGCGCAGGATATTCGCGCCTCGGCGCACTGGCTGCGACAGTATCGTGTGCGCGGCTACCGCGCGCCGATGGTGGGCATTCACGAGGCGGCTTATCAACTGCTGGCAGATAACGGCTTTGTGTACAGTTCTTCCATCTATGCGCCGGCGGGAGTGTTGCTGAAGAAAGGCGGGGTGTGGGAGATTCCCGTCAGCACCAGCGCCGCGCGCAAAAACGGAGGCTACGACGCCCCGCGCGATTTCAGCCTCAAACTGTTATTCAAAGGCGAATTCCCTTACGGATCGAGTTTCAGCATCGGGCTGCTGAACGGGGCGATCTTCAAATTCATCGAACGGGATTTGAGACGCGGCGTGTGTCCCTCCATCATCCTGCATCCCTACGAACTGGTAACACCCCGCCTCTCTGCCCGCCTCACACGGGACCTGATTCTGAATCCACACCTTTTGCCTTTTCGCCGCAACAAGGCTGTTTTCCTCAAGACTCTGCTGGAGCATTTCCCGGTCTCGCCGCTGGGGTCTTATCTTGATGACATGCTTGCCCTGCAAGGACGGGAAAATGTCTGAAAGCCTTGCGAGAGAGCCCGAGGTGAAGATCCGCATATTGGAAGCGGACCAGGCTGCAGCGTGGGGCGAACCGCTGCGCTCTGCCGCCACGTTTACCGCGCTCGATGCGTGGTCGGACCTCGTCCGAAAGACCTACGGCTACGAAATCCAGCGCTTCGAGGCGGTTCAGGATGGCAGGGTCACAGGTATCCTCGTCCTCACGCATGTCCGCCATCCCATCTTCGGAAATTACCTCGCCACTTCGCCGTTTGGCAGTTATGGCGGTTTTGCCTGTACGACGGACGCGGCGCGCCACGCCCTGCTCGATGCAGCCCGCCGCCTCGCCGATGAATTGAGGGTGGATTACTGCGTGCTGCGCTTTTTGGACGATGGCGCCGTGCCGCCCGCTCCGTGGGTTTCGCACCCAATTTACTCGACGTATTTTGTAGATTTGCCGCCCAACGCCGAAGAGTTGTGGGGCAGGTTTGGGCCGCAGCACCGCAAGCATACGCGGCAGTCGCTGCGAAAGGGATTTCAGATTCGCTTTGGTCACCTCGACCTGCTCGATGACGCTTACGAAGCGCTGGCGCGCAGTATGCACGAACTCGGCTCGCCGTATCACTCGAAGCGATACCTGCACGATATGGCCGCCCTGCTGGGCAGCGACCTGGAATTTGCGGTGGTGCGCCATTCCAGCGGGAGGCTGGCGGGCGCGGCGGTGTTGATTTACCTGGGCGATACCGCCTCCAGCCTGCACGCCAACATCCTGCGTGAATTCCGCGCGGAATATGCCGGCGAATTTTTGTATTGGTCGTTTTTGGAGCATTCCTGCCAGAAAGGGCTGAAGGTTTGCGATATGGGGCGCAGTTTGAACGGCTCAGGCAATGAGACCTTCAAAATGAAGTGGCGTCCGCGCAAGGCGCCGCTTGCCTACTGGTATTATCTGCCGCGCGGCGGGGCGGTTCCGGAGTTGAATCAAAAAAGCGCGCGTTTTCAATTGGCGATTTGGATGTGGAAACGGTTTCCGTCGTTCGCTGTGCGGGCGCTCGGTCCGCATTTGATTCGGGGGATTGTGTGATGCGCGTTGTCACTCTCGATCAGTCGTTGCAGGAGCGTTACGCCTCGTATGTGAACGGGAAATCCGACGCCCGCTTTGGGCATGACCTTGCCTGGGGAGCCGTTCTGCGTGACGCCTACGGCGTGGAGATGCGTCATCTTGTGGCGCTGGAAGGGGAGCACGTGACGGGGGTTTGTCCTTTCTTCCTGTGTAAACCGCTCGTTGGCGGCGCACATTATGTGACCAATCCCTTCCCCACCTATTGCGGACCGTTGTATGACTCCGATGAAGCCCTGAATGCCCTGCTGCAGGCTGTGACGGAAAAAACTTCCAGCGTGGATCATGCCGAGGTGTTGACGCCCACCGCCCTGTCCCTGGAGGGAAGCGTGCTGCTTCCCTTTACGGAGAAACTTGACCTGACCTATGTCATTGACCTGAGCAAAGGCGTGGACGCCATCTTCGACTCCCTCAGCCGCGATTACAAACGCATTCTTCGAAAAACCGCCGCGCTGCACGATATGGAACTTCTGGTAGATACCGATGGCAGCCGCCTCGACGCCTTCCACAAGCTATACGTGAGTATTTACGCGGGCAAGCATGGCTTCATCCCGCACGGCAAGCGGCTTTTTCGCACTATTTTCCAGCGTTTCCCGCGCGGCGCTGCCCGCATCTACCTGGCGAAGGTGAGAGGAGAATATGCCGGCGCCATATTTACTTTTTGGACTCACCAGGAAGTCTATTATGGCTGGTCGGCTGTTTTGCCCGACAGCGTGCATCACCCAACGCATTTTCTCATTTGGAAGATCATCCAGGATGCGGCAGCAGAAGGGTACCACTGGTTTAATATGGGCGAAGCCGCCCGCGGGCATCACGGACTGAATCATTTCAAGCGCGGCTGGGCGGCGGAAGTCCTCGAACCGCGCCGCTACTTCATCCCCGGCCGCCTCGCCCATCCTACCCCGCGCCTGTTCGACCGCGTCGGCTGGACGAGAAAGATCGTTGCCAAACTGCCCGCGCCGCTGATCAACACCTGTCTCTCGCCCCTGATCCGCTTCTTCTTGTAGAGCGGGCGCGTATCCCGCACTTTTGCTGAAAGGAATTTTTCTCCATGCCGCTCCTGCAGATTATCAACCTCGAAAATTTCAAAAGGGTTCTGCGTAACATTCGCAAAGTGGGGCTTGTAACCACCTTGCGCTATGTCATCTCAGACTTGACCTTCGACCTCAAATACCACATAGATACGATCAACACCGCCCAACTCGACACCCTCCAGATCAACTCGCAAAATAAGGCGAGAGGCTACTATTACGAAGGGACGAACGCCTACATTTTCCAAAAGATGATGGCGCGCGTCGGGCTCGACCCTGCCCAGGTCACGTTTGTGGACTTTGGGAGCGGCAAGGGCAAGGCCATGTTCATGGCGGCGGAGCGGGGCTTCCGCAAAGTGATTGGCGTGGAATTTTCCATCGAACTGGTGGAAGCCTGCCGCAGGAACCTCGAAATTTTCAGGGCAAAATCAAAAAGCAAAACCGAGTTTGAAATCCTTCACATGGACGCCGCCGAATACGACATCCCGGCCGAGGCAAACCTGTTCTTCTTTTGCAACCCGTTCAACGAAGAATTGACGAACAAAGTCATCGAGAACATTCTGCGTTCCTATGAACGGTCTCCGCGCGAGATATGGGCTGTGTATCTGCATCCGCAGGGGAATATGGCGTTTGTCCGGCATCCGCGTTTCGAGGTCCGTTATGAAGCGCCCGAGGGGTACATTGTGCGGCTGCGTTCTGCCAACTGAGGGATGGACGCCGCATCGTTCTTCTTCCGCTTGTGGGGTTTCTTCAAAAAGCCTCTTGTGTCGCTGGCGCTGCGCGTGGCGGTCAGTGTCTTCCTGCTCGCCTACCTCATCCACCTCTCAGCGTTCAACGAGGTGGTGCGCGCTTTCAGCCGCATCGAGCCGTTCTATCTGCTGATCTTCTTCACGCTGTATTTTTCCTCCGTATTTTTTACGGCGGTGCGCTGGAAGGCGCTGCTCCGCGCCTGGGATGTGGAAGCGCATCTTGGGGCGCTTTTCCGCCGTATCATGAGCGGCTTGTTCATGAACAACTTCCTGCCGGGCAGCCTGGGCGGCGACGCCTACCGCCTCTACGCCGGCGGACGCGACAGCGGCAAGCTGGAAGCGGTGGCGGCCACAATCTTTTATGAGCGTGTCCTCAGTTACGCTTCGCTCGTGACCCTGGGCATGGCTGCGCTTTCAACGCAATCTGACCTCCCCTCCGCCCCGCTCTTCTGGCTGCTGCTGGGCGGAGTCTTCCTTATGTTGATGAGCCTTACTGCTGTTTTCACGTGGGCAGCCTTTGGCAGGTGGGCGGAAAACTTCGTCAGCCGCTTGCCTTTCGCAGAACGGCTGAACCTAAAGGATTGGGTGCATAGTTTCCGCTTCAAGGTTCGGCACGGGGGGCTGCTGGGGGGGGTGCTTCTGCTTTCCTTCCTCATTCAACTCACGGATATTTCCGCCTTCCGCCTTGTGGCTGCCGCCATGCACCTGCCTGTGCGGTTCAGCGACCTGATGTTGTTCGTCCCCTTGTTATACCTGGCAATTCTCCTGCCGCTGTCGCTCAACGGCATTGGCATACGCGAGAGTGTGTTCGTTCTGTTTGCAGCGGGGTGGGGGATTTCCTCGGCGGATGCGGTTGCCTTCTCGCTGACGGTCTTTGCCTTGAACCTGGCAGGCAGCCTGGGGGGGGGCATCGTTTACTGGTTCGACCGCCCGGCGAAACACTGAGGTTTTCGAATCCGGAATGGTCGTTTCGCTTTTTTATGGCTTATACGAAATATGGTGCTTAAACAGGATTTTAATCCCTCACGGGAAAGCGTATTTGGCGTTCTCTAACGCCCTCGACTTTGGCTCTTTGAGCAAAGTTGAGGAGGAAGAAAGAAGAGCAA
>JBBITE010000056.1:0-18346 GCA_037440905.1 Anaerolineae bacterium | reverse complement strand
ATTCAACCCGCCCTGACTCTCATTCCAACTGGACACAAATACTGAGGCATGTCAGCTGCTCTGCGAGTGTGTTCCCCATGCTGTGGGCTGTACCTGTCCACCGCGAGGCGCGCCGGGGTTCCCGGCAAAGGACGATACCCGCTCCGGCAAGGTAGGTTTCCCCCGAGGGTGACGCCTCTTCGCGTCCGCCTGGCTTGTTTTGGGCAGCCTGAAGTTGAGAAAAAGAGACGCCAACCTCGCCGCCCTGATGTTCGACCTCAAGGCAAGGCGGCGGAGATCGCCGGGTGCGGGAAAGCCGCACGCCGGTAAATACAGGGAATTGACCCTGTTGCGACTACGGGGAGGGAGAGGAAACCCCTCTCGCTTACCCACTGGATGAATGGACTTGACTACCCAGAGCATGGCTTGGGAAGAAGCGTGTAATGCCAAAAACGCCAGCATTCGTTGGAACTTCACTGTTGATGAGGTTCGTATTGTTTTTAAAGATCTCTATCCTACATCTTTAACTTGTTGAGGTGCTAGGCTCGTCAGATGTTGCTCCAACTCCGGCGCTGGGGTTGTGGTGGCCAATAACAGTTATGCCTCAGGCTGTGCCAATCTGGTTTTGAGGAAGACCCACGGGGCAAGGAAGGTCGCCCAGAAGGTGGCAAGACCATAGCGCACATAGCGCAGCACGTACCCCAGCGCAGAGGCATCGGGGGCGAGGGCAGCAAAAGCAATATCGAGACCGAAGTAAATGAGCAGCAGCCCTGCCAACCCAACCAGGTAACGGATGAGACGTTTTCCCCAGGCACCGGCGGCATTGAAGCGTGCAAAATGGCGCATGAGTGCGTAGCCGCTGTATGTGCCAAAGACGGCGCCACCCAGCGTGAGAAACTGATTGAGGCTGCGGGCTTCGGCGGAAAAACTGCTCCATTCAGCGGGATCAGGCGAGCCGGCAATGAGGGAGCGGATGACGAATCCTGTAACGACCATCAGCAGCGAACAGAGGAACCCCAGCGTGATTTGAGCGGAGAGGGAGAGGTCTTCGAGCCAGTCGCGCACGGGTTGTTCCCAGCGGGCAAATGCCCACAGCATGGCAAAGCCAATCAGCCAGCCAAAGAGCACATCCTGCGGGAAGTGAACTCCCAGGTACATGCGCGAGAAGGCGATGAAGAAGACGATGATGCCAATCAGCCAGCGCGCCCAGGACTGCCGCACGTGGGAAATGAGATAGCCGCCCACAGACAGCGAATTGCTGGCATGAGAGGATGGGATGCCGTAGGATGTCTCAGCGCTTAAGGCTTTGACGCCGCCCAGCCAATAGGGGCGCGGCTGATGAAACAGCAGTTTGAAGGAGGTGGCGAGGATGTCGGTGTAGATGAGCAGCAGCAGCGCGCGGATTCCGATGCGGCGGTCCACAGCCCAATAGAGAAATGGAATGAGCAACAGGTAGAACTCGATGCGCCCAAGGAAGGTGAAGCCGTTCATCACCCCATCAAGGGCGGGGCTGAAGGTCTGCAACGCTTGAATGAAGCGAATCCCAAGTTGATAGAGACTGTCCATAGTTCTCCTTTTGATATTTGGGGGTTGGGCTACAAAAACCTCACCTCAATATTCTAAATAGCCCTGCCCAGAATTTCTTCGTGCCATTCGTGAACGATCTCTACAAGGTTTGAGAAGACATGAACAGTATAGCACGATCAAAATTCAAATGTTCAATGCAAATTTTGCTCGGTCTTCCAGGCGCGCTTGGCAGACTTTGCGGGTGGAGATCCAATTTTGAAAAACCAATCGCTGGCTCGGATTGACAAATCCGAAGCTGTTTTGCCGGCTTTGCCAATCCAGTAAATCCAGATTCAGAATTCCCGTGCAATCTTCAAGGGGTGGAAAATCGCGCCCATTTATGCTACAGTATGAAATAGAGATGTTCGTCTCATGAAAGGAGGTTGGCATGTCTCCCAGGAAAAGACTGAACATCCTCTTTGCCGACGACGGTTCCCAGCACGCCCAGGCGGCGGTGGAGCTGCTCAAAGACCTTCCCCTGCCCCCCAACAGCCGCATCGTGGTCATTCACGCCTTCCATTCCGGGCAGGTGCCGCTGATTCCAGACTTTGAACGTTCGCTGGCGCGCACCCGCGAGCAACTCTCGGAGCGGCACTTTCACGTCGAAACCGAGTTGAAACTAGGTCCCGCCGCCGAAATGATTCTGGAAAAGGCTCAGGCAAAAAAGCCCGATCTCATCATTCTGGGCGCAAAAGGGCTGCGCGCTACCGCGGGCATCCTGTTGGGAGGCGTAGCGCAGCAGGTGGTGGAATATGCCTGCTGCCCGGTGCTGGTGGTGCGCGCGCCTTATCGCGGTCTGCGCCGCATTTTGTTCGTCACCGACGGCTCGGAGCACAGCCGGCGCGCGGCGCATTACCTCACCCGCTTTCCCCTCCCCACACAAGACCTGCACATCCTCCACGTCATGCCGCCCCTCCGCCGCCCGATCATGATGGAACCCTACTATGGCGGCTGGCAGACCCTCTACGCCCAATTCCCTACGCCCGCTGAAGAGAAAGCCATCGAAGAACGGGAGGCAAAAACCGCTCAGGCGCTTCTCAAACGGACCTCGAGCCTGTTTCAGCAACACGGGCTGACTCCAACCCCTGTGCTCTTGCGCGGCGACGCGGCGACCGAAATCCTCGAATACGCCGATATGCACCAGCCCGACCTGATCGTAGCCGGCTCGCGCGGCTTGAGCCAATTCAAAGGCTGGTGGATGGGCAGCGTCTCGCGCAAACTGGTTCACTACTCGAAGTGCTCGGTCCTCATCGTAAAGGGACCGCGAAAGGAGTAACCCTATGGAAGTCGAAATCGGAAGAGTGACGCATTTCTACAGTCACCTGTGCGTGGCAGTGCTGCAATTGAAAGAGCCGCTCAAACTGGGCGATAAAATCCACATCTGCGGTCACACCACCGATTTTACGCAGCGCGTCAATTCCATCGAAGTGGAACATCATCCCGTGGTATGGGTCAAACCCGGCGATGCCGTGGCAATCAAAGTCATCGAACCGGTGCGCGAACACGACATTGTCTATCGCGTGGTGGAAGAGACCTCCGAACCGCATTTGGCGTGATGCCAAACGCAGCAGAAAAGCAGAGGGGTATTTGTGGTTAACCTGCCGCAGGTGAAAGCGATATTGCAACCCTGCGCCTGAGGCGCTGCGCTATGGCAGCCTGAACTGCCACAACTCCCTGCCGGCGCCATCGCCGCCGTTGGCGCTAAAGTACAGGCGGTTGTTATACACCGCCAGGTAGGAGGGAAACGCATCGCCCGACGGATTCACATCCGCCGCAAGGCTGGCAGCCGAACCGTTGAACTTCCACAATTCAAAGCCTTTGCCATCAGCGCCATTGGCGCTGAAATACAACTCATTGTTGAAAACCGTCAGGTACGCCGGGGCGGAATCGCCGGCGCCGGGGTTGATGTCGGCAGCACGGGCGGCGGTCGAACCGTCGAATTTCCAGAGTTCCGTGCCGCTGCTTCCATCGTTGGCGCTGAAATACAACACATCATTCCAGACGCGCAGATACGCCGGGTTGGAATTGCCCACGCCGGGGTTGATGTCGGTCACTCGCTGCGGCGGGTTCGCGCCGTCGTACTTCCAGAGTTCCGCCCCGGAGCCGTCGTTGCTGATAGCGCTGAAATAGAGCGCGCCTTTATAGACTGCCAGATGCGCCGGGTTCGAATCTCCACCGCCGGCGTAAATATCGGTGACGCGGCTGTATGTCGTGCCATCCGTCTGCCACACTTCGGTGCCGTTCACGCCGTCGCTGGCGCTGAAGTACAACAGACCGTTGAAAACGGTGAGATACGCTGGGCTGGCATCCCCTGCGCCGGGGTTGATGTCGGTCAGGCGCCCCGCCGCGCTGCCGTTGAATCTCCACAGTTCGATGCCGGCGCCGTCATTGCCGTTAGCGCTGAAATACAGCGCGCCGTTGTATTCCATCAGGAAGGATGGGTTCGAACCTTCGGCGCCGGGGAAAATATCGGCGATACGGCGGGCGTTGTTCGCTGCAGCGTCATACACCCAAAGTTCTGCGCCGGTGTTGTCGTTGCTCGCGGCGCTGAAGTACAACAGGTTGTTGAAAAGCGCCAGATGCGCCGGGTTTGAGTCCGAGGCACCGGGGTTGATATCGGCCACTCGTTCAGCGCCAGATTGCGGCGCGGCAAGAGCGAGTTCGAGCGAATACGGCCGGTCGGCGGCGGTCACATTGACAACATCCACATAATACTGTCCGTTTGCCGGCAAAACGCCGCTCCACGAAAGCGTGGCATTCTGCGGCTTCAAAACAATGTTTCCACCCACCTGCACCACCGCCAGTTCCAACCCGCCGGAGGACGCAGTAAGGATGGCGCTGAGCGTTTGCCCTTGCGCAGCGGTGAAAACATAACGCTCCCTGCCTTTGGAGGGAGTAATGGTACCGGAAAGGGTGACTTTCGAACCGGCTGTAAGATTGAGAGGAATCGGCTGCACCCCGCCGCTCACCGGGTTACCATCGGCAGAGTTGACCGGCACACGCACCTGCGCGCCGGCGGTCACGCTGGAGAGATTCTGGTTGGCTTCCTTCAACACGTCCACCCTGGCATTGTAGCGCTGGGCGATGGATTCCCATGTATCGCCCTGTTGCGCGGTAATGAAAATCACACACGGCGGACCGTAGATTTTTCCATTGCTGCCGATGTTGGGAACAGTGAGGACATCCACCGGCCAGATTTTGGCAGGGTCTTTCACCTGCGGGTTGGCGTTGCGCAAGGCATTGAAATCGGCTCCGTAGCAGCGCGCAATTTGCAGCATCCACTCACCGGGCTGAACATCGTGCTGGATGGTTGCGCCTTTGGTCAGGCCGGAGGGGCCGCCAGCGACGGTGGTATTGGGAATGACAACGCTGACCGGCTGATTGGTCACCGCTCCACCGCCGGAAGCTTCGAAATTAAAGGTCAGTTGGGTGAGGCTGCGGTCGCTTTCCTGAATGTTATAAGAATTGGTGCAGGAAAACGAAGCACCCGCAGCAAGGGTGGTATCCGCGCCGCCGCAATTCAGAGTCCCGAGGCGGCTGTCTCGCAAGACAAACTGAGCCGGTCCCCGTGTGACAGCGCCGTTATTTTTGAGCGTGAACGTCAGGGTAATCGAAGTGACAGCGTTGTTGTAACTGGACGGGCTGGCAGCGGCGGTCAATTCGAGAACGCGGGCGAGCGTCATTGGCACAGTGGTAGTGACCGTGTTCGAGGTGACGCCGCCGGCGCTGGCGGAGGCAACGCTGGTTACCGCGCCGGCGTTCATGTCGGCTTGGGTAATTTGATAAGAAGCCACACAATCAAGGCTTTCTGCAGGATCAAAACTGTCGTTCAGGTTTCCCACTGTGTTGACGGCCGGGCAGGAGACCGGAGCGATTTTGGTGTCGGTCACGGTCACAGGTCCGGCAAGAACCGTAGTGCCGGAGTTCGTCACGGTGTAGCGAAAAGCGATGGATTGTCCAACCGAATCGAACGTCCCGCTCTGCGCTTGCACGGCAAGAGTCAACGCGGCTCCCTCCCCTCCCGAAAAGACCGCCTGCTGGGTTTCAGGAGCGGCGCCAAGATTGCAGGCATACAGCAAAACAGCCGCAATGACAAAAATTACAACGAGCGAGAAAAACCTTGACATACTCCACATCCTTTCCTGATGACGTTCTCGATGCGCTGTTGTCAGTATAGCATGAAGCCAGACAAAAAGAGACAGCGGTAGTGGTATAATCCGCGGCATGTTCGTACCGAAATCTTCCGCTCAAGCCGCCCCGGCCGCCGCAGCCCGAATCGGGGCTGTCCTATAAGCCTGTGACGGTGCGAGACTTGCGCAAGTTCCACTCAGTCCCGAATCCTCACAGGTTCGGGATTTTTCTTTACCAAACATTGGACTTTCTACTTTTTTCCACTTTCTACTTTCCACTTTAGAAGCTCCACTTCAGATATAATTCGCCCGCCATTTTCAAACACTTGGAGTGTTCACCGCCATGACCAAAAAACTCACCGGTAACCAGATTCGCCAGGATTTCATCAACTTCTTCGTCGAACGCGGACATACCGCCGTCCCCTCCATGTCCCTCGTCCCCGGCGGCGATTCCACGCTGCTCTTTACCAACTCCGGCATGGTGCAATTCAAAGACGTATTCCTCGGCACCGACAAAAAGCCCTACACCCGCGCCGTAGACTCTCAAAAGTGCATGCGCGTGGCAGGCAAACACAACGACCTGGAAGACGTGGGGCGCGACGACACTCACCACACCTTCTTCGAAATGCTCGGTAACTGGTCGTTCGGCGATTATTACAAAAAAGAAGCCATCGCCTGGTCGTGGCAGCTGCTCACCGAAGTGTGGGGCTTGCCCAAAGACAAACTCTACGCCACCTGCTTTGAGGACGATAAAGGCAACATCCCGCGCGATGACGAAGCCGCCGAAGCCTGGAAGGCGCAGCCGGGCTTCAACCCGACGCACGTCATGTTCTTTGGGCGCAAGGAAAACTTCTGGCAAATGGCAGAGACCGGTCCGTGCGGTCCATGCTCCGAAATCCACATTGACCTCGGCGAAGAACGCGACAACCTGCGCGGCATCCCTCACAAATGCGGCGTCAATGGCGAATGCACCCGCTTCCTCGAACTGTGGAACAACGTCTTCATCCAATACAATCTCTTCGAAGACGGACGTCTCGAACCCCTCCCCGCCAAACACGTGGATACCGGCATGGGCTTCGAGCGCATCGTCTCCGTGCTGCAAGGCGTAGACTCCAACTACAAGACCGACCTCTTCGCCGGCTCGCTTGCCGTCCTGCGCTCGCTCACCGGTCACAGCGAAGCGCAAATGTACGCCGACTTCACGCCCTACCGCGTCATCGCCGACCATGCGCGCGCCGCCGCCTTCCTCATCGCCGATGGCGTCGTCCCCGGCAATGCGGGCAGAAACTACGTCACCCGCATGATCATCCGCCGCGCCGCGCGCTTCGGCACCAAGATCGGCTTGAACGAACCGTTCCTCGCCAAAGTAGCGCAGGCGGTGATTGACCAATACGGCGACTTCTACCCCGAACTGCGCAAAGCCCAACCCGCCATCCTCGACCACCTCACCCGCGAAGAAATCCGCTTCGCACGGACCGTTGAAGCGGGTACTGCCCATTTAGAGAATCTCCTCTCGAACCTGCGCGCCTCCAACCAGACCGTCCTCGACGGACGCCTCGCATTCGACCTCTACGCCACCTACGGCTTGCCCTTCGAAATCTCCCGCGACATCGCCCGCGAACAGGGGCTGGACGTGGACGAACAGGGTTTTAATCAGGCAAAAGAAGAACACGCCCTCGCTTCCGGCGGCGGCAAAGCCATGGGCAAACTCGGCGGAGAAGACGCGGAATTCTTCGCCGGCATCCTCAAAGACCTGCAAGCCAAAGGCAAACTCGGCAAAGACGGCGTGGAATACGATCCCTACCACAGCCCGCGCGTCGAAGGAGAAGTGCTGGCGCTGGTGGTCAACGGTCAACTCGTCGAATCCGCTTCGCTCGACGATCAGGTGGAAATCATCCTGCCCAAAACCGGCTTCTACATCGAAGCCGGCGGTCAGGTGGACGATACGGGTTACATCCGCGGCAGCGGCTGGCAAATCGAAATTACCGGCATGCGCCGCCCCTCGGCGGGCGTTATCGTCCACATTGGCACGGTCATCTCAGGGCAGCCCAGGGTTGGCGACCCGTGCATCGCCGAAGTGGATATGACCCGCCGCCACGACATCATGCGCAATCACACCGCCACACACCTGCTGCATAAAGCGCTGCATCAGGTACTGAGCGACCAGGCAAAGCAGGCAGGCTCGCTCGTTGCGCCCGACCGCCTGCGCTTCGACTTCACCCACCCCGAAGCCCTCAGCGCCGAACAACTGGAACGCATCGAACGCATCGTCAACGAAGCCATCGCCGCCGACATGCCCGTCCACAAAGAGATCAAAGCGCTGGAAGAAGCAAAACAGGAAGGCGCCATGGCGCTCTTCGGCGAAAAATACGGCGAGACCGTGCGCACCATCTCCATCCTTGATGGCAGCGGGAAATACTCCTACGAACTCTGCGGCGGCACCCACCTCGAGCGTACCTCCGACATTGGCGTTTTCCTCATCGTCAGCGAAAGTTCGGTTGCCGCCAACGTCCGCCGCATCGAAGCGGTGACGGGACGCGCTGCCTACGACCTGATTGCCAAACGCTTCAAAACCCTCAAACAGGCGGCATACGCCCTCAAAACTTCTGTGGACGAAATGCCGCTCAAGGTCGAACTGCTTCAAGACGAAGTGGCAGACCTCAAAAAGGAACTTGCCGCTCTGCGCACCCAACAGGCGCTTGCCGCCTTTGACCGGCAACTTGTCAATCTTCAAACCGTAAACGATGTGAACCTGCTGGCGGTCGAAATTCCCGAAGCGGACACCGACACTCTGCGCCTGCTCGCCGACAAATTCCGCGAAAAATACCCGCGGCAGGGTGCTGTCCTCCTGGCAAGCGGCTCAACCGTCATCGCCGCCGTGACCGAAGACCTGGTCAAGCGTGGGATCAAGGCTGGGGACCTGATTACAGGCATCGGCGGGAAGGGAGGCGGGCGTCCCAACCTGGCGCAGGGCAGCCTGCCCAAAGGTCAGGAAAAAGAAGCGCTGGCAAAACTGCCGCACGTCATCCAGGATAAATTGAAGTAACCCCGCTCCCATCATCCATACGCATCCTTCAAGAAGCCATTCTCCCGAATGGCTTCTTGCGTCACCGCCCGTCCGTGTCGATTCGGCGAAAAAATGGTTATAGAAAGTAAGCCGCCACGCCGTAAGAGACTCTTTTCCCGAATTCACGTTCTTTACTTTTGCGGCTACACTTTGACCCAAGGAGAACCACCATGAACGCACTTTTCTTCTGGATCGTCGTTGGTTACCTGTGCGGGAGCATTCCCTTCGCCTATCTCATCGGCAAATTCATCGTCGGACGCGATATTCGCAGCGTAGGCGATGGAAACCCCGGCGGCACCAACGTCTGGATTGCCGGCGGGTGGAAGATTGGGCTTGCCACCATCCTGCTCGAAATCGCCAAAGGCTTCACCCCCGTCTTTCTGGCGCAGCGCGCCGGGCTGAGCGAATGGTCGCTGGTGCCGGTGGGCATTTCGCCCATTCTCGGTCACGCCACACAGCCTTTCCTGGGCTGGCGCGGCGGCAAGGCGCTGGGCGCCACCGGCGGCGTATGGCTGGCCTTTACAGGGCTGTGGGCGTTCTTCGTCTTTGCCGCCGGCGCGCTCACCGTCCTCACCCTGCAAACCGTTCATGCCTACGCCTCGCTGGCAGGGATGATTACCTTGACCCTGTTTGTGTACTGGCGCTTCGGCAGCGGCTGGCTGACCGTCTTTGCCCTGCTCAACACCGCCCTCATCTTTTGGACTCACCGCCGCGACCTGGGCGCACCCTGGCAGTGGCGGCAGTGGCTGACCCACTTCTTCCTGGGGAGGAGCGCGTGAGCGGATACCTCGAACATCAACCGCAGGTCATCATCGTCTTCCTCGCCCTGGGACTGCTGACCGCGCTCTCCAACTTCCTTTCCATCCACCGCTTCGACCAGTACCCGCGCGCCTCTGTCTTCCCGCGCGTCTCTGTGCTTATCCCTGCCCGCAACGAAGCCGCCAACATCGAAGCCTGCGTCCGTTCGCTGTTGGATCAGGACTACCCGGACTTTGAGGTAATCGTTTTGGACGACCACTCGGAGGACGAAACGCGCCTCATCCTCTCGCGCCTCGCACGAACCTCGAACCGGCTGCGCGTTCTCGATGGACATCCTCTCCCCGAAAACTGGCTCGGCAAACATTGGGCTTGTCACCAACTGGCGCAAGCCGCCTCGGGCGAGCTCCTGCTCTTCACCGACGCCGATACCCGCCACGCCCCCGCCATGCTGCGCGACAGTGTCTCCGCGCTCCTCGCCGAGCGCGCCGACCTGGTCACTGCTTTCCCGTGCGAGGAGGCAGTGACCTGGGGTGAAAAACTGATTATTCCCGTCATCGGTTTTGGCATTTTCTCTTTTCTGCCGGTCACGCTGGCGCGCTGGTTGGGTTGGTCGGGGCTGTCTGTCACCATCGGGCAGTTCATGCTCTTCCGCCGCGCTGCTTTCGAAGCCATCGGCGGCTATGAGGCGGTGCGCAATCATCTGGTGGACGACGTGATGCTGGGGCGGCGCATCCTTCAACACGGCTTTACCTGGCGGCTGATGGACGGCACGCGGCACGTTTCCTGCCGCATGTACCGCAGTTTCTGGCAGGCGGTGGATGGTTTCACCAAGAACATCTTCGCGTTTTTCGATTACCGTCTTTCCCTCTTTGTGATTGCCTGGGCATGGATGGCGGTGGTGTTTCTCGCCCCTGCCTTTGTCATTGCCGCGCGCCTGTTGGATTTCCCCTTCCTCCCCTACCCTCCTTCGCTGGCATGGGCGGCGGTCTTTGAGTCGCTGCTGCTGTGGGGGCTGGCATACCAGCGTTTTCGCTTTCCGCTCTATCTCGTTTTTCTCTATCCGCTCAGTTTTGGGTTGTTTGTGTTGATTGCGCTGCGCTCCCTCGTCTTTACCCTGCTCGGACAATCCACCTGGAAAGGGCGCGACCTGACCCGCCCGGCGTGGAAATGGTAAGCCCGGCCGACGCGCAGGCATACTCACCCCAGCATCTTTTGCTCGTGCGGATTGTCAAATCCGCACCTCATCCGATAAGCAAAGAGGCAAAGCAGGCTCAATATCGGATTTTGTGCTGTAATCCCAAGCGGTGAAAGGGCACAAGATAAATCTTGCGCTGTGGCATTGTTCGATTAATTGTAACTACTTACCGACACTCAAAGGGTAAGGGCGTCCGTTGTTGGATATAATCTGAGCGGATGAAAACCGCGCTCATCACCCTCGAATCGCACGATACCCTCATCTCCATCCGCGACCGCATGTCGTGGGCAAAGACGCCGCGCATTCTGCTGGTGCTGCCCAAGTTCGAAAAGGTGACCCTGCGCCAGGTGGACTTGAAGGTATTGCAGCGTCACGCCGCTGCGCTGGGGGCGCAATTGGGGCTGGTCACCCGCTGGCGGCGGGTGCGGGCAGAAGCCGAAGCATTGGGCATTCCGGTTTTCAAGTCCACGCGCGAAGCGCAGCGAGCGCCCTGGCACACCCCCCAGCCCACGCGGTTGCAGAAAAAGGCTCCAGATAAGACTCTGCGCGAGAAGCGGGAACAGGTTCAGGTCCGGGAAGAAGCGTGGCGCGCGCACCCGTTGACGAGAGTCCTCGCGTTTTCGCTGGGCGTGCTCTCGGTGCTGGCGCTGGTCGCTTTGTTTCTGCCGCGCGCCCAAATCCAATTAAAGCCCGCCGTCCAAACCCAGAGCGTCGAATTCCCCGTCATGGCAGACCCATCCATCAAGCAGGTGTTCATCAGCGGCAGTATTCCCGCCCGCGAGCAGCGGGTTGTGGTGGAAGGCACCCAGCAAGTGACGGTGAGCGGCGAGGGGGTTGTCCCACAGGCGAAGGCGAAGGGCGTGGCGGTCTTTCGCAACCTGACGCAAAATGCGGTGACCATCCCCATTGGCACGGTGGTTGCCGCCGGCGACATCCGTTTTGTGACGACCGAACTGGGCGTATTGAACGCCGGTGTCGGCGAGACAACTGCGCTGAAGATCGAAGCCGTGCAGGGCGGGCTGGCTGGCAACCTCGATGCCGGAGCCATCAACATCGTCGAAGGCAGGCTGGGGCTTTTGGTGGCGGTCACCAACCCCGACCCCACCAGCGGCGGGCGCGAACGCCCCTCCGTGCTAGCAACCGATGCCGACCGTGAACGCGCCAAACGCCTGTTGCTCAAGACCCTCGAGACAGATGCCCTCGCCCAACTTCGAGAGCAACTTGCCGCGGGCGATGTCGCTTTTTCGGAAACGTTCCGTCTGGTGGAGATTCTTTCCGAAACCTACGACCCGCCGCCCGGCACGGCTGGCTCTCGCTTGACCCTCACCCTGCGGGCGGAATACGCCATGCAATACGCCAGCGCATCCGACTTAACCGAACTTGCCGGCTTAGCCCTCAACGCTTCTCTCCCCTCGGGCTTTTTCCCTGCCTCACAAGCGCTCACGGTGACCTCTACTTCTTCCCCGCGCCTGCAGCAGGATGGCTCGCTGCGCTGGAACGTGCGCGCCGAACGCGACATCATCCAACAGGTGAATGCCGCACAGGTAACCCGCCTGGTGATGGGGCTTGGCGCCGCCAAAGCGCAAGCGCTGCTGGAAAAACTGCTCCCCTCCCAGAGCGAGCCGAAAATCGCGCTGACTCCCTCCTGGTGGTGGTGGGTGCCGATTGTACCGTTCCGCATTGAAGTAACGACACAGTGAGCGAGGGAACACCCATGAGAATTCTGGCAGTTGACCACGGCGAAAAGCGCATTGGACTCGCCCTCAGCGATCCAGGCGGAACCTTTGTCAAGCCTCTCACGATCATCGCGCATGTCTCGCGCCTGATGGATGCCGCACAGGTGGCAAACATCGCCAGCGAGAATGCAGTTGAGTTGATTATCGTTGGTCAATCCTTCGATGAAAACGGCATTCCGAATCTTGCCGGGCGGCGCGCCGCCAAATTTGCCGAAACCCTGAAACAGCAAACTTCCATCCCGGTCGAATTGTTCGATGAATCCTTCTCCACGCAGGAGGCGCGCGCAGCCATCCTCGAATTGGGAGTCTCGCGCAAAAAACGCACCGGTCACCACGACGCCCTTGCCGCGGCGATGCTTCTCCGCTCCTACATCGAAGCCAACCGCCGCCCCTAACCCCCAATGCGCAAAATCATCTTCATCGCCTTCGCCCTGCTCATCCTTGCCGGTCTCTTTCTGACCTTCAGCGTCATCCCCTCTCAGGCAGAGCGCATCTACGGTCAACCCGCAGCCTGGCTCAGCCTTTCGCAGCGCGTGCAATACTCCGCCAAACTCCTGTGGTACGACGGCTTGCTCACCCGTCCGCGTGACGTGAACGGCGCCGAACAACTCTTCACCATTCAGCCCGGCGAGCCGGTCGCCTCCGTTGCCTACAACCTGCAAAGCGCGGGCTTCATCCGCGATGCCGGCGCCTTTCTCGCCTATTTGATTTATTCCGGGCTCGATATTTCCATTCAGGCGGGCGAATACAAACTCAGCCCGGCCATGTCTGCCATCGAAATTGCGCACGAACTTCAGGATGCCACCTCGGCGGAAGTGCGCTTTGTGGTGCTGCCCGGCTGGCGCATGGAAGAACTCGCCGATTCACTCTCGACCTCGGGCTTGTCCATCACCCCCGGCGACTTTTTCGATGCCGTCTACAACCCGCCTCGCGGGTACGACTTTCTCGAAGGAGCGCCCTCTGCCGAAGGCTTTCTCTTCCCCGATTCCTACATCTTCCCCCGCAGCCTCACCGCCGAAGAACTGGTGCGGGAACTTGTACGCCACTTTGCCCTGCGCCTCTCCCGCGAGCTGGAACTTGCCTTTCAAGAGCAGGGACTGACGGTCTATCAAGCCGTGACGCTCGCCTCCATCGTCCAGCGCGAAGCCGTGCGCATGGAAGAAGCCCCTCAAATCGCCTCGGTGTACCTCAACCGCCTGCGGATTGGCATGAAACTCGAAGCCGACCCCACTGTGCAATACGCGCTGGGCTACAACGCCATTCAAGGCACCTGGTGGACCAACCCGCTCAGCGCAGCAGATTTACAGTTCAATTCACTGTTCAACACCTACGTCTACGGCGGGCTGCCGCCCGCGCCCATCTCCAACCCTGGCCTCGAGGCGCTGAACGCCGTCGCCTACCCGGCTGAAACGCCTTACTACTTCTTCCGCGCCAGATGCGACAGATCGGGCTACCACGTATTCGCAAAGACATTTGAAGAACATCTTGGAAATGGATGCCCATGAAACAGAAAAGACAAACCTTCAACCGCTCAATCTCAGCGCGGAAAGCAATCCTGGCTGCGCTTCTTGCCCTGACCTTGAGCCTGGCTGCCTGCCTTCGCACTGCCCCCGCCTCACAGAATACACTTCACTCGCTCACGCATAACGGAGTCGAACGAACCTATCTTTTGCACATTCCTCCCTCTTACGACAAGAGACAACCCATTCCGCTGGTACTGGCGCTGCACGGCGGCGGAGGCAACGCCGAACATCAGCGTCGGGTGAGCGGCTTTGACACCCTTGCAGATGAAAAAGGCTTCATGGTCGTTTACCCAAACGGTTCGGGGAGGCTGGAAGATAACATCCTCACCTGGAACGGCGGAACGTGCTGCGGCTTTGCCGTCACAAACCAGGTGGACGACGTGAGCTTCATCCGCGCGCTGATTGCCGAACTTCAAACGGAATACAACATTGACACAAAGCGTATCTACGCCACAGGGCTTTCAAATGGCGCCATCATGTCCTACCGCCTGGCATGTGAGGCGTCGGATATTTTTGCAGCAATTGGTCCGGTGGCAGGGACGCAAAACTACGCCGAATGTCAGCCAACCGAAGCGGTCTCCGTCATTCACTTTCACGGCACAGAAGATACCCATCTCCCCTATGGCGGCGGGCGCGGAGAGGATTCGCTCACGGAGGTGTCCTTCCAATCGGTGGATGAGTCGATTCACTTCTGGCTGCAAGTAGATCAATGCGCCCCCGCCCCCAAAACCGAAACCTTCGAGGACATTCAGCACGATGTCTATTCGGGCTGCGCTAACGGCACATCCGTCGAACTGTACACCATTCTCGGCGGGAAACATGCCTGGCCCGGCAGCCCCCTTCCCGGCTGGGCAGGCGGCGATGAGCCAACGCAAACCATTTCCGCCACCCGCCTGATGTGGGAGTTTTTTGCCAGCCATCCCAAACCCTGAATATTTGCAATCAGACCTTCTTTGTCGTAAAATGCCCTTGTCGGTAGTTCACGACCGCGCACACCTGCGTGCCGTTTTCGTGGTCTATTGTTTATCTCACCAAAGGAGGCTGAATGGCTGCAACTGCAAACCCCGCCAAAGCAACCCGCCCCATGACCGAGGAGGCGGACTTTCTGCAAATCAAATCGGTTGACCACGTGCATTTCTACGTGGGCAACGCCAAACATGCCATGTACTACTGGTGGAAGGCGTTTGGCTTCAAACCCGTTGCCTATTCGGGATTGGAAACCGGCAACCGCGACTTTGCTTCGTATGTGTTGGAATCGGGGCAGGCGCGGTTTGTTGTTTCTGCGCCCTACTCCCCCTCCAGCCCGCTCGCCGCGCATCACATGGTTCACGGCGACGGGGTCAAGGTCATTGCCCTGGAAGTGGATGATGTGGAAAAAGCCTGGAAGGAAACCACCTCCCGCGGAGGCAAATCGGCCTGGGCGCCGCGCGAAGAAAAAGACGAATTTGGCATCTACCGCACCTCCGCCATTTACACCTATGGCGAGACTCTGCATGTCTTTGTGGACCGCGACGATTACAAAGGCGCATTTGCCCCAACCTACAAGTCGATCCAATACGAAGCCGAGTCTACCGGCCTGGCGGCAATTGACCACATGGTGGGCAACGTCCAACTTGGAAAGATGAACCACTGGGTCAACTTCTACCATCAGGTAATGGGCTTCCGTCAATTGCTGCACTTCGATGATAAAGACATTTCCACCGAATACTCCGCGCTCATGTCCAAGGTGATGCAGAACGGCAACGGGCGCGTCAAATTCCCCATCAACGAACCCGCGGAAGGACGCCGCAAAAGCCAGATCGAGGAATACCTCGATTACTACCTCACGCCCGGGGTTCAGCACATCGCCCTCATCACCGGCGACATCATCAAGACCGTCAGCGAACTGCGCCGGCGCGGCGTCGAATTCCTACGCGTGCCAGATACCTACTATGAACTGCTGCCCGACCGCATCGGCAAGATCAAAGAGGACCTGAAAGCCATTCACGACCTGGGCATTCTGGTAGATCGCGACGACGAAGGCTATCTGCTGCAAATCTTCACGCGCCCCATTCAAGACCGCCCGACCATGTTCATCGAAGTCATCCAGCGTCACGGTGCAAAGGGTTTCGGCAAAGGCAACTTCAAAGCCCTCTTCGAATCCATCGAACTGGAACAGGAACGACGCGGAAACCTATAGTCGAACGTCGAAGGCCAATGATTGACCTGCGCTCTTCGACTTTTGACCATTGAATCACAACAATGAAATTCGCTACCATCTCAACGCTTCGCGCCACGTCCCAGCCTGCCCTGGTGGACGGGGAACGCATCTACACCTTACCCTTTGCAGATATGTACGCCGTCATGGAGGCGGGCGCAGAGAACGCCGCCCCAAAAGCCTCGCAAGACTGGCTTTCACTCGACGAAGTGAAATTCCTGCCGCCGCTCAAACCCTTCACCCTGCGCGATGGCTACGCCTTCGAGCAGCACGTCCAAACCGCAAACCGCAACCGCGGGCGGGATGTGCCGAAGGAATGGTATGAGTTTCCGGTTTTCTACTTCACCAACCCGAACGCCATCTTCGGTCATGAAGATACCATCCCCTACCCGCCCTACACCCGCGCGCTGGATTACGAACTCGAAATTGCCGTCATCATCGGCAAGGCAGGCATGAACATCAACCCCGAAGAAGCGGAAGAGTACATCTTCGGCTACACCATCTTCAACGATTGGTCGGCGCGGGATGTGCAGCGCAAGGAAATGGCGGTGGGGCTAGGTCCGGCCAAGGGGAAGGACTTTGCCTCGGCGCTGGGGCCGGTCATCGTTACGCCTGAAGCGCTTGCCGATCGAGCCACAGGACGCCCGGGCGTGTATGATCTCGAAATGACGGCGCGCATCAATGGCAGGGAATTTTCCAGAGGCAATTGGAAAGACATGCACTGGTCGTTCGGCGAGATCATCGCCCGCGCCTCCGAGTCGGTCATGCTGTATCCGGGCGATGTCATCGGCTCTGGCACGGTCGGCACGGGCTGCCTGCTCGAACTGACAAAATTCCAGGGACCCTGGCTGCAGCCCGGCGACGTGGTGGAACTGGAAGTGGAACGCATCGGCGTTTTGAGAAATACAGTCGGTTAATCGTTTGAACGTCCAACGTTTTCACGTTCAAACCTTCAAACGGAGAAAACATGCCCTTCTATCACAAACTCGGACAAATCCCTCACAAGCGGCACACGCAATTCCGAAAACCGAACGGCGAACTCTACCGCGAAGAGTTGATGGGGCTGGAGGGGTTCTCTTCGCTGCAATCCATTCTCTATCACCATTTCATCCCGCCGCGCGTCAAACATGCGGAAGACCTCGGCTCGCGCCTGCCGGAGACGGTGGACTTCGGACCGATTCGTCACCGCGCCTTTCGCACGGCCGACATTCCCCTCGGCGGCGATGCTCCCTCGGCGCGGATTCCGCTGCTGGCAAACAAGGATGTCATCCTGGGGGTGGCGCGCGTTTCCAAAAGCATGGATTACTTCTACCGCAACGCGCAGGCCTACGAAACCTGGTGGGTGCACGAAGGCAGCGGCACGCTCAAATCGCAATTCGGCAATCTCAAATTCCGCAAGGGCGATTACATCGTCATTCCCTTCGGCACCACCTGGCAAATGCACATTGACGGCAGCGAAGCGCGCTTTTTCATCATCGAAAACCCTTCGCAAATCGAGCCGCCCAAACGTTATCGCAATCACTTCGGTCAACTGCTCGAACACGCTCCCTACTGCGAACGCGACATCCGCGTCCCCGAAGAACTGGAAACGCACACCGAGCGCGGCGAGTTCGAAGTGCGCATCAAAGTGCGCGACCGCCTCACCCGCCACATCCTCGATTATCATCCCTTCGATGTCGTCGGCTGGGATGGTTATCTCTACCCGTGGATTTTCAACATCGAAGATTTCGAGCCGATCACCGGGCGCATTCATCAGCCGCCGCCGGTTCATCAGACGTTCGAGGCGCACAACTTCGTCATCTGTTCGTTCGTGCCGCGCTTGTTCGACTATCACCCCCAAGCCATCCCCGCACCCTACAACCACTCGAACGTCAACTCCGACGAGGTCATCTATTATGCCGAGGGCAACTTCATGTCACGCAAGGGAATTGACCGCTGCGACATCTCCCTGCATCCCTACGGCTTGCCGCACGGTCCGCAGCCCGGCATGACCGAAGCCTCCATCGGCAAAAAGGAGACGCAGGAACTCGCGGTGATGGTGGATACGTTCTACCCGCTGCACCTGACCAAAGACGCCCTCGAATACGAGAAGCCCGAATACCAGTCCACCTGGCTGGAAGGAAGCGGAGAGTAGGAAACGCCACTTCCTCGACTTTGGCTCTTTGAGCAAAGTTGAGGAGGAAGAAAGAAGAGC
>JBBITE010000055.1:0-18685 GCA_037440905.1 Anaerolineae bacterium | reverse complement strand
CGCCATCTACAACGCGGTGGGCGTGCGGGTGGATCGAACGCCGGTGGATCAGGAGTCCATTGCGCGGGAGATTTGGGAGGAAAATCTGAAATAACAGTCCAATCGCTTGATTTCGAGGCGCCATGAAAAACTTCGACCCCAAATACAATTCGCTCCTCAAAACCGAAATTCACATCCACCTCGAAGGCGCCATCCGCACGCAGACCATCATTGACATTGCGCGGGAATATCATCTGCCGCTGCCCGCGTATGAGGCGGATGAACTGGACCGGCATGTCAAGGTCTTTGAGCAGATGCGCGACCTGCATGCCGTGCTGGAGGCGTTCGACATTTTTCAAAGAAGCATTGCCTCGCCGCAGGTCGTTGAACGCATTGCCTGGGAGTTGTTCGAGGATGCGGCAAGGCAGAACATCAAACTTTTCGAGGTGCGCTTCTCGCCCGATTGGGCGTTTCACGGTCACAGCCTGGATTGGGATGAATGTTTGGAAGGGCTGGTCCGCGCCAGGTCCCGTGCCGAAGCGGAGTTCGATATGGCCATCGGCTACATCGCCATCACCTCCCGCAGTATGGGACCCGAATCCTGCGTCAAAACAGTGGATTGGGCGATCCGCCACCGGCAGCACATCCTCGGCGTTGACCTTGCCGACAGCGAGCGGGATTTCCCGCTGCGTGAGTTTGTGCCGTCCATCATGAAGGCGAAAGAATCTGGCTTGAAGGTCACCATCCACAGCGGCGAAGATACGCCCGCCTCGTTCGTCAGAGAAACGATCGAACTTGCCAGTCCCGACCGCATCGGTCACGGCATTCATGCCATTGAGGATATGAAGGTTGTGGAACTGATCAAAGAGCGCGGCATCACGCTGGAGGTCAACCCCTGGAGCAACTACCTCACCAATGCCGTGCGGACCATCGAGGAACATCCGCTGAAAAAACTGTTCGACCTCGGCGTGAAGGTCACGATCAATTCTGACGACCCCGAAGTGCTCGAAACGAATCTCAACAACGAATACCGCATTGCGCACGAGGTATTGGGCATGAGCATGGACGAGATCGCGGTTTGCAACCGTTACGCGTACGAAGCGTCGTTCATTCCACAGGAAGAGAAGAAGAGGGTGTGGGAAAAATATTTCATGAGGGCGTGAATGGGGCATCTGCTTTTGGAAGGCGGAGCGGAATTTGGCGGGCAAATGCGGGAGCCCGACCTGCGCGCCATCGCATTGGCAGGCGGATTCGACGCCCCGCTTCGCATCCTGCCGACGGCTGCCGCGCCGGACCGAAACCATCTCAACGCTGGGAATAACGGCATTCGCTGGTTTCGCAGTTTGGGAGCCAGAGATGTTCTTTCGCTTGCGGTGATTGACAAAGCCAGCGCAAATAACGAGGACATCGCAAATGCTTTGCGCGGGGCGAGGTTGATTTATCTGCTGGGCGGTTTTCCCCATTATCTCGGTGAAACCCTGAAGGATAGCCTGGCATGGCAGGCTGCGCTGGAGGCGTATCGCAAGGGGGCGGTCATTGCCGGCAGCAGCGCCGGGGCAATGGTGATGTGTGAGTTTTATTATGACCCGCATATGAGGAAGGTTTACGAGGGGTTGAACCGTGTTCCCCATTCGCTTGTCCTGCCGCATCACGATACGTTTGGGAAAAACTGGGCGCCGCAACTGACGAGGGAGAGTCCCAATGTCACTTTGCTCGGCATAGACGAACAGACCGGCATGATGGACGACGGCGAAAACCATTCGTGGCAGGTCTATGGGCGCGGCGCGGTGACGTTGTATCGGCGCGGAAGAGTGGAAATGTATCAGGCGGGCGAGTCGTTCTCTCTTTGAAGCCAAGCGGGATTCTTCACTTGCCTGCACGCTAACGCAGCGACAATGCACAGGCAGCGTTCTCTAACGTTGTTAGCGCATTAGAGAATGCGCCCTGCGCTCAAATCACCGGAGGGGAAGACGCTGCAAGGCTTGCTCAGAATGACATATAATAGCACCCATGTTCGATATTTCAAACGCACATTTTGCTTTTCTCGACCTTGAAACGACGGGGCTCTCGCCCTGGTTTGGCGACCGCATTTGCGAGGTGGGAATCGTCATCAGCGAGGGGAAACGCATCCGCGAACAGTATCAGACCCTCGTGAATCCCGAACGTCCGCTTTCGCCGGGCGCCGCCTCCACCAACGGGTTATCCGATGAAGCGTTGAAGGCTGCGCCTGTGTTCGAGCAGGTGGCGCCCAAAGTGCTGGGGTTGTTGAGCGATACGGTGGTGGTCTGTCATAATGCCCAGTTCGATATCCAGTTTTTGGACAGCGAGTTCAAAAGGCTGGGGCATGAGATACAGATTCCAAACCTGATTGACACGCTGAAACTGGCGCGCGAGTTTTATGACCTCCCCTCGTATAGTTTGCTTTCGATTGCGGAGGCGTTTCATGTGCCGATGAGCATTATCCACCGCGCGCTTGATGACGCGCGCACGCTGCGCGGAATCTTCTTTGCCATGATGGACGGCTTGAAACCCTACAAACGCCCGCTGGATGAGTACATTGGCATTTACAATTCGCCCGTGTGGCCCAATGACGGCATCCAACTGCCGACGGAATTGGGCGAAGCCATCTACAGCAACAAGCGCGTCCACATTCGTTATGTGGATGGCGAAGGCAACGAGACGCAGCGCTGGATCACGCCCAGGCAGGTGATCGGGCTGGCAGATTACGTCTATTTGCAGGCGTTTTGTCACCTGCGCAATGCGGAAAGGAACTTTCGCCTGGATCGGATTGTGGAAGTGAAAGTGGAAATGTAAGCATGGGTATGAAAGAAACCATCTACTCCCGCAATGCCGTGTACGAAACGTTGCGCGCCGCGCGCAGACAGGTGTTCCGCATTCAGGTGGCGGAGGGGGCGCAGGAAAAGGGACGGCTGGTTGAAATCGGCAGGCTGGCAAAGGAACGAAGGATTCCCATCGAACGTGTGCCGCGCGCGCGATTGGATAAGATTCACCCCGCTCATCAAGGCGTTGCCGCAGAGGTGAGTCCGTATCCGTATGCGGATTTACTCGATATCCTCGAACATGCCCGCCGCAGGGGTGAACCTCCATTTGTGTTGCTGCTCGATTCGCTGAACGACCCGCAGAATTTCGGCGCGCTCATTCGCACGGCGGAGGCAGTAGGTGTGGATGGCATCGTCATCCCGCTGGCGCACACAGTGGAAGTGACGCCGGCCGCGGTCAATGCTTCGTCGGGAGCGAGCGAACATTTGCTCATTGCACGGTCGAACCTGGCGCAGGCGATTGAGGCGCTCAGGCAGGAAAATGTGTGGGTCGTGGGGTTGGATCAGGAGGGGGAAGCGGTTGGGGAGAAGACAAAGCGTCATTTGGCAGGAGCAGTTGCCGTCGTAGTGGGAAGCGAAGGGGAGGGCATCCGTCACCTCACGCGCGCGAAATGCGACATCGTCCTGAAACTTCCCATGCGCGGGCAGATCGAGTCGCTCAATGCGGCGGTAGCGGGATCGGTGGCGTTGTATCTGGCGTATCTGGCACGAATACAAGAGTAGAAGACTGGAGACTGGAAGACGAATGGTTCAAGCAGCATATCATTTTCCTCGCGGGTTTTTATGGGGGACGGCGACCGCCGCTCATCAGGTGGAAGGCAACAACACCAATAATCAATGGTGGCAGTGGGAACAGACGGGTCACACCAACGGGACATCTGGTCTGGCTTGCGATTGGTGGGGCGGACGCTGGAGGGAGGATTTCGACCGCGCCGCCGAGGCGGGACAGAACGCGCACCGCATGTCGGTGGAGTGGAGCCGCATCCAGCCGACGCCCGACACGTGGGACGAAGACGCGCTCGAACGCTACCGCGCCATGCTGCGCGGATTGCGCGAACGCGGCATGACGGCGCTGGTGACGCTGCATCATTTTTCCGATCCGTTGTGGCTGTATGAACAGTGCGGCTGGGAGACGGACGCGGTAGTGCCGTTGTTCGAAAAATTCGTCCGCAAGGTGGTGGGGGCGCTCAAGGAGTATTGCACGCTGTGGTGTACCATCAACGAACCGAACGTGTATGCTCTGAGCGGCTATGTGGCGGGGACCTTTCCCGCCTGCAACAAGGGCTTGAATGTTGCCATGCGCGTGCAGGCAAACATGCTGCGCGGACACGCCGCCGCCTACCGCGCCATTCATGAAATCCAGCCGGAGGCGCGCGTGGGGTATGCCTTGCACTACCGCCCGATGGTGGCGAAAAATCCCTGGTCTCCGCTCGATGTGTGGATGCGCACCCTGCAATACAACGGTATCAACATGGCGTTTCCCAGCGCTATCAGCAGCGGGGTGATGAAGTCGCCGTTGGGCAATGTGCGCATTCCCGAAGCGCAAGGCACCCAGGATTATCTTGGCTTGAATTACTACTCGGTGGATACGGTGAAGTTCGACCTCACCAATCCCGGCGAGTTGTTTGGAAGACGCTATTACCCGGCGAACTCCGATTTCAGCGCGACGAAATTCATTGCCAACATTCCCGAAGGGATTTTCGATTCCATCAAGTGGGCGGTGCGCACGTATCCCAACCTGCCCATTCTCATCACCGAAAACGGCGTGGAAGATGCGGAAGACAAAATGCGCCCGCGCTACATTGCCCAGCATGTTCATCAGGTGTGGCGGGCGGTGAATTTCAACTTCCCGGTAAAGGGGTACTTCCACTGGTCGCTGGTGGACAACTTCGAATGGGAACGCGGCTGGACGCAGCGCTTCGGTCTGTGGGCGCTGGATGTGGAAACCCAAAAGCGGACGAAACGTCCCAGCGCCGACCTCTACGCCGAAATCTGCAAGGAGAACGGTCTCACCTCCGAGATGGTGCAGAAGTATTGTCCGGAGGTCTTCGACAAGTTGTTCCCCGTTTGATTGGGCAGGTGTGGGGTGTTGTTAAGCCGTAAGAATCGGCGGGCAGGGGTTTCTAAACAACAGACTTTATCCGTATTACCCTCTCCATCCACGAAGTTCACGAAGAAACACGAAATTTTTTATCTTCGTGAAAATTCGTGTTCTTCGTGGAGCTTTCCTTATTTCACTCACCTTAGAGAGTGTTTTAAAAAGTCCTTTTTGTTCTTTCTGTGACGCGTAGGGCGCGCTCTCTAGCGGGCCTGGCGGCGTTACACTTGCCCTCCCACTCCGCTTCGCTGCGGGGACGATGTGGCGTGCAAGTGCCAGGGGAGAGCGCCTCTTACGCGCAAAGTACATAGTTTTAAAACACTTTCTTACGCGGAACGCCTTCAAGATTCTCGTGGAACAGGCTTGTTTTCTCTGCGCGGCGACTGAAGTCGCGGCTGACCCTCGCAAAGCCTGCCTGCGCAGGCTCTCAAGTCAGCGAAGGCTGACTTCGTGATTGCTAGATGCGGTTTGAACCGCTAGCAATCACGAACCGCGTAACATCAGTTATTTCAGATAAACTCTAGCGTATCTCTCATCCCGTTATATAGGATCGCTACAATCAGTTCTCGTGAAACAGGCTTGTGTTTGCTGCGCTCTCGGAGTCTCCGCGGTGAGTTTTTGCAGCAGAGTCAATGATAGAATGAACAACGATGACCACAATGACTGCTCCTGCTGAATTTTCGATGCAGCGCCCGGTGACGTATGACCGCAGCAGCCCGGTGCGTTGGATCTGGTCGCATGCCTCGCGTCACTGGTGGATCATGATCATGATGATCGCCGGCGCGGTGGGAAATGCCGCGCTTGCCGCAGTCGTGCCGGTGCTGACCGGCGACGCCTTCAACGCCATGCTTGCCCCCCAGCCCGATACCAGCGTTCTGCTCCCGCTGGCGCTCATCATCGGCATCTCGCAGATTGTGCGCGGCGTGCTGCAACTAGGACGCAACTTCGGCGCGGAACTGCTGGCGCAGCGGCTGGAGCGCCAGGTGCGCGATGAACTCTACCTCTCCCTGCTTGGCAAGAGCATGACCTTCCACAGCCTCCAGCCCGTCGGCGATACGATGGCGCGCGCCACCAACGACGTGCGCGAAATCAACTTCATGTTCAGCCCCGGCATCAACTTGGTGGTGGGTTCGTTTATCTTTATTCTCATGCCCATCTTTGTGGCAGGGCGTTATCACCCGTCGCTCATCCTCACACCGCTGGTTTTCATTGCGCTGTATTTCTTTTTTCTCGCCCGTTACCTGAAAACCCTCGCCCCGGTCACCGATGAAGTGCGCGCCTCCTTCGGCACGATGAACACTCACCTCTCCGAATCGCTGGACGGCGTGGAGGTGGTCAAAGGCGCTTCACAAGAAAACGCCGAAGTGGACCGCTTCGTGATGAACGCCAGCCGCGTGCGCGATGCCTTCGTCAGACAGGGCGACCTCGAAGGGCGTTACGTGGCGATGCTTTTGCTCGGTTCAGCCTACGCCTTTGGGCTGTTTCATGCCCTTCTGCTGTTTCGCAGCGGACAACTTAACCTCGGCGATGTGGTGGCGTATTTCGGTCTCTTGCGCCTGCTGGAATTCCCCACGTTCACTTCCACCTTTGCCTACTCTCAAATTTCGCTCGGTCTCTCCGGCGCGCGCCGCATTTTGGAACTGATGAACCGCGAAACCAAACTCGACCAGAACGTGCAGGGATACGCCCAGCCGATGCGGGGCGAGGTCGAGTTTAGAAATGTAGATTTTGCCTACAGCGCTTCTTCCCCCGACGGAAAAGAAACGTCCGCCGCGCAGGACGGGCAAGAACCGATCTTGCAGGGCATCTCTTTCAAGGTCAAGCCCGGGCAAACCGTTGCCATCGTAGGGCAAACCGGCGCAGGCAAAACTTCGCTCGTCAAACTCATCAACCGCACCTACGATGTGACCAAAGGTCAGGTGCTGGTGGATGGTGTGGATGTGCGCGAGTGGAACCTCGCCTCGCTCCGCTCGCAAATTTCCATGATCGAGCAGGATATCTTCCTCTTCTCGCGTTCTGTGGCTGAAAACATCGCTTTTGGCAAACCGCACGCCGCCCAAAGCGAAATCGAAGCCGCGGCAAAATCGGCTCAGGCAGATGAGTTCATCCGTCAATTCGACAAGGGATACGAGACCATCGTCGGCGAACGCGGGGTGACCCTCTCCGGCGGACAGCGCCAACGCATCGCCCTTGCCCGCGCCTTTCTCACCGACCCGCACATTCTCATCCTCGACGACTCCACCTCCGCCATTGACTCCGCCACCGAAGATAAGATTCAACGCGCCATCGCCAACGCCGCCCGCGGACGCACGACCTTTATCATCACCCACCGCCTCTCCCAAATCCGCTGGGCAGACCTGATCATCGTCCTGCGCAAAGGACGAATCGCCGCCATCGGCACACACGACGAATTGATGAAAACCTCCGATGCGTATTCGAGGATTTTCAGAGAGTAATGCAGCCATCGGCTGTCAGCCTTCAGCGTTCAGCAAAAACTGATTCGCCAGGCTGATGGCTGTTTGCTGAAATCTGAAGGCTATTTATGGGCTTCTTTGCTGGACTCAACGACGAAAAATACGACCGTCAATACACCGACCGCGAACTGGTACGGCGCATCTTCAGTTACTTCACGCCGCAAAGCAAACGCCTGGCGGCTGTTTTTCTGCTGGTTATCGTCATTGCGGGCATTGGCGCGGCATTGCCGGTTGTCGTCAGTAACATGGTCAACTTGCTGAAGGGCGAGCCGTCCTTCACCGCCATCAGCCTCGTCAGTCTGGTGGTGCTGCTCATCGGCATCGGCTTGTGGGGGTTGAACTGGGCGCGGCGCAGCCTGGTGGTGCGCGCCGTAGGTGATGCGGTGCTGGATTTGCGCACGCGCGCCTTCCGCGCCGCCGCCGAACACGACCTCTCCTTTTACGATCAATTCTCCTCCGGGCGTATCGTTTCGCGCATCACCTCCGATACCAACGACTTCGGTCAACTGATTGTCATCGTCACCGATGTCGGCGCGCAGATCGTCCAGGCGGTGATACTCGGCGTGGTTCTCTTCCGCACCGATGTAAAACTCTCGCTGATGCTCACGGCGTTTTTGCCGGTCATCTTTGGCGTCGCCTCGCTCTTCCGCGTCATGGCTCGCCGGGTGACCAAGCGCGGCATGAAAGCCATGGCAGATGTCAACGCTGCCATCAAAGAAACCATCAGCGGCATTTCGATTGCCAAAAACTTCCGCCAGGAAGAAAGCATCTTTCAGGCGTTCGACGAATCGAACCAGCAATCCTACCGCGTCAACATTCAGCGCGGCTTCGTGCTTTCGCTCGTCTTCCCCACCCTCAACGCGCTGGGCGGCGTCTTTACCGCCATCCTGGTCTACGCCGGCGGGCTGAGCGCGGCGCAGGGCATCGTTTCGGCGGGAGCGTGGTATCTCTTCATCATCAGCCTCGATCAGTTCTTTTTTCCCGTCCTCAATCTTTCCGCTTTTTGGGCGCAGATTCAAAGCGGACTTTCGGCTGCCGAGCGCGTCTTTGCCCTGATTGATGCCGACCCCAACGTGGTGCAAATCGAAAAACGCGACGTGCCGCCGCTCAAGGGTCTTGTCCAATTCGAGGATGTTTCCTTCCGCTACAAAGACAATGAACCGGTTCTGACTCACTTCAACCTGCTCATCCAGCCCGGAGAGACTCTCGCCCTCGTGGGGCATACCGGCGCGGGGAAGTCCTCCATCGCCAAGTTGATTGCGCGTTTCTACGAATTTCAGCAGGGACGCCTGCTGATAGACGGTCAGGACATCCGCACTTTTGATCTTTCACAATACCGCCGGCAGTTGGGCATCGTGTCGCAGGTTCCGTTTTTGTTTTCGGGGACAGTGGCGGATAATATCCGCTATGCGGCGCCGAATGCATCGGATGAGGAGATTCTGCGCATGGCGCGGAGGGTGGGAGAAGGCGAATGGTTGGAAACGCTCCCGAAGGGGATTCAGACCGAGGTCGGGGAAAGAGGCGGACGGCTCTCGATGGGGCAGCGTCAACTTGTGGCGTTGATGCGCGTCCTGATGCAGAAGCCTGCCATCTTCATCCTCGATGAAGCCACCGCCAGCATTGACCCGTTTACCGAATGGCAAATTCAGCAGGCGTTGAATCTCATCCTCAAGAATACGACGAGCATTCTGATTGCGCATCGCTTATCCACCGTCAAGGCGGCGGATCGGATTGTGGTGATGGAGAAGGGGGCGATTATCGAAGAGGGCAGCCACGAGGGGCTGCTTGCCCGCGGCGGGCATTATGCCGCGCTGTACAACACGTATTTCCGGCATCAAAGCCTGGCGTATGTGGAGCAGGCGCGCGAATTGATCGGCGACGATTGAGAGGTTATCCTTCCAGGAGGTCTTCCAGCCAGTTCATCAGCCCGCCCGGCTTGTTTTCTTGTGACGGCAGGTCGCTGGCGGTAAAGCCGTTTTGTCCGTTGATGAGGACGAGGTGGGTGCGTCCGCCGAAGGGCAGTTCGGTCATCCAAACCGGGACGAGCATGAGTTTGAAGGCTTCCACCGCCATCTTTGCCGAGGAGGAGTGCAGGATGCGAATGGGGGCGAGACGCTCAGGAAGTTCCTGTTTGTACCTGGCGTATGCCTGGCTGCGCGCATCGAGCGAGGCTTCTGCCAGTGGAATGTCGTACACTTCGGCGGGCCAGTCTGCCAGGAAGCGCGGGTCGTAGGGCTTGGCGGCGCGCAGGTCGAAGGTAGGAATCAGCCTCAGGAAAACAGCCGAGAGTTTGCGAGAGGCGGGAACCGCCAGGTCGCTCAGCAGAACGGGGTAGGTATCTGTGATGCGTTTGGGCTGACGGTGTTTTGCGCGCATTCCGAAGGGAGGCTCTTCCTCCTCATATACTTCGCCGCTGTATTCGATTTCGCCGCCAAGGTCGAACGTCCAAAGCGGCAGGTACAGCCCGCGCGGAATCTCCACCCGCTTTTCGGGTTGGATGCGGTTTTCCTCCACCCAGTTGACCAGCAGTTTGACCGCCTGCCGCCTGCTAAATTGATGCGGAACGACGGAATCGGGGGCGAGCAGGTCTTGCGTATTTTCCCAGTTGACGACATGCGGCGAGGCGCAATACAGACAGGTGGCGGAAATTTGTTTGGGCGGCAGCAGGAACTCGGAGCCGCACCCTTCACAGTGAAAGACCTGCTGGTTGAGCGGTTTGCCGTGTCCGCGTGCGGTTGCCATGGCAAGGACGAAGTCTTTGCCGGCGGCGGGCACGCGCGAAAAGCCCAGCGCCTGATGCCGTGTACAGTAATCGCACACCAGCGCCTGACCATCCGGCGCGAATGTCATACGTCCGCCGCATTTGGGACACATGAAGCGCTCTGCCTCGGCAGCGCGCAAGCCCTCGGGAGGAGCGGGCAGATGGTCGGGGTCAACGATGTCGTCTTCGTTGAGTTTGCCGTCCAGGATGGCGAGCAGTTTGCGGGCGCGCGCGTGCTGCAGGTCGTGGGCGAGGCAGTTTTCAACGGCGCTGCGTTTTTCCTGCGGGTCGTCCGTCACCTGCGCCATCCAATACCAGGCTTCGGCAAGTTCGTCGTGATGGCTGAGGGAATAAATGGCGCGGTCGAGGTACCGCCGCGCTGTGTCTTTGTTTCCTGCCTTGGCTTCGATGATGCCCGTTCGCAGAAGTTCCCTGCCATAGGTGTCGAACATTAGATTCTCACAATGGCATCGGTCATTTTGGCAACGCGCGCCATTTCTTTCACGTCGTGCACGCGGACGATGTCGGCGCCGCGGGCAATACCCACTGCCACAGCAGCGGCGGTGCCTTCCATGCGCTGGTCGGGAGGCAGATCGAGCGTGAAGCCGATGAACGATTTGCGGGAAGCCCCCAGCAGGATGGGATAGCCCAGCGCGCGGATTTCCCCCAGCCGGTTGATGAGTTCCAGGTTGTGTTCCCGCGTCTTTCCAAAGCCGATGCCCGGGTCGAGGATGATGCGCTGTTCCTCCACCCCGGCTTGTTTTGCCAGGTCCACGCTGGCGAGCAGTTCCCGCTTCACATCTTCAATCAGGTCTTCGTATTCGGCGCCGATGTAGGCATTGCCCAGCCGTTCACGGACTTCCACACTGGCGGGGTTGCTGCGGTTGTGCATGAGGATGACCGCAGCCGCCTGTTGTGCGGCGACGCTTGCCAGGCGCGGGTCGGCGCGCAGCCCCCACACGTCGTTGAGAATGTGCGCTCCAGCCTTGAACGCTTCCTCGGCAACGGCGGCTTTGTAGGTGTCAATCGAAATCAGCGCTTCGGGAAATTTTTTCGAAATCGCTTGAATGACCGGAATGACGCGCTCCAGTTCTTCTTGGGTGTTGACAGGCTGCGAGCCGGGGCGTGTGGATTCGCCGCCCACGTCGAGAATCTCTGCACCGTGTTTGAGGAAATGATCTGCCTGACGCACCGCCAGTTCGATGCGGTCGCCGTGCGCCATCAGCCCATCGCCGGAGAAGGAATCGGGCGTGATGTTGAGGATGCCCATCACATACGTGCGGGAACCCCAGTGAAAGGTGTGGCTGCCAATTTGCAGGGAGGATGTTTTCACAGGGAGATGTGCAGCGTGGGCAATCATGCGGCTACGGAATCTGATCCAGCGGTCTGCCAAGCCAGGCTTCGGCTTCGTTGATGTCGGTAAAGAGTTTGATGGCGGCGGCGGTTTCGGGCAGCGCCAGCGCCGCCACTTTTCGCACGGCTTCGGCAGCGGCTTCATCTGCCACCACCACCGCCACGCGAATGTTGCGGGCGGCGGGATCGCTGTTGGCTTCCACCGCCATTTTGATTGCCTTTTCGGGGATGTCTTTTACGGCGCGCAGGTCATACAGGTTTCGCGTGCGCCCGGAGAGCCCCAGCAAATGCTCCAGGGCAAACGCGCGCCACTCGTTGATGGTGTCATCGGAGAGGTCGGTAAAGGTCAGGGTCATGCCGCCGTCGCCGCGGCGCACCACCGACATGCCTACGCCGGGTTTGGGTTTCCAGTTCAGGGGTTTGATTTCGGTCATGGTTGCCTCCGGGTAAAGTTGAGTGGATTATACCCTCTGCTCTTTGGATGGCTTCGCATACGGCTGAATACCGCTGAGGTCGCAGGCGGCAAGCATCTCGCGCACACTTTTGCCGCTGAGAGGGTGGATATGGTCGGGAGCGATGTCCATCAGGGGCAGCAGGACAAAGCCGCGCTCGTGTAGATGAGGGTGGGGAATGGTGAGCAGAGGGGTTTCCAGCACCAGGTCGTCGTAGAAGAGAATGTCTATGTCAATGACGCGCGGACCGTAGCGGAAGGTTTCTGTTCTGCCCAGCGCTGTTTCCAGCCGTTTGAGGTGTTTAAGCAGCGCTTCGGGTTCGAGATAGGTCTCTGCCTGCACCGCCTGATTGAGAAAGGCGTCCTGTTGGGTGTAGCCCCAGGGCGGCGTTTCGTAGAGGTTCGATTTTGCGTGCACGGTCAGTTGCGGCGGCAGGGAGGCGATTGCGCGCCGCAGGTTGGCGGCGCGGTCGCCGAGGTTCGAGCCGAGAGAAAGGTAAACGGTGTGGGTCATGTGCGGGTTCCAGGAGCAGGCTGAGGGCTGGAGCGAAGCGGGAGCCTCACGCTGGCAGGGGATGGTCGTCGTAGTGACTGACCACGTCATCCTTGAGCCAGCCTTCGATGTCGTCGTTCAAAAAAGCATCGTCGGGCAGGTCGTCGGTCAGGTCGAGCAGACCGAGCCGCACGGTTTCATAATGACGGAACAGGTCGTCATCCGTCCAGGCGGCGTATTTTTGAATCAATTCGCGGTTGAAGGCGTCGGTATCGGGCGGCTGCCAGGTGAAGGAGGGGCTGTCGAGAATGCCCGTAATGACGCGCGCGCCTTCCTCCCACCAGCCGATGATGTGCGCCAGCAGGTCGTGAAAGTTGGCAAAGCCCTGTTTCGAGAGGAAGTTTCGTTGTTGTTCTTCGGTGAGGCGCTGAAAATTGGGAATGTATTCCGCCCATTCGTTTTCCAGCATGTCCAACACGAGGAAGCGGCTCAACGCGACGAGATGTTCGCGCGCGTGATGATAGATGACGGCTCGCAGCCAGGCGCGCACGCGGCGATGCTCGAAGAGCGCTGCGTTCATAGACCTCAGTTCGGCTGCCATTTTCTGACGGCTTTCCTCAAAGTGAGCCATGAAGTGCGCCTCGTCCCAGTCTTTGAAGGCTGCCACCGCCTCGGCGTTGAAGGCGTCGAAGTCGTATTGTTTCCGTTCGAGTTCACGCCCTTCCGCCGCCGCGCGGATGATGGTCATGCCTTCCTGCCACCAGGCGAGGATGTGCGCCAGCATGTCGCGGAAGCGCTCGTAGCCCTGCTCGCGGACGCGGCGCTCCCTCTTTTCTTGCGGCAGGCGGTAAAAACGTTCCGCATACGTCCCCCACTCGTGTTCGATGAATGCCAGTGTGCGCTCCCTGGTGATGGGCATGGTGACCTCTCTCGAAATGAAGTTGAAACCTTTCTCGTATTTTACACCAGCGAGGAGCGCCACATTCACGGTACAATACTCCGGAACGGTGATAGATACAATGAATTCCGAAATCCTCCTGATTGGTCCCATCGGCTCCGGCAAGACCACCATTGCCGAACTGCTCTATGCGCGCACCATGCTGCCGCATCGTTCGATGGACCTGCTGCGCTGGAAGTATTTCGATGAGATCGGTTACGACCGCGAGACGGCGCGGCGTCAGTTTGTGGAACACGGGTTTTGGGGTCTCTACCGTTATTGGAAGCCCTTCGAGGCATACGCCGTGCGGCGCATGCTGGAGGAGTTCAGCGAGTGCATTTTCGACTTTGGGGGAAGCCAGACGGTGTATGAAGATGAGGCGCTCTTCGAGCAGGTGAGGCGGGCATTCGAGCCGTACCCGCATGTGGTGCTGTTGATGCCGTCGCCCGATATGGAAGAGAGCATCCGCATTCTGCACAGCCGCAACAAATACAACTCCGAAGAACAATGGGCGGTAAACGAACATTTCATCCGTCACCACTCCAATTACGATCTTGCCCGCTGCATTGCTTACACCAAGGGCAAATCTCCGGAGCAGACCGCCGATGAGATTTTGCAATGGGTGCGCAGCAACGGCTGGACGTATGAGCCGTGGTGATTAGAGGGGCGGCCAGGGAACGGCGCGGCGGTCGCGCGGCTGGCGGGGGAAGATGCCGCGCCGGCGGATGGACTCGGCGCGGGCGCACAAGGCTTCGATCTCGCGTGGGCTGAGATACGCCTCGAGCGCGGCCAGCAGGCTGGGGGGCAGGGAGAGACGCGCCAGCAGGTCTTCGGGAATCGCCTGCCCGCCAAAATCCCAAATCACGGTGCGAAGTTTATCCTCTTCGTGAAAACAGATGCCATGATCAATGGCGTAGAGTTGATGTCCCTCCGCTGAAAAGAACACGTGTCCGCCTTTGCGGTCGGCGTTGTTGACCAGCAGGTCGAAGAGCGCAACGGGCTTGAGGAGCAATTTATCGGCGGGGGTGAAGGTGAAGTAGTGGTAGTTTGGGTCGTGCGCGATGAATTGCTGCAGTGAGCCAGGACCGAAGGGACCCTCCTGCCGCAGGGTGGTGAAAGGGACGAGATGGAAACCGAGCGCCTCGCTCACGAGGTACGCCGCCACTTCGCGCAATGCCAGCGTGCTTTCCTCAAAATCCCAAAGCGGCTGCTCGCCCTGCGTGGGCTTGTACACGGCGGCGATTGTTTGATTTTCGTGGGTCACTTCGACGAGGAAGGTGTAGTTCGAACCGAGCGTGAATTGACCTTTGATTTCAAGGTCGCCGTGTTGGAAGACCGTGGCTAATTGTGCGCGGTCGGGGGGATTCATGAGCGAAGGGTGAAGGGTGAGGGTTGAAGGTCAAGAGTCAAAGGTCGAAAGTCAAAGGTCGGAGGTCAAAGGTCGAAGGTCGAAGATCGGAGGTCGAAGGTCATTTGCCGCCTTTGACGTTTGACCTTCGAGACGTGGATTAGTGCAAGTGCCCGTTTTTCTTGGGGCAAAAATGCCCCTCCGGTTCTTCCGGCTGACCGCACTGCGGGCAGATGGGGCGTCCGCGTGAGACGACTTCCACTCCCCAGCGCGCCAGTTTGCGCACCTGCGAGCGCGTTGCCCAAAAACGGATGACCGCCGCATTTTCGGGGTCTTCCTCTTCGGTGAGAATTTCCCGAATGAAGACCACCACCTTGTCGCGCTGGCTGTCGTAGCCCAAACCGATTTCGCCGGCGCGGAAGAGCGGGTCCACCGGCGGCAGGATGCGCATCGCATCTTCCACGTAGTCGCCGGAGGCTTCGGCTAAATCGGGGTATTGGGTGTGAATTTGCGCCAGGAATTGCTCGATGCCAATGGCAAGCGAGTGTAACTGCGCCTTTTCGATGATAACCGTGATGGTGCGCTGGTCTTGAAAGGCTTGAATATAAAAAACCCGCTGACCGGGTTTGCCGATGGCGTCGGCGGTGAGATGATCGCAAGGGTCAACGTCAATTTCAAAGCGGGGCATGGCTTACCTTCAAAGTGAGTATACCAGAAGTGGGAGGGGGAAAGTATAATCGCAAACAACCTGCCGAAGGAGACGCCATGTACGACAAACAAAAACTGGAAGAACTCAAATCACAGTTGGAAAACTGGGAGAAAACCACCCTGAGCAAAGCGCTCAACTCCCTGCCCGAACGCAAGGAAGAGTTCATTACGACTTCTTCCGATGTGGTCAACCGTGTGTACACGCCGCTCGATGTGGCGGACATGGACTACGCTTCTTCTCTTGGACTTCCGGGCGAGTACCCCTTCACACGCGGAATCCACCCGACGCTTCACCGCTCCAAACTGTGGACGATGCGCATGTTCGCCGGCTTCGGCACCGCAGAAGAGACGAACCGGCGCTTCAAATACTTACTGAAGCAGGGACAAACCGGCCTGAGCATTGCCTTCGATTTGGCGACCCTGATGGGCTACGATACCGACCAGCCCGAAGCGCTGGGCGAATTTGGCAAGTGCGGCGTGGCGGTTTCTTCTTTGAAGGACATGGAAATCCTGCTCGATGGCATCCCGCTCGATAAAGTCTCCACCAGCATGACCATCAACTCGCCCGCCGCCATCATCTGGGCGATGTACATTGCCGCCGCCGAAAACAAGGGCGTGCGCCGCGACCAATTGCGCGGCACGATTCAGAACGACATCCTCAAAGAGTTCATCGCCCAAAAGGAATTTATCTTCCCGCCGCAGCCTTCAATGCGGCTGGTGGTAGATACGATGGAGTTCGGGTCGAAGCATGTTCCGCAGTGGAACACCATTTCGATCAGCGGCTATCACATCCGCGAGGCAGGCTCCACCGCCGCGCAGGAATTGGCGTTTACTCTGGGCGACGGCATGGAATACGTGCGCTGGGGGATTGCACGCGGCATGGATGTGGATGAATTCGCACCGCGCCTTTCGTTCTTCTTCAACGCACACACCGACTTCTTCGAGGAAATCGCCAAGTACCGCGCCGCCCGCCGCATTTGGGCGCGCGAAATGCGCGAGACCTTCAAGGCGAAGAACCCGCGTTCGTGGCTGCTGCGTTTCCACACGCAGACGGCCGGGGTCAGCCTTACCGCGCAGCAGCCGGAAAACAATGTGGTCCGAGTCGCCATTCAGGCTCTTGCCGCAGTGCTGGGCGGCACACAGTCGCTGCACACCAATTCGCTCGACGAGGCGCTTGCCCTGCCCTCCGAACATGCCGTGACCATTGCCCTGCGCACCCAGCAGATCATCGCCGAAGAATCGGGGGTGGCAAACACTGTGGATCCGCTCGGCGGCAGTTTCTTCGTCGAAGCGCTGACCGACCGCCTCGAGAAGCAGGCATACGATTACTTCCGCCGCGTCGAAGAACTGGGAGGCGTCATCCCCGCCATCGAGAAAGGATTCTTCCAAAGCGAAATTTCGGACGCAGCCTACCGCTATCAGCGCGAAATTGACGAGGGCATCCGCAAGATTGTCGGTGTGAATGCCTATGTGGAACAAAAGCCGCTCACCATTCCGATTTTGGAGATGGACCCCTCCGGTTATGAACGACAGGTGAAGCGCTTGCAGGAATTGAGGAAGACGCGCGATAACGGGCGCGTCGGTCAGGCGCTGGACCGCCTGCGCATTGCCCTCGAAGGGACGGAGAATACCATGCCCCACATCCTGGAAGCCGTCCATGCCTACGCCACCCTGGGCGAGATCGTGCAGGTGATGAAGGAAGTCTTCGGCGTGTACCACGAGCCGACGATGATTTAGGTACCAATCTCCGGGTCCGTGCGGACCCGGAGATTTTTTATTACAGCAAAAAGATGTTGCTGGCTTTGCACGTTTCCACCATTTCGGGGGGCCACAGGCTGACTTGAATCTCGCCGATGTGGGCTTTGCGCAGGTAATACATGCACAGGCGCGATTGTCCGATTCCGCCGCCGATGGAAAGCGGCAGTTCGCCGTTGAGCAGGCGGCGATGGAAGAGCAATTCTTTGCGCTGCTGGGTATCGGTCAGTTCGAGTTGACGCAGCAGCGCCTCGCGGTCCACGCGGATGCCCATGGAGGAGATTTCGTAGGCGCGCCCCAACACGCTGTTCCAGATGATGATGTCGCCGTTCAAGCCTTTGCAGCCGTTGACGGTGGGAGTTGTCCAATCGTCGTAGTCGGGGGCGCGTCCGTCATGCGGTTTGCCATCTGCCAGGGCGCCGCCGATGCCGATGATAAAGACCGCTTTGTATTTGCGCACGATTTCATCCTCGCGCTCGCGCGGCGTGAGGTGCGGGTACTCCCGCTGCAGGTCTTCCGAATGGATGAAGGTGATCTCTTCCGGCAGTTCGGGCTCCAGGAAGGGATAATGATCCCACACGTAAAATTCGGTGCGTTTCATTACTGAATAGATTTTGCGCACAATGGTCTTGAGAAAATCCAGCGTCCTTTCTTCCACGCTGATGACGCGTTCCCAGTCCCATTGATCCACATACAGCGAATGGATGTTATCCAACGTTTCAGACGGGCGGATGGCGTTCATATCGGTATAGAGTCCGTAGCCGTAGGGAATGCTGTAATCTGCCAGCATCATGCGCTTCCACTTTGCCAGCGATTGCACCACTTCAGCGGTGTGCCCGCCAATATCCGGCACGGGGAAGGACACCGGCGCTTCGACGCCGTTCAAGTCATCGTTGATGCCGGTGCCTTTCAGCACAAAGAGCGGCGCGGTGACGCGGCTCAGGCGCAGTTCGGCAGCCAGGTTGGCTTCGAAGAAGTCTTTGACCAGTTTGATGGCTTTCTCGGTCTGTTTCACATCCAAAGCAGACCGGTAACCAGGGGGGATGATTAGTGTACTCATGGCGTTACTCCTTATGAAAAAAAATAAAAACGCCCGGCGCGGGGGCGCTGGGCGTTTGTGAACCGAAACAAGGGTGCAGGATCACATCGTCAGATTCGACGCGCTTCGCCCAACGCCGTGCAAGGCGTTATTATTGTTGTTATTGTTGAAGCGGGCGAAGAGAAGGTCGAACATCTTGATCCTGAAGTTGCGCCGTTTATACTACCGTCTCCGCCGTCTGTCAAGCCGGCCGTGTAGGACAAGTCTCAGACTTGTCCTACACCCCCAATCCAAAGTCTTCAGGCGCGGGCGTGACTTCTTGACGCATCGCCGCGCTCATACAACAATCGCGTGCATCATCTCCAACAGCCGAAGCGGCGTCGGACAAGTCTCTGACAAGTCCTCCACAACCCTTACAAAATCTTCAGGCGCGGGCATGACTCCTTGAC
>JBBITE010000054.1:7828-18874 GCA_037440905.1 Anaerolineae bacterium | reverse complement strand
GCCTCGGGCGAGCCTCGGCGTGGCCCTTCGGGCTGGGTCTCGATGCGGGCGAGAAGAACGCTCGCCCTACTCGACCATCAGCCCTAGCAATGACACACAGCGGCAAAAGTTTATAGCCACTTCCCTCGTTTGACTGACCGATGGTACGCGGTTTGCTCGTGACGCGGAGTCGTGTCGTCAGGCTGGTACATGAGCGTTCAGCCATTCAATCATCACCCGCAATACTTCTGCCTGTTGAGGTTCGTTGTGGATTTCGTGATACAGCCCTTCCCACAATTTGAGGGTGATGTCGCGGTTGGTTTGAGCCGCGAGTTTGGCAAAGTCTTCGCTGCCGCTGGCGTAGGTGATGCGGTCTGCTGCGCCGTGCATGATGAGGAGCGGCGGTTTGAAGTCTGCGGCGCGGCGAAAACACAGGTCAATCGCTTCCAGCCCTGCCTTGCCCAAGCCCAGGCTGACTTTATCATGAACGAGCGGGTCGCTGGTGTATGCCTGGATGACCGCCGGGTCGTGCGAAAGCCCTTGAACTTCCAGTTCGCTTTTGATGGAAAGCGCAGGCAGGAGCGAGCCGAGGGTTTTGACCAGCGCGACTTTGGCTTTTTGTTCCTGCAGGGCAGAGCGCAAGCCGGCACCGGTTACAATGACGCCCTGCAACCCTTCGGGATGCTGAAGGGTGTAGGCAAGGGTGAGCAGCCCGCCGAGGCTGTGACCATAGAGGAATACCGGCAAGCCGGGATGGTTTTGGCGTTGAAAGTTGACGAAGTTATGAATGTCGTTGAGGACGGTTTGGAGCGAGGGGAAATGTCCGCGCGGACCGCCGCTTTGCCCGTGACCGCGCAGGTCGAAGCCAAAGAGGGAATAGCCGGCGTCGTTCAGCGCTTTGCCCACATGGGCGTAACGCCCGCTATGTTCACCCAGCCCATGCACGAGGCAGACGATGGCTTTGGGCGTTCCATCTACCTCCCAGCCTTGCATGTAGAAGGTAATGTCGTCGTTCATGTCGGAGTTGTGTTGGGGGTTCATGAGTACCTCTGTGTGGAATGGGAGGAGAAACTGCTTTCTCTAGGTTTTGCCGTGCCGAATGGTAAATTCGCAGGCTGTTTCGCCCTGGGCTTTGCAGGAGGTTTCCTCTACGTCGAAGGTGAGTCCGGTTGCCCAGCGCAGGCTCTGACGGATGAGGCCCTGTGTGACGTAGCAGATGGGCAGCGGAGCCGATTGTCCGTCGGCGGAGGGAGAGGCATGGTCGGCGAGGAGCAGGTCGAGGTCGAGGGTGTGAAGCGTGATGTCACCGGGGGCGGCGCTGAGGAGTCTGGCGAGCAGGTCGAGGGTGGGTTTGCGGCGCGCGGCGAGGGGAAGTCTTTTGATGAAGGCGGCTTGCATCTTGGCGGGGAAGGGCGCATCTTCCAGCAGGCGCTGCCACAAAGTTTCACCCACACGAATGAGCGCGCCGCGTGCGCCGCGCCCGTAATAGGTGCGCAGGGCGGCTTGCAGGGCGGCATAGGTTTTGGCAGATTGAGAGGGGTCGCTCTTGATGAAGGTACGCGGGTTTGCCCATTCAGGAGGCAGTTTGGAAATGGAGAGCATGGCGTTGAACTGGTCGCTGCCCAGTTCTTTGGAAACGGTTTCGATAAAATGGCGCAGAACGCGCGCCGGCAACTGTGGAACACTCACTCGCGCACCTCGCCTACCTCGAAGCGGCAGAACTCATCGCCTTTGGCAGTGCAATGTGTTTCGGTGATTTCGTATTCTTTGCCGGTTGCCCACAGCACCGCTTCGCCGATGGAGCCGATGTAGAGGTAACAAATGGGATGATCGCTGTGACGCTCATGACAGATGGCGCAGGTGGCATCTACATAAGCGAGATGGCTGCCGCTTTCGTCCACCCAGGCTTTGACCTGAGGGTTGCTTTTTTTGAGCGCATCTGCCATGCCGTTGAGGATGAATTTGATGCGCTGTCGTTCGGGCAGCAATTTCAGGGCAACGCCGGCTACGCCCAGCAGCGCGGCCTGTTCGCGCACAGCGTATTGAAAGGATGCCTTACCGATGCGGCGCAGCATGCCTCTGCCCCCGCGCCCGTAAAAATCTTCGATGGCTTGATTCAACTGGGCGTATTGCGAGGTCTTGATGGCTGGCTCCAGATTGTTGGGCGGAAAGTTGCCCACGAAGCGCTCCAGCCCGCAAGACTTAAGCACCGCGTTCAAGCCGTTATCTCCCATCACCTCCTGCATCGAAACCAGCGCCTGACGCACAAGCGAATTGATAATGACTGCATCGTCTCTGGCTGTCATAGGATGCCTCCTGTTGGTTGGCAGGCAGATGCGCCGCCGCAGCGTGACGGCTATCTTCCCTGCACATGAAAAGTATACACGGGATACGCCTCGCCGGTGCGCCGAAAACCCATCCGTTGGTATAGTTGCAGCGAGGTCGAATTGTCGCTCTGGGTGTTGACCGACAATCTGAGATAACCGTTTTGCACCAGCCGCTCGAAGAGGTCATTCAACAACGCTTTGCCGATGCCGCGTCCCTGCGCCGAGGGATGCACCGCCAGGCGCGCCAGATGCGCCCGTGTGCTCATGCCGGTGGTCATTTGATACCCCACAATCCCCTCGGCAGTTTCAGCCACCATGGCAAACAAAGACTGCGCCAGCGCGCGCCGCAGCGTCTCCTGCGAATTGTGCCACAGCGGATCGAACGCCGCGCCGTCCACTTCCGTGACAGCGGGAAGATCGGCTTCGGTCATTCTGCGGATGCGGACGCCCGCCGCTTCGCCCCCCGCCCGAGGCTGATACACCCACTCAAGCATCACAATACTCTGACGGTTTTCAAATCCGCTCCATTCCAGAACCTTTTGAAACCATGCATGCTGGACGATGGCGGCGACGGTCGCTCCGCCGGCGAGGGCAATCTCCTTTTGTGCGGCAGACCATAACACCGCCCAGGCATTCTCTGCCGACCAGTATGCTGTATGAACAAACAACCGCACCCAGGCAATCCCTTTGGTTTCTTCGGGGCATGCCAGTGCGGCTGTGAGCTGCGAGCCTTCTTCCACCGTCCAAAAAAAACGGTCGCCCAGCCATTCGAGAGGCGAACGCCAGTCGAGGTGACGGTGAGAGCGGGTCTCGAAGAAGAGCAGGTTCGACAAACGTTGATGATCGCCGGGGTCCGCGGTGCGGGTGTGTGTGCTGATCACTACTTGATGAATCCGATTCTTCTCAAGAACTTCAATATGCGCTGAGTGAGGGTGGGTTTTTCGACAAGGCGCAGCGAGTCATACACGTCCATTTGGGCGGCGGTGATGCGCCCGCGTTTGAGGTTGAGGTTGGCGGCAGCTTTGCGGACGATGGAGTGCATATCGCCTTCGCCGGCTTGTTCGAGCAGGCTGGCGGCGCGTTCGTATTCTGCCAGCGCTTCATCCACCCGTTTGAGCCCCTCCAGGGCGGCGGCGCGGTTGCCCACGGCAATGCCCTGGCGCTTCAAATCTCCCGCCTGCTGAAAGATTGCTTCCGTTCCATCAGCCGCTTCAAAGGCTTCTTGCGCCCTGCCTGCCTGCAGGAGCGCTACGCTCTGGTTGTTCTTCATTTCTGCTGCGGTCAGCGTATCTTGCAGGGCGGCATATTCCTGCGCGGCTCGGCCAAAGAGGTCTGCTGCGGCATCATAATTTCCTTTGGCGTATTCTTCCTTGCCTTGTTCAGCCAGTTGAAAGGGGGCGTTGTGTTCCACGTGTACACCTGAAATCATCACTGATGTTACGCACCGTCCCGAAGGGTTGGAGCGAAAGCAAACCTGATTCTCGAGAACCTTCGGGACGTTCCGTGTAAGGTGAGAGCATCAGTAAAAAAACAGAGGCAGGCCGGCAAACAGTGCCTAGAGGGTAATATCCAGCAAATCTTCCGCCACAGAGCGCAATTTTTCCTTGGACATGCCGCTCAATTTCTTTGCCAGTTCCAGGTAGGGGCGGTTGACCGGCAGCGCCACAAACTGACGCAGTTCTTCGGGCAGTTCAAGAAAGTTTTGAATGGCTTCTTCGTTCATCATCCACTGCCCGATGGGACCGCTGCGGTCAAAGAAGGATTCGACCCGCCCGCCGAGGGTGGTCACCAGCACTTCCAGTTCCGGCAGCGGGATGGGGCGTTCGCCCAATTCGTAGGCTTTGATGCGGGCGCCGGAGATGCCGGTTTCGAGCGCCAGGCTGCGGATGGAAATGCTGGCATTTGTGCGTTCCTGGCGGAGCAGGGCGCCAATTTTGCGCTGGCGGACGGTCATCAGTTTGGGAAGGTCGAGGGTCTCAATGGGAAGCGGGGCGTTGGATTTGGTCTCTCTACCCCAGAAATGATCAATGGGCAGATCGAGGTAATAGACGAGCGCCTCCAGTTCGGGCAGGGAGGGCGCTTTTCGTCCTTCCTCGTAGGCGCGAAAGACGCCGCTTGTAACGCCGATGGCTTTGGCACATTCACCAATGCTGCGGCGCGCCGCCAAACGGGCATCACGGATCAAGACACCCAATTTTTTTGCGCGAAGGGTGATTTGGGTCTTTTTGTCCATGGTTCCTCACTGCCCGATTATAGCAGAGGCTTATGGCTTTAACGCCGTCCGCCCATGCCGCCAGGCGGCATGAAGATGTCGCCGCTGAGTTTGAAGCCTGCCGCTTCGAGCCGCGGACCAAAGAGGGGACGGATGCCGGTGGCTTTGAGTTCGCCCAGTACTTTGCCCTCGGCGGTGGTGCCGGTTTGCTCAAACTTGAAGATGTCGGTCAGCACTACGGTTTCGCCTTCCATGCCTGCTACTTCGGTGATGGCGGTCACTTTGCGCGAACCGTCTTTCAGGCGGGTTTGCTGGATGATGAGGTCAATGGCGGAGGAGATTTGCTGACGCACCACTTTGAGGGGCAGGTCCATGCCTGCCATCAGCACCATGGTTTCCATGCGGGAGATGGCGTCGCGCGGGGAATTGGCGTGGAGGGTGGTGAGCGAACCATCGTGACCGGTGTTCATGGCTTGGAGCATATCCAGGGTTTCGCCGCCGCGGCATTCGCCCACCACGATGCGGTCGGGACGCATGCGCAGGGCGTTGCGTACCAGGTCGCGGATGGTCACAGCGCCTTTGCCGTCAATGTTTGCGGGTTTGGTTTCCAGGCGCAGCACGTGTTCCTGCTGTAGTTGCAATTCTGCCGCATCTTCAATGGTGACAATGCGCTCGTTTTCGGGAATGAAACTGGAGAGGACGTTGAGCAGGGTGGTCTTGCCGGAGCCGGTGCCTCCCGAAACGACGATGTTCAAGTGAGCATGTACACAGGCACGCAGGAATTCGGCCATGTTTTTGGTCAGGGAACCGAATTCGATGAGTTTCTCGATGGAGAGTTTATCTTTTTTGAATTTGCGGATGGTAATGCAGGGACCGTCAATGGCAACGGGACGAATGACGGCATTGACGCGAGAGCCATCGGGCAGGCGCGCATCTACGGTCGGGCTGTCGGCATCCACGCGGCGGCCAAGGGGCAGGATGATGCGGTCAATGATGCGCATGACGTGGTCGTCATCGTCGAAGGTGATGCCGCTTTTGATCAGTTTGCCGCCTTTTTCGATGAAGACCTTTTTCGGTCCGTTGACCATGATTTCGCTCACATCGGGGTCATCCAGCAGGGGCTGAATGGGGCCGAAGCCCGTGAACTCATCCACAATTTCGTGGAAGAGATGTTGGCGCATGTCTTCGGGCAGGTTGACGCGGGTTTGGGTGTAGATTTCAGTGAGGCGCTGCCGTATTAGTTCGGCGCGGTCGCCCAGTTGGAGGGGTTCGCCTTCCAGCGAACGGCTGACATTTTCGACCAGGTAGCGTTTGAATTTGAGCAGGTCGGCGGATGTCAGACGATTGGATGAAATAGGCGTTGTCATTTCTCTGTTCCCCCTTGCGGCTCGGGTATGACCCATACGATCTGGTCGCGGCGGACCGCCAGGAATGGGGCGTGGAACAGGGTTTGCCCATCGGGTCCCTGCACCTGGACATCGGTCAGCGCGAGGAATTTTTCGTCGCGGTCGAGTTCATCTTTGACGCGCTCGCCGGGACGGACATGCATGTGTCCGCGCATCAAGTGAGTAGTGGTTTGCAGGGTGACAAAAACCGGTATTTTGGAGACGATGTCGGTAAAGATTTTACCCTTTTCATCGTATTCGATTGTCATAGCAGCCTTTCTCTATTTTGAAGGCAATGCGCTGTTTGCCGCCTCGCGGCAGATGAAATGGACAGGCCTTGCCTTCCGGAGTTTGCCGGATAATCAAAGTGTAGCCCAATTGCAGGAAAAAAGACTTTTCATTTTAGTAGTTTCGCTAAAGCAGCGAGAGGGGTGCCGGTAAAGCCGGGAGGATGAGTGTGGAGCAGTCACCGCGCCGCCCGATTGGACGATAGGCTGTAGCCGTACCGAGGAAAAACCCTCCCGGCGGCTGGAGAGTGGCTTTTTGGACAGATCGAAAAAAACCTTCGAGATAGAAAAAGCTCAAGGTTTATTTAAAGAACGCTTCGCTGCATCTTTTTGGGGGGAGAGTGATCATCAAGGGATGGTACAACCTCCGCTCAAAGGCTTCAAGCGCGGGGTGTTTTTAGCAACTGGAATTCAAAATTTCATCGAGCGGCATCCAATGTTTGGGTCGAAGCGGTTGAAGCGGATTGGAGCGCCGCCAGTGCAAGACGCAGCGCCATAATGCCATCCTCAAGCGTACAAAGTGGTTCGGACTCACCACGGGCTGTTTCAATGAAATGACGCATTTGACTCATGAAAAGGTGGTTGCGCTCGAAGTCCTCGGGCGGGGAAAAGGTTTGGATCACGGGAGCAGGCGGGAGGTCCGAATAAGAACCGAAGGGGGCAGAGACTTGATACAGGTGCAGGATGCCGTCTGCGTTGTCCCAGCGCAGCGTGCCTTGAGTCCCGACGATTTCCAATGTGTGACGCGGCGGGCGCTGGACATAATTGAGATGGACGCCGCCAATGGCACGGTTTGAGAATCGAAGCCCAATCTCGGCAACATCTTCCACGTTTATTTCGAGCGGAGAGATGTGACCGTTGAACGACCAAAGCGCTTCGATTTCGCCGATGAGAAAACGCAGATAATCGAGCGGGTGTGTGAGGGTGCGGATGACGCCGCCGCCCAGGTCGGCGCGCGCCGCATAACTTTGGCGATAGTCTTCCCACGGGTGCCATTGCGGCAGGTATTCGCCCCAGTGTGCGTGAACGGTGAGGAGTTGCCCGATGGCGCCAGCCTGAATCAGTTCGCGGGCTTTGTTGAGGGTGGGATGATAACGAAACTGAAACCCGACGAGGATTTTGCTGCCGCTTTTTTGCGCCGCTTGCTGGAGGAGGTGGAGGCGGTCAAGCGAATCGGAGACGGGCTTTTCGAGCAGAATGGCACATCCTGCTTCGGCAGCGGGAATGGCAACATCGAGATGCAGCGCGGTTGGGTTAGCCACAATGACTGCATGCGGTTTTTGATTTTTGAGCGCCTCGTGAATGTCGGTTTCGACGGGATAGCCTGCGAGCTCGTCGTCGGGCAATGTGGCTTTGCGCGTGCGAAGCAGGACAATGTCCTTTTCGCCGAGGGCAACCAGGTTGCGAAAATGACGGCGACCAATGGAACCAAGACCTGCGATGAGGAATTTCATATTTTCTCCATGCGTGTCATTGCGAAGACAAGTTACCAAGCAATTTTCGTATGAAAAGGATGCTTCGCCGCAACGACATTCTCACCATGCCAAGTCTTTCTCATATCCCCACCTGACCAATACCTCCCCCGCGATTTCCTTGAACAGGGCTTTGTCTCTTTCGGTAAAAAGTCTCTGCCAATTGCCTGCCTGACCTTTAGGCAGAAACGATGCAATGCCTTGATTGCGCTGCGCCTGCCATTCCTCATCGGGGTTGGAGGACATTTCTGCCTGGATGGTTTTTTGGAGCGTTTTGCCGATTTTTTTCACACCCAGGAATTTCCAAACTTCAAGCATGTGCGCAAAGGGAGAGGCGAGCAAGTCTTCGTACCGCAGGGAATAATAAGCTTTGCCGTATAGCCGCCGGGCTTCGGCGTCCGCTTCGGATACATCGTCTGCCCAGCGCTTGGCGATGTTGCGGATGAAGGTCTCGGTGAAGATCGAGCGGCGTCCGTCGCTGAAGGGAGCGGCATCCGTTTGAAGGTCGGCGAGGATGCGTTTGTCTTCGGCAGTGAGATGTTTGGATTCTTCGACGAAGTTGCGAAAGCGCTCGGAGATGAGGACATCGCGCCCATCGCGCACGATGTTGACAATCTTCGCATCGGGGTAGACCGAGAACATATCCCGCACAACCTGACCATGGATTACGCTGGAAGGACTCTTATCCCCGACGATGCTTTTGCCTTCGCGGGCAGCGTCACGTTCCATAATGAAATCTGCGGCGGCGCGCAGGACGAGGGGCGAGAGGTCGCGCCCGTAATTCCAGCGGTTGGATTTGCGCGTCAGCCACTCTTCGATTTCGGCAGAATCTACCAACGCTTTGAGGGTGGGTTTGCGGGTGAAGAAGTGCGCCTGATAGTTGCAATGTACCTCGGGATGCAAACGAACGAGACGCATGAGAAGGGTTGTCCCCGAGCGGGCGTGACCAAGGATGAAGAATTTGGGGCGAGGGAAGAATTGTTTGATTTCCGCTACTTCCTCCCCCGTGATCGGAGGAATGGGGTTGCGTTTTTTTTGTTGCGTTTCGCCCTTAAGCAGGATGCGGGCAGCGGTTTTGAATCGAGAAAGCATGGGAGGTCTCCAGTGAGGTTGAAGTTTAGCACGACCTTTCTCTTTTTTACAAATGAAGGGCAGTTACAGGCGGCAGCGCCTGCGAGGGGTGGATTCTTGTTTGCAAGGTTGCTTAATGTTTTTGGTGGTGTTTTTGGGGGTAGGCTGAAGTTCACCTGCCAGGTTACGGCGACGGCGGGCAAGTTGACAAACCCCAACTCCCATAGTAATATTTGCGGCGCTCCGGCAAAAGCCGCACGCCGAGGTAGCTCAGCGGCAGAGCAGGGGACTCATAAGCCCTTGGTCGTGAGTTCAAATCTCACCCTCGGCACACTGTTCGTGGTGAAACACCCTTTTTCCGCATGGCGGTCTCTGAATGAGAGCGCCATGTATGTTTTTAACCCACCTTACGGGGCAGTGCGAGTCCGTTGTACTTTGCCCAATCTGGCATTTTGTGGCGCGGCGTGAAAGTTGCCGCCCGTGAGAATTGATTTTCCTGGTGGCGGGCTGCAGCAAATCCAACCCATCCCAAAATGTGAATGACGTTCAGCGTAGGGGCTATTGGCTGTTTACATCCGCTTGAAGTAGTTGCATTGCCTGCAATCTGACCAATTCAGGATAGATCGCCTTATACACGCTGCAATACGGCGATGAGACATTCGATGTCCCTGTGATGTTCTTGGCGTGGATGGGACACCCGCCGGCGCACCAATAACGCCATTCGCAGGTGTTGCATCCGTTGCGGTGGTCAATGGGCGGATTGGGGAAATCATCAAAGCGCGGCGATTCCAGCATTTGCAGGGGAATGCCCGGCAGGTTGTACCCGGTCAGCATGTGACAGGGCAGGACGCTGCCGTCGGTGTCAATGCTCAGGTAGTTGCGCCCCGCGCCGCAGACGTGCTGATGCGCCGCGCCGAAGTTGCTGCGGTCAATCAGCCCTTCCATGAAGTTGTAATCGGGCAGGTTGGCTTCGATGACTTTTAGAGCATCCTGCAGGGCGCGGGTCAGGGAGGCGTTATCCGCTGGCAGGGTGTCGTGCGGATGATGCGGGCGGTAGAAGTTCAGGTTCAGCATGAGGCGGTGTTCGAGCGCAAACGCTGTCAGCGCAGGGACTTCGTCCACGTTCAGGCGGGTGATGGTGATGATGAGGTAAGGCTTGAGTCCTATCTCCAGCGCGAGCAACACAGAGCGAAAGACCCGCTCGAAGGTCGGGTTGCCGTTGCGGACGGGACGCTGACGGTCATGCCCTTCGCCGAATCCGTCCAGCGAAATGGAGAGGCGGAAGCCTTCGTCTTTGATGAACTGTAATCGTTCGCGGTTGAGCAGTGTGGCGTTGGTGACCAGCACTTCGGTCAGTTTCAGACCCGTTGCTTGCGCCAGGAATTTTGCCCGTTCGTGCAGGGCTGGGATCAACTCCCAGTTCATGGTCGGCTCGCCGCCTGCGTATTTGATTTTGGCTTCGGGATGCCCGTGCGTCTCTGCCAACTCGAACAGACGATCCACCGCCTGCAAGCCTGTCTCCAGGCTCATGCGGCGCACGTCTTTGCTGACGAAGCAATGCGCGCAAGCCAGGTTACAGGCGCGGGTGAGGTACAACCAGGCTTCGAGCGGCGCGGCGGTGTGCGCCAACTCGGGCAGCGCAGGTCCGGCAGAGACTTCCCGCAGCAGCCCCAACGCATAGAATTGGGCAATCGCCGTTTGCGCGTCATCGTAGGCAATGCTGCTCGCGCGGGACCACTCGGCAGGGTCGCGCGGCTGGGAGAAGAAATCGAGTATCTCCTGCGCGGGGGTGTTGAGAACAAAAAGCGGCGCTTTGGCGTTCGTGGTAAGCGCCGCAGAATGATTTCCATCAATGGAGATGGAATAACTTTGCTGTCTATTATGTATTAGAGTTTTGTTACCCAGTAGATAAAACCCTCCCCCACCCGTATCGCGGCCATCGCAATTGGTATCGCATGTTGGATGCAACCATTGGAGAGCAAGCGGTGCAATCGAAAACGAACATGCACAATCACCGTCGCACCCTCCGCTAAAATTATGGGTTATATGCTCTAACGGATGGGAGAATAGAATTTTTGGTTTCATGGGTCACCCCGGATTTGGTAAGAGAACCCAACTACACCGAACGGCATCATTATAGTCCAAACCACCCCCGGTGCAAGAAGTCAACATCCCCGTTTGGTACCGGGGATGTTGAAAAAGACAAAGATGTCTATATCAATAATGCTGTTACGCACCGTCCCGAAGGCTTGGACAAGAGCCTTCGGGACGGTATGTCAATTGGCAAACCACAAGGCGTGATCTCTCATCAGC
>JBBITE010000054.1:5442-7728 GCA_037440905.1 Anaerolineae bacterium | reverse complement strand
CTCATCAACGAATTTTCCGTTTTTGAGCCAGTAGGGATTGAGAACTTCGAGCAGTTCAAACTCTTTAGAGGCTTGTTCTGCATACTCCATGTCGTTGGCGTAATACCCCAACCAGATGCGGTTGCACATGGCGTCCGCCTGCCTGTAGGGTATCTTCGCCCCTTCCGCCTCGTTCGCCACCTGTTTAAACTGCTTGTCGGCTTTTTCGAACCAGGCTTTTTTCTTTGCCAAATCCGTTTCGATGCGCAGACGGTCACGGTACAGGCAGGCTTGCTCCAGGCTGGCGTCAATCTGGCGAGCAGCTTCGCTGAGATTGTCGAGGGCAATTTCGATGGCGTCCTGTGCCTCCCGCAGGTATTCCTCCTGATTGGAGGGTCCCTGCGCCGAGAAGGCAAAGCGCCGCGCCGCCTCTGCCAACGCCAGATTGCCAAAGCCGATGCCGCGGCGGTGGCCCACCGCGCCCGCGATGCGGACAGCGAATTGGGCGTGTTTGCGCGCTTCCTCATACGCGCCTGTGGCGATGAAGTGCTGCGCCAGTGAACTGTGGCTGAGCGCAATCCGGGGTCCTACCGCCAGTTTGTATCTCAATTGCAAGCCATCCCACATATTTTCGAATGCGGGTTGGAACCTGCCTGCCAGCATTTGGGCGTAGCCCATATCGTTACGCAGGGTGGCTTCTTCATGGTCAAAGTGAATAAATCGGCTGTAAAACAAACCCTGCTTGAAATCTTCGATGGCGTCCTCAAATAAGCCGCGGATGCGGCGCAGATAGGCCCGCTGACGGTATGCCAGACTGATGACGGCGTTTTTGAACCACTTCAGGTCTCCATCAATGGTCAATTTTTCTGTTTCTTCGAGGACGTTTGTAAAAATGTCCTGCGCGCGGTCATAGTCGGGCGCCCCAAACACCAGCCCGGTCCCCAGCCAGGTTTCCAATAAGGCATGCAGGATGGCTTTTTGATCGGCTGCAAGGATCTTGATGCCAGCCAGGTTTTCTTCAAACTTTGGAACATCCTCCCAATAGTTTTGTCCCGTTGCCACCTTGAGCCAGATTTCGTGAATGAACAGCAGTCCTTCGATGAACGGCTTCCAGAAGTCTCCATCTTCAAGGCTGAGCCAGAAGTTGGTCAGTTCGATTTGGAGGGGGATCAGAATTTCATCGTTATTGCTGGTGGCGGCTTCGTGAGCATAGCGGTAGTACATCTTCAAGCCCGCCAAGACGAGATTGTCCTCATGCGCTTTTCTCTTGCCTTCCTTTTCCACTTGATTACGCAGGCGATAGTGGATAAACTCCGTTTTCAACTGCTGGCGTTTGGCTTCGAGTTCGCGAATCTTCGGGACATAATCTTCTGATGAGAGGACAGATGACTCGGCTTTTTCCGCTGTCAGGCTGGCGAAAATGTCTTTTAACTCCTCGTTTTTCTTTCTGATCTCATCCCTGTAATACTCGTAGATGGCTTGCGCCGCGGCTTGACGGTCGGCAGAATCGGCAGGGTCGGCGTAAACGCGCTGTTCGAGCAGGGCGTACAACTCATCGTGTAAAAAGAGGCGCTCATCATCGGGAAAGGTCTTGGCAAACACTCGTTCTTTGAGCGCTTCGAGCGCCGCTTTTGCATCCTTCAACGAGCCGCCGCGAATCCTAGCGAGGAGTTCGGCGCTCATACCTTTGCGCGTGCGCCCTGCGGCTTTGAGCGTCTCGCCCAGTTCTGGCTCGGAAAGCAGGTAATCAATGATGTCCTGCGCGAACGTTTCTGGTTTCAGCGCCGAGAGGTCTTTGAACGCCTGCGGGTTGCGCATACGCAGTTCGAGGAAGATGGCCAGCAGGATCGGGCGCCCCTGGCTGAGGGTATGCAGTTTTTGAATGTCATCATCCGCAAAGGAAATTGCCAAACCAGTTTCTTTTTTATAGCGCTCTGCAACTGCCAGCAGGTATTGGCGGCTTTCCTCAGGGCTGAAGAATCCCAGTGGAATCGTGGAAAGCTTGCCCTGAGCCTTGTCGAAGGGTGGAAAGTCTTGGAAAAGGGCAGAAGCGGTGGGCCGCCCCGCAAACAAGACCGCGCCTTTGGGCAGGTCAGCAAGCCAGCCTTTGAGCCAGTCCCAGGCGGGAGCGAAGCGCGCTCCAGTGGGATAAACAAACTGCTCGGTGGTATCGAACAACAGCAAGACGCCGCGCTCGGCGCTCATCTTTTTCACGCCCTCGGCACAGCTATCCTTCAGGGCTTGCAACTGTTCGCGGATGGTTTTGCTGTCGCCTGCGGCGCGCGCCGCCTCCAGTCTGCGCCGCGC
>JBBITE010000054.1:0-5342 GCA_037440905.1 Anaerolineae bacterium | reverse complement strand
AGCAGGCGCGTTTTGCCGATGCCATACTCGCCGCTGAAGAAGGCAAGGTGGAATTTGCCGTCTTTCAGCCAGCCGCGCACATCGTTGAGAATGGCTTCCCGCCCGATGAATTCTTCAAGTCTCTTGAGGGAAAAATCTGGATACATGGGTCAACTCCCCGTTTCTAGGCGGCGTATTGCGTCTTGCCCAGGTTCGATGAATACAAGGTGTGATCTGAGGGCGAACTTTGCGCGGGTATCATGCGCTGATACCATGTTTTTGCGGAAGGATAGGTCTCCTGTAAATCTTGGCTTACTTTTGTTAATTGAATGAGATAATTGCCATACTGTCCTTTGCTCGCCAGCCATTTGCGGAGGGGATGCACCACCGATGGATTGAGTTGATAGCCTTTCCCTTCATAGCGTAATAGTCCGCTCGCCAGCAGTACATTAACCAGTTCATTTGTTTTTGCCCGCCGTTCAGGGTCGTCAGGGAAGAGATAGGCTTCGACATCTGGAATGCGGAAGGGAATATTCACCAGCGCTAATTTTTCGATTAACGCGCGGGTTTGCAAATATTTTTTCTCCTCCCGCTCGGTTTCTGGCAGGGTATCCTTGATGATGATGTCTATCGCCTCATCCAAAGCATCAGCCAGCACTTTCTGTTCCGACTCTGCCATCACCCGCACAATCAACGGATAACCGCAACTCAGATCTGCGATTTCGTCATATTCGGTTTCATTCCGTTTTGATTTTCCCGCTTTTTTCAGTTTTACTAATTGCTCTTTTACATAAGCGTGTTCAAGAGGGTCAAGGGTGAGAATTTCAGCCATTTGCAGTTCGGGGCTGGACCAGATGGGACGTTTGCCGCGCCCCGATAAAATGAGGAAGACGCGCTCGGAAGCAAGCAGCGGGGCGAAAATATATTTCTCGATTTCGATGCGCACCTCTTCAGGACATTCATAGACCGAATCGACCAGCAGGACGGGAACGGTTTTGGACTTGCGGTATGCCAGGCCGCGCGCAAAATAGTCCTTTTGAAAGTTGAGGTCTTCTGATTCGATAAAGTCAATTTCGAGCGAGCGGGCGAGACGGCTCAATACCTCGGGAATATCCTGTTGTTGAAATGCTCGTTCTGAATTGAGCCAAATATTTTCCTTCTTTTTGAATTCATCGGCAAAATAAGGAAGAAGACTAATCAAAAAAGGACGGATTTCGCTTTGCTCGTGAAGGCGGCGGTAGAGTTCGAGTAAGAATGCGCTTTTGCCGCTGCCACGCGCCCCCTCGAAGATCAAGACGCCTCGGCTTTTTTCTTTCAGGATCGCGCTCACGCGTTCGAATTCCGAGTCCCGATCCGTGAACTCGGCGGAATGGAATACATTATATGGCTGTGACATACGATGGCTCCCTTATGGAAGATAAATCCTCTGGCAAAATCTCTTTTTTGTTGGATTTGATGATATTTTGAAGTAATTCTCTGCTTTTTAGAATCATCTGGCGCGGCAGTTTTTCTTTTTCCCCCAATTGACGGGCAAGGGTCAACTCGACGTTACGCACGTCGGGCGCGCTGACGGCGTCCAGGCTGTCGAAGGCGCCGCGGCTGGCGACGAACACGCGGCGGCGGACGACTTCCGCCAGCAGGTTATCGTCCCAGGTCAGCGCGGCGGCGCGCAAAACGCCCTGGACAGTCAGGGCGGGCGCGTCGGAAATATCCATGGGCAGGAAAAACTTGAGGTAAATGTTTTTCCTGTTCCAGTCTTCCAGCACATTCAACAGCGGTTCGATCCAAGCCAGCAATGCCTGTGAGGCGTGTGTTTCTATAAATCCATCCAGCCCGTCTATTAGGATGTGGATGGATTTGGTGCCAAAGGCGTCGGTCAGCAGAGCAAAGCAGTCATCTAGAGTGAGAGATTTTGGGAGTTCGGATTCTTTTTCCAGTTCGCGAGCCAATTGGCGGTGCGCGCCGCCCAATTCGGGGAGGTTGGAAAAGGCCGGGGCGCCGAGAGCCTGCTCGAGGTCCGAAAGGAAGCGGGATTCGATCAAAGCGCGGAGTTGGAAGTCCAGTCCGTAGGGTAAATCCAAGAGCAGGGTTTTTATCGTTCGTTTTATCTGGGGCGTTAAAGCAAAAAACAAATCGGGGTACGAAGTCAGGTACATGAACGCGGTGCAGGCGATGGCGCGTTGAATCCCCTGAAAGTGAAAAAGGGGCTCATCCGAATAGGCTTCGGGTATGTAGGTGATGGGGAGTTTGAGACCGCGGCTGTCTCGGTAGAAATTTGCCGCGTAGATTCTCAGCGCGCTCTTGCCGCCGCCAGGCTGGGCAAAGACGGCAACGGGCTGGTCAGAGAGGGCAATTTGGACGGCTGGAGGGATGACCAGGTACTCCTGCAGATGAGCATCTTTCGTGCTGTCGAGATGTTCGAAGGGGTCAAAAGCGAATCCGAGAGCAGCAAGCCCTCTTGCAGCAGGTTCCATTGTGATATTTTCCCTGGATGACAGCGGCTAGAGTCAAAAGTAGAAAGTGTTTCCTTGTGTTACAGTGCAAAATCCAACACTAGGGTATGTATGCAAACTCCAGTTGTGGTCTCGATACGGCGGCGGTCGAGTAGCCCACAGGGGCGTATCGAGACCCCGCCGCCTACTCGACCATCTTCAAAAAGCATTTTGCATACATACTCTAGAAAGTGTCTATTACGCTATCGCGTGGTCAGATGTTCTCTAGTGTTAACTTTATCTTGTATTGAAGATTGGGTTGCTTCACTGTCAAGATTGTAAAACGATATATACGAATTGCATATGCTTAATGCCGTAGGTTTATCTTCCAAATTTCTCGCTTGTTTCTCACAATTTTCTCACGCCTCAGCGTGAAGCAATTCCAGCCCTTTGCCGTGATGGGTGATCAGATAAATCGGCTCTTTAGGGTTGGGTTCGATTTTTTGCCGTACCCGCCAGAGCAGGGTATCCATAGCGGCGCGCCAGGTGTCTTTCTCTGTCCACTCAGGTTCTCCCTTGTCTGGCACGGTTTTCAGTTCTTTGTAGGCGTAATAGTACAGTTCTTCCAGCGAACCGATCTTGCCCGGGCGCAGCGCGAGATATTCCAAAACGCGAAATTCAGGCGCAGAGCCGATGGGAACACATTTCCTGCCCAGCCAGACCTCGCGCCGCTCGCGGTCAAGTTGCAAGGGAGCGGGATGCTGGCGGATGAACTCGCGCGTCTGGGCGGCGGTCAGGCGTTTGCCCTGCTGCTGGTATGCTGCAATGAGCGGGGCGGTAAACTCCAGCCAGGCGCGGGGTGAAGCGCCGCCGTATTCCCCCAACCACTTTAAAAACTCGCCGCCTTCACACAACGCCCCCAGTGTGATTTTTTTGTTGGAAGAAAGCGCGTACGTAATCCGTTTGTCCAGCATGGCTTTCAGGTCTTGCGGCGACCAGGTCAACTGCACTTCTTCTGCCCGATGCCGCTCCACGCCGCTGGTTTTGTGCAGGATACTTTTGAAAGCAGCGGGAAGGAAAAACTTAAAGGCGACGTTGGGAAAATCGAAAAATACCAACGTGGAAAGAACCGCTTCGAGCAGCGCCTGAACCTGTTCGCCCGTCTGACGCGGAGTCCAACGCTCGAGGCCGTCTATCGCCAGCCACAGCCGCTCATACTTGGCGGCGCGCAGGATCATCAACAGCAGGCGAATCTGGTCTTTGAGGCTGGCTTGCCCGGTGATGACCGTTGAAAGGGGCTGCTCCAATAATTTGAGATACCACTGTGTTTCAGCATCGGATAAACGATCTGCCTGGCTCTGAAGATAAAAGACGGGGTCGAAGGGTAGGTAATTTTTCAGAAACCACTGCAAGGCAGATGCGATGTGACTCGATGGTTCTCCCAGCCGCTGGGGCAGGCTGCCCTCTAAAATCAGCCCTTCCAGGCAGGCGCGCACGGCTTGCTTCATGGCTTGCTGGGCGAGCGCCGTTCCTGCGGCAGGGTTTTCAAGAATGGGTTCGGGAAGCCACAGTGCCGTAAAAACGTTTTCTGGCTGCTCCCTTGTCAACGCCAGCCGCATCGCGGTCTTGCCGCCGCCCGTTTCTCCATAAAGGATGATTGAGTGTCCCTGGTTGAGACGCTCGAAGACAGGCAGGGACACGAACACCTCGCCCAGCCAGGGTTCGTTTTCCGCTTTGAGCGTGGAGAACAGGGAATCGGCAGAAGGTTTCATTTGAGAGCAAGCAAATCTTCGATGTGCAGCAGTTCGTCAGGGGGATATTTTTCCACGTGTTGAAGCAGTAATTTCTGTCCCAATCTTACCATTTTGCCAGGGGAACCAGCCGCTTTGCGGGCGAGGAGGAGGTCGGCAGGCTCTTCAGAGTGCGGGTTGAACAAACGCTCCAGCGCTTCTAGTGGCCCATTTGAGCATATTTGCACCCTTTGCTGGCATTGTTCTGAAAGTTTCTCTTCTGCAATCTGCTGGGGATTAACATCCGATATCATGAAATGAACCAACGTCCAGCCATGCGCTTTTAGCCACCTCGCTTTGCCATCCAGCGCTTCATGCACGGCGGGGGGCATCGCGATGCTGGCGGCAAAATCCCAATCCACCGCAGAGACCAGCGCAAGGGTGAATTGCTGACGGGATGAAGGCCTCAACTTAAGTAAGGCAGGGATTTCTTCCTTGCGCAGGTCAGCGCCTTCGGTATTTTCCAACCAGGTGGTTGCATCTTCGATGAATTTTTGCACGCCTTTTTCATCTTTCTTCCTTCCCAGAATTTTCTCCAAACTGTGGACGATGGCAGACGACGAACCGCCATGCCAGCGCAGCAAGCGTCCCACCAGCGCGCGCTGTGATTTTCCGAGGGAATAGTATAGCGCAGGCGCATCCGCCAATGTCCAATACCAGCCTTCTGCCAGGGCATGCAACAACAGATGGCGCGGTTGCTCTACGCCAAAATCGGCAATCATGGACGGCGTCAGCGTTGTTACAAAAGTCTCGTTTTTGATTCTTTGCGGAAGATTTCTGACGTAATCAAACAACGCCGTAGCAGCATCCCAGGAATTTGCAAAGTGAAAGTTTTGGGTGGACTGCTCAAAAGCAGGTAACGAAAATCCTGCAGAAACTTGCTCGATCAACAATTTTTCATCCCTGGGCGTCGAAGTGTAGGGGTTGAACGCATCTGCAAAGGGTGAACAGCGCAGACCATGCTTTTCCAGCCAGGCAGCCAGACGTGCCTCCACGTGAGATGGAACGGTATAAAAGCCGAACTGGCTTTGCAGCGGGAAACTTTCTGTGTCGGGAAAGCCCAACTCCTCCTTGAGGAGAATGATTTCCTGCTGAAATTCATTTTTATACTTTTCAGGGATTTCATTTTTCAAATCATCAG
>JBBITE010000053.1:0-20050 GCA_037440905.1 Anaerolineae bacterium | reverse complement strand
GAAGGATTAAAAGCACCATATTTCGTATAAGACATAAAAAGGCGAAACTACAGTTGTTAATTCGCAAAAGGGTGCTGCGCGAAGCGGATTCGGAGTCGGCTTCCAGCCGACTTGCATGGACTGAGGCGGGGGATTGATCCCCCGCCGAAGATGGAAAAATACCGAATTATTTTTTCAAGTTTCATTATCTTGTGCTACGGGATTGTTCGATTCATTTGTTAACTGATGTTACGCACCGTCCCGAAGGTTTGGAGCGAAAGCAAACCTGATTCTCGAGAACCTTCGGGACGTTCCGCGTAAGGTGAGTTGTTAATGCACAATGTCACCGGGCATGGCGGGCGGGCAAATGAATTTCCAACAGAGCATTTTCCCAGCCAAAATGGGAGCGCGGCAAGCCTTCATTTAGTCGGTCCCGCTGGTAACGGCAGCAAGGTCAGCAATAACAGACAACAGCCGCCGGCTCATTTCGGTTTTGCGCACAAAGGCATCGGCTCCCGCCTGCAGAGCGGCAATGCGGTAGGGTTCCTCCTCCAGAATGGTGAGGACGATAATCTTTGCCTGGGGTGCGGCTTCCTTGATGGCGGGTATCAACTCCAGCCCGTTGTGATTTCCCACGTTCATATCCAGCAGGATGATATCGGGTTCGGCCGCGCGGATTTGCGCCAGCATGCCCTGGGCTTCGCCCGCCACGCCAACGACGCTGAGGTTTTGCTGCAGGTGCAAAAAGTCGCGTGCTGCGGCAAGGAAGTAGGGACTATCGTCCACAAGCAGAATACGGATGGGGGATTTCACGGGTTCCTCTCATTTCTTTAGATGTTCTCAGGATACCCAAAACCACCCGCTGCAGGTATTAGGGAATGTACGGTATTTGGGGCGTTTGCGCCCTGCATTTTTGCAAACTGTCCCCCCCAAGGCGGCAAGGTCATACCATTCCCCGCCGCACGGCAAATTTGACCAGGTCGGTTTGGGTTTTCAATCCCAGTTTGCGCATCAGGTGCGCGCGGTGCATCTCCACCGTGCGCGGGCTGAGCGAGAGCCGCTCGGCAATCTGCGGGTTGCTGAGCCCTTCCGCGGCGAGTTGCAGCACCTCGCGCTCACGGTCGCTGAGCAGGTTCAGCGGGTCTCCGCTGTGCGATTCGTGCGCTCGCTGGATGTATGCCTGAACGGCGCGCTCATTGAGGGCAGGGCTGAGGTACACTCCGCCCGCCGCCACCTGGCGGATGGCAGAGACGAGTTCCTGCGCCGAACTCTGCTTGAGCACATAGCCTTCCGCTCCCGCCGCCAGCGCTTCGACCACGTAGTTCTCGGCATCGTACATCGAAAGGACGATCACTTTGGTAGCGGGGAAAAGGCGTTTCGTGCGCCGGGCAACTTCCAGTCCGGTCAGACCCGGCATCATCATATCCACAAGCAGCACATCGGGGCGGTGTTTTTCCACGAGCGCCGCCGCTTCCAGCCCGTCACCGCTTTCGGCAACGATATGAAAGTCGGGCTGGGCTTCGAGCATTACACGCAGCGCTTCGCGCAAAATCTGGTGATCGTCGGCAAGGAGGAGGGTGGTCATGGCTGTGCTTCCTCGAGCGGCAGGCGGATGAAGACGCGCGCGCCATCGCCCGCGCGGGATTCGATTTGGAACGTCCCGCCTGCCAGTTGCACCCGTTCGCGCATGCTGCTCAGACCGCGCCGCTTTGCCAGCGCCTGATGGGGATCGAAGCCTTTGCCGTCGTCTTCGATTTCGATGGTCAGTTCGCCGCTTCCAGCACGGACCTCGAGCCAGACTGTGGTTGCCCCGGCATGACGCGCGGCATTGGTGAGCGCTTCTTGAATGGTGCGGTAGGCGGCGGTTTCGATTTGGGGGGCAAAGCGCCGTCCCTGCACCTCGTGATGATTGAACACAACCTGAATGCCGCTTTGTTCCTGAAAACGATTAACATGCCAAAGCAAAGCCGGCACAAGCCCAAAGTCATCGAGCATCGGCGGACGCAGATCGAGCGAAAGGCGGCTGGTGCGGGCGAGCAGGTCGTTGGTCAGTTCCAGCGCCTGATTCAATTTGGCTTGAGCCGCGTGCAAAGGCAGCACGGCGGCGGTTTCGAGGGTGAGTTTGAGGGCGGTGAGGATTTGCCCAAACTGGTCGTGCAGTTCGCGTCCGAGGGCGCGGCGCTCGGCTTCCTGCGCTTCGAGCAGTTTGCGCGAAAGTTCCGCCAGGCGGTCGCGGTTGCGGCGGAGTTCTTCGTCCGCTTCGCGGCGCGCGGTGATGACTTCGGAAAACAGAACGATGCCGCCAATTTGCTCGCTCGTTTCGTACCAGGGATGAATTTCCCAGCGCAGCCACTCCAATTTTCCATTGGCGCGCAAAAAGGGGTCGGCTTCGGCGCTTTCGACGGCTCCCGCCAGGCAGCGTTTGTGAACTTCTTTCCAGCGGTCGGGAAGATCGGGGAACACTTCATAATGCGAGCGGCCGATCAAATTTTGTGAATCCAACCGATACTCTTCGATGTAGCGCCGGCTGGCGGCAATATAGCGCATGTCACGGTCGAACATGGCGATGGCGGCGGGTGCATGTTCCACAAACAGCCGCAGGAGACGTTCACTTTTTTGCAGCGCCATTTCCATTTGCCGCCGCTCGGTCATATCGTGAATGATGGAAAAGAGCAGGGTCTCGCCGCTCACGGCTATGGGCGTGGTGTACACATCCACGATGCGAGTCTCGCCGCCGGTAGTGCGGTGATAGATCACAGATGGGTCCTGGTGCTTCTCGCCGGGGAAGGTTTCAACCAGATCGGCAAGGCTCATGCGGCGAAGTCCTTCAAGAGAATAACCGTAGAATTTTTCTGCGGCACGGTTGGCATTACGAATTTTCCCCGTCCGCGGTTCGATCAAGAACATGACATCGCGGTTTTCTTCGAACAGCAAGCGGAAGTACTCTTCGCCCTCACGCGCCTGCTCTTCGGCAATGCCTCGCAGTTTCAATTCCCTGCGCAGCAGCAGAAAAATCACCAGCGCGCTGGCAGTAACGAAGGCCCAACCCTTGTACGTCTGCAGACGGGTGAGCATAACAGAGTCGCTTATAGCCGCGGCGAGCAGCATGTCGGAGAATAAGATCCACAGCCCGCCAAAGAGCAGATAGAGAATCGCAACCTGAAAATCCAGCGCAAGGCGTTTTTTGTTCATAGGCTTCACCCTGAGAGCGTATTTCTAAAGTCCCTTTGCGGCAACATTCAAGAGCATTCAACACGGAGCATGTACCACGCAGACCACAGAGTTCACAGAGATTTTGGCTCTATCGTACTTAACAGGAAAAGCAGAACGAAACCACAGATGAAAAGGATTTTTATGAATTTGTTCGTCAAACATCCGTGTTTTCGGGTTGATCTGTGGTGAATCCCACCAGAAATGGGAGAACCATTTTTTGCAGATTGTACTGCTTTGCTTCCTGCTTACATAGGGGATTTTGGTATGACCGCTCCCCCCGCCCGGCGCGATGGGCAAAAACCCTACCGGCACAATACAGAAAACCTCCCAGAAAAATGGCAAAAAGCACACCTCACCTCCCCCTCGCAGCGGTGCAATAATCACACCAGGCAGCGCGATACACAACCAACCTTTACACGTTCAATGCCGTTGGCGCGCCTTCTATGCCACGTTTGCGAAAGTCCAGGAAAAGAAAAATGAAAAAGAGGCTGCTCTACCCAATGGTTCTTCTGCTGTTTGCCGTCACCTCCTGCACAGGGTATGCCTTTGCGGCTTCAAACGAAAGCGCCCCCTTCCAGGCAGGAGAGGGCGCCGGTGCCATCAGCGGCTGGACGATTTCAAACGTACATTACCAACTGGCGGCAGACCCCTCCCGCCTTTCCGCCGTCGAATTCGACCTCGATCAACCGGCGGCTGTCGTCAAAGTCAGTTTTGACGGTGCAGCGGCGGAATACTTCGAATGCGCCAACCCCTATGCCCTGCACTGGGTCTGCAGTGTTCAAGGGCGCGTCACTCTGCAAGCCATCAACGGGCTGCGGGTCATTGCCCTGGGCGGAAAGTAAAAAGCACGCCGTCACAACCCGGCAAACGCGCACTCCGCCGCCTCCAGCGTGCGGTCAATCACCTCTTCATCGTGCATGATCGAAACAAACCCCGCCTCAAACTGCGAGGGCGCAAGGTACACGCCGTTTTCCAGCATCTTCTGGAAGAAGCGGGCAAAACGGGCTTTATCTGCGCCTTTAACGGAATTCCAATCCAGCGGCTTCGTCTCGCTGAAGAAAATCGTGAACATCGTACCGACGCGCGTCTGCTGGATGGGAACTCCTGCGCGTTTCGCCGCCTGCTCGATCCCCGCTTCCAACCGACCTGCAGCCTGCTCCAGTTTCCTCCAAACTTCCTCTCCCCGAATCAGAGTCAGCGCCGCAATGCCCGCGCTCATCGCCAGCGGGTTCCCCGAAAGCGTCCCCGCCTGATACATTGGTCCGAGCGGCGCGACCAACTGCATGATTTCCTTCCTGCCGCCATACGCGCCGACAGGGAGTCCTCCGCCAATGACCTTGCCCAGCGTAGTGAGATCGGGCTGGATGTTGTAGAGAGTCTGCGCCCCGCCCTTGTGAACGCGGAAGCCGGTCATCACCTCATCGAAGATGAGCACAGCGCCGTATTGCGTGGTAAGTTTGCGTAACCCCTCCAGGAAGCCAGGCTGGGGAGGCACAACTCCCATATTCCCAGCCACCGGCTCGACGATGATGCCCGCAATCTGTTCGGGATATTTCTGGAAAAGCGCCTCCACCGAAGCCAGGTCGTTGTAAGTTGCCACCAGCGTATCTGCCGCCGCCATCTTCGGCACACCGGGCGAATCGGGCAGACCCAACGTCGCCACGCCCGAACCCGCCTGCACCAGCAGCATATCCGCGTGACCGTGATAGCAGCCATCGAACTTGATGATCTTCTCGCGTTTGGTGTAGGCGCGGGCAAGGCGCAGGGCGCTCATGGTGGCTTCCGTCCCGGAGTTGACGAAGCGAATCATCTCGATGTTGGGCATGAATTCCATGATGCTTTTCGCCAATTCAATCTCCAGCGGGCTGGGCGCGCCGTAGGAGGTACCCTGCAAGGCAGCCTCCTGAATGGCTTTGACCACATCAGGGTGAGCATGTCCGGTAATGAGCGGACCCCACGAAAGGACGTAGTCAATGTAGCGGTTGCCGTCCACATCGAAGAGATAGGGTCCCTGCCCGCGTTGGATGAAGAGCGGCTGTCCGCCCACGGCGCGGAAGGCGCGCACAGGCGAGTTCACCCCGCCGGGGAAGAGGCTTTGGGCTTGCTGAAAGAGGGAGATGGAATTTTGAATGTTCATGAATTTCCTCGTATACTTGGTTTGGACGAAAAATTCGGTATACTACAACTATGCGTGAAAAATCCGGCGTTCCGCAAGAAATTAAACTGTACATAGATGCAGCCCGCGAAGAATTACAATCTGCCAGGCTGAACTTGGAGAACGATTTTTACAGCGCCTGCGCCAGCCGTACCTATTACGCTGTGTTTTATGCCGCAACTGCCCTGTTGAAGACCAAAGGATTATCCTTTTCCAAACACTCGGCAGTCCTGAGCGCCTTTCGTCAGCATTTCGTCAAAACAGGCGAGTTTTCAGTAGAAGTGAGCGACTTTTACAAGGTTGCTTTTGAAACCCGACAAATTGGCGACTATGAAAGACAAACCCGCTTCGAGCCAGACATCCTGCGCAAAAATCTCGAACAGGCTGAAGCATTTGTAAAAGAGGTAGAAGAATGGTTACGGCAGCACAACTTCCTCTCAATTTAGTGGATGAAGAACAAGCATCCATCCGCCTGCTGCTGAAAAGACTGCTTGAACGTTTCCCTGATGAAGTGCAGCAAGTGAGCCTGTTCGGTTCAAAAGCGCGCGGAGATTTTGATGCCGACTCGGATATAGATGTGCTGGTGCTGGTAAAAAATGAATCGTGGGAACTGCGAAATTCCATTTGGTCTCTCGCCGCGCGCATCGAATTGGATTACGACGTGCTTTTCAATGTACAGGTCATTGGCGCCGAGCGCTGGAAGCAAATGACTCAAGAACGCTTTTCTTTGTGCCGCAATGTGGAAAAGGATGGCGTTTTACTCTTCAAGCGCGCGGGATAACTCCCGCTCGATTTTTTTCACCGCTTCCTCTCCCGAACGAATACAATCAGGGATGCCGATGCCGCGATAGCCGTTACCTGCCAACGCGAGACCGGGGTGTTTTTCGAGCGCGGCGTCTATCTGCTTCAATTTTTCGGGGTGACCGAGGTTGTATTGCGGCATGGCATTTTCCCAGACAAAGACGCGGGAAACGAGCGGCTCGGCGGTGATGCCAAGCGTCAATTTCAATTCTTCCTTTGCCAGTTCGAGTAATTCGCCCTCACCCCCGCCCCCTCTCCCACTGGGAGAGGGGAGTTCCTGCCCTGCGCGTCCAACAAATACGCGGATGAGCGCATACCCCTCAGGCGCGCGGTGCGGGAATTTGGTGGAGGTCCACGTGCAGGCGAGGGCTTTGCGTCCTTCGCGGCGCGGGATGACGTAGCCGTAACCGTCCAACGGGCGGGGAAGGTCGCTCAGGCGGTAGGCGAGGGAGACGGTGGCAGTTGAGGCGTAGGGAATGCTTTGGAGGGCCGCACCAAGTTCGGGGTCGAATGAAGCGAGCAGTGTCCCGCTGACGAAGGCAGGAGTGGCGAGGATGAGGGCGTCGGTGTCAAGTGTTTCAGTGTCAAGTGTCACGTTCCAAGTGTCACGTTCCACGTTGCGAGTGATGGAGATGGCGCGGGTGTTGAGCCGCAGGTTGACTTTCGGCTTTAACCTTTCAACCAATGCCTCGACGATTTCCGCCAGTCCCGTGGTGGGGGTAAGAAAAGCGGAGCGTGAACCCTGCACGGCTTTGCCGTTGGATTGCTTTCGCATGTTCAGCGCTCCGCGCGCGAGACTGCCGTATTTGAGTTCGAGGTCGCGCAGATAAGGAAAGGTGGATGCGAGACTGAGTTGATCGCCATCGCCTGCATAGATGCCAGACATGAGCGGCTCGATAAGGTTTTCATACGCTTCACGCCCAAGCCGACGGCTGATGAAGGTGCCCAGGCTTTCATCTCCGCTGATGCTTTGGGCAGGCAGGAGGAAATCCAGCCCCATGCGAATCTTTCCACTCCACGAAATCAACCGCGAGCGCAGGATGGAGGGAATGTCGGAAGGTATCATCATCGCCAGGCCGTCGGGCAATGGCAGCAGGCGGTCTTTGTGCAGAACGTAGGTGTTCTTCTTGTGCGGGTTGGTGCCATGCAGCCGTTCGCTGAGACCAAGTTCCTTGCACAAGGCAACGCCCCAGGGTTTGGTGGCGAGGAAGGTATCGGGACCGCCTTCGATGATGAACTGCCCGCCGTCAAAGGGGACGCGGTCGGTGGCGATTTTCCCGCCCCAGCGGGAATTCGCTTCGATTAGAGTAATGTTCGCGTTCGGTATTTTTTGTGCGGCGTAGTATGCGGCTGAAAGCCCTGCAATGCCGCCGCCGAGGATGGTTAGTTTCATAGTCGTTAGTCGTATAGTCTCGTAGTCAAGTGGTCAAGTAGTTTTGTAGTCGAGTAGTCTTGTAGTCGAGCAGTCGAGTGGTCGAGTAGTCTTGTAGTCGGATTTGACTATCAGACTACCTGACTAAAGATGCGGCGCTTTCCATTTCTTGATGACTTCCGCAAAAGGGACTTTGATTTTGTTGGGGTTATAAGGGAACCAGCCCAATTCCGCGCGGATGGCTTGCTCTTTGAGTTCGGTGCTGCCCCAAACGAAGGTCGCGCCGATGACACCGACAATGACCGAGCCCCAGTCATTTTGGATAAAGAGGGACGCGATGATGAGTAAAAAGCCCACACCCATCATATAGGGCCAGACGACGTAACCGAAGTAACGTTCGCCGCGAATGACGAGCGGGAAGCCCAGCCCGATGATGAGGAAGGTGACGATGCCGATGAGGATGCCGAAGGGGTTCATAGTGATCAGTTTTCAGTAATCAGTGATCAGTAATCAGTGGTTGATGAGTCTGGGCGCTTCTTCAGGGGAGACTTCTCGCCCGAGGGGATCGCGCTTGAGCAGGTCGAGCGTTGTTGCGGTGGAATATTCCGCAAGGATTTTCGCATGGCGGGGGTTGTTGGGGTTGGCGGGGGCGTGTCCGTGCTTGATGCGGTTTTGCTGGCGGTAGATTTCAAACGCATCCCACAGGAGGGTGATGCCGAGGATGCCGAGCGCAGTTTTCAGCGACCAGTTATCAGTGATCAGTGAACCGTATTCAGTGATCAGGCCGAGGGCAATGGCAATTATGATGGGCGGGCGAATGTCGCGCGCTTCCGCTTCCACTTTGCGGACGGCGACATGACCAAGCCAGATGGCAAGAAAGGCTGTGACGGCTGCGGTGAGACCAAGATAATTTAAGTTGCTCATCCTTCGACCTTTGACTTTCAACTTTCGACCTTGTATTCATGCACCATCTCCACCACCGCCTTCACGTTATCAACGGGCGTGTACTGCAGGATTCCGTGACCGAGGTTGAAGATGTGACCAGGTCTGCCGTTTGCGCGGCGGAGGATGTCGTGGACGCGCTTTTTGATTTCGTCGCGCGGGGCGAAGAGCACGGCGGGATCGAGGTTGCCTTGCACGGCGACATTATCGCCGAGCAGGTTCCAGCCGTCGTCGAGGGGAATGCGCCAGTCGAGTCCGATCACGTCGCCGCCGGCGCGTTTCATCAGCGGGAGGAGGGTTGTGGTGTTCGTGCCGAAGTGAATCACGGGGACGTTCTCCGCCTGGGCGGCTTGCAAGACCTTTTGCGAATACGGCAGGACAAATTCTTCGTAATCGGCGGGACTCAACGCGCCAACCCACGAGTCGAAGACTTGAACCGCCTGCACGCCGGCGCGAATCTGCGCCACGAGATAGTCGCTCAACACGACGGAGAGTTTCTCCATCAGCGCGTGCCAGGTTTGGGACGCGGAATACATCATCGTTTTGGTTTTGAGAAACTCGCGCGAGGAACCGCCCTCGATGAGGTAGGACGCGACCGTGAACGGGGCGCCGCAAAAGCCGATGAGGGGCACGCCGGCCAAAGGTCCGCTCAAGAGGCGAATGGCTTCCATCACGTAGCCCAAATCGGAGTCGGGGTCCACGGGACGCAGGTTCTTCACGTCATCCAGGGTGCGGATGGGATTCTGCAAAATAGGTCCCTCGCCTTTGGCAAACTCCAGCCCAACGCCGAGCGGAATGGCGGGGAGGAGAATATCGGCGAAGAGAATCGCCGCGTCCACGCCGAGCGCGCGGACGGGCTGCAGCGTCACTTCGGCGGCGAGTTCGGGGTGATAGCAGATTTCGAGCAGCGAATACTTCTCGCGGATGGCGCGGTATTCGGGCATGTAACGTCCCGCCTGACGCATGAACCAGACGGGGGTGGTATCGGCAGGGAGGCGGCGGCAGGCGCGGAGGAAACGGCTAGTGATCCGTGACGAGTGATCAGTTATCAGTGAGAAGTTTGGAGATGTCTGCATGGTCTGAATTCCTGTTCACTGATTACTGTTGACTGATAACTGATTTCCACTTACCAACACACACGCAGGATCGCTTTCGAGATAATCGCCCGTAATGCCATACGCGCGTCCGCGCTGACCGCCGCAGACATTGTTGTACTGGCATGTGCCGCACACGCCCTTGAGTTTAGATGGGTCGCGCAGGTCTTTGAAAATGGGCGAGTTGCGATACACATCCACCACGTCATGCTCGCGCACATTGCCGGCAGTGACGGGCAGGAACCCGCTGGGCTGAATTTCGCCGATGTGCGAGATGAAAAGGAAACCGTTGCCGTCATTCACGCCTTTGGTGGGGCGGTGAAGTCCATCGGCGTATTGGAAGCCCGCGCTTTGGAACGTAACCGGTGCGCCTGTGTTCTCGGCACGCTTGCGTTCGATTGCTACGCGGCGGTACATCGGCGCGGCGGTGGCTTTGATATCGAAGGGCGCGATCTGCGAAAGGTCGTAGAGCCAGTTGAAAATTTTCTCGTGCTGCGCGGCGGAAACCATCTGCTCGCGCATCGCCCGCCCTGTTGGGACAAGGAAGAAAACCGACCACTGCACGGCTCTGACTTCCTGAATGAACGGCACCATCTCATGCAGAATGTCCACGTTGTGTTTGGCAACGGTCGTGTTGACCTGCACGCTCATGCCGGCATCGTGGGCGCGGTGAAGCGTGTCCATCGTACGCTGCCACGAGCCTTTGACCTTGCGGAAGTCATCGTGGATTTCGGGACGCGGCGCATCGAGCGAAAGCGCCACGCGCTTGATTCCCGCCTCGCGCGCTTTTTCGAGCCGCTCTTTTGTGGGCAGGGCGGTGGCGGTGGGAGTAAGCGAACAGCGCAGTCCGCGCTCATTGGCGTAGGCGATGAGTTCGAACAGGTCGGGACGCATCAGCGGGTCGCCGCCGGTGAAGATCAAAATGGGGTTGTTGCCAAACGCTGCGAGTCGTTCGATCAGCGCTTTGGCTTCGGCGGTGGAAAGTTCGCGCGGGTCGCGGTGATGTTGCGCATCGGCGCGGCAATGCACGCAAGCATAGGCGCAGGCGCGGGTCACTTCCCAGGCAATGGTGAAAGGCGCAAGGTCAAAATCCACATGAATCATGCGTTCGTTTTGATACGTACGTTCTGCCGCTGCGCGTTCGGAAAGGTTTGCTAAACTCATTTTGTCTCCTGTTTTCATTCGGTCATTGCGAGCGAAGCGAAGCAATCTCAAATTTGATGCGGGGATTGCTTCGTCGCTCCGCTCCTCGCAATGACGATTTCATTTGAGCCACTTCGCCGCATCTAACGCATGATAGGTGATAATCACATCTGCGCCAGCGCGCTTGATCGCAGTCAGCGTTTCGAGCGTGACTTTCGCCTCGTCCACCCAGCCGTTTTGCGCGGCGGCTTTGATCATCGCATACTCGCCGCTGACGTTGTACGCCGCCATCGGCAATTCGGGGAAGGCATCCTTCACCACCCGAATCACATCCAGATACGCCAGGGCAGGTTTCACCATCAGCATATCGGCGCCTTCGTCCACATCCAGCGCGGCTTCACGCAGCGCCTCGCGCACATTGGCTGGGTCCATCTGATGCGATTTTCTATCGCCAAACTTCGGCGCGCCTTCTGCCGCGTCACGGAAGGGACCGTAAAACGACGACGCATACTTCACCGCGTAAGACAAAATCGGAACATTCTCGAATCCCATTTCATCGAGTCCCGCGCGGATCGCGGCGACCATGCCGTCCATCATGCCGCTCGGCGCGACCATATCCGCACCGCATTCGGCATGTGAGATTGCCACCTTCGCCAGCACCTCCAGCGTCGGGTCGTTCAGCACATAACCTTCAGGCAGGCTGGGGCGCAGCGCTGCTGCGCCCGTACCATTCAAGATTCCGCAATGTCCGTGGTCGGTGTATTCGCACAGACAAACGTCCGTCACCACCACCATTTCGGGGATTTCTTTTTTGATGGCGCGAATCGCCCGCTGGACAATTCCATCTTCCGAAAAATTCTCCAGCCCGATGGGGTCTTTCTCTTTGGGGATTCCAAATAAGATCACCGCGTTCACCCCGGACCTCATGGCTGCTTCCGCCTCACGGACTGCCTCCTCCACTGACAGTTGATACACGCCCGGCATCGAGCCGATGGCGGTGCGTCCCGATCCATGCCGCACGAAAAGCGGGTAGATGAAATCGCGGGCGTTGAGTTCCGTCTCGCGCACCAGAGCGCGCAGGGCGGGGGTGGCGCGTAATCTTCGCGGACGAGTGATCAGTGATCGGTGATCAGTGATCAGTTTTTGTTTTTCGAGTTCGAGTAGGGTCATAATGTCTCCGAGTTGCATATCCTTGAAAGGGACGTTCTTCGTCCGAAGCAATCTCCTCGCGAACCTGGGGATTGCTTCGTCGGGAAGAACACCCTCCTCGCAATGACACTGAATTCTTAACTCACCTTACGCGGAATGCCTTCAAGATTCTCGTGGAACAGGCTTGTTTTCTCTGCGCGGCGACTGAAGTCGCGGCTGACCCTCGCAAAGCCTGCCTGCGCAGGCGCTCAAGTCAGCGAAGGCTGACTTCGTGATTGCTAGATGCGGTTTGAACCGCCAGCAATCACGAACCGCGTAACATCAGTTCTTAATGTACCAACTTGCCAAGTACCTCGATCAATCCATCTGTTGTATATTCTTTCGCAACAACAACATTTTGAAATCCCGCTTCTTTCGCGGCTTGTTCTGTAATCGGTCCAATACAGGCAAACAATGGATTGTTCGGCAAATTCAACGGGTCAAGTTGATTCTTTCGCGCAATGGCGGCGAAGTTTTCCACAGTGGAGGCGCTGGTAAAGGTGATTACGTCCACGCCCGATTTGAGGGCGGCTAATCCATCCCTGTCCACTGCGGCGGGCAGGGTGCGGTAGACGATGATTTCGTGCGGAATTCCGCCCGCCTTGCGAATGGCTTCGGGCAATTCTTTGCGGGCAATTTCGGCGCGCGGAAGCAAAATCCGTTTGCCGTTTACATCGCCCAAGCCAGGCAAAATGGCTTCGGCTACGTATTCATCGGGGATGAAATCGGGTTCAATGCCGTGCCTGCGCAAGGCTTGGGCGGTTTTCGGTCCGATAGCGGCAATTCCTGGGGATCTGTCATTGCAAGCGAAGCGAAGCAAACCGCTCGGATTGGAAGATTGCTTCGTCGCTGCGCTCCTCGCAATGACATCCACCGCATTGACCGATGTAAACACCACCCACGCATACTCTTCAAGGTTTGCCAGCGCCTCTTCGAGTTCGGTATTGTTTTCCACGGGGCGAATCTCGATGACGGGAAAGAAAATCGGCTCGAAGCCCGCAGAGCGCAGTTTTTCTGCAAAGTCATCGGCTTGGGCGCGGGGGCGGGTGATGAGAATGCGTGTCATGTGCTTCGGTGTCAGGTATCAGGTTACAAGGTACAAGTCGAGAGGATGTCGTTTGCGCCCTGTGTCAGGGCTTGTTGGGCAAGATGATTTCCAAGTTCAAAAGGATCAACTCCTTTACCCGAAACTTTGACTGCCGTCTTTCCGTCTTCCGAAATCACCAAACCCGTCAACCTGACACTTGACACTTGAAACGTGGAACCCGTTTCCGCATACGCCGCCACAGGCACGGCACACCCTCCCCCCAATCCCTGCAAAAACGCCCGCTCCGCAGTGACCGCTTTGCGGGTGGCTTCGTCTTCGAGGGCGGAGAGAATTTCGAGCGTGGCATCATCATCCGCGCGGCATTGGACGGCGAGCGCGCCCTGCCCTGGCGCGGGGAGCATGACATCGAGCGCGAGCCATTCAGTGACGTGAGCGTCCAAGCCCAGGCGGGTCAGCCCTGCGCCTGCGAGGATGATCGCGTCGTATTGACCATCGAGCGCTTTGCGGAGGCGTGTGTCCACATTGCCGCGCAGGGATTGGGTGCGAAGGTCTGGGCGGAGGGAAAGGAGCTGGGCAGCGCGGCGCAGGCTCGAGGTCCCGACAGAAGCGTGAGGGGGAAGAGTCGCCAGGGTGTAGCCGTCGCGCGAAATCAAAGCGTCACGCACTTCTCCGCGCACGGGGATACATCCGATGGTCAATCCAATTGGGTTTTCGACAGGTAAATCCTTGAGCGAGTGAACCGCGCAATGGACCGCGCCAGAAAGCAATTCGGATTCGAGTTCCTGAGTGAAGAGCCCCTTGCCGCCAATTTCGGGCAGGGGCTTATCGAGAATTTTGTCGCCCTGCGTGGTGATGATTTTTTCTTCACACTCCAAGTGGGGATGAAGATTTTTCAGCGCGTTGATGACCCATTGGGTTTGCCAGCGGGCAAGGGCGGAAGGACGGGTGGCGAAGGTTAGTTTCATAGTCTGATGGTCAGGTAGTCTGCTAGTCGGTAGCGACAATGGGGCAAGGCGCGCCAGAAAAACTGCACAGTCCTTCGTGCTTCAAACCGAACAAGGTGCGGGCGACAACGGCATATTCGGGCGCGTGCGGGCAAGCCGCTTCGGCGCGCAGACGCTGGGTGGGGGCATGCAAAATTTGTTTGACCAAAGCGCGGGTCATGGCTTCGATGCGGGCGCGTTCGGCTTCGGTCAGGTTGGGCAGGCGGCGCAAGGTTTTTTCGAGCATGTCTTTGCGGATGGATTCCGCCTGCTGGTGAATATCCGAAATGATGGGAATCATCTCCAGCGACTTCATGTACTCCGCAAATTCGCTCACCTCTTCCTCGATGATGGCTTTGACCTGCGGCACTTCCGCCATGCGTTCGGCAAGCGAGCCTTCGAGTTTTTCGTTGAGGTTGTCAATGTCGAAGAGTTTGACATGCGGGATGTTCGCTGCGTCGGGATCAATATCGCGCGGCACGGCAATATCAATCAGGAAGAGGGGACGATGCGCGCGCGCTTGCATGGCTGACTTGATCATTTCAGCAGAGAGGAGGATGTGCGGCGCGCCTGTAGAGGAGATCAGAATATCGGCGGCAAGTAACGCGGCGTTCAGGCTCTCGAAGGTGGCCGCCTGCGCGTCCCAGCGCTGCGCCAGCGTTTGAGCACGCTCAAGAGTGCGGTTGACGACGAGAACCTTTTGGGCGCCGCGTTTGCGCAGGGCTTCAACAGCGAGTTCCGCCATTTCACCCGCGCCGAGGATGACCACCTGCGCTTCGGCAATGGGATGAACCACCCGTTCCGCCAGCGACGCGGCAAGCGAAGAAACCGAGGCCGGGTTGCGGCTGATGGCTGTCTCGGTGCGGGCGCGCTTCCCGGCATGAATGGCGGCTTGAAAGAGACGATTCAATACGGGACCCGCCATGTACTGCCCGCGCGCCACTTCCAGCGCACGGACAATCTGCCCCAAAATTTGCGGCTCGCCGATGACGAGCGAGTCGAGTCCCGCCGCAACATTGAAGAGATGACGGCCAACCTCTACATCTCGATAATGATACAAATGCGGGCGAAAGAGGGGGGCGGGAACACCGCTTATCTCCGATAAAAACGTCTCCAGTTCGGCAAAACCAGCGTCGCTGGAGACGGCATACAGTTCTGTACGGTTGCAGGTGGAAAGGATAATCAGTTCCGCAAGAGAGGAGGCAAGATGCCCGCATGCAAGGCGGGAGAGCGCAGAACGAACAACCTCTTCGCTGAGCGATAATTTTTCACGGAGAGCAACGGAGGCAGTGCGATGGTTGAGACCGAGGGTGAGGAGATACATAAACAGCCGCTTTTGAAAAGGATGCCTGAAATGTATTTGCAAAAGAAACACTGCACAAGAGAAGATTGTGAAGAATTTCTTTAACTGAAGGTTAGCAATTTCAAATCACTTAACCGTGTGTTTATTTTGTTGCGCAGGCTTGCATAGATTTGTTGCATTCATCGCCGCCGGCAGGATGATTGTCAGGCGGAGCCGCCAGCAGCCTTCCCTGATACAATTCCATCCACCAACCGCTTCGCACACCCGACCCAACATGACCCTGATTGAACACATTTCAACTCTCTACCGCCAAACATTCGGACACGCCCCCGCTCACATCGTCCGCGCACCGGGGCGCGTTAATTTGCTGGGCGAACATGTGGACTATAACGGCGGATTCGTCCTGCCTGCCGCGATTGACCGCGTCACCTTCATCGCCTTCTCGCCGGCCGCCGCGCTTCATTCCACGCTCGTAGCGGCAGACTTCAACCAACAAGCCTCGTTCTCCGCTGAAACCGTTCCCGCCAAAACCCAAACCGACTCCTCCCCTCTCCCCGAATGGGGTCTATACCCGGCCGGCGTGCTATGGTCGCTTATGGAGGAAGGATTGCCCGCGCCAGCCATGAACGCCGTGTTTGCTTCCGACGTGCCGCGCGGTTCGGGGTTGAGTTCTTCCGCCTCGGTGGAAATGGCGTTTTTGCTCGCCTGGCAAACGCTCGGCGGCTGGAGTCTTCCGCCGATGCAGCGCGCCCTGCTGGGGCAAAAAGCCGAAAATCATTATGTCGGCGTCAACTGCGGCATCATGGATCAGTTTGCCAGCGCCTGCGGCGTAGAGGATCATCTTCTGCTCCTCGACTGCCGCTCACTCGAATGGAAGACCGTCCCTCTGCCCGCCGATGTTTCCATCGTCATCGCCGATACCACCGTGCGCCGTAAACTCACCAGCGGCGAATACAACAAGCGCCGCGCCGCATGCGAGCAGGCTGTGTGGCTGCTGCAACAGGACCTGCCGCACATCCAATCGCTTCGGGATGTCAGCGTGGAACAATTCAACCGCCTGGCGACCCAACTCCCGGCTGAGATCGAGCAGCGAGCGCGTCACGTGGTGGAAGAAATCGAGAGGACGAAACAGGCTGAGGCGCTGCTAGAAGCGGGCGATGTCCAAACCTTTGGCAGGCTGATGAACGAATGTCACGCCAGCCTGCGCGATTTGTATCAGGTTTCGTGTCCCGAATTGAATGCGATGGTGAACATTGCCCAATCACTCGAGGGGTGTTATGGCGCGCGTCTCACAGGCGCGGGGTTCGGCGGCTGCACGGTGAACCTGGTTGCGCGGCAGCATACCGAACAGTTTGCCCGGGCGCTTGCGGAGCGATACGAAGCCGAAACAGGGCTGCATCCCGAAATCTATATCACCCGTCCGTCGCGGGGGGCAGAACGTCTGAGGTAATCCCCTTCATCAGGGGAACATGGTGCGATGTGCATCATGCAAAAATTTTCACTTGACGAATCGTCCTCAGCGGGAGTATATTCGCCAAGACTATGGACCCGATTCCGTTATTCGATCCTGATCGTACGAATCCCAGCCAGTTGGTTATTGGGCTACGTTAGCCCTGCCTAAGCAGCGTCATCTCCTGCCCTGCGCTCCAACTGGCGCGGGGCATTTTATTCCGGAGGTGAGCATGGGATTGCTCAAAAACACAGCAGTGCCACCAAAAGAACGTCTGGAACGACCCTTCACCTGGGGTGATGTGGTCGTCATTTTGTTGATGGTCGCGCTCCTCTATGGAAGTGCGCGGTTGGCTTTCGATTCGCCGCCCATCATCGAGGGGCCAAAAATCTCCCTTGAGCCATCTGCCCTGCCCTGGTACACCCTGCTCTCGGTGGGACGCATGCTGGCGGCGTATATCCTTGCGCTATTGTTTACTCTCATCTACGGACGGGCCGCCGCATACAACCGCCGCGCCGAGATCGTCCTCATGCCGCTGTTGGATGTTTTGCAAAGTGTGCCGATCCTTTCCTTCCTGCCGGTGGTGCTGCTGGGCTTGAGCGCCATCCTGCCGCAGCGCACTGCCGCCGAGCTGGCGTCCATCGTATTGATCTTCACCAGCCAGGCATGGAACATGACCTTCGGCTGGTATCAATCGCTGACCACCATCCCAAAAGAACTGCGTGAAGCCAGCGCCATCTTCCGCCTGAATGCCTGGCTGCGTTTCAAACGGCTCGAACTGCCCTTCGGCATGATCAGCCTGATCTGGAACAGCGTCATGTCGTGGGCGGGCGGCTGGTTCTTCCTCATGGCAGCGGAGATTTTCACCGTCGGCTCAAAAGACTTCCGCCTGCCGGGGCTGGGCGCGTATCTTCAGGAAGCAGCCAACCAGGGTGACTTTCGCTCCATCGCCTTCGGCTTGACCGCCCTCATCTTCACCATCGTCGCGCTCGACCAGTTCGTTTGGCGTCCGCTGCTGGCGTGGACCGACCGCTTCAAAGTGGAAATGGTCGAAAGCGATCAGCCGCCGACCTCGTGGTTCTATGATTTGATCCACACTTCGCGTTTATTCCTCCGCGCCAGCGCATTGTTGGAACAAGCCGGCGAGCGCTTCGATCACTGGATGATTCGTCGCGCGCCAATGAAAGAAGAAACGGTAACTAACGCATCAAAACCGACCCTGAGCCTGATCCTCCTCTCCTTGCTAACCGCCACCCTCCTCCTCTACGGCGGCTACCACGCCGCCTCGATGTTGATTTCAGTCTCCCTCTCACAATGGGGGCAAATCGGTTTGGGTGTCCTTGCTACCTTCCTGCGCGTGAGCGTCTCGCTGATGATTGCCCTGCTGTGGACGATCCCGGTCGGAGTTGCCATCGGGACGAATCGGCGCGTCGCCGCGGTACTCCAGCCCATCGTCCAGGTAACGGCGGCGGTGCCTGCCACAGCCGTTTTTCCAGTCATCCTGCTCTTCTTTATCAACATGGCGGGCGGCTTGAATATCGCCGCCATCTTCCTGATGTTGATGGGAACGCAATGGTACTTGCTGTTCAACATCATCGCGGGCGCAAGCGCCATCCCACAGGACCTGAAATACACCTCCGCTTTGCTGCAACTTTCGCGCTGGGAACGATGGCGCACGCTGATTTTGCCTGCCCTGTTTCCGTTCATTATTACGGGCGCCATCACCGCCAGCGGCGGCGCCTGGAACGCCAGCATTGTGGCAGAGTACGTCCACTTCGGCGGGCAGACCTTGTTCGCCACCGGCATCGGCTCGCTCATCTCGCAAGCCACCGCCAACGGCGACTATCCCCTGCTGCTGGCTTCCACATTAAGCATGATCGTGACCGTGGTGCTGGTCAACCGCCTGTTCTGGCGGCGGCTGTATAAGACCGCTGAAGAAAAATATCGAATGGAATAAATTATCGCCCTCACCCCATCCCGGTGAGGGCAATATGGAGTAACCCCTATGGCAACCACCCCCACCAACAACGCCCTGCTCAAACTGCGGCATGTTCAGCAAATCTACACCAGCGGGCAGCGCCGCTTTACTGCCGTGCAAGATGTCAATCTGACTATTTTCGAAGGCGAGTTTGTTGCCCTGCTCGGACCTTCCGGCTGCGGCAAAAGCACCCTGCTTCGCATCATCACCGGCTTGCAAAGACCATCCGAAGGAACGGTCTTATATCGAGATCAACCATTACACGGGGTCAACCCGCACGCCACCATCGTCTTCCAAACCTTTGCCCTGTTCCCGTGGTTGAGCGTCTTCGAGAATGTGAATCTGGCGCTCAAAGCGCGGGACATTCCTGCAAGCATCCGCATGCCCCGCACCCTCGATTTGATTGACCGCGTCGGCCTGGACGGATTCGAATCCGCCTACCCGCGCGAACTCTCGGGCGGGATGCGTCAAAAGGTCGGCTTTGCGCGCGCGATGGCAGTGGAGCCGGAACTGCTTTGCCTCGATGAACCGTTCTCGGCGCTGGATGTATTAAGCGCCGAATCGCTGCGCGGCGAACTGATGGAACTGTGGACGAGCGGCAGCATTCCCACCAAAGCCATTCTGATGGTCAGTCACAACATCGAGGAGGCGGTTTTCATGGCAGACCGCATCGTCGTCATGGACAAGGAGCCGGGACGCATCATCGCGGAGGTCAGGGTCGAGTTGCCGCATCCGCGTCAGCGTAAATCGGAGGAATTCCAAAAGGTGGTGGATGAGGTCTATGCCATGCTGGCAGGTCAGACGGAGTCGGAAGCGGTGGAGTTGGGAAGCGCCCCCGGCGAACAGGGCCATACCCGCGCCCTGCCCAAAATTGCCATCTCCGACCTGGCAGGCTTGCTCGAATATCTCACAGACCTTCCTGCCAATCGCCAGGATATTTACCGCCTGCCGGAGGAATTAAAGGTTGACCCCAACCACATCTTCAGCCTGACCGAAGCCGCCGAGATTTTAGGTTTTGTCACCGTCGAAAAAGGCGACATCCTGCTTACTCCGCTCGGCGAGACCTTTGCCGAAGCCAGCATTCAGGCGCGCAAGGAAATCTTTGCCACACGCATCCGCCGCCTGCCGCTCTTCCGCTGGCTCACCAACCTGTTATCGCGGTCCGAACACCGCGCCCTCGACTGGGATGTTATCCACACTGCGCTGGAATTGGAGTTCCCGACGGAAGAAGCGGAGAAACAACTGGATACGCTCATCAACTGGGGGCGCTACGCGGAACTCATCTCTTATAACGACGATAAAGAATTGGTCTATCTCGAAACGCCAGTCACACAAGCGGCATGAAGCGCAAACCCTCGACTTTGGCTCTTTGAGCAAAGTTGAGGAGGAAGAAAGAAGAGC
>JBBITE010000052.1:0-20053 GCA_037440905.1 Anaerolineae bacterium | reverse complement strand
CAATATCAAAAAGACCAGGCTTCTCAACCTGGTCTTTTCGTTTACTGCGGTTGAATTGTCGTCTGCTCAGGGACAACCAGCGCCATGATCAGGTACACAATCGCGATCCCGCCAAAGCCGGTGAAGAACGCCAGCAGGGTCAATAAGCGGACGATGGTCGGGTCAATGCCAAGGTATTCGCCCAGCCCGGCGCACACACCCGCAATCATGCGGTTCGATGTGCTGCGCGTCAACTGTTTATATGCCGTATTCATGAGATGCTCCTTTCGATGATGTCTGATTGACATACGCCGTAACACAACGAAAGTTGCAGTCTCAGCGGCATGGGCAGGCATGGGCTGGCGCCTGCCGGCGGGCAACGCCCGCTTTTCAGGCGGCGCGCGCCATCGTTCAGATCAAAGCAGGCTGCGGCTCCGCTTTTTCTTCCAGCGGTTCTGCACCGGCTTTTTTCAAATCCTCAGCGGAGATGCGCGCCACTGAAGCGACGCTATCGCCCGCTTGCGGCTTGATGAGGTGCACCCCTCTGGTGACGCGCCCTGCCTGCTTGACGGTCTTGTTTTTGATGCGGATGGCAACGCCGTTGGCGGTGATAATCGTCAAATCATCGTCCTTTTGCACCACCCGTGCGGCAACAATTTTGCCAATCTGCTTTAGCGCCTTCTGGTCAATGGTGGCAATCCCGCCGGTGGCGCGTCCTTTCGGAGCGTATTCTTTGAGCGGGGTCTGTTTGCCGTAGCCGCCCGAGGTCACCACCAGAAGCGAGCCGTCTTTCTCCACCACATCCATGCTCGTCACCAGGTCGCCTTTTCGCAGTTTGATGGCTTGCACGCCTGCTGCCTGCCGTCCCATGGCGCGGACTTTTGTCTCGTGGAAGCGCAGCGCCTGACCGTTTTCGGTTACGAAAATCACCTCATCGTTACCGCTAGTGAGGCGCGCCCAGCCCAGGGTGTCGCCTTCTTCCAGATTCATGGCAATCAAGCCCGAAGGTCGAACAGAAGCGAACTCCTCCATCAGCACGCGCTTGACCTTGCCGTGCGCCGTCGCCAACATACAATATCCATGAGCGGAAAAGTCAGAAACGGCAATTGCGGCGGTGATGCGTTCGTTGGGTCCCAGCGCAAGGATGTTGACCAGCGGGATACCTTTGGCGGTTCGATCGGCATCGGGGATTTGATACACCTTCTCGGAATAGACTTTGCCCTTATCCGAAAAGAACAACATTGTATCGAGACTGCGGGCGGGGATGAGCGCCACGACCTCATCCTCTTCCTTCGTCTCATGGCCTTTGACTCCGCGTCCGCCTCGGCTCTGGGACCTGAAGGCTGCTGCCGCCACCCTTTTGATGTATCCACGCTCGGTCAGGCTGATCAGCACCGCCTCATCGGGGACGAGGTCCTCCTGGCTGAGTTCGTCGCTGGCGTCGGCGGCGATGCGGGTGCGGCGGTCATCGCCATATTTCTCCACCAGGTCGCGCATGTCATCCTGAATCAGGGCAAGGATCTTTTTGGGGTGGGCAAGCAGGTCTTCGAAGTAGGCAATTTGTTCGGTGACCTGTTTGTGTTCCTCTTCGATCTTCCAGCGTTCGAGGGCGGCGAGGCGGCGCAATTGCATGTCGAGGATGGCTTGCGCCTGCAGGTCGGTCAATTTGAAGCGCGTCATCAAGTTGGTTTTTGCAGCGTCGGCATCCTGCGATTCACGGATGGTGCGGATGACGGCATCCAGGTTGGCCAGCGCAATCAACAACCCGTCGAGGATGTGCTGGCGCGCCCGCGCCTTTGCCAGGTCGTGATTGGTGCGGCGCACGATGACCGTCTGCCGGTGTTCGATGAAGATTTGCAAGGCGCGTTTGAGGGGCAGGGTGCGCGGTTCGCCATCCACCAGCGCCAGCATTTGCACGCCGAAGGTGGTTTGCAAATTGGTGTATTTATAGAGTTGGTTGAGGACCTTTTTAGGCTGCGCGCCGCGCTTGAGTTCGATGACGATGCTCATCCCGCGGCGGTCCGACTCATCGCGCAAATCGGCGATTTGGTCTATTTTGTCGTCGCGCACCAGTTCGGCGATGCGTTCGATAAGCGCGGCTTTGTTGACCTGATAGGGAATTTCAGTGATGACGATGTTATACCTGCCGCCCTTGGTCTCTTCGATGTGAGCCATGCCCCGCACCACCAGCCGCCCTCTGCCGGTGGCATACGCCGCTTCGATGCCGTCGCTGCCGATGATGATGCCGCCGGTGGGGAAATCGGGTCCCTGGATGTACTTCATCAACTCTTCCAGAGCAATGTCATCCAGCCGTTCGTAGTTATCAATCAAAAAGATAACGGCGTTTGCCAGTTCGCGCAGGTTGTGAGGGGGGATGTTGGTTGCCATGCCAACGGCAATACCTGCCGTGCCGTTGAGCAGCATGTGAGGCACGCGCGCCGGCAGTACCAGCGGTTCCTGAAGGGTGTCATCGAAGTTCGGACCGAAGTCCACCGTATCCTTGTCCAGGTCTGCCAGCAATTCTTCTGCCAGCCGCTGAAGGCGGGCTTCGGTGTAACGCATCGCTGCCGGGGCATCGCCGTCAATCGAACCGAAGTTGCCTTGCCCATCTACCAGCGGATAGCGCATGGAAAAATCCTGCGCCATGCGCGCCATCGTTTCATAGACAGCCGAGTCGCCGTGCGGGTGGTATTTACCGAGCACTTCGCCCACGATACGGGCAGATTTTTTGTACGCCGAATTGGAGCGCAGCCCCAATTCCTGCATGGCGTATAAGATGCGGCGGTGCACAGGTTTTAGCCCGTCTCGTGCGTCGGGCAGGGCGCGCGCAACGATGACGCTCATGGCGTAATCCAGGTAGGCTTCGCGCATTTGAGCGTCAATATCAACGTGTTGGATGTTTCCGGTCTGAAGGGTTGTTTCTTCTGCCATTCTTTCTCTCTGCAATGGGGTCTTGGCATAAAAAAGACACGAAGTGTGAGGGGATTCCGCGACTCCGCGTCTTAATTAAAGAAGAATCTGCCTGATTTACTCTAATTATACCACTTTCATTTTGTCGGATGAGCGGCTTATGCTCTGATAATTGCCTATTATGCACAGGCAACGTTCTCTATCGCTGCCGGGCGCGTTGGAGAATGCGCCCTACGGGCGGGATGAAGGGGAGTTTTTAAGTCTGTGCAGATGCCATGCGCTTTGTGGTTTGAAAGAACATTACGCTGGCGGGAGAGGCTATCCAAAGCCCGGCAGCAAAGAAAAAAGACCTGCTTCGCGCAGGTCTTCTTTCAAACGGTGTGCCGAAGGTGGGACTTGAACCCACATGAGGGAACCCTCACTACGCCCTGAACGTAGCGCGTCTGCCAATTCCGCCACTTCGGCAATGCTTTAGCGCCCTGAATTTTATCCCAAAGGTTGTTTTTGTCAACCTGTCTTGGCGCAAAACATTCCAAAAGTCTGCGGCGCCGGTCAGGGTGTGATGGGCTGATGCAGGTCGTAAAGGATAAACCCATCTCCCTGAGCCGCGATGCGATAACGGCTCAATATTTGCTTCAGGTCTGCCTGGCGTTCCAGTTCGCCGAAGGCAGTGACCAGAAAATAGTCTTTGCCGGCGGTGCGTTCGGCAAAGGATTCAGCCGGAGATTTGTTGCCCCGCAGTTCCGAAAGCGCTGTTTGAAGGGGCCACAATTCCGCCTTACGCCAGCCCCAATACATCAGGCGATAACCGTAATCCTGGGTGAGGGCGATGATCTTCCCTTGGGGTAAAGCCTCGCCGATTTGCTGCCACACTTCTGCTTCTGCTCGAAAATCTTCAGCCGCCAGGATCGAACGCGCCACGTAGGCGTGATACCCAATGACGAAAACTGCCAGCGTCAGAAATGCCGCCTGCCACGGGCGCGGCTCGCGGGACAGGCGTGCGGCTAAAAGGTCAAATAGCGGCGCCAACCCCAAAGCCAGGAGCGGCACCATCTGAAGATGATAGTAACTGTGGGTATATGCCTGGAAGGGAAGGGTGAGCCCGTAGAGAAAATATCCAATCCACAGACCGGTCAGCCCCGCACGCAGACGCGGCGGCGCCAGGAGCGTCCCCGCCAGACTGAGAAAGAAGACCGTGAGACCGAAGAGGCTGCCAAGAAAAGCCAGCCAGCGGGAGTAAAACTTCGTATCTGTGATGAGAAAAAGCAGGTCGAGCGTCCAAAACGAAAAGTATTCAGAGGCGCGGCCGGCGTGAGCCAGCACATAGTACCCCAGGGAAGGGGCGATCATCAGCAAAGCCATCCCCCACACAAAAGGAGATTTCCAGAAGCGCCTGCCATACACAGACCAAACCAGCGCAATCGCCGCGCCAGCCACCAGAAAAGCGATGACGATCTTGACCAGCGTGGCAATTCCCAGTAACAGCCCGGCCAGGATCGCCCACTTCCAGCGCGGCGTTTCCGCCCAGCGGAAGAGAAAATACAAACCAATGATCAGCAGGGAGGTCATCAGCGGATCGGGCTGGAAGGAACGGCTGGCTTGTACCGCAAAAGGCAACACCATGTAATAAGCCAAGGACCCCAGAGCCGCCCACGGGCTTAGGTAACGGCGGATGATGGCTGCCAGCGCTACCCCACCCAAAGTCCAGAAAAACGTTTCCCACAAACGGGCGGCGGCGAGGTCTTCTCTGCCGATTCCATAGTAAGTCAAGGCGACGAGGCTTTCGATAAGCGGAGGTTCGTATTGACCTACGGCGCTGCCAAAGGCAATCGCCGCCTCGCGTCTCTGCGGCTCGGCGTCTGGAAGCAGCCGATAGTAAATGGAGCGCGCCACCAGCGCATTGTGCAATTGACGCGTGGGGTGAAAATCCAGCGGGGCATCGTGGATGTCGTTCAACCGCAGCAGGACGCCCAGAATCAACAACAGCAGCATTCCCGCAGCCCAAAGGCGGTTTGAGTTTCCGGGCGCTGTGGAAGAAAATTGCATGGCTTGGAATCTCCTGGAATGAATATTATTCCCCAATCGGAGGGGATATTGCTACTTACAGCGCAAACTTCCAGACGGCAAGGGTCGTCCTTCTTCGCTGAAGGATGGGTGCGGATTTGACAATCCGCACAGGCAAACAGGTTGTCCAGCCGCAAAAAGAGCCATGGCGCTGGCTCGGCTTGCCAACGTCCCCGCGCTGGCTTTCAGGCGCTTTCTCAGCCGTTCAGGCAGGCATATTGTAGCCGCATTTCACCGCTTTGAAGAAAAGAACGGCAGAAGACTCGACCACTGCCACGCCCGCCTCGAGACCACACTGTTGACAACTTTTGCGCGCACACACCGTTGCAACGTTTTTGTGATGACAATCGTATCAAATCATGGAACAAAAACCGCAATTGTTCGTCATGACAATGACCCTTGCAGTTTTGAAATATTCTCCCAAACGAACGCCAAACAGTACCGTTAGGGGATACAACACACTGCGAGAAATACGGTTAATAGAAATAAAAGAAAGGAGGCGCCCAATGTTCGTCGTTGCTGTCGTAGTCTGTTTGCTCGTGTTCGCCGTCATTGCCGGGGCGGACCTGCTCATCTCGAATCTCAATTCGGATGAGTTGAGCAACATGGGTGTCGAGAGAAAATCATGATGGCAGACACCCACTTTCCCTAGCCCGATGCTGCGGTACACCCAGCGTCGGGCTTTTTTTTGTGGCAGGGGGAACATTCGCAGCCTTGCGGGGGAGAAAAGGAAACGGGGAGAAACGGCTGTTCGTGCAGAATCAACCGTCGGTTGGGGCAGAAGCGGGCGGTCGGCAAGGTATAATAAAGAAAATTTTCACAGGAACCCGTCATGGATTTTTCTCTCTCCCCCGAACACGAAATGACCCGCAAAATGGTGCGCGATTTCGTCCAAAAGGAAGTTGCGCCCGTGATCAAAGAGTATGACCGGCGGCAGGAGCCGCTACCGTTCATGCTGGAGCGCATGGGGCAGTTGGGCATCCTGGGGCTGCCTTTCCCGCTGCGCTATGGCGGGCAGGGCATGGATTACCTTGCCTGGGGGCTGGCGTGCGAGGAACTCGAAGCAGGCGATACTTCGCTGCGTGTAGTGATGTCGGTGCATACCGGGCTGTGCGCCATGAGCATTTTTCAATGGGGCACAGAAGCGCAAAAGCAGAAATTCCTCCTGCCGCTGGCAAAGGGCGAGAAGATCGGCTGCGGCGCCTTCACCGAGCCGGGCATGGGTTCGGATGTGGCGGCGATGCGTACCTCGGCAAAACGGGACGGCGATTTTTACATCTTGAACGGCGAGAAGATGTGGATTTCCCTCGCTTCTAAAGCCGACCTGGCGCTGGTGACCGCCAAAACAGATGTTTCCTCCCCCAAGCCTTCTGCGGCGCTCTCCTCCTTCATCGTTGACCTGCACAGCGAGGGCGTGAAACGGGGCGACATTCACGGCAAACTCGGCGTGCGCGCCGGCTCTACCGGGTGGATTTCGTTTACCGATGTTCGGGTGCCGGTGGAGAACCGCTTGGGCGAGGAAGGTGAGGGCTTCAAAATCACCATGTCTGCCTTCGATCACGGGCGTTACACGGTGGCTTCAGGCGCGACGGGTATCATTCGAGCGTGCTTGGAAGCCAGCGTGCAATACGCCAAGACGCGCACCACCTTTGGCAAACCCATTGCCGAGCATCAGTTGATTCAGGAAAAAATTGCGCACATGTCGCAGGATTATGAAATTGCGCGTCTGCTCTACTATCAGGTGGGATGGCTGAAGAATCAGGGCAAGCGTTGTACGCGGGAAACCTCCTTTGCGAAGAAATTCGCCACCGAAGCCTCCTTCAACGCCGCCAACGAAGCGATTCAAATTCATGGCGCCTATGGTTACAGCGACGAGTACAATGTGGAGCGCTACCTGCGGAATGCCCGCGGGGCGATGATTTACGAAGGCTCCAGTGAAATCCAAACCCTGATTCAGGCCGGGTATGCGCTCGGCGAACGGGCAGATAAGCCCCTGCGCTGTGAAGCGCCCGCCTACGATGCCGAATTTTGGCAGCGGGAGTAGTGTATATGGATCTTCAGCCTCTTCATACGAAAATCGAAAAGACCATCCAAACTTCCTTTGGCACCGTGGTCATGGAGCATCACTCCGGCTATCCGCGCGGGGAATCGAACATTTACTGCGTTTCTCCGGGCGGCAAGATTCTGTGGTTTGCCGAAAAGCCCGACCCCTATACCCTCTTCTCCCGCCTGCGTTTCAACGAAGACGGCTGGACGCTTTCCACCTACACCACGCACGGTCACGCCTGCGACCTGGACATGGAAACCGGTAAAATCCTGAGCAAGACGAGCATTCAATAACCTTCCAACCTGCAAATGCAACCCTCTCTTGGCTTTGTCCTGCTTTTTCTTCTCTTTAGTCTGCTGTTCCTTTCGAATTCCTACAAACTCTGGTTCAAAACGGACGAATATTACCAGTCTATTTATCAAAGCCTCACCCGCGAGCCGTCCATTTATCCCTTTCGGGGCTTTTTTCTCCGGCAGTTGCAAAACAAGCGGAGATGGGTGTTCTGGCAGAAAGTCTTCAGCTTGTTTGGCATTGCTGCAGTGCTTGCGGCGGATATAGCCGTGGTGGCGGCATATTTGCAGTGATAAGAAAACATAAGCGGTCATTCACAATCGTACATCAAGGAGGTTGCTTTGAAAATCATCGCCTGCATCAAACAAGTCCCGGATTCGGAAGCAAAAGTCCGCGCCGAAAACGGGCGGGTCACGTGGGGGGACGCGCCGCTGGTCATCAACCCGTTCGACGAATATGCCGTCGAAGGCGCGCTTCAGCAAAAGGAGGCGCATGGCGGCACGGTCACGGCGCTGTGCATCGGTCCCGAGTCGGCAAAGGAGGCGCTCAAGCATGCCCTTGCCATGGGCGCCGATGAAGCGGTGCTCGTCTCGGACCCTGCATTGAATGAGATTGACTCGGTCGCGGCGGCGCGCGTTCTTGCCGCGGCGATTCAAAAAATCGGCGGCGCCGATATGGTCGTCTTTGGACGCCAAACGCTCGATAACGGCTCCGGTCTCACCACCGCCCAGGTTGCCAGAGTCCTCGGGTGGCCCCTGCTTGGGCTGGCAGGGCAGATCAAAGTCCAGGATGGAAGCGTGACCATCGAGCGGGTCATCGAAGAGGGCCGAGTCACCGTCAGCGCGAAGATGCCCGTTGTGTTGAGCGTCGTGCAAAGCATTGGCGAGCCGCGTTATCCGTCGTTTATGGGTATCCGCAAAGCCTCGAAGGCGAACATTCCCGTCTGGTCGCTGGCAGATCTGGGCATGCAGACGCCCGCTGTGGTGGTAAAGCGCGTGGATTTGCTCAACCCGCCCGTCAACGAAACCAAGATCGAGATGATCAGCGGCGAAACGCCCGAAGAAATTGCCAAAACGCTGGTGGACAAAATCCTTGCGGAGAAGGTGCTATGAAAACCTTTGTTTATGTGGATCATTTCAAGGGCGAGATTCAGCCCGCCTCGTGGGAGGCAATTGGGCTGGGCAAGACGCTCGGCTCGGTGAGCGCTGTGGTGTTCGGTTCAGGGGTGGATGCGGTGGTGAAGGCGGCCTTCGAATATGGCGCCGATGAAGTCTTCGTGGCAGACGACCCCGCCCTGGAAGACTTCCGCGCCGAGCCGTATGCTTCCACTTTTTCGGCGCTCGCTTCTTCTCAGACGCCGGACCTGATTCTGTTCCCCATCACTGCCCGCACCCGCGAACTTGCCGCCATGAGCGCAGTGGACTTGAACACGGGCGTGCTGACCGACATCTCCGCGCTCGAAGTGGTGGATGGCTCGCTGGTGGCCACGCGCCCCATCTATGAAGGCAAGGTGTTGGAGAAGGCAGTCTGCTCCGCCAAGCCGGTGATGGCGAGCATTCGCCCGCGCTTCTTCCCCAAGCCCCCGCGCGATGAAAGCCGCACAGGGACGCCGGTTAAGGTAGAGGTCAAGACCGATGCGCTGACCACGGTCGAAGGCTATTCCGCCTCTGAGAGCGCGGTGAATCTGGGCGATGCGCCGGTCATCGTCTCCGGCGGGCGCGGTGTTTCGAATAACCCGTCGCTCGTTCCGCCGGCAGGCATGGATGAAAAGCAGGCTGAAATCTGGCGCGCTCAGCAAGGCTTTGCCCTGCTCGGTGAACTTGCCGAAGTGCTGGGCGGCGCAGTGGGCGCCTCCCGCGCCGCGGTGGATGGCGGGTACATTCCCTACTCGCATCAGGTCGGGCAGACGGGGAAAGTCGTCACCCCCGATTTGTACATCGCCTGCGGTATCTCCGGCGCCATTCAACACCTGGTGGGCATGCGCAACTCGAAAGTGGTGGTTGCCATCAACAAAGACCCCGATGCTCCCATCTTCACGCAAGCGCGCTATGGCGTGGTGGGCGATCTGTTCCAGATTGTGCCGGCGCTGACGGCGGAATTCAAAAAGAGACTGGGTAAGTAATCGAAGATTGAACGAGAAAGACCTCCCTGCTCACCGAGCGGGAGGTCTTTTTTTTTTTGCAGTCTTCTTTGTTTCGTGAATGGAAATCCCTGCTCAACAGGAGGCGGATGCCAGTTCCCGCTGATACAGCGCCGGCAGCAGCGTTTGATAGCCCCGCAGCGATTGGCGAATCTGCATCCGCGCCCGCGCCAGACGGCTCTTCACCGTCCCTACCGGCACGCGCGCCGCCTGCGCCGCTTCTTCGTAAGACATCCCCTCCATATCCACCAGGATGACCATCAGGCGGTAATCGGGCATCAGAGACTTGATGCAGCGAAACAATACCCGCTGCAATTCGGACATCTCGGTTCTTTCCTCCGGACCTGCAGCCGGGTCCCGCAGCCATTGCGGGGATTCAATCTCCTCGCCTTCGCTGGTGAACTGTTCGAGCCGCAGCCCCAGGTGACGTTTGCTGCGCCTCAGTTCATCGTAACTGGCGTTGACGGTGACCCGCGCCAGCCAGCTCCTGAAGTTTCCTCCGCGAAACGAATGGATGTGCTGAAAAGCATGAATGGACGCCTCTTGCACCGCATCTTCTGCCAGGCTTTCGTCATGGGTGATGCGCAGGGCGATGCGGTAGAGCATATCCTGATGGGTTTGAATCAGCAGGTTGAACGCATCCAAATCACCCTGCTGTGCCGAAAGGATGAGGGAGGTTTCGGAAGGTTTCATACCTCTATCGTACTGCCCCGCTGTTACAGGCCTGTCGCGGAAATGTTACAGTTTTGTAACACGCTGATGCAGGGAGGCAGGCTGGTAATGATCAGAAATCAACGCTGGCAACTGGTTTGGCGTTATGTGGAGAGCGCCTACGCCCAATGCTGAGATTCCCTCCTTGCTTCTGGGGCACTGTGCGGATTTGACAACCCGCAAAAAATGGCGGCTTGGATTGCCAAATCCAAGCCGCGTGTGCTCAACCTTGCGTTGTAGCGGCGGTTATAGGTAATTTGTTGACCTGCTTATCTTCTGGGTAATCGAAGGGTGAAAACCGTTCCGCGCGGGGCGGTTTGGCTGGAACGCACGCCCAGGCCGCCGCCGTGCAAAGCGGCAATCCGATGGACGAGCGCCAGCCCCAGCCCGCTGCCTTCGGTGCTGCGGGCATTCGAGCCGCGATAGAGTTCTTCAAAGATTTTTGGCAAATCTTCGGGCGGGATGCCCGGCCCCGTATCTGCCACTTCGATGACGATGGCTCGCCCGTCTTCCAGTGCGCGCACTTCGATTGAATCTTCGGCGCAGGTGAACTTGAGCGCGTTTTCCACGAGGTTGTACACCGCCAGCAGCAAAAGATCGGGGTCGCCGGTGATGAGCGGGAACGGTGAGGGGACTTTGGGAATCAGCAGGTTGATTTCCCGTTTTTCGTAGGCGGGGTTGACGTGAGCGGCGGTGACTACATCTTCCAGCAGTTCCGGCACGTTGACCGGATAGCGCTCGATGGCGCGCTCTTCGAGTTCAGCCAGTTTTCGTAAATCATTCAATAGGCGGATGAGCCGCTCGACGGCGCGGTTGGCGTTGCCGACCGCCCGCTGACGTTCCTCCTCTGTTTTTTCCTCTTTCAGGTTCACTAGTGCGGCGCGCAGAGCGGTGAGAGGATTCTTGATTTCGTGATCGAGGCGGCGCATAAAGTTACGGCGGTTATCCCGTTCTGCCTGGATGTAGTCGGCGTAGAGGGTGCGGCTTTGGGCGAGGTGACGCTGGTCCCAGGCGCGGATGGCAAGCAGGGTGAGTGTGGAGAGAAAGCCCAGCAAAAATGCAGCCAGGCTGGCGTTGCGAATGCTCATGCCAAAGACGATGCCGGTAAAGCCCAAATCTACGGAAAGCAGGAAGGGAAATTGGAGGGGGAGAAAAAGGCGCGCCAGCAAAGCAAGGAGCGCGCCGATGCCCAGCGGCAGTCCCAGCCAGGTGAGCCACCAGCGCCAGTCTTTGAGGCGGTACATTTCAGCCCTCCCCATGCACAGCGGCGACGAAGCGGTAGCCTTCGCCGGAGATGGTTTCGATGAAGCGCGGTTCGGCAGGGTCGTCATCCAGCGCCCGGCGCAGTTCCGCCACGCGGGTATCTACGGTGCGGGTGCCGGCGGGGTATTCCCAGCCCCAAACCACTTCCAGCAGGCGCTCGCGGGTGACGGCTTCGCCGGGGTGGGTCATCAGGTATTCGAGGACCGCCAGGGCTTTGGGTGTGAGTTCAAGCATTTTGCCGGCGAGTGTAACGCGGCGGGCGCGCCGGTCAAGGACAAGGTCGCCGGCGGTCAGCAGCCAGGCGGCGGAAAGGGAGCGTTCGCCGGGGCGGGTGCGCCGCAGCACGGCGCGGATGCGCGCCAGCAGTTCGTGCGGGTCGAAGGGTTTGTTGAGGTAGTCGTCGGCGCCTTCTTCGAGGGCGAGCGCCCGTTCGGACGCTTCGCCAATCTGGGTGAGCAGGATGGTGGGTGTCCACAGCCCGGCTTTACGCAGGCGGCGCAGGGCTTCGCGCCCGTCCATGCGGGGCATGAGGACATCGAGGATGATGAGGTCGGGGTGGTGTTTTTGGGTTTTGTCGAGGGCGGCGGCGCCATCGGCAACGACGAGGACGTGGAAGCCGGCGCGTTCGAGGAAGGGAGCGAGGGTGTCGGCGATGGTGGGATCGTCGTCGGCGAGGAGCAGGGTGGGGCGGTCGTGAGACATGGGGTTAGCCTTGACTCTTGCGGGAGGCAGGCAAGGGTGAGAGAAAAGCCTGGTTTGGGCAACCAGGCTTTCGTCGGGGTGGGAAGCGGGCGTCAGCCGGTCCAATCAAAGGTGTTGATGATTTGGTCGAAGATGGCTGATTCGGCTGCGTTGTCAAAGAGCGGCGGAGGGGTGGGGTAGTTGCCGGGGTTGGTGGAATGCAGGACGAAGGTCAGGCTGACGCAGGTGTTGTTGGTTTCGGTGGAGTAGGCGACGAATTCGTAGAGGTTGCCGGCGCCGGCGCTTTCTCCGCTTTCTTTGAAGAATTGGATGCCGTTGATGGTGACGGTTTCGGTGGCGGCAGGTTCACCGCCGATGTCGGGCGAGCGGCAGACGGCGAGGTTTTCGCTGACGGTGAGGAGGAGATATTTTTCAGAGAGATTGGTGCCGGCGGTGAGGATGGGGAGGGCGATGCGGGCATGGGTGTCGGATTGGTCGGAGATGGGGGAGCCGCTGGGGTATTTGAATTCGAAGCCGTATTTGCTGTTGAAGTAGCGTTCGAAGCTGCTGCTGGAACTTTGGGTGGTGGTGGCTGGAACGGCGGCGGGAGCGGAAGCGCTGCCCGCGCGGTAGATGCGCGGACCGACCCACAGGGCGCGGTCGCCGCTGGGGGAGCCGTAGGCGAGGGTGGTGAGGATGAATTTGACATCTTTGCCGGCCAGGGGGGTGAGGTCTACATCCACGTTATAGACGCCGCCTTCGTAACGTTCGAGGAAGGGTCCCCAGAAGGTTTTGATGGGGTCGCTGCCGGTTTGATAGTCGAGGCGGAAGACGACATAGCAGTTGGTGGCGCCGTAGGCGCAGTTGATGGTGGACTGGAAGCGGTCACCGCTTTGGACTTTGAAGGCGGGGTAGATGCCCTGAATGTAGCCATCCTGTTTGTTTTGGGGGAAGGTGATGAGTCCCTGGCGGGGATCGGTGGTGTCGTTTTCGAGTTTGGGGCTGGTGACTTGAAGGACGAAGCCTTTGGCGTCGCCTTCGGTGCCGGGGCAGGGAAGTGCGCCGCTTTGTGCGCCGCTAAACCAGGATGCAGCGCAGAAGTTGGCGGCGAAGTCGTAGGCGGTGCCAGCCAGCGGGGTGGGGGTGGCGGGCGGGGTGGCAGTTGAGCCGCCGGGGGTGGATGTGGCGGTGGGCGGGGCGGGGGTTACCGTCGGTCCGCCGGTGACTTTGATTTCGACCCACCAGGGTTTGTTGGCTTGTGCGCCGATGCCGAAGAGGGCGCCAGCCGCGTTTTTGAACATCCAGTAGCCGCGGTAGGTGCCGGGCGAGGCGGGGGCGGTGAGGTTGACGGAGATATCTACCGTCTCGCCGACGGCGACATCTTTGGTGAAGACAGCCGAGGAGGCTCCGCCCATGCGTTCACCGCTGAAGAATACGAGTTGATAGGTGTCTTTTTTCCAGACGCAGGTGCCAACGTTTTTGAGACGCCAGGTTTTGGTGAATTGGGCGCCAGGCTGGACGACGGTGCCATCGGGGAAGTTGACATCGGCGACGAATTGCACTTTGTCGCAGGAGGAGGGTGGGACGGTGGGAGTGAGGGTGGCGGGCGTCTTGGTGGGGGTGGGGCTGGGAGGGGTGCCGGTGACGGTGGGAGGCGGAGGCACGATTCCCTTGCGGGTGATGACCGGGTTGCCCCACAGGGCGCGGTCGCCGCTGGGAGAGCCGTAAGCGGAGATGTAGAGGATGAAGCGCACTTCCTGCCCGGCCAGCGGAGCGAGGCTGATGTTGGCGTTATAGGTTAAGCCTTCGTACCGTTCGCGGAAGGTCCAGAAGGTTTTGATGGTGTTGCCGATTTTGTAGTCCAGGCGGTAGGCGATGTAGCAGGAGGTGGAGCCGAATTCGCAGCCGACGGTGGTCTGGAAGGAATCGCCGGGTTCAACTTTGTAGGCGGGGTATTCTGCTTGGATGAAGCCGTTGGTGAGGTTTTGAGGGGCAAAGAGCAGGCCCGGTTTGGAAAGTTCGACGCCGCTTTCGAATTTGGGTTTGTCTTTGAGCAGGGCAAAGCCTTTGGCGTCTCCATCGGTGCCGGGGAAGGTCAGCCCGCCGGCGCCGCTCGACCAGGTGGCGTCTTTGGCGCTGGCGGTGAAGTCATAGGCGATGCTGCCGGTGGGGGCGGAACTGGTGACGTTGATTTCCACCCACCAGGATTTATTGGCGGCGGTGCCAATGCCAAAGAGAACGCCGGAGGCGTTTTTGAACTTCCAGTAGCCAATGTAACGACCGGCCGCGGTGGGGGCGGTCATATCCACGCTGATGTCAATGGTTTGACCGGGTTTGACCTCTGACGGGAATTTGACCGAGGCGGGGGCGCCCATTTGTGCGCCGGAATCGAACACCAGTGAGTAGGAGGTAGTCCAGGTGCAGGTGCCGATGTTTTTGAGCCGCCAGGTTTTTTTGAAGGCTGCGCCCGGTTCGAATGTTGCGCCGTCGGGAACGGTCACATCGCTGACGAATTGCGCCCAATCGCAGGCTGCGGCAGAAGCGCTCGATGGCAAGGTCAGCGCCGGGAACAGGGAAATTACAAGCGCAACCAGCACCAGGAAGGACGTAATTTTCGATCGTGAAGTCATTGCATTCTCCTCTTCTCCATCCAATGTACAAGGACGTACAAAACAAGCCAACAGTTCCAACTGAAAAGAGTATAACTTCTCTTGAAGGATAGTTCAATGTCAGAAGCATGTTCCTTTTGTGTGGCTGCCCCTCATTCTGTCACTTTATTCTTTGCCGTAACTGCCTCCCTGTCACTGCGAGCGAGTGCAGCGAGTGTGGCAGTCTCCCCGCAAATGCTGGAGATTGCGCCTCGGGCGAGCCTCGGCGTGGCCCTTCGGGCTGGGTCTCGATACGGGTTTTGCCCTACTCGACCCACAGCCCTTGCAATGACACACAGCGGCAGGTTTCTTCCCTGTTTTGTGTCACTGCGAGCGAAGCGAAGCAGTCTCCCGGCTTGCGAGGGGATTGCTTCGTCGCACAGAATGCTCCTCGCAATGACAACTATGCGAAAATGTGACATTGTCAAGGTAGTTACTCTTTGCCCATCAATGCCCAGAGGTAAGTTTTGAACTTGAACGGTTGGCCGGAGAGCAGTATTTGGGCACGGAACATACGCACCACCGCGCGGAGAATCAGCACCACGGTCACCACCATCAGGAAGGCGGCGAGAGGCGGCTGCCACCATGCCACCCCGCCGATGGACAGGCGCGCCATCATCGCCACCGGCGCCGAGAGTGGAAACATGCTCAGCCCTGTTGCCACCACGCCGTGCGGCGCATCGAAGAAGAGCGTATTGCTAAAGATCCATGGTATGAGCAGCGGCAGCAGGATGATAAAGGCTGCCTGCGAAGCCTCGCGCAGGTTGGGCGCCAGCGCTCCCAGCCCGGCCATCAGGCTGGCATAAACGGCATAACCAAGCAGGAAGAAAACCGCTCCCCACACCAGCAGGTTGGGCGGGATGTGAATTTCAGATGGCAGATTGAAGGTGCGCACGCTGCGGTTAAGCAGCAAATTCATCGTTCCACTCCATAGAACGGCCTGGAACAGACCGATCAAACCCAGGCTGATGATTTTGCCGATTAGAAGTTGAGAGGGCGTGGTTGAAGTCAGCAGGATTTCAAGGATGCGATTCTCTTTTTCTTTCGAAACGCTGCTCAAAAGCAGCGTCGCCGAGCCGTTAATCATTGCGAAGTAAAGGAGCGCAAAAGCGTAAGGCACCCATATCGCCAGCGGATTCTCTTCATCCGAGATGGTGGTGGGAACAAGCGCAATCTCCTCCACGTCTTTTGGTTCCTGGAGCAGCAGGTTAACGATATTCTGATGACCCCCTGCCAGGTTCACGCGTACAACCCACGTGAAAGGATAGGATTGTTCGCGCAACAAAGCGAAGGGATTGAATTCGGAATGGATATAACGAATTTCGCCTTTCTCGATGTAATCGGCTGGGAGGACATAATAGGCTTCAATTTCACCCGCTTCCATCGCCCGACGGGCAGCCTGTTCATTGACAAAAGGAATGTATCTCCCCTGCGGCACCTCTGCAGGGATCTCGCGGATGAGGCCGGCTTCGTCCACGTAGCCTTCAACGTGCGTCTCCTGCGAACCCTGGGAAAATTCTTGGACGATTTGCAAATTGCTCTCATTCTTGTTAAGCAAGCCGATGACGCCGAAAATCAACCCGGAGATAAGCGGCAAGCCAAGAGTAGTCAGCCAGAAAGACCAGCGGGAAAGGATAGTGATGAGTTCATTCTTCAAAACGCTCAGTGTCTTGTTCATGATGCACCGTTTTTATACCGCCAGGGAATACAAAGAGCATGCGGGTTGTAGAGAGCCAGTGTTCATTTGCCGCTGAACACTTCGCGCCACCTCAGGCGTTTGCCGTACCGCAGCATTCCCAGCCGAAACGCCCGCCCAGCCAGCCAGAGCGAGCCGATGGCAGCCGCCACCTGTATGACAGCGCTGATGGCAATTTGCCAGTCAGGCAGCAAGGTTACCTGGTTGCGGATGAAGAGAGCGAGCGGCGCGGTGAACGGCAGCAGGCTCAGGGTGATGGCAAGAAGCGAGTGGGGATTATTCGTCAGGGAGGGGATCAGAAAGTACGGAATCCATAACGTCAAAAGCAGGATGCTAATTACCGTGTTCGCTTCTCTGGCTTCGGTTACGCTGGCGCCAATGGCAGCCATCAGCGCCGAAATGGTCACAAAGCTGGGCAGGATGATGAAGACAATCAAAAGAAACATTTGCGGGGCAATCTGCAATTCCACCGATGCGCGCCCGGCGAGCAAGCCCAGAGCGCCGAACAGAAACCAGGTCACGATTTGCGTCCATCCGACGGCCATATTGCCGATGATTTTGCCGGCCATGAATTGCTCCGTCGAGACGGAGGTCAGCACTACCTCAATCGTGCGGTTTTCTTTTTCTTCGGTCACGGCTTGCAGCAGGTAGCCGCCGCTGGTGAACATGATGAGACTGAAGACCATGCCAATGAGGAGCAGCAGGAAGAAGTTGGAGAACACGCTTGCAACGGGTACCCAGTTACCATCCGGCGAAAGGATGACAACCTTACTGCCCTCCAATAAGCGGTGGGCGATGGCTTCATCAAAACGGCGCAGCAGGTTCACAGTCAGGAAATCGTAGAACTGCTGGCGCGCCGCCTGGCGGATTTTATCCTTGAAGACGACCGTCAGATGACCGTCGTCCGGATAACCGGCTGGGATGATGTAGTATCCCTGAATTTGCTCCGCTTCGAGCGCAGACCGTGCCTCTGCTTCTGTTTCGAAGGGCAGTATCGGCAGCATCGTTTGATAAGGTTTCTCGGGCGCCGGCAGCGGGTCCGTTAGCAGACCCGAATGATCTACATAACCAAGCGGCGTGTTGTCATTTTCCAGCAATACAATAATAAAGCTCAATCCTGTCGCCACCACTGTAGCAATCAAGAGGCTGAAGAGAGCCATGAGAAAGCGCTTGGTGAAGAAATGGCGTGTGTATTCGTGGAGAGCAATACGCAGTACTTTGAGCATGGGAGATTCCTCTGATGAAGCGGCGTACAAACCTCACCTACGCATCTTGCACAACACGAATGAAAATTTCATCCAGCGTAGGCAGGGTAATCTCAAAATGATCCAGCGGCACTTCGCGGCGGACGAGTTCACGCAAAACCTCCTGCGGACGAACGCCCGGACGCAAATGGAGTTTGACCGCTCCATTGACCGCTTCGATACGCTCCACACCCTCCAGGGTGGGTACCCCATCTCCTCCTTTGACCAGCACGACATTGCCGGCAAACTGCTGCTTCACCTCGCCCACCGCGCCGTAGAGCATGACCTTGCCGTGGTCAATCAGTACGATGCGGTCGCAGAGTTCTTCCACCAGGTTCATCTGATGCGAGCACAGGACGATGGTCGTCCCTGCCTGGTGTTGTTCGAGCAGCAGGTCTTTTACCATTTGGGTGTTGACCGGGTCGAGTCCGCTGAACGGTTCGTCCACAATGAGCAGTTCCGGCTGGTGAAGCAGGGTGGCGATGATTTGCGCTTTTTGCTGCATGCCTTTACTGAGTTCCTTGACCTTCTTGTGCTTGTGCGCAGCCAGATCGAAGCGTTCGAGGAAGGGATACAGGCGGCGGCGCGCTTCTGCTTTGCCAATGCCTTTGAGCGAAGCCAGATATATCAGACAACGTTCCAGGGGAATATCTTGATACAAGCCGCGTTCTTCTGGCATGTAGCCGATGCGCTCTTTCTTAGCCTCGGTCATGGGACCGCCAAGCACGGTAATCGAACCCGAATCGGGCTTGAAAATATCCAGCATGCAGCGGATGGTGGTAGTCTTGCCTGCGCCGTTCGGTCCGAGCAAGCCGAAGATTTCACCCTTTTCGATGGAGAAGGTTACGTCGTTCACAGCCTGAATTTTTCCGAAGGATTTGGAAATGTGGGAAATTTCAATGACAGCCATTGAGGGCTCCTATCGCGAGATTCTCGATGCAATGGGTGTACGGTTAAAGACTGATTATACTTGGGCATAAGGAAAACAACGTTATGCTCAGCCCTCTTCACTATCTCCTGGTTGCCATCGCCGCGCTGGCGGCGGGAGCGGTCAATGCCCTCGCCGGCGGCGGCACGCTCATCACCTTTCCCACACTGACTTTTCTGGGCGTTCCAGCCGTTGCCGCAAATGTGACGAATACTGTGGCGCTCTGCCCCGGCTATTTCGGCGGGACTCTGGCGCAGAAAAACGACTTGCAGGGACAACGCAAACGCCTGTGGCTGCTGCTTCCTGCCGCTGTGCTCGGCGGTGTGTTCGGCGGGTTTCTCCTCCTGCAAAGCGGCGAAAAACTGTTCCGCAATCTGGTGCCGTATCTCATCCTGCTGGCTTCGGCGCTGCTGGCGGTTCAGGACCCCGTCCGCGCCTGGCTGACCAAACGCATGAACGCAGGCAAAGGCGGCGGGCTGGAAGGACTCACGTGGCTGCCTGTCACTTTGGCTTCAGTATATGGCGGATACTTTGGCGCCGGGTTGAGCGTGATCGTCCTCTCTGCGCTGGGGCTCACGCTCGAGGATTCGTTGACGCGCCTCAACGCGCTCAAACAGGCAATTGCCTTCGCCGTCAATGTTGCGGCGGCGGTCTTCTTTCTGTTTTCGGGGCAGGTGGTTTGGAGCGCAGCCCTGGTGATGGCTGTTGGCGCCTTGCTTGGCGGCTGGCTGGGCGGCAGGCTGGCGGGCAAAATCAAACCGTCCACGCTGAGGTGGACGGTGGTGATGATCGGTGTCATCGTCTCGATGATCTATTTTATACGCGGCTGAGGTTTGGTCAGGAAAGCCGCCAGTGATGGGTCACATATTCATGGAGTTCGGGCAGGGTGTGTTTGAGCAGCGCCATCGTCCTGGCATATTCCGCATAGACTGCCCCATTGTGATCCTGCGGCTTGCGCAGCGCGGCGTGGATGGCGCCGGCAAGCGCCAGCGCTTCAGGAGGCAGGAGTTCGCGGGATTCGGTCAGCGAACGGAACAACCCTAAGATGTCGGAAAGATCGGCCGGGCGAAACAGATTTTGGGAAGGCTGTGAGGGAGACATCTTCAACACACTTCCCCGTTATCGTCCACGTAGCAGTAATCGCCCTGGAACAACTGCCATTCGCGCCAGAGGTTCGCCAGTTCCTTGAGGTAGGCCGGAATGTCTGCGCCGCAAACGAGGCGTTGATTGTCGGTCAGCAGCGGCAGAGACACATCGCTGCCAAATAAAGCAGCGGCTTCTTCCGTTTCGATGACCACGCGCTCGAATCCCAGTGCCAGCTCGCGGAATTCGGCTTCGATGGTATCGGCTTGCGGGCTGTGTGCCTGGCGGTACAGTTTGATCATGGCTTGCCTTTCTGAAACAGGATTATACTCGTAACTGATGTTACGCACCGTCCCAAAGGTTTGGAG
>JBBITE010000051.1:0-20069 GCA_037440905.1 Anaerolineae bacterium | reverse complement strand
GTGCGGGGCGGGTTGAATCTCGAAGCGGAGGCGCTGGCGCAGTTGACCGCGCTGGGGTGGTCTCGATACGGCGACGACGGTCAAATAGAACGAGGGTTGAGTAGCGAGCGAAGCGAGCGTATCGAAACCCGAGACCCCGCCGCCTACTCGACCACCAACTCCACTCGACCACCAAACGATGAGTATGACTGGTACGAGGAAGGCGCGGCGACGCTGCGCTCGCGGCTGGATTACGTCAGGGAACGCCTGCGCCTGTTCTATGTGGGCATCACCCGCGCCAAGCGTGAACTGATCGTCACCTGGAACACGGGCCGCCAGGGCGACGCGACGCCATCCTTGCCATTGAGTGAGTTGATGGGGTGGTGGGAAAGTAAAGGATAAATACAATACAGAAGGATGAAGGATGAAAAACGGTCTTGGGACATTACGTCCGCAAGACCGTTTTCAATTCTGCAATTCGGTTCTGAAAACTGAGATTTTCCTGCTTGCACGTAGTACAATGGGGGGTGTAAGAGTTTGACAATTTTGTTTTTGCTATTTCCATTTGGGGGAATGGATAGCCAGAAGAACGAAATCTCGAAAACTCCAAATTGAGTCTTGGAATTTTACTCTCTGAGGAGATACCTATGAATGCGCAAAAATCGAAATTCGACCAAAACTGGAAACTCATCCGCGGCAGGTCTATGGAGTGGTTCAGTTTGTTGGGCGAACACGACCTGAAAAAAATAGACAAAGCGGCAGACAAGCAGGATAAGTTCCTGACCCTGCTCCAGGTCAAATATGGGTACACGCGCCAGCAGGCGACGGAGGAAGTCAACAAGCGTTGGGCGGCATTTTACCGCGCCAGGAGACAGGAGACGTGAGGCGGCAGAGGGGAGGAAATGGCTGGGAGGTTCGATCCGCTTTCGGCTGCGGGTGAAGCGGTTTTTTTATCCAAAACAAAACGGCTCCGGAATTTGTATCCGGAGCCGTTGCGCGTAACCGTTTCCTGTTATAAGTAAACGAACGGTTCTTTGCCTGCCTCACGCTCACGGTGGCGGATGGCAAGCACTTTCTCGGTGGTTTTGGAGAGCGCCCAAAGGATGAACACAATGGGCAGGAGGAAAAGGATCGTGATATACATAGCGGCTACTCCTGACTTCGCCGCCATTGTAACACAAAAATTATATATAATTTATTAGAGTTGGGCTGGGCTATCTTAAGCCTTCCAGCGCTGCCTGTTGATTGTTGTAAATGGGGATGACGCTCGATATGCCTACCAGATCCAGCACCTTCATGACGTTTTCCTGCGGGTTGAGGAATGCCATCTTCCCGCCTCGGCTGACGACCGATTTGGCGGTGTTGACCAGCATTGGGATTCCCACCGACGAGACATAACTCACCCCGGAAAGATCCACCAACACACGCACCCCTTCACCCGCACAGCGGTTCACAAACTGGACCTCGATACTATACGTCCCATTCAAGTCGAGCCGCCCTTCGAGTTTGATGAGGCGGATGCCGTTTTCCAATTCGGAGTAATCGAGTTTCATAGTGCATTTCCCTGTTGGTTTGAAGATTTTTTCAGCCAAGCCCAAAGACGTATGAGAACCGCCGAACTCGAAAAATTTTTGCCGCTGAGGGTTACCTTTCGAGGAAACTCCCGCTTGCCGGCAAATTAAGCATACCACAAGAGTTTTACCCTTTTGAGGAAACTGTTTGTTTGTGCGGGTGCAAAAGTTGTCATAAGCCATGGATACTCTGCTGGTCGAGTAGGCGTTTTTTTGCCGTATCGAGCACTGCTGACAACTTTTGAGTGAACACGTTCGTTTTTGAGGAGGCAGGCACGATGAACGTCGAAATGTTTTATCTGTTGAGTTGTGTAATTGCCCGCTATGCCAAAAAAAACGTTGTAAAATAAAGATGCAGAGACAGTCTCGCAGGAAGGAGAACTTATGCCCGAACGGAAACTTCTTGAACTGCTCGAGCAACTGCACGAAGAACTGGCCCGCACTCCCACGGTGGACGAGGAAGGACGCGAACTGCTTGCCCATCTTAGCGCTGATATTCGAAAATTTCTCGACCCCGCACAAGAAAACCCGCCGTCTCTTTTAGCGCGCATACAAGCGGCGATTGACCATTTTGAAGTGAGACACCCCGCCATTACCGCTGCACTATCTCAAATGTTGAATACCCTGAGCAACGCCGGCATTTGACCTGCTCTTTGTAACTAAAAAGCGGACGAGTGACATGCGCTCGTCCGCTTTTTGTTGTTGTGATGCAGTCGGCGTTCTCATACGCCGATGAGGGCGTTACACCTGCCCTGGCGGTTTGAACGGTCTATGCTGAACTCAGGTTGGTTTAGGGGGCAGTGGTGGTGGCAGTCTCGGTGGCGGTGGGTGCCTGGGTTGCGGGGGGAGGGACGCTGGTGTTGGTGGGGGCGGCGGTGGTGCTGGTGGGTGTCAGCGTGGAACCGCCAACGACGATAATCACGTACACCTCATCGCCAAAAAACTGCCCGGCGGTGGTTTGCATGCGCCAGTTGCCGCGAATGACGCCGTTTTTGTTCGTGGGGGCGACCATGGCAATCGAAATGTCAATTTCTGTGTTGACCGGCACAGCCGAGGGGAGCGTATAGGTTGCGCCGCCCATGGCATCTCCGCCGACGAATGTAAATTTGAAGCCTGCCTCCCAGGCGCAGGAGCCGCTGTTACGCACCCGCCAGGTTTTGGTGAAGGCTTGTCCCGGCGCCATGGGGGTGTTATCCGGAATGGTCACATCGTTGACGAAACGCAGTTGGTAGCAGGAAGCGGTGGGCGAAATAGCCGCTTGGGTGACGGCTGGCAGGGTGATTGCCGCGCTGGTGGAGAACGGCGCAAACGTGGGAGAAGCGGTTAGAGTGGGGGGAGGGGTTGGGGTGGGAGCGGCAAGCGCGGTTTGAGTCAGAACCGCCGAAAAGGTCTCGATTGCCTGAGTCTGAATCAAATTGGCATCTATTGTCGGGGTTGGTTCTGCTTTGCCGCCTCCGCAGGCTGTCAGCAACAGCAGGCTGGCAACCAGAAAAAGCATCAGTTTTTGTTTCATCTTTTCTCCTTTTTTTAACGAGCCGCAATTTTAAGCGAATTTGCATGGCGTTTAACGCACGATTCCCCTACGATGTTCCTACGCCCTGCATGCTATAATCTGCCCGATGATTTATCTGGATTATTCTGCCACCACCCCGGTAGATGCCCGCGTGTTCGAGGCAATGCAGCCGTATTTTTCTGCATTGTTTGGGAATCCGTCGTCGGTGCATCGGTATGGTCAGCAAGCCGAAGCCGCCGTGGAAGCCGCGCGCGAAACCGTGGCGCGTGTTTTGAATTGCCAGCCGCAGGAAGTGATTTTTACCTCCTGCGGCTCCGAAGCGGATAACCTGGCCATTCGCGGCGCGGCGTATGCCATGCGCGAGCAGAGCGGCGCCCGCTGGCTTTTGGCTTCACGCGCCGAACACCCAGCCGTGACGAAGACCTTGCGGCACCTTGCGCAGTATGAGGGATTTGAGGTGGAGTGGCTGGAGGTCAACGAGCAGGGGATGGTGACGCCGGAAGCCGTCTCGCGGGCGATTTGTAAAGATACGGCGCTGGTCTCGGTGATGTACGCCAACAACGAGATTGGGACGGTCAATCCGGTTCGGGACATCGCCGAAATCTGCCGCGCCAACCGAATCCTTTTCCACACCGACGCCGTGCAAGCCGCCGCCTACCTGCCCGTGGATGTGCAGGCATTGGGCGTGGATATGATGTCGCTGGGCGCGCACAAATTTTATGGTCCTAAGGGAGTGGGGGTGTTGTACGTGCGCAAGGGAACGCCGCTGCTGCCGCATCTGACCGGCGGCGGGCAGGAGTTCGGTCTGCGGGCTGGGACGCAGAACGTCCCGTACATCGTCGGCTTTGCGGAAGCGCTGCGGCTGACGTACGAAGAGCGCGAACAGCGTGCGGCGCACGTTCGCCCTCTGCGCGATAAAATCATCGGCACAGTGTTGGAAACCATCCCCAACGCGCGCCTGACGGGTGACCTCAGCACCCGCTTGCCGCATCATGCCAGTTTTGTCTTCAAGGATGTGGATGGCAACCTTCTGCTCACCCTGCTGGATGCCGCCGGCTTTGCCTGTTCTTCCGGTTCCGCGTGCAAGACAGGCAACCCCGAACCCAGTGAGGTGATGAGCGCCATCGGTCTTTCGCGGGAGTGGGGGCTGGGATCGCTGCGGGTGACATTGGGCGCCGGCACGACCGTCGAACAGGTGGAAGCGTTTCTCTCTGCTTTGCCCGCGCTGGTCGAAAAGGCGCGTTCCCTGAGCCGCAGGTAGAAAATGACCAAAGTTGTTGTCGCCATGTCTGGCGGAGTGGATTCTTCGGTTGCCGCGGCGCTGCTCAAAGAGCAGGGGTATGAGGTTGCCGGGATGATGCTCCGTTTGTGGAGCGAACCGGGCAAGGAGAATTCCAATCGCTGCTGTACGCCCGATTCGATGGCGCAAGCCAGGCGCGTTGCGGCGATGTTGGGCATCCCTTTTTATGTGATTGACGCGAAGGACGTTTTCCGCGCGACGGTGGTGGATTACTTCCTGCAGGGGTATGCGCGCGGCGAAACGCCCAATCCCTGCCTGGTTTGTAACCGCAGCATTCGCTGGACGTTTTTGCTGGAGCATGCCCTAGCAATTGGGGCGGAGTATATGGCAACGGGACATTATGCGCGGGTGAGAAAAGCGCAGGGAGGAAAGATCGAACTGCTGCGCGCTGTGGACCGCAGCAAGGATCAATCTTACGTGCTGCACGTGCTGACGCAGGAGAAGTTACAGCGCGCCTTGTTCCCTGTTGGCGCTTATACCAAGCCGGAGATTCGCGCCATTGCAGAACGGCATGGGCTTCCCACCGCCTCGCGCAAAGATTCGCAAGACTTGTGTTTTTTGGCGGGCGAAGATTACCGAAACTTCATCCGCCGCAATGCGGCAGAGATGCTGGCACCAGGCGCGATTGTGACCCGTGATGGGAAGGTGTTGGGTCAGCATACGGGACTGGCAAATTACACGATAGGACAGAGAAAAGGGCTTGGGGTGGCTTTTCCGCTGCCGCTCTACGTCCTTGCGAAGGATGCGGCGCGGAACGTGCTGGTGGTGGGGACACAGGAAGAGTTGGGAACGCTGGAATTGACAGCGGGCGAGGTCAATTGGGTGAGGGGGGAGGCGCCGCTCGAGCCGTTTCGGGCGGAGGTGAAGATCCGCTATACGGCGAAGGAGGCGGAGGCGTGGGTGGAGCCGCTGGGGAAGGGACAGGTTCGGGTGCGGTTCGATGCGCCGCAGAGAGACGTCACAGCCGGGCAGGCGGCGGTGTTTTATCGCGGCGATTTGCTGATTGGCGGGGGCATCATCCAGGGCGGGGGGATGGACAGCGACCCATGATGAACAGCACAGGGTGAGAGAGATGGCGCTGACCCTTCCCGCACTCTTGCTGGCAGTAATGATTGCCGTGCTTTATGGCGCGTTGTATCATCTGCTGCGCGGGGGCGGCGCCGGGCGGTTGTTGATGTATCTCGTGTTGAGCGTGTTGGGGTTTGCGGCTGGGCATGTAATTGGCGCATGGCGCGGCTGGGTTTTTCTGCCGCTTGGCTTGTTGAATCTGGGGATGTCATCCGCCGGCAGCCTGGTTTTTCTTGTGCTGGGCGATTGGTTCAGCCGCTTCGAAACGAAGCAGTAAAACAGGTATAATCCCTTCCTGTTGTTAGGTTGGACTTTTCCAAATGACTCTGGCAATCCAGGCATTACAGCGCAAGGTGGGCGAACCGCCGACAGGGGGCTTGGATTTGGCAATCCAAGCCTGCCCTCCCGCTCCGCTTTGCTGCGGGGACGATGTGGCGGGCAAGCGCCAGGGCAGAACGCCGACTGCGCAGTTACTGAATTAAATTGTTAAGGTTCATAATCTTGCGCTGCGGGATTGTTTGAGTAATTTGTTCATCTACAACGGAGAGACGTATATTTTTCTGAAAGCGAGAAATGACTTGAACGAACAAAGACGAAACCTTATACATTATGTGTGGATCGGCGCGCGCGGTTTTGCCATGGGCGCGGCAGATGTGGTGCCGGGCGTTTCCGGCGGGACGATGGCGTTCATCCTCGGCATTTACGATGAGTTGATTGAAGCGATTCATGCCGTGAACGGTGTATTTTTACTGCGCCTGGTCACATTCAAGTGGCGGGAGGCATTCGAGACCTTTCCCTGGAAATTTCTTTTATCGCTTGCGCTGGGAATCCTGACAGCGATTCTCGCGCTGGCGAATGTTTTGCATTGGGCATTGGAGAATCACCCCGTGTATATTTGGGCGTTTTTCTTTGGTTTGATCCTTGCCTCGGTGATCGTTGTGCGCCGGCGTGTGCGCCGCTGGAGCGCATTCAATATTGGCGCGGCGGTTGTGGCGGGAGTTGGGGCATTCATCCTGGTGGGGTTGTCTCCGGCGGAAACGTCGCATACGCCTTTGATGTTGTTTTTGAGCGGGGCGATTGCCATTTGCGCCATGATCCTGCCGGGGATTTCTGGGGCTTTTATCCTTGTCCTGCTTGGAAAATATTCATACGTCCTTGCGGCGGTGAAGAATCTGGATATTCTCACCATTGTCCTGGTGGGGCTGGGGGCGGTGGGTGGTTTGCTGGCGTTTGTCCGCCTGCTGCGCTGGCTGCTGCACCGCAACCACGATTGGGTGGTGGCAGTATTGACCGGCTTCATGGCTGGGTCTTTGCGCAAGGTGTGGCCCTGGAAAACGGTCGAAAGCGCCGGCGAAGCGATGGTGCGGGAAACGAATTTCATCCCCTTGACGTTTGGCGGGGAGGAAATTCTGGCTGTGGCGTTGATAGTTCTTGGCGTGGGCGTGGTGCTTGCGGTGGAGCATTTGGCGGCGCGGCAGACGCCTGTCGTTTCCGGATAACCAATTGGAGAACTTCAAATGGAACAAATCAAATTTTTGATGGATCTGTTTTTGCACCTCGACGAATACCTGGCGCGCATTATCCTGGATTACGGAACGTGGACCTACGCCATCCTCTTTTTCGTCATTTTTATGGAGACCGGTTTTGTCGTGACGCCGTTTCTGCCGGGCGATTCGCTCCTGTTTGCGGCTGGTACGTTCGCGGCGCTGGGGTCGCTGAACGTCTGGTTGATTGTGGGAATGCTCTTCGTTGCGGCGGTGTTAGGGGATGCCATGAACTACACCATCGGTCATTATCTTGGGGAACGCGCCTACAAGATCAAATGGATCAAAAAGGAATATCTCGACAAAACGCATGCCTTTTTTGAGAAGCATGGCGGCAAGGCGATTTTTCTGGCGCGCTTCGTCCCCATCGTCCGCACGTTTGCTCCTTTCGTGGCGGGCATCGGCAAGATGACCTACGGATATTTTGCAACATATAACGTGGTGGGCGGCGCGGTGTGGGTTACGCTCTTCACGCTGCTGGGGTATTTCTTTGGCAATCTCAAATTTGTCAAGCAGAACTTTGAGTTGGTGATTGTTGCCATCATCCTGATCTCGATTGTGCCGATGTTCGTGGAATGGTGGAAGGCGCGGCGCGAGGCGCAAATCAAAACAGAGACGCCTTAAGCGAGGCGTCTCACGTTTTATGAAACACCTGGCGTTTCTCTATGGTTTGTTCATTCTCGCGGTGATCGTCCTTGCCGATCTGGGAAGGCTCGATGTCGTTGGATGGGTGAGTCGGATCCCCCTGGGAGACAAAGTGGGACATTTCATCCTCTACGGTATCCTGACCCTGCTGATTGACCTTGCCCTCCTGCGCGCGCTTCGGGGACTTTCCCCACGCCTGCTCGTCCTTCGAGCGGCTTTGACCCTTGCCCTGATCATTGGTCTGGAGGAAGTATCGCAGCGATTTTTCTCCAGCCGTTCGTTCGATTTGCTCGATCTGATGTTTAGTTACCTGGGGGTGATTGTCTTTTCGTTGGCGGCGTTATACATAAAACGTCCCGAAGGTTCTACTACTTAACCTTCGGGACGCTGTGTAACATCTTCAGTACTTTATTTTGGGCTCAATACCAAATGCCCTTCGGCATCGTTGACGATGGCTTGGGCATCCCACAACATGGGATAGTATTCTACGTTTGCCCACAGCGGCGCCATGTCTATGTAGTGCGGGTGATAGGCATGACCCGACTGCCCGGTGGTGTGAACCGTCACCGAGTTATTCAGGTTGCCCAAATCCACAATCATGCGCATGGACGGCAGCCAATCTACGCGGAAGCCCACGCCCACATCCCAGCCTGTGGCGTTGACGATGCTCTTGCCGCCGCTCGTTTCGAAGGGACCGCGGTTGAACAAATTCTCGATCAGCCCAATGCCCGATTCGCCCAGCGTGCCGTTGCGGAAGGTGGCGGTGTGCAATTCACCCCAGCGGGGCCATTTGGCGGGGTCTTTGCCGTATTCTTTTTCGATTTGCTCCGCCGTTTCCACAAGGGACGCAATGTAAATATCATCGCGGGTTTCGATGACGCTCTCGGAGTTTTTATCGTCCCAGAAGGGGTCGGTGGGGGTTTGGATCAGCCGCCGCATGATTTCGAAGTCGGGGCTGCCGCCGCTTCTGCCGCCCATGTCCTGGGTGCGCTGCGGCAGCTCGTCGTTGAGGGTGTTTTGCAGCAGGTTCCACCAGAACCATTGATACACGGCCGCGCTTTGTGAGTCAGCGGTGCATTGATAGTCCCAGTTGAGCATCATCTCCAGGGCGGCTGCTTGCGCGGGGGTTTCGGCTTTGAAGTCAATTTCTTTCCAGACCGGGAGGAGCGCCTTTGCGCCCAGGTCCATGGAGTCGCCCTGCATGGATTGGATGTAGGCGATGTCTATCTTGCCCGGCGCTTTCTCGATCATTTCCACGATGCGCGCGGCGCGGTAGCCGTAATCCCAGTTGGTGGTGATGAGGTAGGGGTAATCGCGCGGAGATGCCTGATTATTGGCGGTGACGATGTATCCTTCGGCAGGGTTGAAGGTGTAGGGCAGTTCCTCGAAGGGAATGAACCCGATCCATTCGTAGTCGTCCGTCCAGCCGGGCACGGGGAGAGAGCCGTCGCCGTTGGCGCGGATGGGGATGTCGCCCGGCGTTTGGTAACCGATGTTGCCGTCCACATCGGCGTAGAGCAGGTTTTGTGCCGGAACGTGGAAGCCGCGCGCGGCTTGGCGGAAGTCTTCCCAGTTTCGGGCGCGGTTGAAGCCCCAAATGGCCTGAAACGGCGTGGAGGGGCTGAGCGCCGTCCACTTGAGGGCGATGACGTATTGCTGCGGCAGTTCGATGCCCGCCCGCTCCTTGAATGGGACGAATTCTTTATCCTTCGGGTCGCCTTCGTTTTTGAGCGGACCATAGACCTCGGAGATAACCGGTCCGTGCCGCGTGGATTTGATGGTGATTTCCACCGCTTCGCCGCCGACGACGTTGACGGTTTCGGTGCGGGTCTCGAAATCCACCCATTGGCCATTGACCTCATACTGGTTGGGGTTTTCGGGGTTGACGCGTTCGATGTAGAGGTCCATCACATCGGGACCGAGGTTGGTGAAGCCCCAGGCGATGCGGTCATTGTGACCGATGACGACGCCCGGCACGCCGGCGAAGGTGAATCCCGCCACGTTGAAGGGACAGGCTTCGCTGACGGGTTTGCATTCCAGATGCGCCTGATACCAGATGGAGGGCATTTGAATGCCCAGGTGCGGGTCGTTGGCAAGGAGCGGCATGCCGCTGGCGGTCAGTTTGCCGGAAACTGCCCAGGAGTTGGAGCCAATTCCATCGCCCACGCCCCCTAGCAGCGGGTCGAGGAGCGAAGCGTTGTAGCGAAGTTGATCGAGCGGGAGTTGGGAGTAGTCGAAGCCTGCCGTCTGCGGGCGGGAGGCGTTCGCGCTTCCTTCACCGATTTTGTTCACAATGACCGGATGGTCGGCGGGATATTCGGGGAAGAATTTGGCGGCTTGTTCGGGCGTCATGACTTTCAGCAGTTCCGCCCGTTCGATTTCCTCGCCCATGTTGCCGCGCAGGTCCCATGCCATGGCTTTGCCCCAGGTGAGGCTGTGGATGGGCGTCCACGGTTCGATTTGGTAATCGGGGCTGAGCAAGCCGAGGATGGCGTATTCCAGGCTGAGGGCAGTGGGGGCGCGATCTTTGAGGTAGGCGTTGACGCCTGCGGTGTAGGAATCGAGGATGGATTTGGAAACTGGGTCCAGTTGAGCATATTCGGCTTCGGCGGTGCGGCGCCAGCCCAGGGTGCGCAGGAAGGTGTCGGTTTCCACCTGACCTTCGCCGAACATTTCGCTGAGCGTGCCAGAGCCGATGTGCCGCCAGACGTCCATTTGCCAGAAGCGGTCTTGCGCGTGGACGTAGCCCTGAGCAAAGAACAGGTCGTGTTGAGTAGATGCGTAGATGTGCGGGATGCCCATCGCATCGCGGTAGATGTCCACCGGGGCGTTCAAGCCTTCGAGTTGGATGGTGCCGTCAATTTGGGGGAAGGATTGCGGCGCAACGGTGTTGGGCAGGTAGCCTTTGAAGTAATACCCTCCGCCTGCTCCCAGCGCCACAAGCAGCGCCAGCAGACCAATCCCTGCCCGTTTGAGATAGAGTTTGATTTTTGACATTTCTCCTCCGACGAATTGAAGATTAGATTTGTTTGTCCACGAGGGTCACGAAGGGACACGAAGCGTTTGCTGATCCATGAGGTTGTTCATCTTGGGGAACGATGCGGCATGAGACGTATAACACGCTCCCAACAGAAAAGAGACGTGCCTCTCACGCCTCTTTGCCGGATGAAACCCTGAAGCGGCTATTTGATATTTCCCAGCAGCCGCGGGAACCAATACCACAACAGGTCGGCGGCGGGTTTGCCATGCACCGAGGCGGATTTGTCCTGAAGCGCGGCAGGGGGGAAGTAGCCGCGGCTGACCAGGCCGCTTACCCAGGTACGTCCGTTCATGGCGTTGAGGATGGCGTCGTAGATGTCGAACTGTTGTTGAAGGTCGAGGCTGAGGGAGGGGATATCGGGGTTGGGGCGGTCGAGCGCCGTCCATTCGAAGCAGCCTCCGGCGGGGTTGGGGAGGCAGCCGGTGGCGGCGTAGGATGCGGATGGATACGATAAGCCGATGAGGAGCGGTTTGCCCGCCTGCGCCTGCACGGGGAAGATGTTTTCGTCGAGCAGGCGGCCGGCTTCGGCGGTCATGGCTGCTTTGTCGGGGGAGGGGGAGGCGCTGAGTTTGGCAAACCAGAGCAGGTAAATGCCGTCGGCGGCTTTGAGCAGGTTGACGGGCGGCTGCAAGTCGGCGTTGGTGTAGGGCAGGGCAAACAGCACCCGCCCGGCATAGTGCTGGCGCACCTCGGCGAGGAGGTTGAGCCAGCGGGTTTCGGCGTCGGCGGGGACTCCGCTGGGGCTGCCGTCGGCAAGTTTCCCGTTGGGAAGAGCCGGCGCGATCCAATCGCCGCCGAGGATGAGCGCCTGAGCGTCGGCTTTGGTTGCCAGGTCGGCGAAGTGGATGGCAAAAGCGCGGTAGTGGTTGAACCAGGCGTCCCACCAGGTGGGGGTGCGGGGGGCGGTCTTCCAGAACTCTGCTGTGTTTTGAGAGAAGCGCGGCTGCGGGAAGAGCGCTAGGTTCAGGTTGAGCGAGCGGGCGTAGGCGGCGGCGCTTTTCGTATCTGCCGCAAACGGATCGCGCCCCGGCTGCTGGTAGAACTCCAGCGGGTCGCTGCGGTTGTACGTCCACGAGGGGGAAAGGAAGACCCAATTGGCGCCGATGGCGTGGATATTTTCCAGCGCGCTGCTGGTGAAAACGTGCATGGCGGGGCTGTAATAGCGCTGGAATTCGACGCCAGCCACAAAGCCGCTGCCGCGCGCGGCAATGTCGGTTTGAACCAGGGTGGCGCTTTGCGGCTGATACCACGTCCATTGTTTGACGGTATCGAGGATGTCTTGCGGAGCGAGAGATGGGGTGACGTTTCGTCCGTGCGGGTTTTCGCCGGGGGTGGCGGCGTCATCGGCGGAACCGCATTGGGCGTTGCGGCAGTAACGGTAACGGAACGAACCGAGGATGTTGAGCGGTCCGTAGAGTTTATAAGCCCAGCGGTTGGCGCCGATTTTCCACATGGGGATTGGCTCCGCCCAGCCGAAGGAATCGAACTGAATGTACACCGCGTCGCCGGCGGGGGTATCCGGCGGAACCTGCACTTCGAAAGTAATGGGGGCGTTCGGTCCCGCCTGCCAGGATTGCACGGTATCTTCCACCGTCGTGTTTTGCGGCGGGACAATCAAATTGCGGACGACATATTGCCCGGCAGTGTTGAACTCCGAATTCCAGAAGCCATCGCCCAGGGTGTACTTGTAGGAAAGATGCGCGCCCACCGGCAGAAAGAGCGAAACAGAATAGCGGCCGTCGGGCTGTTCTGTCAGGACGGGCATGCGGTCGGCGACGGTGCTCAGCCTGCCGCCCAGATCGGCGAAGGTGTTGCCAAATTGCAGCAGGCTGCCGGCGATTCGCAGCGGGACATTCCTTTGCGTGTTGGGCGGGACGGAGACGGTGAAGATGACATTGACCAGCGGCGCGGGCTTCATGCGAATTTCCACCGGCGTGCCTTTGCTGCCCTCCACCACCGCGCCCTGTTGAAAAGGCTGATACGTGCCGTCGAGAGCATATGCCACCAGGTTGTGCATTCCGCCGCGCAAGCCCGTGAGCGTGAAGCGCCCGGCCGAATCGGTGAGGGTTTGCACACCTCCCGCCGTGACCATGATTTCTCCCAGCGGCTCGCCGGTATCGGCGTTCAGCACCGTTCCAAAAATGGAGCCGGAAAGCGTGTTGACCGGCTTATCGCTCCAGGAGTTGACGGTATCCACGATTTCGGTGTTGCCGTTCACGTACAGCAAGCGGTAACGGATGCCCAGGTCGGCGTTGGTATCTTCCACAATCCGCGTGGCGCCCCGCCGCACGTAGCGGTATTTGATGACTGCCTTATCAGGGATGGGGAAGGAAGCGGAGTATGTAATCGCGTCCACCGCGTCCAATTGATAATCCAGGCTGTTCAACTCCAGGCCGGTCACTTCATCCAACACGCTGAGCGCCAGGATTTCACCCGGCGGCAGCGGCTCCGGTACCTGAACGCTGATTTTCACTTGCGCGCGCGGCAGTGGGGTGGGCGCGGGCCCGGCAGGCGCAGTTGGTGTGGAAACGCCCGGCAGCGGCAGTTCCAGCAGCGAGATGGCGCACGCCTGACTCATCAGCGCCAGAATCAGGATGAAATACAGCAGCGGACGCGCCGCTCTCTGACGAACCCTCTGAACCGAAGTATGCTTTCCTGATGACGCGACATTCATGCCGTGTGAAGATGCGGGAACGGAGCCCCGACCTTCCGCCCAAGGTGAATTCATAATTCCTCCAACGCTTCCTGCCCGACCTGGAAACGGCTGCCGCTAAACGGCATTTGCCTGCTCCTCAGCCTGGTTCTCTCTGCGGCGGCGCCCGGCGTAGGCGATGTAACTCAGCCCAATGCTGACGAAATACAGCAGAATCATCGGCAGCATCACCAGCCCCATGTTGACCGGGTCCACGGTGGGGGTGATGGCTGCCGCAATGACCGCAATGATGACCACCGCCAGCCTCCACTGCTGAAGCAGGATGCCGGGTTTGACAAAACCGATGGAGGTGAGAATGTAAATCACCAGCGGGAACTCGAAGAACAACCCGATCCACAACATCAGCCCGGTGACGAATTTGAAGTATTCGCGCGCCGTCCAGAATTGGGAGATGGCAGTGAAGTTGCCCAAAAACGGCAGAGCAGCCGGCAGAAGGACGTAAAAGGTGAACGCCATGCCCCCCAGAAAGAGCACAGTGGCAAGGGGAATGCCTGCCAGCCCCATCTTGCGTTCGCGCGGGCGCAGTCCCGGCGCAGCAAACAGCCATAACTCGAAGGCAAGGTAGGGGAGCATAATGGCAATGCCGCTCGTCAGCGCCACGCGCATGAAGACGCCGATCTCTTCGGTGACCTGAATGGCTTGCAGTTTCGCCAGCCCGCCCACCGGCCCGGCGAGGTATTCCATGAGGGGAACGGTATAGTAGAAGGAAATTCCCACTCCCAGCGCCAGGGCAATCACCATCCGCAGGAGGTGCATGCGCAGCGTTTCGATATGGTCCCACAGGCTGGCGCGCGCCTGTTCCTCGGCGGCGATGCTGGCGAAGGTATCCATCAGCGGACGGTCTTCCTCCAGTTCGCGGTTGAGAAATTCGTGCGCCTTGCGGATGAACCGAAAGGGGAAGGCGAGGATATGAAAGATCAGGACAAACGGGAAGGTGAGTACCCGCCAGAGGAGTCTAAGAAGTCTTTTCATCGGAGGGAGGGGCGTCGTCGGTGGGGGTGGTGGTGGAGGGAGGCTGAGGCGGGGCGCCGGCTGGTTGGGGAGGAGGCGGGCTGGAGGTCGGGTGAGGAAGCGGGTGGTAGGAAGCGGCGCCGGCCTGCATCACATTGCGCAGGTTTTTTTCAGTTTCCGACAATTCCAGGTTGGCTTCGCGCATCAGTTTGGTGGGCAAATTGCGAATCTCACGCGAAGTTTGTTGAAAGGCTTTCCAGCCATCGGATTTGACGAGGTTGTTGAGCCAGCGTCCGATGGTCTTGCCTGCTTTTTGCATGTCTTTCGGTCCCAGGATAATGAGGGCGAGGATGACGATGAAGAGGAGTTCGGAAGGTCCGATGCCGAAGATTTCCATGAATGGTTAAACTTTCTGCAGGGCTTGTTTGAGTTCGTGTTGATGACCTGCCAGGCTGCCCAGCACGCCGTTGACAAAGCGCGGGGCGGAATCGGAGCCGAAGAGTTTGGCGAGTTCGACCGCCTCGTTGATGGCAACTTTGACCGGGGTATCGTGAAAGACCGCCAGTTCCCAACATGCCATGCGCAGGATGTTGCGGTCTATGGCGGCGATTTGGTCGAAGGGCCATTCGGGGGCGTATTGGGAGATGGCGGCGTCGAGGGATGCGGTGAGAGGCAGGACGCCAAAGATAATTTGACGGGCAAATTCGGCAAGTTCGGGCGAAAGCGGAGTTTCCTCCAGGCGCGCTTTGAAGACTTCGCCGGGAGGATGGTTTGCCAGATCAACTTCGTAAAGTACCTGCAGGGCGAGTGCGCGCGCCCTGGTGCGGGGTTTCATGCGGGCGACACCTCTTCGTCGTAGTCTATGTCTTCGATGTGGATGTCTATTCTCTCCACATCCATGCCGATCATTTCGTGAATGGCGCGCGCCACCTGCGCCTGCACGTTGCGGCTCACTTCACGGATGTTGACATCCTGTTTGAGGATGAGATACAGGCTGGCGGTGACGGTGTTGTCTTCGACGTCAATCCGTACGCCGTCGTGAATGCCGCGCTTGAACAGGCGGTTCACGCCTCCGCTGACGTTTGCCATGCGGCTGACGCCCGGCACGCTCAACGCCGACATTTTGGCGATGGTAACCAGCACATCTGGCGCAACGGTGGTTTTGCCTGTTTCGTGTTCTTCGGTCATGGTTTCTCCTCCGGTCATTGCTTCGGGCTGTTGCCCTCGCAAGGACGTAATCGTTTTTTACATCATTGCCATACCGCCATCCACCGCCAGCACCTGACCGGTGATGAAGGCTGCTTGGTCGGAGGCGAGGAAAGCGGCGGCGTATGCTACTTCTTCGGGTTTGGCTTTGCGCCCAAGCGGCACCATTTTAAGCGCGGCTTCGAGGGTTTCGGGGGGCATGGCGTCCAGAATTTCGGTATCCACAAAGCCGGGCGCAATGGCGTTGACGGTAATGTTGCGGGAGGCGACTTCGCGCGCCAGCGCTTTGGTGAAGGCAATCTGCCCGCCTTTGGAGGCGGAGTAATTGACCTGCCCGGCGTTGCCCATCTGCCCCGCCACCGATGCCATGTTGATGATGCGCCCGTAGCGTTTGCGCATCATGTGTTTGACGGCGGCTTTCGAGCAATTGAAGGTGGATTTGAGGTTGGTGTTGATGACGGCATCCCAATCGGCTTCCGACATCATCATAATCAATGTATCGCGGGTGATGCCGGCGTTGTTGACGAGAATGCTCAGGTCGCCAAAGGTTTCCACGGCGAACTTAATCAGCGCTTCCGCCTGTTTGAAATCGGATACATCCGCCTGGAAGGCGGCGGCTTTCCCGCCTGCTTCCTGAATTTTCTTCACCACTTCCTCGGCGGCTTCGGGCGATTTGTTGTAATTGACCACCACGGCAGCGCCGCGCGCCGCAAACTCCAGCGCCACAGCGCGTCCAATGCCGCGCGAACCGCCCGTCACCACAGCCACGCGATTTTCAAGCGATAATGTCTCAGGCATTTCCAAAGTCTCCTCTGGCGCGATTATACATCATTCGAAATACTGCCCGCTCAGCCGTCTGGCGCAGGGAAAACTACTCGAGGCGCTTTGCCGCCGCAATCAGCGCAAACGCTCCCCCCAGCGCAATGACCGCCGCCCACAGGAACGCATCCTGCCAGAAGCGGAGGGGGAACAGGCGGATGAGGGTATCTGAATACAGGAACAACCACGAGTCGCCTTCGAAGAACAAGGCGTGAAACCCGGCAAAGAAATTCCAGAAGATCGTGGGACTGACCAGAATGCCGATGACGACAATCAGCCCAATCGTCCCCGCCAGACCAATCATCAGCCATCCGCCCCGCTTCAAACTCAGACCGAAAGCCTGAGTCCCCCCCCCACGCCGGGACCAAATCCCAAGCAGAATCAGCAATGCCAGCGAGATGTACCAGGCGTTCAACGCGCCCTGTGTCACGCGCTTGACATCCTCCATGTGACTCAGTTCCCGCTCGTTATAAAGCGGAGTCCCGTCCTCGAAGGTCAAATCGCCGAGGTAGGAAATATCCTCCTTGTTCACGAGGTAATTCAGCGCATACGGCGCCCACTTCAAGCGATCTTCCTTGGTAAAGCCGTACTCATCGGGAGGAAAATACGGCATGTTGTATTCGATTTGAAGGAAGAGAGGCGTAAGCAGAACGCGCAGTCCCAGCCCGATGAGGGCGAGGGGAACGAGGAGGGCAACAAGCCAGGAGAGGAGTGGGAACGTTTTGTTGTTCATATATATTCGATTGTAAGATAAATTACCCATGCCGGGACAAAAATCCTATGCAAAAAAAACACTGTGTTATAAACGATTTTGCTGGCAGGGAAAGGTTTGTTCATTGAAGGGAGCAACGACATGGAGAATCAACAGCGGCCATTCACCGAGAAAGAACTGCAGGTGATTCACTCACCTTACGCGGAACGTCTTCAAGATTCTCGTGGAACAGGCTTGTTTTCTCTGAACTCCAAAACTAAAATGGCATATAAGCCACCGGCCATAATCAGCGCTGTATTCGTTTTGCTCTATTATTTTTATGAGCTGCTCATTCCAACAGCGATCATCTTACATGGACTGGAATCATCTGCAAGTCACTCCGCGGGCGAACGGAGAATTATGTTTGGATACCTCTGGAAATAAACCGGATTGGGATGATGCAAAATAAGATGCTGACCGGGGTTTGTTTACGGCAATATATCTGGCCGACCCTTCGCAAACAAGAGAAATTGGAGATTCGACATTTTGGGTGGAGGAAAACAAGCCGCAGACGATTAATTTGCGCTTATGGTATCCCAAAGGTATTAATGATTGTCTTACCGTAAACTTGCGAATGTTTTTACTGTTAGACGACAGGCAATTACCCAATACTAGGAGCAGGACCTTATTATGATGTTGAGATTGAGATGGAGAGCGACACAACCATTCCTTTGAAAATTCCGCCGTTGACGACGGGAGTGCATGACGTGATCGCAATTGCCATTGCGTATCCTCAAGAGTACCCTAACGAATATGGAATTGTCATTGTTATAAGCTGGCGAATGACATTCATTGTGCCGCCGGCTTCATATCCATTTCGAAAAATTGATTTTGTTTCGCTGCCAGCGGAAGGTTCGAACAGTAAAGGAGACCCATCGTTGGGTCTTGAGCTGGTTCTGAGGAAAGATCAACTTACTGTATGGAATTGGCCCAATCGCTGGTTGGAGGTTCGCGCGGATGAACCTGTGGAATTCAACGCCCTGGCAGGTTATGAATATGTTGATAATCTTGACGCGTCTCCTCTTGAAGAATTGAAAAGATCATTCTTTTCCCCACTTCTTTTCATGAATTATCAGCAAATCGAAATCACACCCGGTCAGTGGGTGTTCTACAGCAGTGTGGATAAAGATACTGCTTATGCGCGCATTCCAGTTAAGATTGGTTCTCTCCCAGAGGGAAAACACGAATTACTTGCTTTAAAAATAGAGTCACCGGGTGTTCCAATATGTATTCTTAAAGGTGACCCAAAAGGACGCATATTGCCATATATTGTCAAAGGCAGATTGGTGGGGGTCAACGTTCTTCCTTCAAAATGACAACAACTTTACTGCAAATATTCCGCCCCGCCTTCGAGGATAAAGCGAATCACCATCTCGTTGACAATCCATTCGATGGGCGCGTGGTCGTCGGTGAAGACGGTAGTGGTTTCGTAATCCGTGCGGAGGCCGGAGAAGGTCACCTGCATGGTGTGGATGAGTAGAGGGTGGACGCTCGCATCGTTGCTCAGTTTCATCAGGTTAGCGGCGAAGTTTTCGGGCTGAGTCGGTTGTTTGGTGGCGAAGATGATGGTGTTGAGCGAGGCTGGCACATCCACCATGTAAATGGAAGGGAAGACCGTCGCCATGGTGGTTGCCAGCCCGTTGACCAGGCGGCGGTCGCCGGGGACAGAGGCAGAGTTGATGGTCAGGACTCCGTCCTCGGTCAGGTGTGAAGCGACGATGCGGAAGAATTCCTGCGTGGTCATGTGCGGCGGGATGTACGGCGGGCGGTAGGCATCCACGGAGATGATGTCGTATTTGTGTTCGCTGCGCTCGAGGTTCAGGCGTCCGTCGCCGATGATGACGTTCAGATTGGGCATCGTCATGCCAAAGTATTTTTGTCCCACCTCCACAATCTTCGGGTCGAGTTCGTAGCCGTCAATGGGGATGTCCCCATAGACGGCGGTCAGTTGCCGCGCTGTGGTGCCGGCGGCGAGGCCGATGATTGCCGCGCGTTTGATATCGGCTGGCTTGCGGTTGGGGTAGAAGTAGGGACCGGCCAGCACCTGATCCCAGGGACCGTCGTATTGCAGGGTGTTCGGGCTGTAGATGGAATGCACGCCCTGTCCCTCGTTCAGGCGCAGGAGCGTGAACTCTCCCTGCTGTTTGACTTGAATGTAGTTGTATGCCGATTCGGTTTCGTAGATTTGACCGACATTGTTTTTGAGGGATTGATTCGCCGCAACGATGGCAATGACGATGAGCAGCGCCGGCATCCAAAGATATTTGAGCGCCTCGCTGCGCCCTGCGAATTTCCCCAAGCCCGCCAGCGCAACGAACAGCAGGAGGAGACTAAAGAATAGAAACGTGCGCGTGGTGCCGATGGCGGGAATGAAAACCAGCGTGGGCAGGAAGGTGCCGATGAACGAGCCGAGGGTGGAGATGGCGTAAATTTGCCCGGAGACCTGCCCGGCGCGCGAGGGGTCGTCAACGCTGAGGCGGATGGCGAAGGGGGAGATGGTGCCAAGCAGGGTGATGGGGACGATGAACAACACCAGCACGGCGATGAACGATGCCCCCAGAATGCCGATGTTCAACGCGTCAAACGCATCGGCCGCGGACCTGAGGACGGGGCCGGCGATATAGGGGACGAGTCCCAGCGTGAACGCGCCCCACGCCAGGACGCGGTACATCGCAGCGGGGGTGGGGTTTGCGTCTGCCCATTTGCCGCCGAGGAAGTAGCCGAACGTCAGGTAGATGAGGATCAGCCCGATGATGCTTGCCCAGACGATGTTGCTCGTGCCGAAGACGTTGCCGATCAGCCGCCCGGCGGCGAGTTCAGCGGCGAGGGTGGTCATGCCGGAGATGAAGACGGTGAAGAGAAGGTAGCGTTTCATATAGGGTGGGGATTATACCGTCAGGGATTGAGTATGGAATCCCTCGACTTTGGCCTTTTGATAAAGGTAGTTGAAAAGAGGAAGCCTTCTGAGT
>JBBITE010000050.1:10050-20563 GCA_037440905.1 Anaerolineae bacterium | reverse complement strand
CTTACGCCCAATTCTCCAGCGTCTCCTTCACTTTCGCCAAAAACCAATCCGCCGATGCGCCATCGAGGATGCGGTGATCGAACACAAACGACAAATACACCATCGGGCGGATGGCAATCGCGTCATCTATGACGACGACCCGCTTCTGCATCGCGCCGACTCCCAGAATCCCGCACTGTGGCTGGTTAATGACCGGGAACGCAAATAACGACCCGCTGATGCCATGATTGGTCAGTGTGAACGTGCCGCCTTTCACATCATCGGGCTGCAGTTTCTTCGAGCGGGCGCGATTCGCCAGATCGTTCACCGTCCGCGCCATTGCCAGCAGCGATAAATTGTCCGCGCCTTTGATGACCGGCACAATCAAGCCTTCTTCGCCGAGCGAAGTTGCCATACCGATGTTAATCGCCTTATGCACCAAAACGCCTTCGTCGGTCCACGAAGAGTTGACGATGGGGTACGCCTTCAGCCCCGCAACGATTGCCATCATGAAATACGCCGTAAAGGTGAGATTGACCCCATCGCGGGCGAACATATCCTTATTTGCAGCGCGGTGACGAATGACCTTCGACATATCCGCTTCCATCACGGTCAACACGTGCGGGGAAGTATGCTTGGACATGACCATGTGTTCGGCAATCTGCCGGCGGATGACGCTGTGTTTGATGAGGGTATCACCTGTTCCAGTGTCAGGGGTCAGGTGAGGGGCGGATGACGGGGGAACGGGCATCCCGACTTTCGATTTTTGACTTTCGACATAATTCAACACATCGTTTTTGGTAATGCGCCCCTGGAGACCGGTTCCCTTCACCTGGGAAAGGTCAACACCGTGCTCGGCGGCGATCTTCGCAACAACGGGAGAGATGAAACCAAGATCAGTCGAACGTCGAACGTCCAAAGTCGAAGGTTGAGGAACATCCGACTTCCGACCTTCGACCTTTGACTCAATTTTTGCAGCCGCGCTTTCCGCTTTTTCACTTTCCACACTCTCCCCCGGCTGACCAATAAATGCCAATACCGCCCCCACCTTTGCCGGGACGCCCTCCTCCGCCACGATCTTCAGCACCGTTCCCGAAGCAGGCGCAGGGATTTCGGTATCCACCTTGTCGGTATTGACCTCCAGCAAAGGTTCCAGTTCTTTGACCGTATCGCCTTCCTTTTTCAGCCACTTGGTGACCGTTACTTCTTCAACGCCCTCGCCGAGTAATGGAACAAGTACTTTGGTTGCCATAGGTGCCTCCGGAGTAATCAGTGATCAGTAATCAGTCAGTCTCAGTGAAGAGATTGTCGTGTGCGTCAACGAAATATTCGGCTGGTTCTTCGCGCACTGAATGCGGCGGTTCCCCGCAATATAAATCTGCCTTGTCCATCATGCCGTTGAGCATTCGTCCAATTTCGAGACATTTTTCCATCAAAGAGACGCTGGTTTTCTGGTCAATATAACCGCATTCCAGTGCGGTTTCTATCTGCTCGCCGTCTGCATCCGTCAATTTGCTGATGAAGTGTTTCTCGTATCTGCGTTTTGCCGATGACTCGGCAATGTTTGCGCCAATCGAACGCGACGACCGACGGATTGGGTCGGTCAGCGAAAACTTCTCATCTCCCGGAAACGACATTGTAAGAGCCTTGATTTCACGCTGTAACTGACGGCTTTTCTGATACACAATCAAATCGCGGAAACTGCCTGCATGTCTCAACGCACTCATCTTTGCTCCTTTCACTGCTCACTGATGACTGTTCACTTAGAGAGCGTTTTAAAACTACCTCTATTGCGCGTAAGCGACGTTCTCTAACGTCGCTGGATGCGCTAGAGAGCGCATCCTACGCATTTTGGGAAAACAAACAAGGACCTTTTAAAACACTCTCTTAAACTCCGGAAATCGCCTCGGGTCCACTTCATGCATCATCTCATACACCGTATCGAAAATCGTCTCCGCATTTGGCTTGGACCAGTAATCGCCGTCGCTGCCATAGGCAGGGCGATGATCGGCGCCGCTGAGCGTACGCGCCGGCGAGTCGAGGTAGAAGTAGCCGCCTTGTTTTTCGATCACCTGCTGCAGCATGTAGGCGCTTGTCCCGCCGGGGACATCTTCATCCACAAAGAGAATGCGGTTCGTCTTCTTCAAAGATTCGACAATCCGCCCGTGCACATCGAACGGCAGCAGCGACTGCACATCCACAACCTCCGCTTCGATGCCCACCTGCGCTAATTTATTCGCCGCATCCAGCGCAATGCGGCAGCACGCCCCATAGGTGACAATCGTGATGTCGCTTCCCTCACGGATGACCTCCGGCACGCCCACCGGCACCGTCATCTCGCCGATGTTGTTGGGCAGTTTTTCTTTTACGCGGTAACCGTTCAGCACCTCCACGATGATAGCAGGTTCATCCGCTTTCAGGATGGTGTTGTAAAACCCTGCGGCGCGGGTCATATCGCGCGGCACCAGCACATTCATCCCGCGCACGAGATGGATGATGCCCGCCATGAGCGAACCCGAATGCCACACCCCCTCCAGCCGATGCCCGCGCGTGCGCACAATGACCGGCGCCGCCTGCCCGCCCGCCGTGCGCCAGTGCAGGGTTGCCAAATCATCCGACATAAGTTGTAAGGCGTAAAGCAGATAATCGAGATATTGAATTTCAGCAATCGGACGCAGTCCGCGCATTGCCATCCCAATCGCCTGCCCCAAAATCGTCGCCTCGCGGATGCCGGTATCCGTCACGCGGAACTCGCCGTATTTTTCCTGCAGCCCCTTGAATCCCTGGTTCACATCGCCCAGCCGTCCCACATCCTCGCCAAACGCAATCACGCGCGGGTCGCGCGCCAGAATGGCATCGAACGCCGCGTTCATCACCTCAAAGCCAAACACCGTCGGCGACGAAGCGGAATAGACCGGCTTCACCTCTTCCACCTTCAATGCGCTCCCGCTGTACAAATGCGAACCATAGCGTTCGAGATTGAGCGCCTCCTCTTCATTCTTCCATTGGATCAAAATCTGCTTGGATGGATTCGCTTCATCGCGCAGGATACGCAGCGCCTCATGCGCTGCGGCATGTACATCCCGCCTCGTCACCGACGGGAGGTCTGCCAGCCGTTCCCGAACCTGCTTCAACTCCGACGCATGGCTGGAGGTGGTGGCGATTTCGTCCAGCATGTCCATCACCTGGGCGCGTTCTTCCAAAATCGGGTTGAGATATGCCTCCCATGCGGCTTTGCGGATTCCCTCCACAGCCTCGTAGTCGGCTTTTTCGAGGGCAGCCAGTTCCGGGTCCGAAATGACGCGGTGTTCGATCATCCACTCGCGCATCTTGCGGAGACAGTCGAACTCTTCCTCGAATTTGAGTCGTTCGGGAGTCTTGTAGCGTTCGTGTGAGCCGCTGGTGCTGTGACCCTGCGGCTGCGTGACCTCGATGACATGCACCAGCGCCGGGATGTGATACTCGCGCGCCGTTTCGGCGGCGGCGGCATAGGTTTCGAGCAGGGCGGGGTAATCCCACCCGCGCACCTGATACAGGTCGTAACCGTGTAGGCATTCGGGTTCGGGGCAGGGCTCGCGCTGAAAGCCGCTCAAAATGGCGTAGATGTTTTGCTTCACCATCTGAAACTGATTGGGGACGGAGATGCCGTAGCCGTCATCATACACGGTGATGACGGCCGGCGCTTTGAGCACGCCAATGGCGTTGACCGATTCCCAGAACATCCCCTCAGCGGTGGAAGCGTTGCCGATGCTGGCAAACGTCACCTCGTTGCCGTTCTTCGAAAATTGGGTGAAGCCTTTGAGTTCCTGCAGATGGCGGTACACCACCGAGGCATACGCCAGCCCCACCGCGCGCGGCATTTGCGTTCCGGTGGGTGAAACATCGGCGGCGGAGTTGTAGAGGTCGGTCTGAGGGCGCCAGGCGCCGTCGGGGTTGAGGTAGCGGCTGGCAAAGTGCGCGTTCATCATGCGCCCGCCGGAGTTGGAATCGTGGGCGACATCGGCATGGGCATAGAGTTGGGCAAAAAATTCCTGGATGTTCATCACCCCTAACATGAACATCCAGGTTTGGTCACGATAATATCCTGAGCGCCAGTCGCCTTTCTGAAAGGCGCGGGCAATCGCGATGTTGGCGAGTTCCTTGCCGTCGCCGAAGATGCCAAACTTCGCCTTGCCGCTCAACACCTCGCGGCGCCCGATGAGCGAAGCCTGCCGGCTCTGGTAAGCGAGGCGGTAATCTTTGATGATTTCTTCTTTTTCAAGGGGCAGTACAAGAGAACCCTTTTTTGCAGGCATGAAGCACTCTCTCCTTTTCGAGTGGATGGCGAAATTATAACAAAAGCAGCCGGCTGCCGCTTCAAAACCGAGGGTTACGGCTATAATTCCTTTCGATGAGTTCCATTACTGTTCCGGTCAAGAAGAAAGAGCCGCACCCGCACCTGCGCCCAATGAACATGTTCCGCGACCTGTCCGCCGTCGCCGACCTGATTGAACTATGCTTTGCAGAGACGATGGACAACGACGGTCAGCGCTACATCGCGGACATGCGCCGCGCCAGCCGCGACGACGGCTTTCTGCAGTGGATGGCGCACATGACCGAGAGCACATCCCTGCCGTTGACGGGTTTCGTGTGGGAGGAAGACGGGCGCATCGTTGGAAATGCCAGCATCATTCCCTTCCGCGAGGGGGGCAAACGCATCTATCTCATTGCCAATGTTGCCACGCATCCGGAGTATCGCCGCCGCGGTATTGCCCGCGCCCTCACCCGGCGCGCCATGCAATACGGCTGGGAGAAAAAAGCCGCCGCCCTGTGGCTGCACGTGCGCGAAGACAACTCCACGGCGCTGCGCCTGTATCAGGAAGCCGGCTTCGAAGAAATTGCCCGCCGCACCACCTGGGTGGCGCAACCCAATCCCCAACTATCTCAGCCCTTCGGCGGGATTCAAATCGTCCCGCGTCATCCTCGCTTCTGGCCACAGCAGCAAGCGTGGCTCCGCCGCCTCCACCCCGATTCCCTTGCCTGGTACCGCGCCTTCAACTTCAACACCCTGCGTCCCGGTCTCTTCAACTGGCTTTACGTGTTCTTGGTGGATATGAACATTCGTCAATGGGCGGCGGTGCGCGGAGACACGCTGCTTGCCACCCTCTCCTGGGTGCCTCAGGGGGGCAGAATGGACCCCCTCGTCGCCGCCACAGACCAAACCGCCGGCACCGAAGCGCTGGCAACCCTGCTGATCCATGCCCGCCGCGTTCTGAAGGATCAATCCCGCCTTTCACTCGAACATCCCGCCGGCGAAATGACCGAAGCCTTCCTCGCCGCCGGCTTCTCCGAACGCCGCACCCTGATCTGGATGCGCGCCGACTCTGCAACTGCAGCCCGCATCGCTCGTACTTAATCACAGCGGCGTCTGCTTCTGGCAGGCATCACGCCGCCTGACAGATGAATAAATTCAGATAGGAGTAAAAATGACAAAATTCATTCTGCGATTAATCATCAACGCCGTTGCGTTGTACCTGGCAGTGTTGATCGTGCCGGGCATTAACTTGCAGAGCAGCATGGCGTCGCTCATCTGGCTGGCGCTTATCTTCGGCGTGATTAATGCCCTCTTCCGCCCGCTACTCAAGCTTCTTACCTGTCCGCTCATCCTGCTGACACTGGGGCTGTTCACGCTTGTCATCAACACCTTCCTGTTCTGGCTCACAAGCGTCATCGGTCAGTGGTTTGGCATAGCGCTGCTCATCAGCGATCCCGTCTGGTGGAATGCCTTCCTGGGCGGGCTTATCGTCAGCATCGTCAGCGTGGTGATGACGTTGATCCTCAAGGACGAGTTGAAGGGCAGAAGGTAGCCTGTCTCTCGCTCAAACAAAACGGGATGTGTGGCAAGGACACATCCCGTTTTTTGTTGTACCGCGTTACTCTCCACTCAACCCCGGCAAACCGCCTGCGCTTTTTGCTGTTTTCACTGCGCGCAGAATCGCCTCTGCCATTACTTCCGCTGCAAATGCGCCGAGCGTCGTCACATCGGCGCGGCGTCCGCCGCCGGAAAGGGCAAACACCACGTCGCCATCCAGCATGGTATGAGCCGGGCGGATGGCGCGGGCAATGCCATCCTGAGCCATCTGCGCCACTTTGGTTGCCTGAGCCTTCGTCAATTTCGCATTCGTCGCCACCACCCCAATCACTGTATTGGCGCGCGTTGCCAGCCCAAGCAGCGCACGCCCCAGCGGTTTTTTCATCATCGCCAGCGTATCGGCAAAATACGCCTTTCCACCCACGCGCAGCGGACCCAGCCTACCAGACCGCAGCCCCGCCAGGATTTGATTCGTATGCGGATCAATGACATCACCCCAGGCATTGACCGCCACCAGCGCCCCCACCACAACGCCCCCGCCAATGGACATGGAAGCGGTTCCGACTCCGCTCTTGGTTGCGAGGCTGGGCCCGAACATTTTCCCCACTGAAGCCCCCATCCCTGCGCCAACGTTCCCCTCCGCCGGCGCGGAGGAGGAGGCTGCGGCGGCGGCACGATATCCCATGGCGGCATCCGGCCGAACGTCGGCACGACCGAGATTCAAATCGTAGAGAATCGCCGCCGGGACGATGGGGACTTTCGCAGCGCCGGTGTTGAATCCGATTCCCTGTTCTTCGAGATATTTCATCACACCGCTCGCCGCATCCAGCCCAAAGGCAGAACCGCCGGAAAGCACAATGGCGTGAACCTTTTCCACCAGGTTGATTGGATTCAGCAGGTCGGTTTCGCGCGTGCCGGGCGCGCCGCCGCGCACATCCACGCCCGCCACCGCTCCCTTGCGGCAAAGGATAACCGTGCAGCCGGTCAGGGCTTCGTCATCCTGCGCGTGCCCCACTTCGATGCCGTGCACATCGGTGATGGTATTTTGGCGTTCCATGGCGCACCCTCAGAGAGTGTCAGGACTTACGCAAAATGAGCGCAAAACCACCAAATATGGTGTTTGAGTAGGTCTGAAAATAGCATATCTGGGTAGTTTTGCGTAAGTCCTAAGTGTTTTAAAAGTCTTTGTTTGTTCTTCCCAAATGCGTAGGATGCGCTCTCTAGCGCATCCAGTGACGTTAGAGAACGTCGCTTACGCGCAGGAGAGGTAGTTTTAAAACGCTCTCTCAGGGAGAACGGTGTGCTGTTGTCGCTCAAGCGTTCAGGCGGCTCACCAGCTCCAAAAATTCCTCCCATTCCTCCTGGAAGAAATGCACCGTGACATTGTTCAATTCGATGTGGTAGGTGGTTTCGCCATCGGGTTCTTCGGCTTTCCAGGCAAAGTAATTATCGGTTTCGGCAATGGTTTCGGTTCTGGGTTCATTGTGATTGCTGCTCATCGGGTTTCTCCTTTTTGGCTTTCATCGGGTTTTGTATTTTAGACAGACGCAACTTGAACGAGTGAAAAGCGCTCTGAAGCAATTCGCCAATGGTGGGCGGAGGCGGCACATCCTCCTTTTCGGGCCAGGGGTCGAGATCGAACATCTTGCGCATGACGTACCTGCCCAACAGAAGAAAAGTGGCAAGAAACGGAGCGGCGATGACCACGCCCAGCAGCCCCAGCAGATTGGCAGCAATCAGGGCGGCAATCAACACGGCGGCGGGATGCACCCTCAACGTGCGCGCCATGATGCGCGGGGTGATGAAATTATCCATGAACCAGTCAATGACCGAAGTGCTGATGACCACAATCAGCATGTAGGCCAGGGCATTGTCCTGCAATCCAAAAGGCTTGACCGGCTGGAAATAGGTCACCAGCGCCATGACAATCCACGTCACGGCAGGACCGATATAGGGAAGAAATTTCGCCAACCCCGCCATGAAGGCAATGCCAAGAGCATAGCGCACCCCCAACGCGGGCAGGAAAATCGAATAAATGACCACCGCCAAAAAAAAGATGATAATCTGCCCGCGCAGGAAGGCGTTCCAGATGCGGCTGAGTTCATCTCCGAGCCTTCTCAGGTCCTCCACATAGCCGGGAATCTCCACCTTGAACAGTTCACTGCGCAAACCGCTGCTCTCGACCATAACGAAGTACGAGACGATCAGGATGAAAAACACCCACCCAACGAAAGTTGCCGCGCCGCCCGCCAGCGCCCCCACGAGATTGCCCGTGCGGCTGAGCAAAGGCTGGAGGAACGAAAGCAACTGTTGACTGAGATTGGACATATCGAAGGTTCGCATGTCGAGCGTGAACGGCCCGATCGTAAAGACCTGTGTGGAAAGTTCCGTGATGTATCTCGGAAGGTCGCGCACAATGCCCTGAATGGAATTTACCAGGTTTTGGATCTGTCCTGCCAAACCCACACCGCCCCAGGTAAGCAGCCCGATCAGTGCGGCGGCAATCAACAAGTACACGATATTGACCGCCAGTTTCCAGGGCAGGCGCAAACCGCGCGCCAGGGCAGCGGTTACCGGGTGCAGCAGATACGTGACGATGAAAATCATCAGCAGCGGCGCAATCAGGTTGGAAAAACGGTACAACAGGAAAGCCGCCACCCCAAACATGGCCAACCCAACCAGCAGTTTGGTAGTGGAACTCCAGCGCGGTGAAACGGTGACGTTTTGTGACATTTGGCAATCTCCAGTCTTGACCCTATTCTAGCCAAGAGAAATACGTTTGGCAACTACGAAATCAGCGCGCTGCGCCACAACAGCGAATAAAAAAAATCCCCGCAGGGCAACATCGCCTTGCGGGGAGACCCGTTTCGAGCCATTAACATCCGCCCAGGAAGGGAAAGAACGTACACCACAGGAAATTGGCATCCACATACCAGAAGAAGCCAATGCACAAACAAATCAAAAACAGCACTGCCACACCAATCAGAATCGGCAGGATATTCATCCGTCTGGCAGGCTGCGGCTGCGGCTGAGACACAGCCGGCGCCGGGCTGGCAGGCACACTCCCCACATAATCGGCGGGAGGCGGAGGCGGCGGAGTAGCCGGGCGCGGCACCGACGGTACGGCTGCCGCAGCGCGCGGAGAAACCATCGTTGCGCCGGGATCGTTGGTCGTCACTTCATAAACCAGCACAATCTGCTCGCCGAGCGAAACCACCTCTCCCGCTTTCAGAACGCGCGGTCCCGCCAGACGCTGCCCATTCACAAACGTTCCATTTGTCGAACCGAGGTCCTCCAACACATACTTTCCGCCCTGAAAGGTCAGCCGGGCATGGCGGCGCGAAACCTCTGCATCGTTGATGACAATCTCATTCGATGAGTCGCGCCCGATGTTGAGTTGGCTGCCCTCCAGCAGAAAGGCTGCGCCGGGCGTCGGTCCCTGCCGCATAATCAGTTGAAATTGAGATGCCATAAATTCTCCTTGTAGATGAAAATCAACCTGTCATCAAAACTGAGAATAATATAAGTCTAAAGGTATCAGGTAAAAAAGTCAACCATACTGCAATACACTTGACATGCGAACATAGGGGGATACAATCAGAACGGAGTTGACTATGCAAACCTTACCTCTTCCCGACTTTTTCGACGCTGCACAGGTTGGCGCTGTGCGGCGGATTCCCTACGAAGAACGCGCCAAACACGCCCGCGCCTGGGCGCATCAACACGGACTTCAACCCGCCTCTTCCGACCAAACCCGCACCTGGCTGCTGCTGATTGACGTGCAAAACACCTTCTGCATCCCGGAGTTTGAGCTTTTCGTAGGCGGCCGTAGCGGACGCGGCGCTGTGGAAGACAACACGCGCCTGTGCGAGTTCATCTACCGCAACCTGGGCGGCATCACCCACATCACCGCCACCATGGATACCCACAAAACGATGCAGGTCTTTCATGCCGTCTTCTTTGTAGATGCCGAAGGAAACCACCCCGCCCCCTACACCGACATTCATCTTGCCGACCTGCAAAGCGGCGCCTGGAAATTCAACCCCGCCCTAGCTTCACAGTTTGGCATCGCCCCCGAATACGGGCAGCAGATGATGATCCATTACGCCGAAGAATTGGAGAAAAAAGGCAAATACGCGCTCACCATCTGGCCCTATCATGCCCTGCTGGGCGGCATCGGTCACGCGCTGGTTTCCTCCGTGGAGGAGGCGCTCTTCTTCCACTCCATCGCCCGCGCCGCCCAATACGATATCGAAATCAAAGGCGATAAACCGTTCACCGAAAATTACTCCGCCATCGGTCCCGAAGTATTGAGCGGTCCCATGGGCGAGACGCTCGGCGCGCGCAACACAAAGTTCATCGAACAATTACAGCGCTTCGACCGCCTCATCATTGCCGGGCAGGCAAAATCGCATTGTGTGGCATGGACGGTTTCGGACCTGCTCGAAGACATCAACAACACAGACCCCGCGCTGGCGAAAAAGGTTTACCTGCTCGAAGACTGTGCTTCCCCGGTAGTCGTCCCCGGCGTGGTGGATCATACCGACGCGGCGGATAAAGCCTTTGCAAGATTCGCAGAAGCGGGAATGAACCTCGTGAAGTCAACGGACGAGTTTGTATAAAGTACACAGGTACACAGGTACATAGGTACACAGGGAAACAGTTGTGTACGTGTCTACTTGT
>JBBITE010000050.1:0-9950 GCA_037440905.1 Anaerolineae bacterium | reverse complement strand
TGTCTACTTGTTTCCCTGCCCCTTTTAGGAAACCCCATGTCCATCTTTGACCACAAGCGCCTGACCAACGAAACCTTCAAACTCGATATCGAACGCATGCGCCGCGGCTGGTATTCGGATAAATACTTCGAAAACATCGGCCGCATGTTAACCGCCCTCGCCGCCGAAGGGTACACCTATGCGGGGAAATATCCCAATCTGCCACAGGGACTCTCGGCGCAGGAGATTGCCGTCGGAAACATCGAAGTCGAAATGCAGTGGTTCACCCGCCGCGCCGGGCGCACCATCGTCGTCGGCGTGGATAAGGCGCTCGCCATGCTGCGTCACTGCACCGGTTACTGGGACGGCGACTCGTTCGTAGAGACCTATGATCAACTCGAGGTATGGGCAGTTCACGATGGGACCATCGTCGAATCGGACGGCAACCCGCTGCATGTAGAACCCGTCCTCAAGGTGCGCGGGCGTTACCGCGATTTTGCCCTGCTCGAAACCCCCACCCTGGGCATTCTCACCCGCGCCAGCCGCGTGGCGACGAACGTCTATGAAACCCTCGTAGCCGCGCACGGCAAGCCGGTGCTTTTCTTCCCGGCGCGCTTCGACCTGCACGAAGTGCAAGCCGCAGACGGTTACGCCTACAACATCGCCGTCCAGCGCTTCAACCGCGATTATGCTCACGAACTGGGTCCGTTCGTCTCTACCGATGCCCAGGGCGATTGGTGGGGCGGCGCCGGCGGCGGGACGGTTGCCCACGCCGCCATTGCCTCCTTCCTAGGCGATACGGCAGAAGCCATGATGCAGTTTTCCCGCATTTTGCCGGCGCGCATTCCGCGCATTGCGCTGGTGGATTTCAACAACGATTCGGTGCGCGATTCGCTGCGCGTGCTCGAAGCGATGTTCTCCCGATACAAAGAGTTGAAAGACGCCGGCGACGAAGCCGAAGCCGCGAAATATGTTTTGTATGGCGTGCGGCTGGATACCAGCGGAAGCGTGCGCGATGTCTCCGTTGCGCCGCTGGGTGACCCGGCGCTCGATCTCGGCGTCAACCCGCGGCTGGTGTTCAACGTCCGCCAGGCGTTGGATTCGGCTTGGGAGGCTTGGCGCCTGCCCGAGGTCTGGAAAGAAGCGGCGCGGGCATACTGCCGCAATGTGAAGATTGTCGTCTCCGGGGGGTTCAATCCCGAAAAAATCCGCAGGTTCGAGAAGTTGGGCGTGCCAGCCGATATTTACGCCGTCGGCTCGTGGCTGTTCAACAACAACGGCAGCACAGTGACCGACTTCACTGCCGATGTGGTGCGCGTAAAGGTGCATGGCGAGTGGATTGACATGGCAAAGGTAGGACGCAAACCGCTCGATAACCCGAATTTGGAACGGGTGGGGTGAAGACCTTTAGCGCGAAGAACACCCGGCGCAAAAAGATTTCACTGATGTTATGCAACGTCCCGAAGGTGTAGAGCCTTCGGGACGTTCTGTATAGGGCGGATGTGTGTGCCTTACGGTTCAAATGACCCTTTCCACTTTGAACGGCGTTCCCTCTGCTTTTTTTTCGTCAAACTCCCGCGCCGCGAGGTGACCGGCAAACACCGCCTGCGCGATGATGTTCGGCGCTTCGGCGTCGCCGATGAGGCGCAGTGAGTTTATTTTTCCTTCGTCGAGAGCAGGTTTGAGAGCGTAAAAAAGAGAGTCGTTTGAAATGCGGTCGCTCACTAGCACAACCCCATCACGCGGCAGTTCGATTTTTTCTTCCGAGATTGTATTCGATACCCTCACAAAATCATTCCCAATTTCACTCACCACATTTTGGGGATACAACCTGACGCCGAGTTTCATCAACTTTGCCTGTATCTTTTCCTGCTCCAGTGTGAACTGTGTCCAATAGGAAATGAGCGGCGCAGGCGTGACGAGCGAGACCTTACAACCGTTGACGGCAAGCAGTTCCGCCAGCACGCCGCCCATGTAGTAATGGTCGTCATCGTAAATAACAACATGGAATCCAGAAGCTTGCTTCTGGGCTTGCTCCTGGGCTTGCTCCTGCAACTTCGGCGGCAAGCCGCCCGCTTCCAAAAAGCCAAAATCTTGGACTGCGGAAGCTTGCTTCCGCAATAACGGCGGCAAGCCGCCCGCTTCCAAAAAGTCATCGGGGCTGAAGACATTCTCCAATTCATGACCGGGGATCGGTTTCCACAGCGTTCTCCCCACACCGTCGCGCCGCCAGGTTGCACCGGTAGCGATGATGACATTTTGTGCGCCCGCTTCGAGAATCTCCTCCGCCGTCATCGGGCTGGAGAGGTAGAGCGAGATGTTCTTCATCTTTCGGATCTGAGTCAGGCGCCAATCCATCACGCGGCGCCATTCGCTCAACCCCGGCAGCGCCGATTCACGTAAGACGCGCCCGCCCGCCTCCCGCCGCGCCTCCAGCAGCAACACGCGATAGCCGCGCTGTCCCAGCGCGCGTGCACATTCCAGTCCCGCCGGTCCCGCGCCAATGACCATCACTTCCCGCTCGCTTTTCTTCGGGGCGATGATTTCCGGATGCCAGCCGCGCCGCCATTCCTCGCCCATCGTGGGATTTTGCGTGCAGCGAATCGGCACGTAGCGCGTATCGCCCGTCACACAAATATTGCAGCCAATGCACTCGCGGATGTCTTCGATTCTTCCTTCCTTGATTTTCGTGGGTAAAAACGGGTCGGCAATCGAAGGTCTTGCCGCGCCGATGAAATCCATGATGCCGCGTTTGATTGCCGAGACCATCGCTTCCGGCGAGGTATAACGTCCCACCCCCACGACCGGTTTCGTGGTCAGTTGCTTCACAAACGTAATGTACTTCTCCTGATGCCCTTCCGTTTCGAAGCGCGAGGTGGCCGAATCGTGACTCCAGCCGCTGATGTTCACATCCCACAAATCGGGCAGTTCCGCCAGCATGGCAATGACATCATGCCCTTCGCCCTGGTGAGTGATGCCGTCTTCGCCAAGCAGTTCATCCACGGCGAAGCGCACCGCCACAGCGCACGTATCGCCTACGGCGTCTTTGGTCTCTTCGATCAACTCGCGCAGAAAGCGCACACGGTTTTCGAGCGAGCCGCCATATTCATCGGTGCGGTCATTGAAGCGCTTCACCAGAAACTGCATCGCCGCCGTCATGCCATGACCGGCATAGCAATACACGATGTCGAAGCCGGCGCGTTTGGCGCGCAAAGCCGCCTGACGGTGCCAGCGCCGGACATTGCGAATATCCTCTTTGTCCATGCGGCGGGTCTGTACCGGTTCATAGCCCGAAGCGCCCAGCGTTCCCATCGAACGCGGCGCAAGCGGCGGCACGCGCGAATACAAGTTCACCGCATCAATGCCGTTGTAGGAAAGTTCGATCCCTGCCAGCGCGCCATGACGATGCACCGCTTCGGTCATCAACTGCAAGGCGGGCAGGTCTTCATCGCCCCAAATGCGTCCCTCGAAGTAAGGCGAGAGATCGCTCGTGTGATGGATTTCGGTCTCTTCCGTGCAGACCACGCCCCAGCCTCCCTCGGCTTTCATGCCGCGCATGGCGGCGTGTCCGTGCGGCATGCGGTAGCCGAATCCGTTACAGTGAGGCACCTGATAAAAGCGGTTGGGAGCGGTGACGGGTCCGATGCGAAGCGGCTCGAAGAGTATGTCAAACGGGCTGGTCATGTCGGCATCCTTTTTTCTCGAAGAATACCATTCGATGACTCAGCCCGTCAAACGATTTTGGAGATGAAATTTATCTCAGCAATTGAGGGATGACCTCAAGCATTTCGCTTCGCACTCGACGAAAAACCTGCATCTGCTCTTCATCTGTTCCCTGCGCCTTGGCCGGATCCACAAAACTGTGATGGACGCGTTTCCCTGCTCTGCCGGGCCAAACCGGGCACTCCTCCGCCGCCGAATCGCAGACCGTCACCACCAGATCGAAATCCTTCGTCGGCAGTTCGTCAATGTGCTTGGATTTGCCCACATGCGCAATGCCAATTTCGTTGAGCGCTTGAATGGCTTTGAGATGGACATAGCCGCTGGGATGGGTGCCGGCGGAATAGGCTTTCCAGTCACCCCCAAAGTGCGCGTTGACAATGGCTTCCGCCATTTGCGAGCGGCAGGAATTGCCAGTGCAGAGAAAAAGAACGGTTTTCATATTCACTTCAACCTTTCAGGCAGGGCGATTGTCTATATCTCGCGCGTAGGGCGCATTCTCTAATGCGCCCGGCAACGTTAGAGAACGTTGCCTATGCATTGTGGACAATCACCAGGGTATTTCCTCATGCTATCCGAACCTGCCGGTGATGTAATCTTCGGTTTGTTTCTTTTTCGGCGTGGTGAAGATGACCTTGCCTTCATCGTACTCGATGAGTTCCCCCTGCAGGAAGAAGGCGGCGTAATCGGCGGTGCGCCCGGCCTGTTGAATGGAATGCGGGACCAGCACGATGGTGTAATCCTTTTTCAGTTCCTGCAGGGCGGCTTCCACTTTGCCGGTGGAGATAGGGTCGAGGCCGGAGGTGGGCTCGTCAAGCAGGATGATTTCGGGCTGCAGCGCCAGCACGCGCGCCAGACAAATGCGCTGCTGCTGACCGCCCGAAAGCGCAATGGCGGGGTCATCGAGGCGGTCTTTGACTTCATCCCAGATGGCAGCCAGTTTCAGGCTGCGTTCAACTGCTTCATCCAGTTTGGCGCGGCGCTTTTCGCCTGCGAGTTCCAAGCCATACGTCAGATTTTCGCGGATGCTCATGGGCAGCACCACGGGGCGGGCAAACACCATGCCCACCTTGCGGCGCAGCGCAATGACATCGGTCTTCGGGTCGAGGATGTTCTCGCCGTCAATCAGGATGCGCCCCGAACTGGCGCGGATGTCGGTCAGGTCATTGAGGCGGTTGATGCAGCGCAACAGGGTAGATTTTCCCCCGCCCGCCGGCCCAAAGAGAACCGTCACGGCATTCTGGCGGATTTCCATGCTGATGCCGCGCAGAGACTCGGCGCCATCGGAATATTGGAGGGAGAGGTTTTCGATGATGATTTTGTTCATTTACGATTTTTCTGCGTAGTTTGCGCTCTCTAGCGTAAACTGGGCGGGCGCAAATTCGGCGTTAGAGAACGCCTGTTACGCGCCACAACAACACTTGTTACACGAGGCTGCTTACCACTGCCTCTTCGCCCTTGCCCGCGAGCGGATCACCGTTGCAATGACGTTCATGGTCAACACAAACACAAGCAGCACCAGCGCCGTGCCGTATTGGATTTGAATCGGCATTTCAGGCACCTGAGTCGAAATGACGAAGAGATGATAAGGCAGCGCCATGGTCGCATCGAAAGGAGATTGCGGCAGGCGCGGCAGGAAGAACGCCGCACCGGTAAACAGGATGGGGGCGGTCTCGCCGGCGGCGCGTTCCAAACCGAGAATGACACCGGTCAGGATGCCCGGCAGCGCTTCCTTCAAAACGATGCGGCGGATGGTTTGCCATCTTGTCGCGCCCAGCGAGATGCTCACCGTGCGAAATGCCTGCGGGACGGCGCGCAGCGCTTCTTCTGCTGTGCTGATGATGACCGGCAGGGTCATGATGGAGAGCGTCAGCGAGGCGGCGAGGATGGATGTGCCGAAATTGAGGAAAAGCACAAAGAGACCGAGACCGAACAAGCCGTACACCACCGACGGAATCCCCGCCAGGTTGATGATGGCAATGCGGATCGTGCGGGTCAGCGGAGTATCTGCGGCATATTCCGCCAGGTAGATGGCGGCGGCAATGCCAAGCGGAACCGAGAAAACGGCTGTGCCAAGCGTGAGATACAACGTACCGATGATGGCGGGCAGGATGCCGCCTTCGCGCATGCCGCTGCGCGGAAAACCGCTCAGGAATTCCCACGAAACGGCGGGCGCGCCCTGCGCGATGATGTAAATCACAACGGCGACAATCGGCAGGACGGTGAGCACAGCCATGATGGTGAGAGCGGCAAAGCCGAGGCGTTGGGTGAGGTGACGGTTGAGGGAGAAAAATCGGCTCATTTTTGGATGACCAAATTCTTGAAAGCAAAAACTGAAATAATAGTCGTATTTATGATCTTCTTGGCTTCGCTGAAATCCTTGTCGCCCGTAATGAAATAATCGGCTTGAGAAATCAGCGCGCAGGCGAGAAATTTCGCGTCTCTTTTGTCGCGCGGAAATTCGATGTCAATATTGATATCAACAAGGGTGGTGAGTTCTCTGATGATGGTTTCCCAACGACTCAATATCTCTGAATCCAAACCAAATTTTTCGCGGTGTATTACTTCGCGGTATTCGGTGAGAATATCTTCTGAAACCACCCATTCCCAATCGTCCTGCGACAAAATCCACAGAACAACCTCTTCTGGTGTTTTATCCTTCCATGCAGCGGAAAGCAATACGTTTGTGTCTATGATGACCTTCATTTTTCTTTGGAAGCCCGATAAGCGGCAATTTCAGCGGCAATTTCCTCTTCGGTAATTGTCTGCGCCTGCGGCAGAGATTGGATTTCCTTGAACAGCGCCTTCAATTCACTCACAAGCGTTTGACGATCCTGCCGCTCTGCCCGCACGATGACTTCCACTTCTGCTCCTGCGCGAAAGGGCAGCCCTGTAATTGAGAGTTGTCCATCTTTTGAAACCCTGGTTCTAACACGATAAGTGTCCATGGTTCACGCTCCATACTCATTATAGGCAAAAACTTTTTTTGGCTTTTACGACAGAATCCTCTCCGCCCGCTTCTTGGCGCGGAAGACGACTGACGAAGCGGCAATATTCACGCCCAGCGAAATCAGAAACAGGACGATGCCGATGAAAAACAAAACGTGATAGTGAACGCTGCCGTTGGCAACCTCGCCCATTTCGGCGGCAATCGTCGCCGTCATCGTGCGGACGGGGGAAAAGAGACTGCCCAGTTTCAGAGCAAGCACCGGCGCGTTGCCGGTCACCATCATCACCGTCATCGTCTCGCCAATGGCGCGCCCAATGCCGAGCATCACGGCGGTCAGCACGCCGGATCTGGCGGCGGGCAGGGTCACGCGCCAAATGGTCTGCCATTGGGTGGCGCCCAACGCCCAGGCGCCCTCGCGGTAGGCGCGCGGCACGGCATCGAGCGCATCCTCCGCCACCGAAACGACGGTCGGCACGGCGATTCCGCCCAGGAGGATGGATCCGGTAAATGCGGTCAGACCCGTTGGCAGGTCCAGAAAGACGCGCAGGAACGGCGAAAGGACCAGAATGCCCAGGAATCCCAAAACGACAGAGGGCAGCCCGCCGAGCAATTCCACGAGCGGCTTGAGGATTTCCCGCACCCAGCGCGGGGCAATCTCGGAGATGAAAACGGCTGTGCCGATACCGAACGGCACCGCAATCAGCGCCGCGCCCAGGGTGACAATAAGCGAGCCGGTGAGAAGCGGCAGAATACCAAAATATTCTTCGATGGGATACCAGCGAACGCTCAACAGCGCAGCGACACTGACCTCCCCCAGCGCGGGCAGCCCCTCGCGCAGGAGGAAGATGAAGATAAGCAGCACAAAGAGAATGGCTGAATAGCCGCTTGCCTTGATCAGGCGGGTGATGACAAATTCACGCCAGTTGAGAGATTTTTCCATGAGTCTCCTTGCCATCGCATCTCACGGAGAGGACGCGGGGGTGAGGGAAACAGGCACAAACCCAAGTTCGGCAACGATTTGCTGCGCCTCGGGCGAGAAAATCCAATCGAGATACTCTTTGATGATTCCCCCAGGTTCGCCGTTGGTGTACATATACAGGTCGCGCGCAATCGGGTAACTTTTATCGTTCACCGTTGTAATGGACGGCAGCACATAAGGCGCGCCAGATTCCTTGGCAATGGCAATCACCTTCAGGTCGTGAGGCACATACCCCAAACCATCGTAGCCGATGGCATTGGGGTTGTGACGCACCTCGGTGATGATGCCTTCGGAGGAGGGCAGCAGAAGCGTATCCATCGAAAAGAGAGTCTTGTCTTTGCTGTTGCCCAGCCGCAAGACGGTTTCGAGGAAATAGACGTGCGTGCCGGAATTGGTCTCACGCGAGAGGCGCACAATCGGGCGATCTTCTCCGCCCACTTCCTTCCAGTTGTTGATCTTGCCGCTGTAAATATCAGAGACCTGCTGCAGAGTCAATTGGCTGACGGGATTGGCAGCGTTGACAACCACGGCAATCGCATCGCGCGCCACGACGAACTCAATCGGGTTTCCGCCGTTGGCTTTCGCCTCTTCGATTTCCTCTGCCTTGATCTGCCGCGAAGCGTTGGCAATCGCTACTGTGCCGTTGATGAGCGCGGCAATGCCCGTCCCCGAGCCGCCTCCCGTCACCGAAATGCGCACATCGGGATGACTGCTCTGATACGCCTCCGCCCATGCCAGCGCCAGATTGACCATCGTATCGGAGCCTTTATTTTCGATGTAGGCGGCTGAAGAATTGGAAACGGCGCTTGCGCTATGGGACGCACACGCCGCAAGAAACAACGAGGAAAGGAAAAGAAGAATCAACGCACGTTTCATTGGATGAATTATACCGCTTCAAACTTGACCTGGGCTTGATTCTGCTTCGGCAGCCCTTTGCCGATAACGCTCCGCCGTTCCCCACCTTCCACTTTCCACTTTCCACTTTCTACTTTTACTGTAGTTTCGCCTTTTTATGTCTTATACGAAATATGGTGCTTTTAATCCTTCACGAGAGAGCGTATTTGGCGTTCTCTAACGCCGAATTTGCGCAAGAGAGCGCAAATTATGCAGGGTTTTCGTGATTCACGAAAATTGGCGAAAGTACAGTACTTTTAGTACTTCACGAAAACGCGTATTGGGCGCTCTCTACCGCCGCGCTTGCGCTAGAGAGCGCAATCTACGCGGGATTTTTCTTGATCTACTGACTTTCTACTTTCTATGTCCATCTTCCCTCTTTCTTTTTCATTTTTTGATACAATCCCAACCATGAAATCATCCCCGCCTGTCTTCTCCGTCCACAACCTCGACTTCTACTACAACGCCAAAAAAGCCCTCTCGAACATCAGCCTTGAAATCCAACCGCGCAAGGTGACCGCGCTCATCGGTCCGTCGGGCTGCGGCAAATCCACGTTTTTGCGCTGTCTCAACCGCATGAACGACACCATCCCCGGCACACGCGTGGAGGGGAAACTCCTTCTGAACGGAAAGAACATCTACGACCCCGATATGGACGTGGTCGCTCTGCGGCAGCGGGTGGGCATGGTGTTCCAAAAGCCGAACCCGTTTCCGCAGTCCATTTACGACAACGTGGCATTCGGTCCCCGCGTAATGGGCATGAAGGTCAACCTGGACGAAGTGGTGGAAAAATCTCTGCGCGCCGCCGCCTTGTGGGATGAAGTCAAAGACAACCTGAAGAAAGACGCGCTGGGATTATCGCTGGGGCAGCAGCAGCGACTTTGCATCGCGCGGGTAGTAGCCGTTCAGCCGGAGGTCATCCTCATGGATGAATCCACCTCGGCGCTCGATCCCATCGCAACCCTGCGCGTCGAAGAATTGATCGCCGACCTGAAAAAAGAGTACACCATCGTCATCGTCACCCACAACATGCAGCAGGCGGCGCGCGTCTCGGATTACACCGGTCTCTTCTGGCTGGGCGAACTGGTGGAGTTCTCGGAGACTCAATCCCTATTCACCAACCCCAAACAGGAATTGACCGAAGCGTATATTACTGGGAGGATGGGATAGAGTAGTTTGGTAGTTTGGTAGTCCGATAGTCGGGTAGTCCGGTAGTCGAGTAGTCGGATGGTCGGATAATCGGGTAGTCTGGTAGTCACATGGTCGGACGGCTGGATGGACACGATGGCAAGTGAACGAACGAGTGGATGAGGTCGTTCTCATCCACTCGTTTTTCGTCACTGTTTACTGATCACTGCTCACTGATAACTGGCTATTTCTTCTGGCTTTTCCAAAACTCATCGTCGGTGGCTTTGATCTCCGCCATCT